>NZ_JBFALS010000013.1:0-188060 GCF_040656295.1 Streptomyces sp. NPDC049954
CGAATACATCCAGTATGCGGGCGCTTCTCCGCCTTGCGATGCACCGCATCTGACGCCGTGCGCTGATCCACCAGGAATTGCGGGACAGCCCTTAGGGTCCGTTTCATGACTCAGGAGATCGTGGTGGTCGGGGCCGCTCTGTACGACGCCGGGCGGCTGCTCGCCGCCCGCCGCAGCGCCCCGCCGGAGCTGGCCGGGCGCTGGGAGCTGCCCGGCGGCAAGGTCGAACCCGGGGAACTGCCCGAGCAGGCGCTCGTCCGCGAGCTGCGCGAGGAACTCGGCGTCGAGACCGAGGCGCTCGAACCGCTCCCGGGGCGATGGCCGCTCAAGCCGGGGTACGTGCTGCACGTCTGGGCCGCCCGCCCGCTGCCCGGACAGCCCGCCCCCGAACCGCTGGAGGACCACGACGAACTGCGCTGGCTCGGTGCCGGGGAGATCTGGTCCGTGGACTGGCTCGACCAGGACCGCCCGGCCGTCATCGAGGCGGCCCGCCGGCTGCCCGCCCCGGAAGAGCACGTCCCGGCCGGTGAGGAATGGTCCTTCAAGGGCTGACAAGGCCGGTAGGGCCGGTAAGGCCGGTAAGGGCCGACAAGGACTGACGAGGGTTGGCAGGGGCTGACGAGGGGCTGAGCGCGGCCACTCGCCCGGGTGGTGAAACGAGACTCCGGGCTGCTCCGGGCTCCGGCGCGCGGACGCACAGACGTCCCCAGCCTGACCCCCGGCCGCCCCCTCCGCCCGCCGGAAGCCCGCACACTGCGCCATTCGAGCCATCCGCCCGCCAAGCGGGGGGTAATTAGTCTGAAATGACGGGTATGGGGCTATTGATGGCCCTGAAAGGTTCTCCGCTGAGGGTCTTCTGGGGAAGTGATCGGCTTGATCGACACCGAGGGCGTCTGTGCCGCATGGACCTTTCCGGCTGATCCCGGGGTGGTGAGAGCGGCCAGGGGCGTCGTACGGACCCAGCTCGCCGACTGGGACCTCTCCCTGATGGCCGACGTCACCGTGCTGATCGTCAGCGAGCTGGTCACCAACTCCCTGCGCCACGCCCACGGCCCCATCGGGGTCCGGCTCAGCAGGCGGAGATCGTGCCTGTTCGTGGAGGTCTCCGACCCGGTGCCGGACGCGCCCCGCGAGCGCACGGCCCACCCCGACGACGAGCACGGCCGGGGCATCCGCCTGCTGAGCAGGCAGTCCCGCAGCTGGGGCACCAACGCCGCCCCCGAGGGCCGGGGCAAGACCGTGTGGTGCGAACTGCCCGTCCCGGCCTGAGCGCCCGCCCCCCGGCCGGGCCTGCGCGTCTCCGTCCGCGGCTGCCGCTCCGTGTCCGGGCGGGCCCGCGCGTGACCGCCGCGGCTGCCGCCTGGTGTCCGGCCGGGCGGCGCGGAACCCGCCCGTGCCGTCGTGACCTCTGTGCCCCTTGTGCCTCCTTGTGCGCCGTGCCGCGCCCCCCGCGCGCTCCCTGTGCGTGCCGCGGCAGGTTTCCGCGTCCCGTCCGGGCTCCTTGGGGCGGTCGTGACACGGGCCGCGCCGGTGTCCCGCCGTCCTTCGGGTTAAGACGCGTTGCCGCTGGTTAGAAGACAGGGAGCGTCGATCTCCAGGAGGGATTCCGGGGCGGGCCGGAAACCGTCGAGATCGTGCTGTGATCGTGAACGCCGTTTTGTGCGGGCCCGTGGTGCTGGATACTGCGGGAAGCCGCCGCCGGTACTGGTTCCGGACGCGGCGAGCTGGAGGGGACGGTTCGCGTGAGCGATATACCAGCGAAGGCGACGGCCTCCGGGCGGGCGCCGGGTGACATCGTGTGGCAGAGCAGCCCACCGGGCTCGATCTACGACTACATCAAGGTCGCCTCCTTCTCGATCGGTCCCGACGGGACGGTCGACCAGTGGAGCGAGCGCGCCGCGCGCCTGTTCGGCGTGGACGCAGGGGAAGTCGTGGGCCGTGACCCCGTCGAGGCCTTCGTCCCCCCGGAGCTTCGGGTGCGGGGCCACCGCAAGATGGCCGAGATCCTGGACGGCAAGGAGTGGACCGGCGTCGTCCCCTTCCGGATGAGCGCGGACCCCCAGGCCCCCGCCGCCCACGGGCACCGCGCGGACCCGGCCGGATCCGTCGACGGGCTCGCCGAGATCTACGTCATGCCGACCCGTACGGAACGTGACGACCCCGCCGCCGTCTGCATCGCCGTGGACGTCCGGGTGCTGCGCGGCATCGAGACGGACCTCGCCGCCTCGCAGGCGATTTTCGGCCAATCTCCCTTCGGTTTCGTGCTCTTCGGAACCGACCTGCGGGTACTGCGCGTGAACGACCGGTTCACCTCCGTGTTCGGCGAGCGGCCCGAGGGGCATCGCGGCCGCACCGCCCGCGACTACCTCTCCGGCGGTGAGGCGGACCGGCTCGAAGCCGCGCTGCGGCACGTCCTGGAACGCGGCGGCGCGCTCAACGACCTGACGCTCGCCGGACGCGTCCCGGGCGGCGGCGACCGGCACGACTGGTCGATCGACCTCTACCGCGTGCACGGCGGCTCGGGACGGCCTCTCGGGGTGGCCGCGCTCGCCACCGACGTGACCCGCAGGCAGGCCGCCGCCCGGGAGGCCGCGAGTGCCCGCCGCAACCTGGCCCTGCTCAACGAGGCCGGCTCCCGCATCGGCAACTCCCTCGACCTGGAGACCACCGCGCGCGAACTGCTCGACGTGGCCGTCCCCGGTTTCTGCGACCTCGCCTCCGTGGACCTCTACCAGGGGCTCCTGACCGGCGACGACCGCGCCCCCGGCCTCACCGACGGCAGCGGGGAACTGCGCCGGGTCGCCTTCGCGAGCGCCGTGTCCGACCTGCTGCCGTTCCTGCGCGAGCGCACGGCCCCCGAGCCCGAGGCCCCGCCCCCCGTCCCCGACCGCCCGCAGGTCCCCGGGGCCCGTACCGGCGCGGACGCCGGAAACGCCGGACACGTTGGAAACATCGGAAACGCCGGAAACGGGGACGTGAGCCGCAGCGGCTCCGGGGAGAGGGGCGGCGAGCGCGACCGTACGGACGCTGCCGGGGCGCCGTCCGCCGGCGAGGTGACCGGCGCCCCCGGCCTCCCGCACGGCGCGGGGCCCGGCCCCGCCCGCGAGTCCGTGGAGTCCGTGGAGTCCGTGCCCGACGCCCGCAGCGACCAGGAGCGCCTCCAGGACTGGAGCGCGTCCCCGGCGGGCCCGTTCACCGTCGGGCGGCGCACCGAGGGAGCGCAGCGGCCCGCCGACCCGTACGCCAGGGCCAGGGCCGGACGGCAGGGGCGTGATCCACACGAACCGGGCGGGACCGGACGGCAGGGTTCCGGCCACGGCGGGGCCGCCTCCGTGAGCGTCGGGGCCGTGCACCGCTACCCTTCCGGCTCGCCGCGCGCCGAGGTCCTGCGCACGGCCCGGCCCCGGCTGCTGCCCGGCAAGGACGGCGACCTCGTCCAGTCCACCCTGGCCGTGCCGATGGTCGCGCACGACAAGGTCGTCGGGCTAGCGCAGTTCGCCCGGACCAAGGGCAGCGAACCCTTCGGCGAACGCGACCGGGCACTGGCCGTGGAACTCGCCACGCGCGCCGCCGTGTTCATCGACAACGCGCGCCTGTACCGCCGCGAGCACGAACGCGCCCTCATCCTCCAGCGCAGCCTGCTGCCCCCGGGCGACCCCGAGGCGGCCGGACTCGACATCGCCTGCCGCTACCTGCCGGGCACCACCGCCACCGAGGTCGGCGGCGACTGGTTCGACGTCATCGAACTGCCCGGCCACCGCACCGCCCTCGTGGTCGGCGACGTCATGGGGCGCGGACTGCGGGCCGCCGTCGCCATGGGCGAACTGCGCACCGCCGTGCGGACCCTGGCCCTGCTCGACCTCGAACCGGCCGACGTCCTCTCGCACCTCGACGAGATCGCGCAGGGACTCGGCTCCCCGCAGCAGACCACGCGCGCCGCCCTCCAGGACCAGGACACCGACCTCGCCGAGGTCTACCTCGCGACCTGCGTCTACGCCGTCTACGACTCGGTGACCAGGCGCTGCACCTTCGCCAACGCCGGTCACCTGCCGCCGGTCGTCCTCGAACCCGGCGGCGCCGACCGGCCCGCGCTGCTCCTCGACATGCCCCCGGGCATGCCGCTCGGCGTCGGCGGGGAGCCCTTCGAGGAGGTCACCGTCGAACTGCCGGAGGGCGCGCTGCTCGCCCTCTACACCGACGGGCTCGTCGAGTCCCGGCACCAGCCGCTCGACGAGGGCCTGGAGGCCTTCCGCAACGCGCTCACCGATCCGGCGCTGCCGCTGGAGGACGCCTGCGACCACGTCCTGACCAGCCTCGACACGCACCACGGGGAGGACGACATCGCCCTGCTCATGGCCCGCGTCAAGGGACTGCCCGCCAACGCCGTGGGCGACTGGTCGCTGCCGAGGGAGCCGCGTTCGGTCGGCCGGGCCCGCGAGTACGCCCGCGCGCAGCTCGCCGACTGGGACCTCGAAGCCCTCGCCGACACCACCGAGTTGCTGGTCAGCGAACTGGTGACCAACGCCCTGCGCTACGGGGAGGGCGAGATAAGGCTGCGGCTCCTGCTGGACCGCACCCTGGTGTGCGAGGTGTGGGACGCGGGTCTCGTCCAGCCGCGCAGGCGCCGCGCCCGCGACACCGACGAGGGCGGCCGCGGCCTCCAGCTCGTCGGCCTGCTCTCCGCGTCCTGGGGCTCGCGCCGCACCCCGCACGGGAAGACCGTGTGGTTCGAACTCGCCCTGCCCGACGGGGACGAGAAGATCGCCGATCCCACCGAGGCGCTGCTGAGCCTGTTCTGACCCCCGGCCCCCGGGCAGTGATCCGCGACAGGGCCGTCCTGGCCCGCTGGTCTAATCTGAGCGCCTTGCCGGGGGCCGTCCGTGCCGCCCGGCCACGGCGTGCCCCTGCCCCGGCCGGGGCAGGGGTGAGGGGGGCGCGGAATGGGCCTGGAGACGGCACGACCACGGGACGGCCGGGAGGTCGACGAGGGCCCGGCGGGCGGGGGACGCCGTGAAGGGGCGGGCCGCGACAACCGGTTCCTGCGCGTGTGGCGCCACCGGAGGCTGCGCATACCCAAGTGGATCGCGCTCGGCCTCGCCGTCCTCCTCCTCGTACCGGCCCTGAGCGCGGCCGTCTACCTGCGCTTCTCCTACGCGGGCGACCCCGGCGAGTCCACCCGCACCCGGGGCCGCGACGCGATCTGGATCGGGCACGCGTGGGTGGACGGCCGCAAGACCGACGCCGACCTGGACGCCTTCGTCGCACAGATCGAGGACACCGGCCTGCGCGACGTGTACGTGCACACCGGGCCCCTCGAACACGACGGGACGCTGCCCGCCTCCCTCTACCCCGAGGCCCGTCGGCTCATCGACGGGATGCGTGAACGGCTGCCCCGGGTACGGGTGCAGGCCTGGCTCGGCGACGTCCTCGCCACCGAGACGCCCGACGGCATGCGGCTGTCGAAGGCGGCCACCCGCACGGCCGTCCTGCGCAGCGCCCGCCAGGTCCTCGACGCGGGCTTCGGCGGCCTCCACTACGACCTCGAACCCGTGCACTCCGGCGACAAGGACTACCTCGCGCTGCTCGACGGCCTGCGGAAGCTCACCGGCGAGCGGCACGTACCGCTGTCGGTCGCCGCGCACCAGATCGACCCGCTGCCCGCGCTGCACTCCGTGATGGGCGCGGTCAGCGGCCACCCCAAGTACTGGACGCAGGAGTTCTTCGGCCAGGTCGCCCGGCGCGTCGACCAGATCGCCGTCATGTCGTACGACACGGCGATGCCGCTGGAGAGCCTGTACGGCGGTTACGTCGCCGAACAGACCGAACTCGCCCTCGAAGCGACCCCGCCCGGCACGGATCTGCTGATGGGCCTGCCCTTCTACCACGAGAACAAGTGGGGGCACCGGGAGGCCGCCGAGACGGCGCGGGCCGCGGTGCGCGGCGCCCGGCTGGGCCTGGGCAGGACCGACCGCGACCGCGGCCGCTTCGGGCTCGCGCTCTACGTGGACTTCGCCGCGCGGCCGGGGGACTGGCGCGCCTACCGCGAGGGCTGGGGCCGCCGGGCCTGAGCCCCGGCGCGCGCGGGAGTACCCACGGGCGGGCGCCGGCCGAAGTCGCCGACGCCCGCCCGTCGTTGCCGGATCAGCCCTGAGGCTCCTCGTCCAGCGCCAGGTAGAGACGGTTGCCCCGCGGCTGGTAGCCGAGCCGTTCGTACACCCGCCGGGAGCCCTCACCGGAGTACTCCAGCCACACCGATTCCGCGCCCCGCTCGAACATGGCCCCGGTCAGGGCGGCGGTCACGGCGGACGCGATGCCCCGGCCCCGGAAGGCGGGCCGCGTGCCCACGCCCCACAGTTCGCAGGTGCCGACGGCGGGCGCCGACACCCCGGCGCCCCCGGCGACACCCCCGTCCGGGGCGCGGACGAAACGCACGGCCCCGCCGTCCTCCTCGGTCCGGCGCAGGCGGGCCGCGCCCTCGGCGGACGCGGGGAAGACGTCCCCGAAGGCCGCGGAGAGGGCGGCGTCGATCGCCGCGAACTCCGCGTCGCGGCACGGGACTTCCACCACCGGACCGGCCGGGTCCGAAGGGGCGGTCAGGGTCCGGGGAGTGCACACCAGGTAGACGTGCTCCTCCTCGGTCGTGAACCCGGCCGCGCGCAGGGCGGGTTCGACTGCGGGCGCGGTACCGGGCGCGAATTCGAGCCGGGGCCGCAGCCCGCGCTCCCGGAAGGCGGCGATCAGGGCGGCCACGTCCGCCGCGCCCGGACGGGAACCGGGCAGCGGCGTCGCGTAGTTGACGGAGGGGCTGGTGGTGGCCGGGTCGAAACCGGCGACGAAACCACCCGTCTCGACGATCACCGGACGGCGACGGAGATGGGCTACGGCATAGTTCTGGACGGAGATGTCCACGGTGAAGACCTCACGGTGCTGCGGAAGGTGGCGGGCGCGTCGCGGACGCGCCGAAGGGGTTCGGCCGCCGTCCGGGAAGGACGGGCCGGCCGTCGCCGGGAAACGCCGGAGCTGTTTCCGGGCCGCTGTGGGGCCGCCGTGAGGAAGGCACGCAGAGACGCGTCAACTGCCGTACGGGCAGAGAGCGGTCAGTGCCGACGGCGGCCGCTGGAGGACGCCGGGTTCATGGACTTCATTCCCTGAGAGTGAGGAGGTGTCCCGGACGAGGCGCGGGTCGCGCCCCCGGCGATGAGGTGGCAGCACCGGGTAGCTGTCCGAGGCCGGTACCTTCGCACAAGGGAGTCAGCTGTGCAAGGGCCCGGGGCGGCCGGCCGCCCCGTCCGGCCGAACTGCCGTCGGCTAATTGGTTCGACAAGGCGGGCCGGGCCCCGCAGAGTGGCGCCTCATGACAGACACCGGGACAGAACTCCCCACGCAGCCCGCCGCCCGCCCCCGTACCGACCTGCCCGCGAGCTGGAGCGAACGCGACTCGCTCGCCACCTTCCTGGACTACGTACGCGACACCGCCCGCGCGAAGTGTGCCGGGGTGTCCGCCGAGGACGCGCGCAGCGCGCCGCTGCCCGGTTCGCCGCTCATGACGATGTGCGGGCTGATCAGTCACCTCTACTGGGTCGAGTACTCCTGGTTCGAGGTGGTGTTCCTCGGCAAGGAGGACGAGGGCCCGTGGACCGAGGAGGACCCCGACCGCGAGATGCGGATCGCCCTCGACGTCCCGCTCGCCGACCTGCTCCGCCAGTACGAGGAACAGAGCGCGCGCTACCGGGAGTTCGTGGCCGGACGGGACCTCGACGAGCAGGCCGTGCGGCCGATGCGCGGCGGGCAGCACGTGACCTTGCGGTGGATCGTCATGCACCTCATCGAGGAGACGGCCCGGCACAACGGCCACCTCGACCTGCTGCGGGAACTGGCGGACGGGACCACCGGAGCCTGACGTCCCGTCGCCCCGGCGCCGCAGGCAAGGGATTCGGCGGCCGGTTCCGGGCGGACGCGCGTGAGCGCGCCGGTGACGCAGGGCAGTCGCCCGGACGCCGCACGCGAGGGGGGCACAGGGTCCACCAGTCACCTGCAAGACATCTCCACACAGGTCAGCCCTGTTACGCGGCTGCGACAGAGCCGCCTTGACAGTGGATCTCGTCACGCGAGTAGGTTCGGTGTAAACCGATTTTCGACTACGCACCGGCGTCCTCCGCCGGATGGAGGGACGCCTATGGGTGCCCATGCCCGACCCAGCCGGATCCACCGCACCGGGGTCCGCTTCGCCACGGTCGCACTGGTCGGGGCCGCTCTGCCGTTCAGCGCCGTCGGGCTCGCCGAGGCGGCCACCCCCGGGGCCACCACCCACTCCGCCGACGACAACGACGCCCAGGGCGGGGCCACCGTGCGGGCCACCCCGGCCCAGGACGTGCAGCGGCAGTCCGTGGACCCGAAGGACCAGGCCGCTCCGCAGGTCGACGCCGACCACGCCTTCCTGCTCGACGCCCGCGACGGCAGCCAGGAACGCGACCTGTGGGGCGGGGCCAAGGCCGACGAGAGCGTGCCGATGGCCAGCACCACCAAGATCATGACGGCCATGGTGGTGCTCAACCACCCGGAGTGGCTGAACCGGCGGATCACGGTGAAGCAGGAGTACCGGGACTACGTGCAGAAGGAGGGCGCCAGCACCGCCGACCTCCAGACCGGCGACACGCTGACCGCCGAACAACTGCTGCACGCCATGCTGCTCCCGTCCGGCGCGGACGCCGCGATGGCCCTGGCCGACAGCTTCGGCTCCGGGGACACCCTGGACGCGCGGATCGCCGACTTCGTCCGCCAGATGAACGTCGAGGCGCAGCAACTCAACCTGAGCGGGACGCACTTCGACACCTTCGACGGCATCTCGCACGGCAACAACCACAGCACCGCCCGCGACCTGGCCAAGCTCGGCCAGCGCGCCATGCTGAAGCCGGTGTTCGCCGACGTCGTGAAGGACACGGAGTACAAGGCCGAGGCCCCGGCGGCCAACGGCCACACCCGGTACTACACCTGGACCAACACCAACACGCTGCTGAGCAGCTACGACGGTGCCCTGGGCATCAAGACCGGCAGCGGTCCGGAGGACGGGTACTGCGTCGTCTTCGCCGCGAAGCGGGACAACCGCACCCTGGTCGGTGCGATCCTCGGGGACGACACGGGCCGCTTCGACGACGCCACCAAGATGCTGGACTGGGGCTTCGCTCACTGAGCCCACCGAAGCCACCGAGCCCACCGAGGCTCGCCGAGGGCGCCACGGGCCCCCGCGACGTCCCCACCCCCACGGTGGACGAGCGGGGGCCTTCCCTGTGCCCTCGGGAGCGCGGCCGGGAGCGCCGCTCCGCCACCTCACGGATCGGATCCGCCACCCGCCGTGAGTTTGCAAGGCAACCTGTCGACCCGTACGGTCGGATACATGTCCGATACATCCGACGCCGCCGCCGAGGCCCCGGCCCCGGTCCACGAGACGGCCCCCGCCGCGGTCTTCGCCGCGGTCTCCGAAAAGGAACTCGCCGCCGACCTGACGGCGGTCGTGGGGCGTCTGATGCGGCGCCTGCGGACCTCCTCCTCCGACCGACTGCTCAGCCCCACGCAGCGCTCCGCCCTGTCCCGGCTGGACCGGGGCGGGCCCATGACCACCGCCGCCCTGGCCCGCGCCGAGTACGTGCGGCCCCAGTCGATGCGCGGGACCGTCGGATACCTGGAGGAACAGGGGCTCGTCGAGCGCGCCCCCGATCCGGGCGACGGCAGGCAGCTCGTCGTCTCCGTGACCGGGCAGGGCCTCGCCGTGCTCGCCGAGGTGCGGGCCTCCAAGCGCACCTGGCTGACCCAGGCGCTCTCCGACCACCTCACCGCCGCCGAACTGCGCACCCTCGCCGAGTCCGTCGCCCTCATGGAGCGGCTGGTGGAGGAGAGTTGAGCCGCCGCGAGACCGGGAGCACCGGGACGGCCGGGAGCACCGAAGGCGCCCGGAGCACCGAAGGCGCCCGGAGCGCCGGGGGCACCGGCCCGGAGGGGGACATACCCGGACCCCGTACGGCCGCGGCGGCCCGGACCGGTACCGCGGCCTCCGGCGGCACCGGACCGGCCGGCTTCGGGGCCCGTCTGACCACCCCGCTGCTGCTCGGCTCGCTGCTCAACCCGCTCAACACCACGATGATCTCCACCGCCCTGGTGGCGATCGGACGGGACTTCGGGATCGGCGCGGCCGACACGGCCTGGCTCATCTCCGTGCTCTACCTCGCGAGCGCCGTGGCGCAGCCCGTGCTCGGCAAGCTCGCCGACGTGATCGGTCCGCGCCGGGTCTTCCTCGCCGGTCTGCTCGTCGTCCTCGCCTCCGGCCTCGTCGGCGCCCTCGCCCCGGACTTCGGCTGGCTGGTCGTGTCCCGGCTGCTGCTCGGCATCGGCACGTCGGCGGCCTACCCCGCCGCCATGTCCGTACTGCGCGACGAGTCCCGGCGGCTCGGGCGCCCCACCCCGCGTACCGTCCTCGCGCGGCTCTCCTTCGCCGGGATCGGCTCGACGGCGGTCGGGCCCACCCTCGGCGGGGTGCTCGTCGGGGCCTTCGGCTGGCGGGCGATCTTCGCCGTCAACATCCCGATGGCCCTGCTCGCACTCGTCTTCGCGCTCGTCTGGGTCCCCGCCGACCCGCCGCGCGCCGCCGGAGCGGCCGGTGAGCGCCCGAAGCTCGCGATCGACCCGCTCGGCATCGGGCTGTTCGCCACCGCGCTCACCTTCCTGTGCTTCTTCCTCCTCGACCTCTCCGACCCGGTGTGGTGGCTGCTCGCCCCGTTCGCGGCGGCCACGGCCGCCCTCGTCACCTGGCAGCTGCGCACCCCCGAGCCCTTCATCGACCTCCGGATGATCGCCCGCAACGGCCCCCTCGCCCGCACCTACCTGCGGCACGGACTGAGCTACCTGCAGATCTACTGCGTGATGTACGGCTACACGCAGTGGCTGGAGGAGGCGCGCGGCTTCTCCTCCGGGGTGTCCGGGCTGGTCATGCTGCCGATGTCGCTGTCCGCGCTGGTCTGCTCGCTGGCCGGGGCCCGCACCCGGAGCATCCGCACCCCGCTCGGCGTCGGCGCCGTCCTGCTCACCGCCGGCGCGGGTGTGCTCGCCTTCGTCTCGGGGGACACCCCGCTCGCCGTCCTGCTGCTCGTCGGTGCGTGCTTCGGCATCCCGCAGGGCTTCATCGGCACGAGCAACCAGGCCGCCGTCCAGCAGCACGCCCCCGCCGAGTCGATCGGCTCGGCGGCGGGGCTCCAGCGCACCGCGCAGTACATCGGCGCGATCACCGCCTCCAGCCTCATCGCCCTCGCCTACGGGCGGCACGCCAGCGACTCCGGTATGCATCTCATGGCCGGGGTGTCCGTCGTCCTCGGCGCCGGCCTCGTCGTCCTCACCCTGACCGACCGGGCCCTGCGCACCCGCGCCTGAGCCCGCCCGCACCCACCCCACTCGTCCCGTCCGTCCCGTCCGTTCCCCGAACGATTCCGCAAGGAGCACCATCACCATGACCGCCACCACGCTGGACCCGCGCACCGCGCTGATCGTCGTCGACCTCCAGAAGGGCATCGTCGGACTGCCCACCGCGCACCCGGCCGCCGAGATCGTCGAGCGCTCGGCGACGCTCGCCGCGGCCTTCCGCGCCAAGGGGCTGCCCGTCGTCCTCGTCAACGTCACCGGCGGCGCCCCCGGCCGCACCGAGGGCCAGGGCGGTGGCCAGCAGCCGCCCGCCGACTGGGCCGACCTCGTCCCCGAGCTGGACGCGCGGGACGAGGACATCCGCGTCACCAAGAACACCTGGGGCGCCTTCTACGGCACCGACCTCGACTCCCAGCTGCGCCGCCGCGGCATCACCCAGGTCGTGCTCACCGGCATCGCCACCAGCATCGGCGTCGAGTCCACCGCCCGCTTCGCCCAGGAGTACGGCTACAACGTGACCGTCGTGACCGACGCGGTGACCGACATGAGCGCCGAGGCCCACACCAACAGCGTCGAGCGCGTCTTCCCGAGGCTCGGCGAGACCGACACCACCGAGGCGGTCCTCAAGCTCCTCGGCTGAGCCGCACCGGCCCGGTACCCGGCGCCCCGTACGCCCTCGCGCCCGAGGGAGTGCGGGGCGTCTCCGCGTCCTGGTCCGGGCCTCGGAGCGGAGACGGCCTGCCCGACCCGTCACGAGCCTCGCGCCCCCGGTCGCCGGCTCCCTCCCGCCCCTCCCCCTCTCGCCCCCTCTCGTCCTCACTGCCCCCGCCGTCCCACGTCCGCCGCGACATCTGCCTCCATACAGGTGATCCCACCGGCGAAACGCACTGAACCGGCAATACATGTGATCAGCCAGTAATCGGACAGGCGGCAAGCCCGGAGGTACCAGGACAATGAAGTGCAGCGGCCCCCGACTCCGCTCCGTCGCGTTTCTCGCGACCGGCGTACTCGTCCTGCCGGGACTCGCCGCGTGCGGCGGCGACTCCGACCGGGCGGCCCCCGCCGCGCCGGGCCCCGGGCCCGACATCCGCCCGGCCGCCCGCGACCAGGTCCGGGAGGGCTCCACGCTGCGCTGGGCGGTCGACTCCGTGCCCGCGACCCTCAACACCTTCCAGGCCGACGCGGACGCCACCACCTCCCGCGTCGCCTCCGCCGTCCTGCCGTCGATGTTCACCCTCGACAAGCAGGGCCGGCCCGTGCGCTCCGCCGACTTCCTGGACTCCGCCGAGGTCGTCCGCACCGAACCCCGGCAGGTCGTCGAGTACCACCTCAGCGCGAAGGCCGCCTGGAACAACGGCCGCGAGATCGGCGCCCCCGACTTCGTCGCCCAGTGGCAGGCCCTGCGCGGGAGGAGCAGCGCGTACTGGACCGCGCGGAACGCCGGCTACGAACGGATCGCGAAGATCGAGCGCGGCAAGAACGACCTCACCGTCCTGGTCACCTTCGCGAAGCCCTACGCCGACTGGCGCGCGCTGTTCTCCCCGCTGTACCCGCGCGAGGTCATGGGCTCCCCGGACACCTTCAACGACGGCGCCCGCAGCAAGCTCGCCGTCTCCGCCGGGCCCTTCCAGGTCGCCGGGGTCGACCGCGACGAGGGCGAGGTCACGCTCACCCGCAACCCCCGCTGGTGGGGCGCCAGGGCCAAGCTCGACAAGGTCGAACTGCGCCGCATCCGCCCGGCCGACCGCACCAGGGCCCTGCTCTCGGGCACCGTCGACCTCGCCGAGATCCAGCCCGAGGACGCCCGCCGTATCGCACTGGCCGCCCGCGACCGTGGCGAGAGCGGGCCCCTCGCCCACGGACCCGGCGCGGGCCGCACCCCCGCCGAGGCCCTGCGCTCCTGGGCCGTCGCGCACGGCTCGCAGACGGAGGCCGCCGAGGCCGAGCAGAGGAGCCGGGACGTCCTCGACACGGCCCGCGCGAAGTACGCCGCCGAGCAGAAGTCGCTGGGCAAGTACCGGCTCCGCAAGACCCTGCAGCCCGCCTACACCCAGCTCGCCCTCAACGGGGAGAGCGGCCCCCTCGCCGACGAACGGGTACGCCGCGCCGTCGCCCGCGCCATCGACCGGCAGTCCCTCGCCACCTTCGTCCTCAAGCCGCTCGGCCTGCCCGCCCGGACCGTCGGCAGCCACCTCGCGCTCTCCGGACAGCAGGGCTACCAGGACAACAGCGGCGCCCTCGGCGACCAGGACACCGTCGAGGCGCAGGCCCTGCTCGCCGACGCCGGCTGGACCAAGTCGGAGGGCGGCCGGAAGGCGGCCGGCGGCAAGGCGGGCGGCGCCGAGGCCACCGGCAGCCCGAAGCCCACCGGCAGCCCCTCGGCGTCCGGCAGCCCCGAGGCCGGTGCGAGCGGTACGGGCGGCGACGGCTCCGAGGACGACGGCAAGCCCGGCCGCGAGGCCCCGGCCAGGAAGGCCGAGGCCGAGAAGCAGGCCGAGAAGAAGACGGAGCGCGAGGACGGCGAGAAGGCGGGTGGCAAGGCGGCCGAGAAGCTCGCCTCGGCCCTCGGCGAGGGGGGCGGCCTCAACAAGGCCGCCGGGGCCCCCGGCGCCTACGCGCCCAAGGGCACCGCCGCCCCCCAGGCGCCCCCGGCCGGTGCCCAGCGCGCCCCCGGCCTGCTGGACAAGGACGGGAAGCAGCTCACGCTCCGCTTCGTCCTGCCGACCGGCGCCGGCACCGAGACACTGCGCTCGGTGGGGGAGAAGATCGCCGGGATGCTGGAGAAGATCGGTATCCGCACCGACATCTCCCGGGTCCCCGAGGCCGGCTTCTTCAAGGACCACGTCGCCTCCGGCGAGTACGACATGGCCCTCTACTCCTGGCCCGGCTCCGCCTTCCCCGCGACCGACGCCCGGCCCGTCTACGGAAAGCCGGTCCCCGCGGCGGACGGCTCCCTCAACGTCGACCAGAACTACACCCGGGTCGGCACCGACCGCATCGACCAGCTCCTCGACCAGGCGGCCGGCACCCTCGACGAGAAGGAAGCGCACGCGCTCATGCGCAAGGCCGACGCCCGCATCTGGGCCGCGGCCGGCTCCGTCCCCCTCTACCAGCGCCCCGAGCTGGTCGCCGCCCGCCCCGAGGTGGTCAACGCCGGCGCCTTCGGCTTCACGACGCCCGTATGGCAGGACCTCGGCTTCAGCGTGAAGAAGGCCTCGGCCGGCGGCGCCCCCGCCGCGCCCTCCGCCCCGGCCGCTTCCGCCTCCTCGTCCTCGTCCTCGTCCTCGGGATCGTCCCCGTCGTCCGCCGCTTCCCCGGCGAAGCGGCCCCAGGAGAGCGCCACCGAGCGGCACGAGACCGCCGCGAAGAACGAGACCGCCGCGAAGAAGGGCGGGACCGGCGAGAGCGCGCACCGCGAGGACAAGGCCCCCGCCAAGGCTCCCTCGAAGGCCCCCTCGAAGTCCGCCGACGCCGAGACGTACGAGCACCTGAGCCAGTACGACGAGTCCCAGCGCTACGACGCGAACAAGGACTACGAGACCCCCTGAGACAGCGGGCCCGGCCTCCGCCCGCAGGCCGCCGACCGGCCGGAACCCGGGCGGACCCGGGCCTCTGGGCCCCTTGACGGCGCCCGCGCCCAGCACCACGGCGCGGGCGCCGTACCATGGGGTAAGGCCGTGGCATGTTCCGCCCGGCAGGGCGCGCGTACCGGACCGGACGCGCAGCCATCCACGAATCCGGGAGAAGCGCCGCAAGTGCCCACGCGCCACGACATCCGTAACGTAGCCATCGTCGCCCACGTCGACCACGGCAAGACGACCCTCGTCGACGCCATGCTCAAGCAGGCCGGCTCCTTCGCCGCGCACGCGGCGGAGAGCCTCGACGAACGCATGATGGACTCGAACGACCTGGAGCGTGAGAAGGGCATCACGATCCTGGCCAAGAACACGGCCGTCAAGTACCACCCGAAGGATGGCGGAGACGTCATCACCATCAACATCATCGACACCCCCGGCCACGCCGACTTCGGTGGCGAGGTCGAGCGCGGCCTCTCGATGGTGGACGCGGTGGTCCTGCTCGTCGACGCCTCCGAGGGTCCGCTGCCCCAGACCCGTTTCGTCCTGCGCAAGGCGCTCGACGCACGGCTGCCGGTGATCCTCTGCATCAACAAGACGGACCGCCCCGACTCGCGGATCTCCGAGGTCATCGACGAGACCTACGACCTCTTCCTCGACCTCGACGCGGACGAGGACCAGATCGAGTTCCCGATCGTCTACGCCTGCGCCCGTGACGGCGTCGCCTCGCTGACCAAGCCGGACGACGGTACCGTCCCCGCCGACAGCGACAGCCTGGAGCCGTTCTTCACGACGCTCCTGGAGACCGTCCCCGCCCCCGAGTACGACGAGGCGGCGCCGCTCCAGGCCCACGTCACCAACCTGGACGCCGACAACTTCCTCGGCCGTATCGCGCTGTGCCGCGTCGAGCAGGGCGAGCTGCGCAAGGGCCAGACCGTCACGTGGATCAAGCGTGACGGCACGATGTCCAACGTCCGCATCACCGAGCTGCTCATGACCGAGGCGCTCACCCGCAAGCCCGCGGACAAGGCCGGCCCCGGCGACATCTGCGCCATCGCGGGCATCCCCGACATCATGATCGGTGAGACGCTCGCCGACCCCGAGAACCCGATCCCGCTGCCGCTCATCACGGTCGACGAGCCGGCCATCTCGATGACCATCGGCACCAACACCTCGCCGCTGGTCGGCAAGGGCGGCAAGGGCCACAAGGTCACCGCCCGCCAGGTCAAGGACCGCCTCGACCGCGAGCTGATCGGTAACGTCTCGCTGCGCGTCCTGGACACCGAGCGCCCCGACGCCTGGGAGGTGCAGGGCCGCGGTGAGCTGGCGCTCGCCATCCTCGTCGAGCAGATGCGCCGCGAGGGCTTCGAGCTGACCGTCGGCAAGCCCGAGGTCGTCACCAAGCAGATCAACGGCAAGACCCACGAGCCGATCGAGCGCATGACGATCGACTCCCCCGAGGAGCACCTCGGCGCGATCACCCAGCTCATGGCGACCCGCAAGGGCCGTATGGAGACCATGACGAACCACGGCTCCGGCTGGGTCCGCATGGAGTGGATCGTGCCCTCGCGCGGACTCATCGGCTTCCGCACCGAGTTCCTCACCCAGACCCGCGGCACCGGCATCGCGCACTCCCTCTTCGAGGGCCACGAGCCGTGGTTCGGCGAGCTGCGCACCCGCCACAACGGCTCGCTGGTCGCCGACCGCGCGGGCGTCGTCACCCCCTTCGCGATGGTCAACCTCCAGGAGCGCGGTGTCATCTTCACCGAGCCCACCACGGAGGTCTACGAGGGCATGATCGTCGGCGAGAACTCGCGCGCCGACGACATGGACGTGAACATCACCAAGGAGAAGAAGCTCACCAACATGCGTGCCGCTTCCGCCGACACCACCGAGAACGTGGTGCCCGCGCGCAAGCTCTCCCTGGAGCAGTCCCTGGAGTTCTGCCGCGACGACGAGTGCGTCGAGGTCACCCCGGAGACCGTCCGCATCCGCAAGGTCGTCCTCGACCAGAAGCTCCGCGGCCGCGCCGCCTCGCGCGCCAAGCACGGCTGATACGCGGCTAGTTGACGCCGAGTGGCCCGGCACCCCACGGGGGGTGCCGGGCCACTCGGCGTTGTCGCGGGCGCACCGCTCACGCGCACGGCGGGCCGGCGCTGTCAGTAGCGGCACCACATGAGGTCGGATGCCGGCGCGAAGCCGCAGCCAGTTCGCAGCCGCCCCGGCGCACTCCTGAGCCCGTGCCGGATCCCTGCGCCCTCCGGCGGCGCGCAGGGACCCGGCACGAACATTTCCGCCCGAAGAGTTGTGGCGGGAAAGTGAAGACTGCCCGACTGGACGCGCGTAGCATGGCGCAAATGCCCGGCCGGGCCCGGTCGAGGCCGGCCGGCGCGGTGAATCCGCGTGATCCAAGCCGGTCCAGGCGCGCGACGCAAGCCGTTTTCCCCCGCGATCTGTCCGCTCAGCGGAACGATGTGACCGATAGATGTGTAACGAGTCCGTTTCGCGGCCATCTATCTGGTCTCCTTTTGTCCGGATTTTGGAAGAAGCTTAGACCGGGCGTGATCGAACCGAGACCAAAAGGGTGTGGTGGCCCCTCATCGCATGCCTAATAGTTGGCGCGTAGAGCTCGGGTCAATGGGTCACGCGCTGGGGGAAGCGCCGACTCACGAGCACACTGGGGTACTTCGAAGCGTCGCCGTCAGGGGTGTCGGCAACGTGACTCGTACCCCCTCTTGTAGTGAACAAGTGGACTCATGAGGAGGAACCCATGCGTGGTGCCAAGAGCGCCAAGTGGGTCGCCGGTGCGATCATCGTCGCCCTGGCTGCGACTGCCTGCGGCGGAGACAGCGACAGCGGCGACAAGGACGACAAGGGTGGTACGGCCGCGGTCGACCCCAAGGGGATCTTCTCCGTCGACGTCGGCGAGCCGCAGAACCCGCTGCAGCCCGCCAACGCCAAGGAGTCCAACGGCTCCAAGGTCATCCGGGCGCTGTTCTCCCGGCTCGTCGACTTCGACGACAAGGGCCAGATCGTCAAGTCGAACGCCGCGTCGGTCGAGACGACGGACTCCAAGACCTGGACCGTCAAGCTCAAGCCGGGCTGGAAGTTCCACAACGGTGAGGCCGTGACCTCGAAGTCCTACGTGGACGCGTGGAACTGGGCCGCCAACATCAAGAACAACCAGACCAACAGCTTCTGGTTCTCCGACATAGCCGGCTTCGAGGACGTCCACCCCGAGAAGGGCGACCCGAAGAAGACCGAGATGTCCGGTCTCAAGGTGGTCGACGACAACACCTTCACGATCGAACTCTCTTCGTCCATCCCGTACTTCGAGTACAAGCTCGGCTACGACGTCTTCTCCCCGCTGCCCTCCGGCTTCTTCAAGGACCCCGAGGGATACGGCGAGAAGCCGGTCGGCAACGGCCCCTACGAGTTCAAGAGCTGGACCCACAAGAAGCAGATCGAGGTCACCGCCTTCGCCGGCTACCAGGGCGAGGACAAGCCGAAGAACGGCGGGGTGATCTTCAAGAACTACACCACCGTCGAGGCCGGTTACCAGGACCTGCTCTCCAACAACCTCGACATCATCCGGCAGATCGGCCCGAAGGACCTTCCCAGCCGCAAGTCGGACCTGGGTGAGCGCGCGGTCGACAAGGACTACAACGCCGTGCAGTCCATGACGCCGGCCTTCTACTCGAAGCAGTGGAAGGACATCGACCCCAAGGTCCTCCAGGGACTGTCGATGGCCATCGACCGTCCGACCATCACCAAGACCGTCCTCAACAACACGCGTGAGCCCGCGACGAGCTTCGTCGCCAAGGGCGTCGCCGGTTACTCGCCCGATGTGGCGGGCGACATCCTCACGTACAACCCGGACAAGGCCAAGCAGCTCATCAAGGAGGGCGGTGGCGTCCCGGACAACAAGATCTTCATCCAGTTCAACGCGGACGGCGGCCACAAGGAGTGGGTCGAGGCGGTGTGCAACAGCATCCGCAAGGCCACCGGCGTGGAATGCGCCGGCGACTCCAAGCCCGACTTCCAGACCGACCTCGACGCCCGTGACGCGCACAAGGTCAAGTCCTTCTACCGCGGCGGCTGGGTCCAGGACTACCCGCTGAACGTCAACTTCATGCGCGACCTCTACGGGTCCAAGGCGGCGGGCAACACCTCCGGCTTCGCCAGCAAGAAGATCGACGACCTCTTCAAGAAGGGTGACGCGGCGAAGGACCTGGACGGCGCCATCGCGGCCTACCAGGACGCCGAGAAGGCCATGTTCGAGGAGATGCCCTCGATCCCGCTCTGGTACTACAAGGCGAACTACGGCTACTCCAAGAAGGTCCAGGACGTCCGGTTCGACAACAACGGCGACCCGGTCCTGACCGAGGTCCAGGTCAAGAAGTAACGAGCAGAGCGCATACGGGAGCGGCCGCGCACGGCCCGCTCCCGGACCGTGCCGGCGGGGGGCCGGCGGGCAGCGGGACGTCCTGGTGGACGCCCGTGCCCGTCGGCCCTTCCGCCGTGACCGACATGGAGGAACCCATGGGGCGCTACGTCGCGAGGCGACTGCTCCAGATGATCCCGGTCTTCATCGGGACGACCCTGCTGATCTTTCTCATGATGTACGCGCTGCCCGGCGATCCCGTGCGAGCCCTGTACGGAGAGCAGTCGGTGGACCCGAGCCAGATCGCCCAGATCAAGGCGGACTACGGGCTCGACAAACCACTGTGGCAGCAGTACCTGCACTACCTCTGGGGGCTGCCCCAAGGCGACTTCGGCACCCAGATAGCAAGCCGCCGGCCGGTCGCCGAGGTGATCGGCGAAGCCTTCCCCGTCACCATCCGGCTGACCGTCATCGCCTTCGTCTTCACCGTCGTCGTCGGCATCACCCTGGGCCTGGTGGCCGGGATGCGGGCCGGCAAGAAGGCCGACAGCGGCATCCTCGTGGTGACCCTGCTCCTGATCTCGGTGCCGTCCTTCGTGCTCGGCTTCGTCTTCCAGCAGATCTTCGCCACCCAGCTCGGCTGGACCACCCCCACCGTCCAGGACTCCCTGGACCCCACCCAACTCGTCCTGCCCGCGACCGTCCTGGCCTCGCTCTCGCTGGCCTACGTGGCACGGCTGACCCGTACCTCGATCGCCGAGAACATCCGGGCGGACTACATGCGGACCGCGATCGCCAAGGGCCTGCCGCGGCGTCGCGTCGTCGGCGTACACCTGCTGCGCAACTCGATGATCCCGGTCATCACCTTCCTCGGCATCGACATCGGCAACCTCATGACGGGGGCCATCGTCACCGAGGGCATCTTCAACGTGCAGGGCGTCGGGAAGCTCGTCTACGACTCGCTCAGCCGGCGTGAGGGAGCCACCGTGGTCGGCATCGTGACCGTGATGGTCCTCATCTACCTCTTCGTCAACCTGATCGTCGACCTGCTGTACGCGGTCCTGGACCCGAGGATCCGGTATGCCTGAGCTGACCTCGAAGACCGACACCGCAGTGGCCGCCTCCGCCGCGATCGCCCCGGACGCCCTCGTCGCCACCGGGGAGTCCGCGGAGCCGGCCCCCGGCAAACCGCGCAGCCTGTGGTCGGACGCCTGGCACGACCTGCGGCGCAGCCCGATGTTCGTGATCTCCAGTCTGCTCATCCTGCTGCTGGTCGTGATCTGCGCGGAGCCCGACCTGTTCATCTCGGGTTCCGTCTCCCCCCGGGACGGCGACCTCACCCGGCACTTCCTTCAGAAGCCCCAGCTCGGGCACGTCTTCTCCGCGGAATGGCTCGGCTACGACCACCAGGGCCGCAGTGTCTACGCGCGTCTCCTGCACGGCAGCCGCGCGTCGATCGTGGTGGGCGTCAGCGTCACCGTGCTGGTCACCCTGTTCGGCGGACTGCTCGGCCTGGTCTCGGGCTACTTCGGCGGCTGGCTCGACTCGCTGGTCTCCCGGATCACCGACGTGTTCTTCGGCATCCCCTTCATGCTCGGCGCGATGGTCATCCTCAACACCTTCTCCGAACGCACCGTCCCCGTCGTGGCGCTCGCCCTCGCGGTCATCGGATGGACCCAGGTCGCCCGTGTCATGCGCGGTTCGGTGATCACCGTCAAGCAGGCCGACTACGTGACGGCCGCAAAGGCGCTCGGCAGCGGTACCTGGCGCATCCTGCTCAAGCACATCCTGCCGAACGCGGTCGCCCCGGTGATCGTCGTCGCCACCATCGGCCTCGGCGGCTACATCACGGCGGAGGCCACCCTCTCCTTCCTCGGGATCGGGCTGACCGACTCGATCTCCTGGGGACAGGACATCGCCGCCGGCAAGGACTACCTCCGCAACGCCCAGTACATCCTGTTCTTCCCGGCCGCGATGCTGAGCGTGACCGTGCTGGCGTTCCTCATGTTCGGCGATGCCGTGCGCAACGCCCTCGACCCCAAGACACGCTGAGGGAGGCGTACATGACCACCATCGACAAACCCGCCGGGGTGCCCTCACCCCGGGCGTCCGGCCAGCCGGACAGCCCGCTGCTCGAAGTCCGCGACCTGCACGTCGAGTTCCACACCCGGGACGGCGTCGCGAAGGCCGTCAACGGGGTCAACTACTCCGTGGAAGCCGGAGAGACGCTCGCCGTGCTCGGCGAGTCCGGCTCGGGCAAGTCCGTGACCGCCCAGGCCGTCATGGGCATCCTCGACATGCCGCCCGGCCGGATACCCCAGGGCGAGATCCTCTTCCGCGGCCAGGACATGCTCACCATGTCCGCCGAGGAACGCCGGAGGATACGCGGCCAGAAGATCGCCATGATCTTCCAGGACGCGCTGTCCTCCCTCAACCCGGTGCTCAGCGTCGGC
Source organism: Streptomyces sp. NPDC049954 (assembly GCF_040656295.1). Lineage (NCBI taxonomy): Bacteria > Bacillati > Actinomycetota > Actinomycetes > Kitasatosporales > Streptomycetaceae > Streptomyces > Streptomyces sp. NPDC049954. The sequence continues at coordinate 21,819 of NZ_JBFALS010000013.1, forward strand.
TGGCAGCTCGGTGAGATGTTCCGCGTCCACCAGGGCATGTCCCGCAAGGACGCCAAGGCCAAGGCCGTCGAACTGATGGACCGGGTCAACATCCCGGCCGCCGCCTCCCGGGTCGGGGACTACCCGCACCAGTTCTCCGGGGGGATGCGCCAGCGCATCATGATCGCCATGGCGCTCGCCCTGGAGCCCGACCTGATCATCGCGGACGAGCCGACCACCGCCCTCGACGTGACCGTGCAGGCCCAGGTCATGGACCTGCTCGCGGAACTCCAGCGCGAGTACCACATGGGGCTCGTCCTCATCACGCACGACCTCGGGGTCGTCGCCGACGTCGCCGACAAGATCGCCGTGATGTACGCGGGCCGGATCGTGGAGACCGCCCCCGTGCACGAGCTGTACAAGCGGCCCGCGCACCCGTACACCCGGGGGCTGCTCGACTCCATCCCCCGGCTCGACCAGAAGGGGCAGGAGCTCTACGCGATCAAGGGACTGCCGCCCAACCTGACCCGCATCCCCCCGGGCTGCGCCTTCAACCCGCGCTGCCCCAGGGCGCAGGACATCTGCCGCACCGAGGTCCCGCCGCTGCACCCCGTCACCGAACGGGACGGCGCCGAGCTGCCGGGCCGCGGCAGCGCCTGCCACTTCTGGAAGGAGACGATCCATGGCTGACCTCGGCAAGAACGCGGAGCCGCGGGACACCACGCCGAACGTCACCGAGGTGGAGACGGTCGAGGCGGTCACCGAGGACCAGGCGGTCGCGGCCGTCGAGGCGCCCGTCGACCGGGGCGAGCCGATCCTCCAGGTGCGGGGACTGGTCAAGCACTTCCCGCTGACCCAGGGCATCCTCTTCAAACGGCAGATCGGCGCGGTCAAAGCCGTGGACGGGGTCTCCTTCGACCTGTACCAGGGCGAGACCCTCGGCATCGTCGGCGAGTCCGGCTGCGGCAAGTCGACTGTCGCCAAACTCCTGATGACCCTGGAGCGCGCCACCGCCGGAGAGGTCTTCTTCAAGGGCCAGGACATCACCAAGCTGTCCGGGCGGGCGCTCAAGGCGGTGCGGCGCAACATCCAGATGGTGTTCCAGGACCCGTACACCTCGCTCAACCCGCGGATGACGGTCGGCGACATCATCGGCGAGCCCTTCGAGATCCACCCCGAGGTCGCGCCGAAGGGCTCGCGCCGTAAGCGGGTCCAGGAACTCCTGGACGTGGTCGGGCTCAACCCCGAGTACATCAACCGGTATCCGCACCAGTTCTCCGGCGGCCAGCGCCAGCGCATCGGCATCGCCCGCGGACTCGCGCTCAACCCCGAGGTCATCATCTGCGACGAGCCGGTCTCCGCGCTCGACGTGTCGGTGCAGGCCCAGGTCATCAACCTGATGGAGCGGCTCCAGGACGAGTTCAACCTCTCGTACGTCTTCATCGCGCACGACCTCTCGATCGTCCGGCACATCTCCGACCGGGTCGGCGTCATGTACCTGGGACGGATGGCCGAGATCGGCAGCGACGAGCAGATCTACGAGCACCCCACGCACCCGTACACGCAGGCCCTGCTGTCCGCCGTGCCGGTGCCCGACCCGGAGGCCCGGGAGAGCCGCGAACGCATCCTGCTCTCCGGGGACGTGCCCTCTCCGGCCAACCCGCCCTCCGGCTGCCGCTTCCGCACCCGCTGCTGGAAGGCCGAGGACAAGTGCGCGACCGAGACGCCGCTCCTGGCCGTCCCGGCCCGCTTCGCCGGCGTGGACACCCCCGCCGCCCACGAATCGGCCTGCCACTTCGCGGAGGAGAAGGACGTGGTGGGAGCGGCCTGACCCGCCCCCACCCGCACGACGGGGCGCCCGCCACCGGACAGGGTGGCGGGCGCCCCGTCATGAGTGGAGGAGAGCAAAGGTGAGGGCCCGGCCCGCCGTTCGCACGGCGGGCCGGGCCCTCTTCCCCAGGCGGAACCGAGGAGCGCCGAGCTCGGGTCAATGGGCCGACGGCATCGGTTCCTCAGCGGTCCGGGCCTCAGGGGGTGTGCCCGCGACCGCCGGGGGTCATGGCCGCCTCGGCCGGCCCCGAGGGGCGGGCCGAGGCGGGAGGAGCGTCGCCGCTCAGGCGGTGGCCTTCTTGGCCGCGCCGACGACCTGCGCGTCCTCCGGGTAGTGGCAGGCCGTGAGGTGTCCCTCGCGGTTGCCGGAGATCTGGACGAGCGGCGGGGTGTCCGTCGCGCACTTCTCCGTCGCCTTCCAGCAGCGCGTACGGAAACGGCAGCCGGAGGGCGGGTTCACCGGAGACGGTACATCGCCCTTGAGCAGGATGCGCTCCCGTTTCGGCTTGTCCTCGGACGTGGCCTCGGGCACGGCCGACAGCAGCGCCTTCGTGTAGGGGTGGCGCGGGCTGCCGTAGAGGTCGTCCCGGTCGGCGATCTCGACGATGCGGCCGAGGTACATGACGGCGACGCGCTGCGAGAAGTGCCGGACGATCGCCAGGTCGTGCGCGATGAACACGAAGGCGATGTCCAGCTCCTTCTGGAGCCCCTGGAGCAGGTTGACCACCTGTGCCTGGATGGACACGTCGAGCGCGGAGACCGGCTCGTCGGCGACGATGATCTTGGGGTTCAGCGCGAGAGCCCGGGCCACCCCGATGCGCTGGCGCTGGCCGCCGGAGAACTCGTGCGGGAACCGGTTGTAGTGCTCCGGGTTGAGGCCGACGGTCTCCAGCAGCTCGCGGACCCGCTTCACACGGCCCTGCGGCGGATTGATGTTGTTGACCTCCATCGGCCCCGCGATGATCTTTCCGACCGTCTGGCGGGGGTTGAGGGAGGCGTAGGGGTCCTGGAAGATCATCTGGATCTCGGAGCGGACCGGCGCGAGCTTCGTACGGCTCGCGTGGCTGATGTCCTGCCCGGCGTAGGTGATCGTCCCCGCGGTGGGCTCCATCAGCCGGGTGATCAGGCGCCCGGTGGTGGACTTGCCGCAACCCGACTCGCCGACCAGGCCCAGGCTCTCACCGGTGCCGACGGTGAAGTCCACGCCGTCCACGGCTTGGACGGCCCCCACCGTCCGCTTGAACGGGAAGCCGGCCTTGATCGGGAAGTGCTTGGTGAGCCCGGAGACTTCCAGAAGGGGGGAGGTGCTGCTCATGGTGTGTGTCCCTGGTCTCTTCGGTCAGGCGGTACGGGCGGCGGTGAAGTCCTCGAAGAACTCCTTGCGCTGCTCCGGGGTCAGGTGACAGGCAGCCCCCCGCCCGTCGACCAGCCTCAGTTCCGGTGTCTCGTCCTCGCACCGGTTGCCGCTCACCTGCTCGGTGAACGTGCAGCGCGGGTGGAAGCGGCAGCCGGTCGGCAGGTTGAGCAGGCTGGGCGGGCTTCCCGGGATGGGCGTCAGCGGAACGTCCACCGGCCCGTCCAGCTCCGGCATCGAACCCAGCAGGCCCCAGGTGTAGGGGTGCTGCGGATTCCTCAGCACCTCCCTCTTGGTGCCGCGCTCCACGCACCGGCCGCCGTACATCACCAGGACCTCGTCGGCGATGTCGGCGATGACACCGAGGTCGTGGGTGATGAAGATGATGGCGGTGCCCATCTCCTGCTGGAGATCCTTGAGCAGGTCCATGATCTGCGCCTGGACCGTCACGTCGAGAGCCGTGGTGGGCTCGTCGGCGATGAGCAGCTCGGGGTCGCAGGACAGCGCCATGGCGATCATCGCGCGCTGGCGCATACCGCCGGAGAACTGGTGCGGGTAGTCGTCGACCCGCAGGTCCGGCTGCGGGATGCCCACCTTGGTGAGCATCTCGACGGCGCGGGCCCGCGCCTCCTTCTTGGAGGCCCCCGTGTGCTTCCGGTACGTCTCCGCGATCTGCCGGCCCACGGTGTGGTATGGCGAGAGGGAGGCGAGTGCGTCCTGGAAGATCATCGAGACGGTGTTGCCGCGCAGGGTCTCCATGCGCTTGCGCGGGACCTGAAGCAGGTCCTCGCCGTCGAGGACGATCTCCCCGTCGATCTCGGTGGACTCCGGGTTGTGCAGTCCGAGGATGGCCAGGTTGGTCACGGACTTGCCGGAGCCTGACTCGCCGACGATGCCGAGGGTCTTGCCCCGGTGCAGGTCGAAGGAGAGTCCGTCGACGGCCTTGACGATGCCGTCCTCGGTGGAGAAGTGGACTCTCAGGTCGTTGACCGAGAGAAAGGGCTTTTCGGTGCTCGTCACGAGGGACGCTCCATGGGGTGATGCGGGGGGAGAGAGCCGGCCTGCGCTGGTCAGGCGAGCCGGACCCGGGGGTCGATGAGGGAGTAGACGGCGTCCACGACGATGTTGGCGATCACGATCGCCCCCGCCGAGAAGAGCGTCACGCCGAGGAGCATCGGCAGGTCGCTGCGGTCCACCGACTGGATGGCGAGCTGGCCCACGCCCTGGAGGCTGAACACCTGCTCGGTGATGATCGCGCCGCCCAGGAGGGTGCCGAGGTCGATGCCGAAGATCGTCACGATCGGCCCCATGGCGCCACGCCAGGCGAAGCGGAAGAACACCGAGGACCGCGAGAGGCCCTTGGCCTTGGCGGTGCGCACGTAGTCCTCGCTCATCGTCTCCACGAGCTGCGAGCGGGTCATCCTCGTGTAGTTCGCGGTGAAGATGATCGACAGCACGAGCCAGGGGATCAGGAGTCCGCCGAACCACTTGCCCGGGTTCTCCGTGAACGGCGTGTACGAGGGCTGGCTGAACAGGTCGAGCTTCGTCACCAGGACGAACATCGCGAGGTAGCCGACGAAGTAGATCTGGAGCGAGGAGAAGACCAGGGAGAGCGAACTGGCGGCCTTGTCGAGCGGCTTGCCCTGCTTGACCGCGGCGATCATGCCCGCGCCGATACCCACGACGAGGAAGACGACGGCGCCACCGAGGGCCAGCGAGAGGGTCGTCGGGAAACGGTCCATGATCGTGCCGAAGACCGGCTCGCGGTTGATGAAGGAGTAACCGAGGCACGGAGACGGGCAGTGCCCGTAGTTGCCGTAGTCACGGCCCATCACGATGCCGGATATGTAGTGCCAGAACTGCACGGGGAGCGAGTCGTCGATCCCCAGGTTGTGCCGGGCCTGTTCGAGCAGCGCCTTGGAGCAGGACTTGCCGCAGGCCAGCCGGGCCGGGTCCCGAGGGATCGCGTAGAAGAGGAAGAACGTGATGGCGCAGATGATCACGAGGATGACGAGAGCGCCAAGCACACGGCGGAAAAGGAAACGGAGCATGTGAGTCGGGGCTTTCCGGAGGGGGCGCCGTCGCCGGGGGGAGGGGTGGGGGCTCGCGAGCGTGCCCGGGCGGGTGGCCGTTCGGCCACCCGCCCGGAGCGCGGACTCAGGCCTTCGCGTACAGCTTGCTGATGTCGATGCCGGTGTCGCCGGCGCTGTAGACGAAGCCGCCCACCTTGGAGCCGTGGAACCAGTTACGGATCGGCCAGTAGTCGGGGATCGCCGCGGCGAGGTCCATGATCTGCTTGTCGATCGCGCCGTACGCCTTGTTCGACTCGTCGACGTCGGTGATCTGCGAGGCGGCGTCGATGGCCTTGTTGACGCTCTTGTTGTTGAGCTGCGGCCAGTTGGAGGCGCCGTTGGCGATCACCCGACCGTCGAAGGTCGGCTGGAGCGCGGTGTAGCCACCGGGCCAGTCGGGGGACCAGCCGGCCGCGAACAGGTCGTAGTCGTTGTCGAGCTGCGCGATCTGGCTGTAGAACGAGGCCTTGTCGACCTGCTTGTTGACGACCTTGAAGCCGGCCGCCTCCAGCGAGTTCTTGATCGCGACGGCCTGCTTCAGGGCGTTCTCGGACTGCTGGTAGGCGATGACGACCTTCTGGCCCAGCTTGCCCGCCTTCTTCAGCAGCTCCTTGGCCTTGGCCGGGTCACCGGCCGGCTTCTTCTTCTTGTCGTAGAGGTCGAAGTCGGCGTGTCCCGGGGTGAGCGGGTTCATGATCGTGGTGGCCATCTCCGAGGTCGCGGCGCCACCGCGGATCACCTGGAGCTTGGAGAGCGGGAAGGCGTACTGGAGGGCCTTGCGGACCTGGACGTCCTTGATGCGGGTGGTGTTGATGGCCCAGTAGTAGGTGGCCACGTCCAGGTGGGTGAGGATGCGGTCCTTGTACTTGCCACCGCCCAGCACCTGCTGGACACGCTCCGGGGCGACCTCGTTGAGCAGGGAGAAGGTGTACTGGTCCTTGCCCTGGTCGGCGATGTAGCGGTCGGTGGACGCCAACGGCTGGTAGCCGAACTGGAACTGGAACTTGTCCGGGTAGGCGTTGCGGATCGGGTCCGTCTTCGCGTCCCAGTGCTCGTTGCGGACGCAGAGCATGCTCTTGCCGACCTTGCGGCTGGAGATCTTGTAAGGACCGCAGGAGAACGGCTTCTTGTCGTAGTCCTCCTTGGTGTCCTTGTGCTTGGGCACCAGCGAGAAGGCGCGCATGGTGAGGCAGAAGTTGAAGTCGCCGTGCGCCTCCTTCAGGTTGAAGGTGATCGTCTTGGCGTCCTTGTCGACCTCGATGGAGTCGAGGTGCTTGCCCTCGTAGGGGCCCTTGTACTTGTCGCCGCCGATGAGCCACTGCTGCGGGTAACGCGGGCCGAAGGTCACGAACTTGGCGAAGAGGCGCTCGAAGGTGTGCTTGACGTCATCGACCGTGAGGTCCTTGCCGTCCTCCCACTTCAGCCCGTCCTTGAGGGTGAAGACCCAGGTCTTGCCCCCGTCCTTGGCGGTGCCGGTGTCGGTGGCCGCGTCGCCGACGAGGACGCACTTGCCCGTCTTGACGTCCACCTTGTAGCCGACGAGACCGCGCATGAACAGCGGGGTCATCCAGCCCTCGTAGGCGGACCAGATCTGGGCCGGGTCCAGGTGGTCGGCGTCGATCTGGTCCATCGTGTAGAGGGTGCCGCCCTTCTTGGCTCCCTCGACCTCGGGGGCCGGCCCCTGCGAGTCGGCCTTGGTGCCCAGCTCGATCTTCTCGGCCTTGCCGCCGGTCACGCCGCCCTGGGAGGGCTTGCCGCCGCCGGACCCACCGCTGCCGGAGTCGTCGCTGCCGCACGCGGTCAGCAGGGTCGTGCCTGCCGCCGCCACACCTGTGGCGACGAGGAAGTTTCTGCGGGAGAAAGCCATGGGAATCGGTCCTTGGATCGATGGGAGGAATGAGCAACAGACCGGACGGCGACGGCCGGCTGCCTGAGAGGGGGAGCGTTCAGCGCTTGGAACGCGGGTCGAGTGCGTCGCGCACCGAGTCACCGAGGAGGTTGAACGCAAGAACGAAGACGACCATGGAGATGCCCGGGAAGAGCATGTAGGTCAGGTCGTCCGTGTAGAAGTTCGCGCCGCGGCCGATCATGACACCCCAGTCGGGGGTCGGGTCGATCATCCCGACGCCGAGGAAGGCGAGACCCGCTTCGCTGGTCACCATCAGCGGAAGGGTCAGCGTGGCCTGGATGATGATCGGCGTCCAGAGGTTCGGGATCAGCTCCTTGAAGATGATCCGCGCCGGGGAGGCGCCGGTGATCTTCGCCGCTTCGACGAACTCCCGCTCGCGCAGAGCCAGAACCTCGCCCCGCAGCAGACGGGCCATGGAGGCCCACCCGAACCCGGCCAGTACGAGGATCAGGCTGAGGGCACGCAGTGAGGTGGGGATGTCGTCGTCCGGGGCCACGAAGAGCGCGTAGACGACCGGCATGAAGGCGATGAAGAAGAGCGTCGACGGGAACGACAGGAGGATGTCGATGAACCGGCCGACCAAGTAGTCCGTCTTGCCGCCCAGGTACCCGGCGGCCACGCCCACCACGACGCCGACGACGACGATCAGGACGGTGATGCTCAGGGCGAGCAGCAGGGAGGTGCGGATGCCGTAGATCAGGAAGGTGAAGACGTCACGGCCCAGCTGGGGTTCGATGCCGAACCAGAACTGGCTGCTCATCCCGCCGTTCGAGCCCGCGGGGTAGCCGAAGGGGTTGAGCAGGGTGGGGTCGTCCTGGCCGTACGTCGTGTACGGGTTCTTGCCGTACAGCTTCGCTATGAGCGGCGCGCACAGGGCTATGAGGAAGAAGAAGATGACGACGCAGGCCGAGATGACGCCGGTCTTGTCCCTCTTGAAACGCCGCCAGGCGAGCTGACTGGGGGAGCGCCCCTCGCCGCCCTTCTTGGGCGCCTGGATCGGGGCCGTGGCGGTCAGCACGGTGTCGGGTGCCGCGTCGACGGCTGCGGCGGCTGAGGTTGGGGTGGTCATGGTGCTCCTGGCCCGGAGGGTCGAAAACTCCGCAGGACGGGCCCACGGGCTAGCCGGACTTTTTCAATGCAAAAGGAGCAAGGTCAATAAATTTCGTTCAGGCTTGGTCTGCTCTTAAGCTTCTTTGCCATCCCATGACCTACCGACGAACCGGCCTTTGATGGGTCGTTATCGCACCGTTTCGACATAGGGTGTAAACGCCAATGATCGGATCATGTTGTCCGATAACCGGACGAGTTGCCCCATGCGTGGGCGGTGGGCGGACGGCTGGGGCGGGTCGGTGCTCGCCGGGCCGGGCGGAACGTGTCCCACTCGTTATCCGCGTCTGCCCCGACGATGGGCCTTTGAAGCCTGCCTGTCCAGTGATTTCCCGTGGATGTCCCGGCATCTGGAACCCGTCCCTCCACCCGTACGGCCCGTCCGGGCGTGCGCCGCCCCGTGCGCTGGGGTGCTATGAGGCACTAAGTGCGACATACCGCTCACGAGGAGGCACTCCATGCGAGGAGCCACGCACGCCAAATGGGCCGCCTGTGCGGTCGCCGTCGCCCTGGCCGCGACGGGCTGTGGCGGTGGGGACGACAGTGGCGGTGGTGGCGGCGGTGGCGACGGCTCCGGAGTGGTGAGTTCCTCCTGGGGGGACCCGCAGAACCCCCTTGAGCCGTCCAACACCAACGAGGTGCAGGGCGGCAAGGTCCTCGACATGGTCTTCCGCGGGCTCAAGCGGTACAACCCGAAGACCGGCAAGGCCGAGGACATGCTCGCCGAGAAGATCGTGACGAAGGACTCGCAGAACTTCGACGTCACCGTCAAGAGCGGCTGGACCTTCTCCAACGGCGAGAAGATCACCGCGAAGTCCTTCGTGGACGCCTGGAACTACGGCGCGAACCTGAAGAACAACCAGAAGAACGCGTACTTCTTCGGGTACATCGACGGCTACGACAAGGTGCACCCGGACTCCGGGACGCCCAGCGCGCAGACGCTGTCGGGGCTCAAGGTCACCGGCGCGCGCACCTTCAGCGTCAAGCTCAGCCAGAAGTTCTCCACCTGGCCCGAGACGCTCGGTTACGCCGCCTTCGCGCCGCTGCCCGAGTCCTTCTTCAAGAACCACGACCAGTGGCTCTCCAAGCCCGTCGGGAACGGTCCCTACACGATCGATTCCTACGCCAAGGGCTCGCAGATGAAGCTGCGCAAGTGGGACGACTACCCGGGGGACGACAAGGCGCAGAACGGTGGCATCGACCTCAAGGTCTACACCGACAACAACACCGCCTACACGGACCTGACCGCGGGCAACCTCGACGTCGTCGACGACATCCCGGCCTCGCAGCTCAAGAACGTCAAGAGCGACCTCGGCGACCGGTACCTGAACACCCCCGCCGGGATCATCCAGACCCTCGCCTTCCCGTTCTACGACAAGGAGTGGGACGGTCCGAAGAGCGCGCAGCTGCGCAAGGGCCTGTCGATGGCGATCAACCGGAAGCAGATCACCGAGACGATCTTCCAGAACACCCGCACCCCGGCCACCGACTGGACCTCGCCGGTGCTCGGCGAGGACGGCGGCTACAAGCCCGGTCTGTGCGGGGAGGCCTGCGAGTACAAGCCCGACGAGGCGAGGAAGCTCGTCCAGGAGGCCGGCGGCATCCCCGGCGGGCAGGTCAAGCTCGGCTACAACGCCGACACCGGCAGCCACCGCGAGTGGATCGACGCGGTGTGCAACAGCATCAACAACGCCCTCAAGAACGACAAGGCCTGCGTCGGCAACCCCACGGGGACCTTCGCGGACTTCCGCAACAAGATCGGCCAGCACAAGATGCCGGGGCCCTTCCGGGCCGGCTGGCAGATGGACTACCCGCTGATCCAGAACTTCCTGGAGCCGCTGTACTACACCAACGCCTCCTCGAACGACGGCCTGTACTCCAGCGAGAAGTTCGACAAGCTCGTCAACCAGGCCAACGGCGAGACCGACACCGCGAAGGCCGTCAAGACCTTCCAGGACGCCGAGGGCGTGCTGCGTGACGACATGGGCGCCATCCCGCTCTGGTACCAGAACGGCAGCGCCGGCTACTCGGACCGGGTCTCCAACGTGGCGCTGAACCCGTTCAGCGTCCCGGTCTACAACGAGATCAAGGTCAACTGACCGGAAGGCCGCGACCGCGCCCGGCCCCCGGCCCCGTACCCGGCCCCCGGCCCCGTACCCGGCCCCCCCGGCCCCGCGAGCCGCCCCTTCCGCCCCGCGCGGCGGCCGTCCCCCCGGCCGGGCGCACCCCCGGTGCGCCCGGCCGGGACCTTCGGACCGGCACCGTCCGCCGGGCCACGCACCCAACCCCGGAGCTGTCCATGGGACGTTATGTGATCCGGCGTCTGCTCCAGATGATCCCGGTGTTCATCGGCGCCACGCTGCTCATCTTCCTGATGGTGAACGTGATGGGCGACCCCGTCGCGGGACTGTGCGGGGACCGCCAGTGCGACCCGTCGACCGCCGCCCAGCTGCGCCGGGACCTCGGCCTCGACAAGCCCGTGTGGCAGCAGTACCTGACCTACATGGGCAACGTCTTCACCGGGGACTTCGGCACCGCCTTCAACGGGCAGAAGGTCACCGAGCTGATCGGCACCGCCTTCCCGGTCACCATCCGGCTCACGGTCATCGCGATCGTCTTCGAGATCGTCATCGGGGTGACGCTCGGCGTCCTCACCGGACTGCGCCGGGGCCGGCCCGTGGACACCGGCATCCTCCTGCTGACCCTCGTGGTCATCTCCGTGCCCACCTTCGTCACCGGCCTGCTGCTCCAGCTGCTGCTCGGCGTGAAATGGGGCTGGATCAAACCCGCCGTGTCCTCCGAGGCCCCCTTCGACGAGCTGATCCTGCCCGGGCTCGTGCTCGCCTCGGTCTCCCTCGCCTACGTCACCCGGCTCACCAGGACCTCCATCGCGGAGAACCGCCGCGCCGACTACGTACGCACCGCCACCGCCAAGGGACTGCCCCGCCACCGGGTGATCATCCGCCACCTGCTGCGCAACTCGCTGATCCCCGTGGTGACCTTCATCGGTACCGACATCGGCGCCCTCATGGGCGGGGCGATCGTCACCGAGCGCATCTTCAACATCCATGGCGTCGGTTTCCAGCTCTACCAGGGCATCCTGCGGCAGAACACGCAGACGGTCGTCGGCTTCGTGACGATCCTCGTCCTGGTCTTCCTGGTGGCGAATCTCGTCGTCGACCTCCTGTACGCCGTTCTCGACCCGAGGATCCGGTATGCCTGAGCCACAAGACAACGTCCCCAGCGGGCGCAACGCCATCAGCGGGGCGGGCCTCGGCGGGGCGGCGGACCTCGCGGGCAGCGAGGCGACCAGCCTGGAGAAGGCCGCCGAGGGCGGACCCGAGGGACGCGGCCCCGCGGGAAGGCCCCGCAGCCTGTGGTCCGACGCCTGGCGCGACCTGCGCCGCAACCCGGTCTTCCTCATCTCGGGCCTCGTCATCCTCTTCCTGATCTTCATCGCGATCTGGCCCTCCTCGATCGCCTCGGGCAACCCGCTGTCCTGCGACCTGTCCGACGCGCAGAAGGGCTCCAGCCCCGGACACCCCTTCGGCTTCGACAACCAGGGGTGCGACGTCTACACCCGCACCGTGCACGGGGCCCGCGCCTCGGTCGAGGTCGGCGTGTGCGCGACGGTCGGGGTGGCCCTGCTCGGCTCGGTGCTCGGCGGACTGGCCGGCTTCTTCGGCGGGTTCTGGGACGCGATCCTCTCCCGGATCACCGACATCTTCTTCGCGATCCCCGTGGTCCTCGGCGGGCTCGTCCTGCTGTCCGTCGTGACCTCCGCGACGGTGTGGCCGGTGATCGGCTTCATCGTGCTGCTCGGCTGGCCCCAGGTCTCGCGTATCGCCCGCGGTTCGGTCATCACCGCGAAGCAGAACGACTACGTGCAGGCCGCGCGCGCCCTCGGCTCCTCCAACTCCCGGATGCTGCTGCGGCACATCGCGCCGAACGCCGTCTCACCGGTCATCGTCGTCTCGACCATCGCGCTGGGCACCTACATCGCGCTGGAGGCCACGCTCTCGTTCCTCGGTGTCGGCCTCAAGCCGCCCACCGTCTCCTGGGGAATCATGATCTCCGAGGCCTCCGCCAACGTGCGCAACGCCCCCCACATGCTGCTGTGGCCCGCCGGGGCCCTGGCGATCACGGTGCTCGCGTTCATCATGCTCGGCGACGCGGTGCGCGACGCCCTCGACCCCAAGCTGCGCTGAGGAGCCGGCCCATGCTGCTCGAAGTACGTGACCTGCACGTCGAGTTCCATACGAGAGACGGTGTCGCCAAGGCCGTCAACGGGGTCAGCTACGCCGTCGACGCGGGGGAGACGCTCGCCGTCCTCGGCGAGTCCGGCTCGGGCAAGTCGGTGACCGCCCAGGCCGTCATGGGCATCCTCGACGTGCCGCCCGGGAAGATCACCGGCGGCGAGATCCTGTTCGAGGGCCGCGACCTCCTGAAGCTCAAGGAGGACCAGCGGCGCAAGGTCCGCGGCGCCCAGATGGCCATGATCTTCCAGGACGCGCTGTCCTCCCTCAACCCGGTCCTCACCGTCGGCCAGCAGCTCGGCGAGATGTTCACCGTGCACCGCGGCATGTCCCGCAAGGACGCGCGCGCCAAGGCCGTCGAACTCATGGAACGGGTGCGCATCCCGGCCGCCAAGGAGCGCGTGAGCCAGTACCCGCACCAGTTCTCCGGCGGGATGCGCCAGCGCATCATGATCGCCATGGCGCTCGCCCTGGAACCCAAGCTGATCATCGCGGACGAGCCGACCACCGCCCTCGACGTGACCGTGCAGGCCCAGGTCATGGACCTGCTCGCGGAACTCCAGCGCGAACTGCACATGGGGCTCATCCTCATCACGCACGACCTCGGGGTCGTCGCCGACGTCGCCGACAAGATCGCCGTCATGTACGCGGGCCGGATCGTCGAGCACGCCCCCGTCCACGAGATCTACAAGGCGCCCGCCCACCCGTACACCGAGGGCCTGCTCAAGTCGATCCCCCGGCTCGACCAGAAGGGCCAGGACCTCTACGCGATCCAGGGGCTGCCGCCCAACCTCATGCACATCCCGCCCGGCTGCTCCTTCCACCCGCGCTGCCCGCGCGCCCGCGAGGTGTGCCGCCACGATGAGCCGCCGCTCTACGAGGTCTCCCCGACCCGCCGCAGCGCGTGCCACTTCTGGGAGGAGACCCTCGATGCATCGCGATGAGCACGGTTCACGCAAGGACGCGCGCCGCGAGGGCCGCGAGGCGGCCCGGCTGATGGCCAGGGCGCAGGCCGAGAACTCCTACGCCGCCGGAGCGCCCGTCCTGGAGGTACGGGGCCTGGCCAAGCACTACCCGCTGACCCGGGGCATCGTCTTCAAGAAGCAGGTCGGCGCGGTCAAGGCCGTGGACGGCGTCGACTTCGACCTCGGCCAGGGCGAGACCCTCGGCGTGGTCGGCGAGTCCGGCTGCGGGAAGTCGACCGTCGCCAAGATGCTCGTCCACCTGGAGGAGCCCACCGCCGGGGCCATCCGCTACAAGGGCGAGGACATCAGCCGGCTCTCGGGCCGGGCGCTCAAGGCGGTGCGGCGCAACATCCAGATGGTGTTCCAGGACCCGTACACCTCGCTCAATCCGCGGATGACGGTCGGCGACATCATCGGCGAACCGTACGAGATCCACCCCGAGGTCGCGCCGAAGGGCTCGCGCCGTAAGCGGGTCCAGGAACTCCTGGACGTGGTCGGGCTCAACCCCGAGTACATCAACCGCTATCCGCACCAGTTCTCCGGCGGCCAGCGCCAGCGCATCGGCATCGCCCGCGGACTCGCCCTGCGCCCCGAGATCATCGTCGCCGACGAACCCGTCTCGGCGCTCGACGTGTCCGTGCAGGCCCAGGTCATCAACCTCATGGAGAAGCTCCAGAAGGAGTTCAACCTCTCGTACGTCTTCATCGCGCACGACCTCTCGATCGTCCGGCACATCTCCACCCGCGTCGCCGTGATGTACCTGGGCCGCATCGTGGAGATCGGAACCGAGGAACAGATCTACGAGCACCCCACCCACCCGTACACGCAGGCCCTGCTGTCCGCTGTACCGGTGCCCGACCCGGAGGCCCGGGAGAGCCGCGAACGCATCATCCTGACCGGGGACGTGCCCTCCCCGGCCAACCCGCCCTCCGGCTGCCACTTCCGCACCCGCTGCTTCAAGGCCCAGGACAAGTGCGCCGTCGAGGACCCGCTCCTCGCGATCCCGCCGTGGTTCCAGGGCCGGCAGATCCCCGCGGAACACCCCTCGGCCTGCCACTTCGCCGAGGAGAAGCAGATCGTCCCGAGCGACTGAACCCCGCCGGGCGGACCTCCTGGCGGCCCGCCCGGACACGGGTCGCGACCCGCCGACAGCGCACGTCCCCCGTCTGCCGGACCGGCTTAACACGCAGGCAACTCCGGCGACGCCACATCGATATACGGACGCGACAAGGTGTTCCACGTACGGCCGTGCGGGTGCCGTAGACCGGCCGGAGCGCGCCATGTCGCTCCGGCCGGTCGCCTGTCCGGGGGTCCGCCGAGGGGCGGCCCCGGCCACCCGCCCACCCGCCGTCGCCACCCCGCGAGACCACCCCGCCCTTGTTGACGCCGGGGCCCCGGGGGAGGATTCGGACTCATGGGACAGCCACAGACACTCGGCCGCGGCGCACGCCTCTTCGGCACCTGCGGCTGCGCGCTGCTCGCCCTGCTGTCCCTCGCCTGGATCGTGCGCGACGCGGCCGTGGCCCCCGACGCCGGGCAGGTGTGGTGGCGCTGGGCGGGCAGCCCCGCCGGGTACTCGGGCGGCGCCGTCCAGGTCACCTCGCTCACCGACGGGGTGCTGTGCGTCGTGTGCGCGCTCGCCGCGCTGCGCGTCCCGCGCTCCGCCTCGGCCGCCGCCGCGCTCGCCGCGGCCGGCACCGCCGCGCTCGTCCTGCGGCTGCCCTCGCTGTGGCTGCTCGGCCAGGGCTGGACCGGGGTGTGGGCCGGGAACGCCCTGCACGCCCGCGCCTACGCCACGACCGTCGCGAGCCTCCTGCTGGGCGCCGCCCTGCTGCTGACCGCCGCGCTCGGCCGCCGCGCGCCCCGGGCCCGCGCCGAGATCCCCGACCGCCCCGCCGGTGCCGCCGCGCGCACCGCCGGGGTGCTCCTGATCGCGTGCGCCGCGCTGTTCGCCGTCTGGGAGGCCGACCGGGCCCAGGACTACGGCTGGAGCGCCTACCGCTCGATGCTGCTCGGCAGCCGCAACACGACGCTCTCCCTGCTCAGTACCCCGCGCGGCTGGTGGATGGCGGCGCTCGTCGTGCTCGCGCTGCTCGCGGGCCTCGCCGCGCTGGCCCGCGCCACGTTCAGCCGCGCGCTCGCCGCCGTGGCCGCCGCGATGGTCCTCGCGTGGGGACTGGTCCGGCTGTCCGTCGCCGTGCGCTTCCAGCAGTTCGACGGCTCCCTCGACGCCTCACCGCGCGTCCAGCTCTCGCTGGCCAGCACCCTGTTCTACGTCCTCGCGGGCCTCGTCGTCCTCGCGCTGCTGCTGCCCCGCGCCCGCCCCGCCCGGACCCCGGCGGAACCGGTGCCCGCCCCGCCGGGCGCCTGAGCGTTCGGCGGGCGCGAGCCCCTGGTCCGCTAGTCCGCCAGGCCCAGGGACCGCTTCAGGAAGGCGACCTGGAACAGCAGCAGGTTCTCCGCGACCTGTTCCTGCGGGGTCATGTGCGTGACCCCCGACAACGGGAGCACCTCGTGCGGGCGGCCCGCCGCGAGCAGCGCCGAGGACAGCCGCAGACTGTGCGCGACCACGACGTTGTCGTCGGCCAGACCGTGGATCACCATGAGCGGCCGGTGCTGCTCGGCGGCCTGCGACAGACCCTCGTCCGTGATCAGCGAGTTGGCCGCGTACACCTCCGGCTGGGTGTTCGGATCGCCGAGGTAGCGCTCCTGGTAGTGCGTGTCGTACAGCCGCAGGTCCGTCACCGGGGCGCCCGCCACGCCCGCGTGGAACACGTCGGGGCGGCGCAGCACCGCCATCGCCGCGAGATAGCCGCCGAAGGACCAGCCCCTGATCGCGACCCGCCCGAGATCCAGCGGGAACCGCTCCGCGAGCGCGTGCAGGGCCGCCACCTGGTCCTCCAGGCTCAGCGTCAGCGCGTTCCTGACCGACTTCTCCCAGGCGGGCGAGTGCCCCGGGGTGCCCCGGCCGTCCGCCACGACCACCGCGAACCCCTGGTCGGCGAACCACTGCGAGGCCAGATACGGGTGGTGCGAGGCCACCACGCGCTGCCCGTGCGGACCGCCGTACGGGTCCATCAGCACCGGCAGCGGACCGTCGCCCTCCCGGTACGAACGCGGCAGCAGCACGGCGGCCGGGATGCGCCGCTCACCCGCCACCGTCAGCGTCACGCGCGGAGCGAGCACCGGCGTGTCCGCGTACGAGCCGAGCCGGGCCACCTCCGCCCCGTCCCGCAGCACCGTGTGCACCGCCCCCGGGCTGTCGGGACGCGCCGAACTCAGGACCGTCACCTCGCCCGAGCGGACCGCCGTGTGCACCCCCGGCCCCTCGGACAGGCGGCGCACCCCCAGCTCGTTGACCTGGTAGACGTGGATCTCCCCGGTCTCCGGCTCCTCGGCCGCCGTCCCGGCCGAGGCCGAGATCAGCAGGTCCCGCTCGCCGGTGTCCAGGACGGCCCGCACGTGCAGCTTCGGGCCGGTCAGCAGCCGGTCGCCGACCGCGAGGACCCGCGCCCCGCCCTCGTCCGCGATCCGCACGAGCTGCCCCTGCGGGGTCCAGACCGGGACGCCGGGGTGCAGCTCGACCCAGTCCGGGTCCCCGTCGGCGTGCACCATGCGGGTCGTCCCGGTGTCCGGGTCCACCGCCAGGTACAGGGCGTCGCGCTGGTCCCTGGACTGCACGAGCAGCAGTGGGGCGCCCGCCGACGACCAGTGCACGCGCGCCAGGTAGGGGTAGCGGGCCCGGTCCCACAGGACCTCGGTCCGCTCCCCCTGGAGCCCCAGGACGAACAGCCCGACCTCGGCGTTGGCGGTGCCCGCCGCCGGGTACGCGACCCGGGCCGGCTCCCGGTCCGGGTGCGCGGGATCGGCGATCCACCAGCGCGCGACCGGGGCGTCGTCCACCCGCGCCACCAGCAGCCGGTCGGAGGCCGGGGACCACCAGTGGCCCCGGGCGCGGGACATCTCCTCCGCCGCGATGAACTCCGCGAGCCCGTACGTCACGGTGTCCGACTCCGGCTCGGCGAGCGCCCCGTCCCGCTCGCCGTCGACGCCGGCCACCCGCAGGGCACCCTCGGACACGTACGAGACGTACCGGCCGTCGGGCGAAAGACGCGGGTCGATCACCGGGCCCGGCACGGACAGCGCACGGCTCGTGCCCGCGCGCAGGTCCGTCGTGAACAGCCGCCCGGACAGGGCGAAGACGGCGTGCTCGACGGCCGCGTCCGTCGCGTACCCCACGATCCCCGCGCCGCCCTCGCGCGAGCGCTCACGCCGCGCCCGCTCGCGCGCCGAGAGCCGTTCCGCGCCCCCGCCGAGCAGTCGGGCGGGATCGGCGACAGCCCGCTCCTCGGCCTTCGAGCCGCCGACGAGGTCACGTACCCACAGCACATGCGAGCGATCGGTCCCCGAACGGGAGCGCAGGAACACGACCCGCTCCCCGTCCGGGGAGACGGTCACCGTCCGGGGAGCGCCGAGGGTGAATCTCAGCGTGCGGGCGGACTGGCGGGGGAAACTCAGGGGCTCGGTCGTCATTCGGCAGAGAATAGGCCGTCCCGCGCGCTCCCGGCCGGGCCGAGGGACGCTCACTTGGCCCATGCCGGAGGTTCATGCGCCCCTCATGCTCCGGTGCGACGAGTCATGCGGCGCCACTCATAGTTATGATCCGTAGCGCAAGGTGGGTATGTACCCGCCGACGTCGGGCCGGGGCGTGGCGGGGCCGGCTGTGTCCTGCGTGTCTTCGCGAGCATGGGAGGTGAGCCGCCGTGGCGCTCTCGATTTCGGCGGTCGTGCTGCTGCTGATCATCGTCATCCTGCTCGTCAGGAAGTCGGGCCTGAAAGGTGGGCACGCGGTGGTCTGCGTCCTGCTGGGCTTCTTCCTGGCCGGCTCCTCGATCGCCCCCACCATCAGGGAACTCACCAACAACGTCGCCGGAATGCTCGGCGACATCAAGTTCTGACCCGTACGGCGGCCACCCGCGCCGCGCGCCCTCAACCAGCGGCGCGCGGCGCGGGCGGGCGGCGCGGCGACGGGGGCGTCGGGTCCGGGCCGTCCGGGCTCGTAGGCTTGCCCCATGACGGAACCGCCCCGCCGCCGCCTCCTGCTCGTCCACGCGCACCCGGACGACGAGTCGATCAACAACGGCGCCACGATGGCCGCGTACGCCGCGGCCGGAGTCGAGGTCACGCTCGTGACCTGCACCCTCGGCGAGGAGGGCGAGGTCATCCCGCCCTCCCTCGGGGCGCTCGCCGCCGACCGCGAGGACCGGCTCGGCACCTACCGGACCGGTGAACTCGCCGCCGCCATGCGCGAACTCGGCGTCGCCGACCACCGCTTCCTCGGCGGCCCGGGCCGCTACCGCGACTCCGGGATGATGGGCACCGCGCAGAACGACCGTCCCGGCTCCTTCTGGTCCGCCCCGGTCGACGAGGCCGCCGGACTGCTCGTGGACGTCATCCGCGAGGTCCGCCCGCAGGTCCTGATCACCTACGACCCGCACGGGGGCTACGGCCACCCCGACCACATCCAGGCCCACCGGGTCGCGATGCGGGCCGCCGAACTCGCCGCCGCGCCCGACCTGCGCCCCGGCGGCCACCCGCCGCACCGCATCGCCAAGATCTACTGGAACCGGATGCCCAGGCCGGTCGTGGAGGCGGCCTTCGCGCGGTCCGGACAGGCCCTCGCGGACGGCCCCTTCGAGGCTTTCGCCGCCGTGGACGACCTGCCGGGCGTCGTCCCGGAGTCCTCGGTCACCACGGAGATCGACGGCCGCGCGCACCTGGGCGCGAAGATCGCCGCGATGCGCGCGCACGCCACCCAGATCAGCGTCGCCGAACCGCTGTTCGCCCTGTCCAACCAGCTCGCCCAGCCCCTGTTCGGCATCGAGTACTACGAGGTCGTGCGCGGCACCCCCGGCGCGGCGCCCGGCGTCCGCGAGAACGACCTGTTCGCCGGACTGCCCCAGGCCGGAGCCGGACTGTCCGCCGGGCCGGCAGGCCCCGGACCGGGCCCCGCCGGCCCGGCGGACGCAGAGGAGACTCCCCGATGACGCCGCCGCCCCCGCCGAGGCCCCAGCCGGCCCCCAAGCCCAAGGTGCCCGCCCAGCGCACCGCCCCCACCGGCGGTTTCCTCGCCCAGCCGCCCCGGCCCGCACTGATCGCCGGTTACGTCCTGCTGCTCGTGCTCGGCGCGCTCGTCGGGATCGCGGGCGCCCTCGTCCAGGCCGCCCTGCCCCCGGGCGGACTCATGCTCGCCCTCGCCGGCCTGGCCGGGGTCTGCTACGCGGGCTCGCGCGCCCTCGACTCGCGGGCGGGCGGGCTCGTCCCGGGCGGCGGCTGGCTGATCGTCGTCATCCTGCTGACCACGACCCGCCCGGAGGGTGACTACGCGTTCGGCGCGGGCCTCGGCTCGTACGTGTTCCTGCTGGGCGGGATGGTCGTGGCTGTGATGTGTGCCACCCTGGGAAGATCGTCCTCCCCGGGCGGGCCCGCCGCCCGACTTGGCAAATGACGTACCAGTTGAGCGCATCGGCCGCCCCCGCTTCACCGGCAGTGCCGGTCGGGGAGGCCCGTACGGCCAGTATGGTGGTGCGCGCCGCCGGGCCACCCCCCACCTTGATCCGGGGATTCCCCTCGCGAGGGGCGCGCGGGCGGTGGAGCCAACCAGGGAGAACCTGCCTTGAGTCGTGAAACTGAGAGTTCGTCCTCCGGCCCCCAGGGACGTGGCGCGGCCGCGTACCCCTCGGGGACGCCCCCGTACGGTTCCCCGGCCCAGGGCGAACAGGACGAGCGGGAGGCGTCCGGGGCCCCGGACGCGGGCCGTTCGCGTGCGGACGGTCCCGACGGCGCTCAGCAGCCGGAGGAGCGCAGGACCGAGACGACGATGACGACCCGGATCAGGATCAACATCCCCGGGTCCCGTCCGATCCCGCCCGTCGTGCTGCGCACGCCCATGGCGGAACAGGACAAGAAGGAGGACGGCCGCCCGCCCGCGGCCGAGCCCCCGGCCGAGCGCGCGGAGCGGCGGCCCGCCCCGCCCGCACCCGCCCCGGCCCCCGCTCCCACCGAGGAGAAGCCGCCCCCGAGCGACTGGTTCGCTCCGCGCAAGGGCGGCACGCGGGGCGGCAACACCCCGAGCCCGGCCGCGCCCGCGGGCGGTAACGGCCCGGCTGCGCAGGGCGGTTCGGGGACCCCGGCCCAGGGCACCCCCGCGCCGGGCGGATCCGGTTCCTTCGACGTGTCGCGGGCGCTCGCGGAGGGCCCGCTCGGCGCCACCGGCACACCCGGAGCCGGCGGCCCCGGCGGTGCGCGCGGGCAGGGCCCCGTACCCGGCCCCGGCAACGCGGGCGGTTCGCGCCCCGGCGGTCCCCAGGGCGGCCGCGCGCCGGGCCACGGCCCGGTTGCCCCCTCCCCGGAGACCACCGCGCAGACCCCGCTGCCGACCCGCCCGCAGAACGGTGGCGCCCCGCGCGACGGCGCGGGCGCCCAGCGTCGGCCGGGACAGCCGGGTCAGCCCGGTCAGTCAGGTCAGCCGGGTCAGCGCGGTCCGCAGCAGCCCGGTCCGGGCGAGGCGCGGCAGCCGGGGGGTCCGCAGCAGCCGGGACCCCGCGCCCCGCGCCGGCCCGAGGGCGCGCAGACCCCGCCCACCGCCCCCTGGATGGGCGACGACACGGCCGTCCTCACCCCGCAGAACCCGGACGCGGCCCCCGGCGGCCAGAGCGGCCGTACCGGCGGCCCGATCGGGCACCCGGACGGGCAGGTGTCGGGCGACACCCTCACGAGCGGCATCCCCGTCGTCCCCCCGGGGCCCGTGAACCGGGGACCGGCCGCCGACCGGGTGACGATGCGCCAGGACCCGGTCGTGCCCGGCCCGCAGGCGCCCGCCGGTTTCGACGGACCGGGCGGGGCGGCCCGCTTCCCCGAGCCGCTCGCCGAGCCCGTCGTCCCCGTCCCCGCGCCCGCCCCGGCGCCCAAGGCCAAGAAGAAGGGCCGCAGCAAGCTCGGGCTGCTCGTCGGGCTCGTGGTCGTCGTGGCCGCCGGAGGCTACGGCGCGGGCCTGCTGATGAACCGTTCCGACGTGCCCAAGGGCACCACCGTGCTCGGCGTGGACATCGGCGGCGGCACCCGCGACGCGGCCGTCAACAAGCTGGAGTCGACGCTCGGCAGGCGCACCCTGGCCCCCGTCACCCTCGACGTCGACGGCAAGGAGGCGAGCCTCAAGCCCGACAAGTCCGGGCTGACGCTCGACAGCCAGGCCACCGTCCGCTCCGCCGCGACCAGCGACTACAACCCGGTGTCGGTGTTCGGTTCGCTCATCGGCCGCGAACGCGTCGTGCAGCCGGTCATGCCGGTCGACGAGGAGAAGCTCGCGGACTCCCTGACGCGGCTCGCGGGCACCTCGGGCACCTCCCGCGAGGGCACCATCAAGTTCGCGCCCGGCAAGGCCACCCCGGTCTACGGCCAGGCGGGCCGGACCCTGGACGTCGACAAGTCGATGGACGTGCTGTCCACGGCCTACCGGGACCAGGTGCAGACGGGCAAACCGGCCACGGTGAAGCTGCCGCTGACCGAGCACCAGCCGCAGGTGCCCAAGTCCGAGGTGGACCGGATGATGAAGGACTTCGCCGAACCGGCGATGTCCGGGCTCGTCACGGTCCGCGCGGGCGGCGTGTCCATCCAGTTCGGCCCGGACCGTTCGCTGCCGAAGATCCTCGGCGTCAAGGCGGTCGGCGGCAAGCTCGTGGACACCTACGACACGAAGGCGCTCAAGGAGCTGTACGGGACGACCTTCGACGGCGTCCTCGTCACGCGCGGCACCGGGCAGAAGACGCCGGTCACCCCGCAGGACGTGGCGGGCGCGCTGCGCAAGGCGCTGCTCGGCAAGACCCCGGCCCAGCGCGTCGGCGTCATCGACACCGACGCCGACTAGCCACAGCCCGTCCACCCGTGTCGAGGGCCCCGGCGACCGCCGGGGCCCTCGCCCGTGAGAACCGCCCCACCCATGACATCTGTCACCGCAGGTACACGACGTGCGGCACTGCCGGGCCGGGCCCCGGGGAGGGCACCCTGGTGGACATGAAGGAAACGACCGGTACGACCGCACGGGCCGGGCAGCCCGCCCCCGTCGTACGTTTCGACCAGGTGACCAAGAGCTACGGCGAGGTCCGGGCCGTGTCCGGGCTCAGCCTCGACCTGTACCCGGGCCAGACCGTGGCCCTGCTCGGGCCGAACGGGGCGGGCAAGTCCTCGACCCTCGACCTGCTGCTCGGCCTGCGCCGGCCGGACAGCGGCACCGTCCGGGTGCTGGGCACCGACCCCGAGCAGGCCATCGCGCGCGGCGGGGTCGGCGCGATGCTCCAGAGCGGCGGGCTGATGGACGAGGTGACGGTGCGCGAACTCGTGCAGCTCGCCGCCGCCCTGCACCCGCGCCCGTACCCCGTCGCCGACGTCATGGCCGCCGCCGGGATCACCCGCATCGCCGGTCAGAAGGTCAACAAGCTGTCCGGCGGCCAGGAGCAGCGCGTGCGGTTCGCGCTCGCCACGGCCGGGGCCTGCGACCTCCTCGTCCTCGACGAGCCGACGACCGGCATGGACGTGAGCGCCCGGCAGGCGTTCTGGGCGACGATGCGCCAGCAGGCCGACGAGGGCCGCACCGTGCTGTTCGCCACGCACTACCTGGAGGAGGCCGACGCGATCGCCGACCGGGTCCTGGTCCTGCACCGCGGCCGGCTGCTCGCCGACGGCACCGCCGCCGAGATCAAGGCCAGGGCCGGGGCCCGCCGGATCGGCTTCGACCTGGAGCGGACCGCGAGCGAGGAGGTCGTGGCGAGCCTGCGCGGACTGCCGGAACTCGTGTCCCTCGACGTCTCCGGCCGCTCGGTGCGCATCCAGTCGCGGGACGCCGACGCGACCGTGCGCGCGCTGTACGCCCTCGGGACGGTCTACCCGCGCAACCTCGAAGTGGCCGGGCTCGGACTGGAGCAGGCCTTCGTCGCGATCACCTCGGCCGAGGAGGCCACGACCGTATGAGCACCGACCACGTCGGCACGGACCACGCCGGCACGGACCAGGTCACCGGGGAACCGGTGACCACTGCCGCGAACGAGCGCCGTGCGGCGGCCGGACCCGCCGAGCGCACCGCCGGTGCGCGCCCGCGCGCCACCGGCGCCCTCTCCCGCACCGCGGCCCTCGTGCGCCTGGAGGTCACCCGCGCTTTGCGCAACAAGAAGTTCCTGTTCTTCTCGCTCATCTACCCGGCCGGGCTGTTCCTGGTGATCACCGCCGGTCAGGGCGAGGACGTCACGGTCGGCGACTCGGGGCTCGGGCTGCCCGCCTACTTCATGGTCTCGATGGCCTCGTTCGGGGCGCTCACCGCCGTACTGGTCGGCAACAGCGAACAGATCGCCAAGGAGCGCGAGAAGGGCTGGGTGCGGCAGTTGCGGCTCACCGCGCTGCCCGGACACGGCTACGTCCTCGGCAAGATGGCCTCGGCCGCCGTCGTCAGCCTGCCCTCGATCCTCGTGGTCCTCGTCGTCGGCGCCGCCGTCAAGGGCGTACGGCTCGACGCCTGGCAGTGGCTCGCGCTGCTCGGGCTGATCTGGGCCGGCAGCCTCGTGTTCGCCGCGCTCGGCGTCGCCGTCGGCTACCTCGCCACCGGGGACGCGGTGCGCCCGCTCACCATGCTGATCTACTTCGGGCTGTCGATGCTGGGTGGTCTGTGGCTGCCGACAACCAACTTCCCGCACTGGCTCCAGGCCATCGCGGACTGGATGCCGACCCGGGCGTACGCGGCGCTCGGACAGGCCGTGGAGGCGGGCGGCGCCCCGCACCTGAAGGACGTCCTGGTCCTCCTCGCCTACCTGCTGGTCTTCGTCGCGGGCGCCGCCCGCCTCTACCGGAAGGACACCCTGAAGGCGTGAACGCCTCCAGCTCACCGGCGCCCGGCGCGGGCCCCTCCACGCGGGCCCGCCCCGGGCGCCGGCTCGCGGCCCGGGCCGGCGCCGCGCTGCGCCGGCCGGCGGACCTGCTCCCGTCGCCCGGCCCCTCGTCGCTGCTGGGCCGCCTGCCGCGCGAGCGCAGCGAAGTTCGCGGCCGGTGGCTGTGGATCGCCATCTGGCTGGTCTTCCTCGCCGACCCGTTCTCCGACCTGCTCACCGGGGACCACACCGGCTGGGCGCTGCTGGGCGGCTGGGCCGGACTGCTCGCCTTCGTCGGCCTGTACCTGGTCCTCGTCGCCCGCAACACGATGAAGCCCCCGGCGACGGGCCGCACCCTGGCCCTGCTCGCGGGCGTGTTCGGCCTCGCGGTACTGCTCCCGCTGACGCTCGGCGGGTCCTGGCTCGTGCTGCTCGTGTACTTCGCGGTGTCCTGCGGGGCGGCGCTGCCCCTGCGCCAGGCGCGGATCGCGGTGCTCGTGACCGCCGCGCTCAGCGTCGTCCTGCCCCTGGTGACGGGCGCCGGCCCGGACGCCGGACTGGTCATCCCGACCCTGCTGGGCGGCTTCGCGATGACCGGGGTACGCGTACTCGTGCGCACGACGGTGGAACTGCGGCAGGCGCGGGCGACCGTCGCCCAGCTCGCCGCCAACGAGGAACGGCTGCGGCTCGCCCGCGACCTGCACGACCTGCTCGGCCACTCCCTGTCCCTCATCACCCTCAAGAGCGAACTCGCGGGCCGCATGATCGAGGTCCGCCCGGAGGCGGCGGCCCAGCAGATCCGTGAGATCGAGCAGGTCAGCCGGCAGTCCCTCGCGGACGTGCGGGAGGCGGTGAGCGGATACCGCAGGCCCACCCTGCGCGACGAACTCGCCGGGGCCGCCGTGGCCCTGCGCGCCGCCGGGATCACCCCCGAGGCCCCGCTCGACGTGCCGCTTCCGGACGGGGACGAGCCGCTCGACGGGGACCGGGAGGCGGCCCTCGCGTGGGTGCTGCGCGAGGCGGTCACCAACGTCGTACGGCACAGCGGCGCCGGCCGCTGCCTGGTGACGCTCGCGGCACGGCACAGCCTGGACGGGCCGTACCTCGAACTGCGCGTCGAGGACGACGGCCGGGGGCCGGGCTCCGCGCCCCACGGCAACGGCCTGACCGGCCTGGCCGAACGCCTCGAACAGGCCGGCGGCACCCTCGAATCGGGGCCCGCCCACCCCGGCGGGCCGCGCCTCGGCAGCCGCCCGGCGGAGGGGTTCCTGCTCACCGCGCGGGTGCCTCTAGGCTCGACCCCATGACGGCCGCACCCACCACGCCCCCCATCCGCCTGCTGCTCGCCGAGGACCAGGCGATGGTGCGCGAGGCACTGGCCGCGCTGCTCGGTCTCGAACCGGACATGGAGGTCGTCGCGCAGGCCGCGCGCGGCGACGAGGTGCTGGCCGCCGCGCGTGAGCACGCCGTGGACGTCGCCCTGCTCGACATCGAGATGCCCGGCATGACCGGCATCGAGGCGGCCGCGCAACTGCACGGCGCGCTGCCCGGCGTACGCGTCCTCGTCCTCACCACCTTCGGCCGGCCCGGCTACCTGCGCCGCGCGATGGAGGCCGGCGCCGACGCCTTCCTGGTCAAGGACGCGCCCGCCGCCCAACTCGCCGAGGCCGTACGCAAGGTGCTCGCGGGGGAGCGGGTCATCGACCCCGCCCTGGCCGCCGCCGCCCTCGCCGAGGGCGCGAACCCGCTGACCCCGCGCGAGGCCGAGGTGCTGCGCGCGGCGGCCGACGGGGCGGGCAACGCGGAACTCGCCGGTCTCCTGCACCTGTCCCACGGCACCGTCCGCAACTACCTCTCGACCGCGATCCAGAAACTCGCCGCCCGCAACCGTGCCGAGGCGGTACGGATCGCCCGCGAGAAGGGCTGGCTGTAACGCGTGAGGGTCCACCCCGCCGGTGGGCGGAGTGGACCCCGGTGGCCGCCGGACGGGACCGCGGATCTCGCGGCCCCGTCCGGCGGCTGATTCAGGCCGCGGACGGACTCACTTGCGGCCCGGGTGGGCGGAGGCCGCGCCGCTGCCCCCGTTCGGCGCCTGCGCGCCCGTGGCGAGCAGTTCGACCTCGGCCAGGGAGGTCTTCCCGTCCCCGTTCCCGGCGGAGACCACCAGCCGGTACGAGGAGTAGGCGCCCGGATGGGCGATCTTGAACGGGCGGGTCTGGAGCCGGTGCGCGAAGGTCTCGCCGGACCGGGTGTCGAGCGTCTTCCAGTGCTTGCCGTTCGTGGTGCCCTGGAGCGTCCAGCTCCCCGGGTCCTGGGCGGCCTTGGTCGCCGAGGTCAGCGTGTAGAAGCCGGCCTTCTGCTTCGCGCCCTCGCCGTAGGACCAGGTGACGGTGGGCGTCGCCGTCGGGAAGGTCACCCGGCTGTCCGAGGTGTCGTCGAACAGCGCGGCCACGTCCGTGCCCCCGGAGGCCGTGGCGCTTCCGCGTCCCGTGCCCGTGGTGTCGCCCAGCGGCTGCGGCTGCTGACCGGCCGGGGTCAGGGAGTCCGGCAGGGTGTTCTTGCCGGTGCCCCAGGCGGAGGGCTTCGCGCCCATGGAGAAGTCCAGGGTGGCCCCGGCCCGCAGCTGCGCTCCCGTCACGTACAGCTTGTCCGAGCCCTTTCCGTTGATCTTCAGCGACTGGACGTACACGTTGTCACGGCTGTTGTCCGGTGCGTTGACGACGATGTCCTTGCCGTTGTCCTGGTGGACGGTGGCCTTCGTGAACAGCGGGGAGCCGATCACGTAGTTGTCGCTGCCGACCTGGAGCGGGTAGAAGCCGAGCGCGCTGAAGATCTGCCAGGTCGAGGTGGCTCCGTTGTCCTCGTCGCCCGGGTAGCCCTGCCCGATCGAGCTGCCGGTGAACAGGCGCTGCTGGATCTCCCGGACGGCGGCCTGCGTCTTGGCGGGGGCGCCCGCGTAGTCGTAGGCGTAGGGGATGCCGAACGAGGGCTGGTTGCTCATGCCCAGCTCGCCCATGCGGACGTCGCGCGCCTCCATCATCTCGTGGATCGTGCCGCCGTAGCCGCCCGAGTTGCCCACGGCGGTCTCCTGCGTGGCGAAGAACGAGTCGAGCTTGTCCTCCAGGCCCTTCCTGCCGCCGTACAGCGCGGCCAGGCCGTTGGGGTCCTGGGGCACGGTGAACGCGTAGTTCCAGGCGTTGGTCTCGGTGTACTCGTTGCCCCACTGCGTGGGGTCGAAGTCCGCGTCCGGCACCCGCCAGTCACCGCCGGGCTTGCGGCCCTCGAAGAAACCGACGTCCTTGTTGAAGACGGTGGTGTAGTTGCGGGCCCGGCCCAGGAAGTACGCCGAGTCGTCCTGGTACTTCTTGCGGTCGGCGGCCGGAGTGGCCGGATCGGCCGCGAGCCTGGCGGCCATGGTGCCGATGCCGTAGTCGTTGACGTAGCCGTCCAGAGACCAGGAAATGCTGCCGTCCTGCTCGGAGTTGGTGTAACCGGTGAACACCGAGGTGTCCAGGCCCTTGCGGCCCACCCCGGCGGACGGCGGGGCGACGGTCGCGTTCTTCACGGCCGCGTCGTAGGCCGCGCGCGCGTCGAAGTTCGAGACGCCCTTGGCGTAGGCGTCGGCGAAGGCGATGTCGGAACTCGTCCCCGTCATCGCGTCGGCGTAACCGGGCGAGGACCACCGCGAGGTCCAGCCCCCGTCCTTGTACTGCTGCACGAAGCCGTCGGCCAGCTCGCCCGCGGTCTTCGACTCGATGAGGGAGTACGCGGGCCACTCGGTGCGATAGGTGTCCCAGAAACCGTTGTTGACATAGGTCTTGCCGTTGACGATCTTCGCCCCGGTCCGTGTCGGCGTGGAGTCGCCGGTGGGCGCGGAGAACGGGCTCGCGTACCGGTAGACCGGCTTCGCGGCGGAACCGGTGTTCTCGAAGCCCGAGTTGGGATACAGGTTCATCCGGTACAGGTTCGAGTACAGCGTGGTGAGCTGCTCCTGGCTCGCGCCCTCGACCTCCACCTTCCCGAGCTTGGCGTTCCACTGCTGCTCGGCGCCGCTGCGCACCGCGTCGAAGGAGGTCCCGGCGGGTATCTCCTGCGACAGGTTCTTCTTCGCCTGGTCCAGGCTGATGAGGGAGGTGGCCAGGCGCATCGTCACCGTCCGGTCCGAGGAGGTGTCGAACTTCGCGTACCCGGTGACGTTGTCGCGGCCCTCGCCGGTGACCTTCTCGGCGGTGCCGGGCTTGCGGTCGAACTCCGCGTGCACGTACATCCGCGTGGCCCCGGCCCCGTTGTTGATCGCGGAATCGGACCAGCCGTCGAGCGTGCCGTCGGAGTTGAGGGTGAGGCCGCCCTCGTTGTTGATGTTGTCGAACAGCAGGTTGCCGTTGTCGCCGGTGAAGGTGAACCGGTACTCGGCGGAGTGGTCGGCGGGGGCGACCTCCGCCTTGATGCCGTCCTTGAACGTCACGCCGTAGTAGTGCGGCTGGGCCACCTCGTCGGCGTGCGAGAAGGCGAGGGCGCGCTTCTCGCGGTTCAGCTCGGGGGTGCCGATCGCGGCGGAGGGCATGACCTGGAACAGGTCGCGGTCACCCATCCACGGGCTCGGCTCGTGGCTGACGCCCAGCGCCTGCATGGTCGGCAGGTTGTCGCCGTTGTTGTCCGCCGCGTACACGTACTCCCAGCTCGACGAGGCCGCGTCGGTCACCGGCGTGTAGAAGTTGAAGCCGTTGGGGACCGCCGTCAGCGGCAGGTTGTTGCCGCGCGAGAAGGAGCCCGAGGAGTTGGTCCCGCGCCGCGTGTCGACGTGCTCGGCATAACCGCCGGCGGCGTCCGGCGTGGCCGCGCCGAGCGTGAGGTCGTCCACCCAGCCCTGGAACTCGGTGGTACCGGCCTTGCCCTGCGTGTCGTCGTACCCGAGCAGGACCCGGTCGATCGTCTTCCCGGCCGCGACCGCACCGAGGTCGGAGGTGACGTGGTTCCACTGGTCGGCGTAGAGGATCTTGCCGGTCCCCTGCGCCTTCGGGCTCAGGTCCACGCCGTTCTGGTCCCGCGCGGGCTCGCGCAGCTCACTGAGGTACGTGCCGTCGGTGAAGTGCAGGTCGACGGCCGCGTACGTACTCGGGTACGTGAGGTCCTTGCGGCTCAGCTCGGGGAAGATCGCGTAGGACAGCTCGGTGTCCTTGGCGACCGGGATGTCCACGTCGTAGAGCTTGTTCCACGCCCAGACCCCACCGTCCTTGGTGTGGGTGCCGGAATAGCGCAGCGCCTTCGCCCCGGTGAAGCCGACGTCCGGCTTGATGTTGAACCCGGAAGCCGGCCCGGAACCGACGGCGGTGGTCATCCCGCCGGAGATCCCCGACGTACGGGCCTTGCCGTCGGAGCCGGTCTCCACCGTGCTGTTCCAGTCCGGCTGCGGCTGCCCGGACTCGAAGGAGGTGGTGAAGTCGGGCGCCTTGGCGTCTGACTTCGCGTCCGCTTGGGTGCCGGGGGCGGCGGCGGCCGAGGCCGGCAGCGAGAGCACACCCGCCGGCACGACCAGCGCGCCCGCGGCCAGGGCCGTCAGCAGGACGCGGGTGGGGGAGTGGCGGGAGCGGCCTGATCGCCTGCTCTCCGATCGCCGTCTGCCTGATCTTGTGGTGCCTGAACTCAAGGGGGACACCTTTCTCGACATCGTTGTCCGGATGGTGTGGGCCAGGGACGGGGCGGTGTGCGCTGCCCGATGGCCGGCGACGCGGCCGATCTCGTTGACAACGTTGTCGCCCTCGCGGCGCGGAGGGCTGCGCGCAGCCTTCAAGGGGACTCCCGGGCGGTGGGGGCCAGGCAGGGGCGGGGGTGCCTGGGAACGGTGACGGAGCTGGGGCGGAGAGCCCTACGAAGCTAGCCAGTGCGCCGGGGCGCGTCAATGATCTGGACAAGGGCGGGTGTTCGGGCTCGGCGATCTCCTGGGGCCTCGACTCCGGCCGTGGCGAGGTCGCGGGCCTGCTGCGTTCGGGCCGGTGGGGCCTGCGTCTCCCGCGCGGCGCGTGCTTGAGGCAACGATGAGCCGATGCACTGCGGTTGGGGGAGTCCTGGCCCAGTTGGTGTCGCAGGGGCGCTGCGCTGGGTGAACGCGAGGTGTCGCCCGATCAGGGGCGTCCCGGTTCCGCCGACTTCTCCGCTCCTATCCGAACAACGGGAACCGCTCCGCGTCGCTCCCGAGCAGTTCGCGTTCGGCCGGGGCGAGCGGGGTCCGGCCGGTTGCCGCGCGGGCGTAGCGCTCGTCGCTCCACTCCACCGGCACCGGGTGGCCCAGCAGTCCGTCCAGGGTCTCCCGTACGCGGGCCAGGCCCGCGGCCGACGGGCCGGGCGCGCCCGGCAGGTGGGTCACGAGGTCGAGGTGGTGCACCGTGGCCTCGACGGTGAGGGTCTCCAGCAGGTCGCCGGCGCGCAGTACGTGTCCCTGCGTGCCCACGAGGCCGTCCGGGCCGGCTCCGCCCGCGGCGGTGACCGTGGCCGCCGCGGTCTCCAGATACAGCTCACGCAAGGGGGCGAACTCGCGGAACATGCCCGCGCACACCCGCACGTGGCGGCGGCCGTTCGCCGCCCCGACGGTGCCGGGCCGCCAGTCCGCCCAGTACGACACCGCGTCACGGTCCGCCGGGCCCGCGGCCGGGGTGTGCAGGGCGACCAGCCCGCGCTGTGCGTCCGCCAGGCAGTGGAAGACGAGGTCGCGCACCGCCCAGCCGGTGCAGCCGCTCGGCGCCCACGAGGCGTCCTCGTCCAGCGAGCGCACGACCCGCGCGAACGACTCGTAGGAGAGCTTCAGTACCTCGGCCGCTTCCTTCGCGCTGACTTCCCTCGCGCTCATGAGCGGTGCCTTCCCTGATCCGGGGAGCGGCACTCCCAAGCCTGAAGGGGAAGGGGAAGGCGGTGACAGGCTCTCCCTCACCCGTCACCGCCCCTCGTACTGACCGGCCGGCCCCTCGCGGCTATCCGCGCCCCAGCACCACCGGCTTCAGCTCCGGGCCCGCGCCGTTCTCGTACGCGTCCTCGTCGAAGGGGTACAGCGGGCGGGTCACGCGGTGGTGGCCCAGGCGCAGGAGGTCCTGGTCGACGCCGCCGGGGGTCAGGGCCAGGAGCCAGTCGGCGGCCATGTCGTACAGCTCCGGTTCCAGGTAGCCGATCTTGACGACGACCAGGTCGAAGGTGCGCGGGTCGATGCCCAGGCCGCCCTCGGCGGGGCCCGTGAAGTCCGCCAGGGTGTGGAAGGGGGTGCGGCGCTCCACGAGGATCACCGTGACCCCGCCGCAGCGCACCGCCGCCATGTCGCAGCCGCGGTCGTAGGCGCCGCCCGCCGAGCCCGCGCGCCTGGCCTCGGCGCTCTGGAGGGCGACGACCGTTCCCGTCAGCTCGCAGGGGCCGCCGTGGTGCGGGTCGACCTTGCCGCCCACGCTCAGGGTCACCTCGGCGCCCACCCCGGCGGCGAAGCACGCGGCGACGGCCACCGGGTCCGTGATGCCCGGGTGCACCGCCGTGACCCGGCCCGAGCGCAGCTCCTCGTCTTCCAGCAGCCGGGTCAGCATGTAGGCGAGGTCGCCCGCGCCGCCCGCCGTCGGGTTGTCGCCCGAGTCGCTGATCAGGAAGGGGCGCTTCGTCGAGGCCACCGCCCGCGCGATGCACTCCTCGGCCGTGCCGGTCGGGCCGACGAACACGAAGTCGCGGCGCGCCTCCCAGTAGCGGCGGGCCAGCTTGTGGGCCTCGGCGGTGGCCAGTTCGGCGTCCTCGCCGGTCACGACGATGGCCGCCTCGCAGCGCGGTTCGTCGGCCCAGGCGTAGCCGACCCACATCGCCGCGTCCAGGATGCCGGGCAGCTTCTCGATCCCGGCGAGCGAGGCGTACAGGGACCTCGCCGGCTCCAGGCGCGTCGAGGTCTTCTCGCCCGGCAGCAGGACCGGGACCTGTACCCAGGCCCGGTGCGGACGGCTGCCCTCGCGCAGACAGCGCACGAGGTTGCGGGCGGCGCGCTCGCGGGTCTGCCACGCGTCCTCGTGCGGGGCGAGGCGGTGCGCGGTCAGCAGGTCGATGGGCTCGGCGAAGCGGCGCGACACGTTGCCGTGCAGGTCCATCGCCGTCGACATCATCGGGCGCCCGCCCTCCGGTGTCCCCACGAAGTCCAGCGCGGCGCGCACCGACTCGGTCAGATCAGCCTCCGCGTCGGTCAGGCCCACGACGCTCATCGCGCCGTGGATGTCGTAGACGAGCCCGTCCAGCGGGCCCGACTCGCGGATACGGGTGACGAGTTCGTCCTTCAGGATCAGATACGACTCGGCCTCGACCGGGCCGCCCGGCAGGGAGGTCGCGTGCAGCAGCGGCACCCACTCGACCAGATCGGCGAGGTCGGAGTCGGGCCGCGTCCACGTGTAGCGGTCCAGGAGGGCCTGGCCGCGGGTCTGGCGGAAGTCCTCGGTCGTGGAGCGGTGCGGGCAGAAGGTCGAGGACTCGATGCCGATGCCGCCGATCCCGATGCGCAGCCTGCGCGTCGGGGGAGCGGGCTCGGTCGTCGTCGTACCGGTCGTGCTGGTGGTCATACGGGGGCGTTCTCCTCGGACGGTTCGGACGGGCCGGACGGGTGGGGCACTTCGGCCTCGGGCGGGCCGGCGGTGGGCGCGGCCGGGGGCGGCAGGTCGCGGCCCAGGACGGTGAGGCCCGCGCCGAGCAGGCCCGCGTCGGCGCCCGTGACCGTCGTGGTGATCTCCAGGTCGGCGGTGGCCAGCGGCAGGCACCGCTCGTAGAGCACCCCGCGCACCGCCGCGACCAGCGGTTCCGCCGTGGCCAGCGCGCCGCCGAGCACCACGGCCTGCGGGTTGAAGAAGTTGACGACGACCGACAGCACCGAGCCGATGTGCCGGCCCGCCGTGCGCACGAGCGTCGTGGCCTGCGGATCGCCGTCCGCGACGCGTTGCAGTAGCTCCGTCGTGGAGCCCACCTCGACGCCCTGCCGGGCCAGTTCACGCACCAGCGCGGCGCCCGAGGCGACCGTCTCCAGGCAGCCGATGTTCCCGCAGCTGCACGGCCGGTCCTGCGCCGCGTCCACCCGCACATGGCTGATGTCGCCCGCCGAACCCGTCGCCCCGCTGTGCGGACGGCCCGCCGAGACGACCCCGCAGCCGATGCCGCGCCCCGCCTTGACCACCACCAGGTGGTCGAGGTGCGGGCGGGCCACCGCGTGCTCGCCGACCGCCATCATCGTCGCGTCGTTGTCGACCGTGACCGGCAGCCCGAGCCGTTCCTCCAGCACCGCGCGCAGCGGGTGCCGGTGCCAGCCCGGCATCCGGGACGGGCTCAGCACGCGGCCCGTGCCGACCTCGACCGGACCGGGGAAGGCGACCCCCAGGCCCCGCACCGTACGGCCCCGGGCCCGCTGCCGCGCGGCGAGTGCGGCGACCTGCGCGGCCAGCCAGTCGACGGCCGGATCGGGGCCCGCCGTCAGGTCGTGCGGCAGCTCCGTGGCCTCCACCACCGCGCCGTCCGGGCCGACGGCGCCCAGCCGCGCGTGATGGCTGCCGAGGTCCACCGCGAGCGCCACGTCGTCGAGCGCGCGGGCCCGCAGCAGCCGGGGCCGTCGGCCGCCCCGCGAGGCGCCCTCCCCGGACTCGGTGAGCAGCCCCGCCGCCACGAGTTCCTGCACACGGGCCGAGACCGTGGACGCCGCGAGCCCCAGCTCGCGCACCAGATCGGCGCGCGAGGTGGCCAGGCCCGAGGAGACCAGCCGCAGGATGTGCCGCCGCGAACCGGGCTCCTCCCCGGCCGTCGCCCGCACACCCGCACCACCGGAGGGACCCGCACGGCCCGCCGGTTCCGTACCGCCCGCTGAGGCTGTCATCTACTGCGCTCCGCCCTGATCCCCGGCCGCACGCACTTAGGCCGGTTGGTTCGGTCACTTCCTTCGATTCGCAACGAAGACTAGGGGGTCATGTCCGAAGTGAACAGGGTCTGGCTGAAGTTCGCCTCTGCGCATATCCCGTAAAGCACCGTAAAACGGTCGCAAGCCAATAAAGGTCACAGCGGTTTTCCTGCTTGTAACGAACAAAGCTATTGACTTGTTTTGAACGGGCGACCTAGCGTTCAAGCGCCGCCCACCCAGCCTTCACCCCGGCTGCACATCCGGGCCGGCACCCACTTCCCCCCTGGAGGCCCGCACATGCGCTCTCGGCGCAACCGGCCCGGCAAGCGGCGCCGCGCCCTCATACCCGCGGCGCTCGCGGCGCTGGGCCTCTTGGCCGTCACCGGCTGCACGCAGGACGGCGGGCGCATCGACATGGCCCCGACCGGTGGCACCCCCGTCGAGGGCGGCACCGCGACCATGGCGCTGCCGCCCGCCGCGACCCCCAACTGGATCTTCCCGATCGGCGCGCCCGGCTACGGCGCCTCGTACAACTACGGGATCCAGTCGCTGCTGTTCATGCCGGTGTACGACGCCGTCCAGGAGAAGGGCGAGCTGACCACGAACGGGCCCAGCACGCTCGGCCTCGCGCCGAAGTGGAGCGACGGGAACCGGACGGTGACCGTCCCACTGCGCGAGGGCGTCACCTGGTCCGACGGGAAGCCGGTCACCGCACGCGACATCGAGTTCTGGTTCCACCTCGTCAAGGCCAACAAGGCCGACTGGGGCAGCTACTCGGTGGGCACCATGCCCGACAACGTCAAGCGCTTCGAGACCGTCGACGACCACACCGTGCGCCTCCACCTCGACCGCGCCTACAACCCGGACTGGTTCACCGCCAACCAGCTCTACCTGATGCGCGCCCTTCCGCAGCACGCGTGGGACGCCAAGAAGGACGGCGGCCCGGTCGGCGACTGGGACCGCACCACCGCCGGCGCCAAGGCCGTCTTCGCGCGCCTGACCCAGCACGCCAAGAGCCTGGGCCGCTACGGCAGCGACCCGCTGTGGAAGACGGTCGACGGCCCGTGGAAGCTGGCCGGCTGGACCGACGGAGGGCAGGTCACCCTCGCCCGCAACGAGAAGTACACCGGGCCCGCCTCCGAACGACCGCACCTCGACAAGGTCGTCTTCAAGCCCTTCACCACCGCCGACTCCGAGTACAACGTGCTGCGTTCGGGCGGCGTCGACTACGGCTACATCCCGCCGTCCGTCATGGCGCAGAAGGACACCTTCGAAGGCCGCGGCTACCGCGTCGACCCGTGGGAGGGCTGGGCGGCCACCTACATCGTCTACAACTTCAACTCCAGCGCGGGCGGTCCCTTCATGGACCAGCTCTACGTCCGCCAGGCCATGCAGCACCTGGTCGACCAGAAGGCCATGACCGACGTCGTGTGGCAGGGCTCGGCGACCGAGACCCTCGGCCCGGTGCCCGTCACCCCGAAGACCCAGTACCTCTCGCCGCAGATGGCGAAGAACCCGTACCCGTACTCCGTGAGCGCCGCCAAGAAGCTGCTCACCGACCACGGGTGGCGCATCCAGGACGGCACCGCGCGCTGCGTGCGGCCGGGCACCGGCGCCGACGAGTGCGGCAAGGACGTGAAGCGCAACAGCCCGCTCAAGCTCACCCTGCTCTCGCAGTCCGGGTCCACCGAGACGACGAACATGATGCAGGAACTCAAGTCCTCGCTCAGCCTCGCCGGGATCGACCTCACCATCCGGCAGCAGCCCCTCAACTCGGTGCTCGGCAACTCCGTGCCCTGCACGAAGAAGGACCCCGGCTGCGACTGGGACATGTCCTTCTTCGGCACCGCCGGAAGCTGGTACTACCCGCTCAACCCCAGTGGCGAGCAACTGTTCTCCACCGGCGCCTCCGCCAACTTCGGCAACTACAGCGACAAGAAGGCCGACCAGCTGATCCGCGCCGTGCAGTACTCGCCCGACGATGCCGCCGTGCACGCCTACGGCGAGTACCTGCAGAAGCAGCTGCCCGTCATGTGGATGCCCAACCCCGCCTACCAGGTGTCGGTCATCCGCAACGACCTGCGCGGCGTCGAGCAGAACCCGACCGTCACCTTCGCCCCGCAGCACTGGTACTACGTCAAGGACGCCAAGGGCCCCAAGGGCACCCCGGGCGCGCACACCCCGAAGGGAGCCGCGCAGTGACCGGCTTTCTGGTCAAACGCTTCCTCCAGGCGCTCGTCGTCCTGCTGCTCGTCTCCGTGATCGTGTTCGTCCTGCTGCACATGCTGCCCGGCGGACCGGCCCGCGCGATCCTCGGCCCCAAGGGCACCCCCGAGCAGATCCAGCACTTCAACCACCAGCAGGGCTACGACCGTCCGCTCTACGAGCAGTACGGCATGTACCTCAAGCGGCTGGTCACCGGTGACCTCGGCGAGTCCTACAAGCTCAACTCGCCCGTCTTCGACCTGCTCAGGCAGCGGCTGCCCAAGACCCTGCTGCTCACCGTGCTCTCCACCGCGCTCGCCGTGGTCATCGCGATCCCGCTGGGCCTCGTGCAGGCCGTGCGGCGCGGGAAGACCAGTGACTACGCCCTGACCGGGCTCGCCTTCCTGCTCTACGCCACGCCGGTGTTCTTCCTCGGCCTCGTCATGATCATCCTGTTCGCGCAGGTGTTCCCGATCCTCCCGGCGGAAGCGCCGCAGGGCGACTCCGTCGCCGACCTGCTCGGCGACGTGGGCGGCCTCGTCCTGCCCGTCGTCACGATGGCCTTCGGCGTCATCGCGATGTTCAGCCGCTACATGCGCTCCGCCGTCCTCGACAACCTCACCGAGGACTACGTCCGCACCGCGATGGCCAAGGGCCAGTCCGGCCGCCGCATCATGGCCCGGCACGTCCTGCGCAACGCGCTGATCCCGCTCGCGACCCTCCTCGGGCTGTACCTGCCGACGCTGTTCAGCGGCGCCCTCGTCGTCGAGTCGATGTTCAACTACCCCGGTATGGGGCTGCTGTTCTGGAACGCGGCGCAGGGCTCCGACTTCCCCGTCCTGCTCGGCGTGACCCTCGTCGTCGGGGTCGCCACCGTCATCGGCTCCCTCGTCACCGACATCCTGTACGCCCTCCTCGACCCCCGGATACGGAGCGTGGCATGAGCACCGCGACCGCCCCCGTCCCCGCTCCCGCCCCCGGGCACGAGGAGGCCGGACAGGCCACGCCCTCGCTGGCCCGCCGCACCCTGAACGTCTTCACCGACAACAAGCTGGCCCTCGCCGGCGTCGTCGTCCTCGTGCTGCTGCTGGCCTTCTGCTACCTCGGCCCGCTCATCCACCCCACCGAGCAGATCCACACCGACCTCGGCCAGGCCAACCGGGGCCCGGGCGCCGACCACCTCCTGGGCACCACCGACCTCGGCTACGACATGGTCGGCCGCCTCATGGTCGCCGGCCGCACCTCCCTCGAAGTGGGGCTCGCCGCCGGGCTCCTGGCCACCGTCTTCGGGACGGTCTACGGGGCGGTCGCCGGTTACTTCGGCGGCTGGGTCGACGCCGTCATGATGCGGATCACCGACGCGGCCCTCGCGATCCCCGCGATGTTCCTGCTCGTCGTCGTCGCCGCGATCATCACCCCCACCAAGGGCGTGCTGATCCTGATCATCGCCGCCGTCGCCTGGCTCTCCCCGGCCCGCCTCGTGCGCGGCGAGGCGCTGAGCCTGCGCAACCGCGAGTACGTCCAGGCCATGCGGATGATGGGCGGCGGCGGGGCGCGCGCCGTGTTCAAGCACATCGTGCCCAACGCCATCGGCACCGTGATCGTCAACAGCACCTTCCAGATCGCCGACGCCATCCTCTACGTCAGCTACCTCGCCTTCCTCGGCCTGAGCATCCCGCCGCCCGCCGCCGACTGGGGCTCGATGCTGTCCGCCGGGCTCACCTACACCCAGAACGGTTACTGGTGGCTGATCTTCCCGCCGGGCATCGCCATCGTCCTGGTCGTCGCCGCCTTCAACTTCATCGGCGACGGACTGCGGGACGCCTTCGAAGTGCGGCTGCGCAAGTGAGCACCCCCGCGCAGGCCCAGGCGACCGCGTCCGCAGGCGCCCAGTAGGCACTCAACGGGCGCGAGGAAGAGAGAAGAGACCCCGACATGACCGAACCCCTGCTCCGCATCGAGGACCTGCACGTCGACATCGCCTCGCGCGAGCGCACCGTCCACGCCCTCGACGGCGTCAGCCTCGACCTCGCCGCCGGGGAGGCCCTCGGCATCGTCGGCGAGTCCGGCTGCGGCAAGACCATGACCGCCCTGAGCGTCCTCGGACTGCTCCCGCCCGGCGGCAGCGTCACCGGCGGCCGCATCCGCTTCGACGGCACCGACCTCGCCGCCGCCCCCGCCCCCGTCCTGCAGGACGTGCGCGGCAACACCATCGGCATGGTCTTCCAGGACCCGCTGACCTCCCTCAACCCGACCATGACGATCGGCGCCCAGGTCGCCGAACCCCTCGTGCTGCACCGCGACATGAGCCGCGCCGAGGCCCGCGCCCGGGCCGAGGAGATGCTGCGCCTGGTCGGCATGCCGCAGCCCGCCGAGCGGATGCGGAACTACCCGCACCAGCTGTCCGGCGGCATGCGCCAGCGCGTCGCCATCGCGATGGCCCTCGTGTGCGAGCCCAAGCTCCTGATCGCCGACGAGCCCACCACCGCGCTCGACGTCACCACCCAGCACCAGATCCTCGAACTCGTCGACGACCTGCGCTCCCGGCTCGGCATGGCGATGATCCTCGTCACCCACGACCTCGGCGTCATCGCGGGCCG
Organism: Streptomyces sp. NPDC049954; assembly: GCF_040656295.1. Lineage (NCBI taxonomy): Bacteria > Bacillati > Actinomycetota > Actinomycetes > Kitasatosporales > Streptomycetaceae > Streptomyces > Streptomyces sp. NPDC049954. Next base: position 60,889 of record NZ_JBFALS010000013.1, read on the forward strand.
CGTCGACCGGGTCGCCGTCATGTACGCCGGGAAGGTCGCCGAACAGTCCGGGGTGCGCGACCTGTTCGCCCGCCCCCGTCACCGCTACACCGAGGCCCTGTTCGCCGCGCTGCCCGAACGCGCCACCGACCGCGACAGCGCCCTGCACACCGTCCCCGGACTGCCCCCGGCCCTCACCGTGCGCCCCACCGGCTGCCGCTTCGCCCCGCGCTGCGCCTTCGCGACCGAGGAATGCCGTACGACGGAACCGGAGCTGGAGAACGACGAACGGCTCGGCGCCGACCACCGCTTCGCCTGCTTCCACCCCGTACCCGCCACGCCCGAGGCCGCCGACCCCGCCGAGGTCGTCGTCCTGCCCCCGGCCCCGCCGCGCCCCGCCCGCTCCACCGAACCGCTCCTCGAACTCGACGACCTGCGCAAGGACTTCCCGCTCGCGGGCGGCCCCTTCAGCCGTCGCAAGGGCACCGTGAGCGCCGTCGGCGGCGTCACCCTCAGCCTGCGCAAGGGCGAGACCTACGGCATGGTCGGCGAGTCCGGCTGCGGAAAAACCACCCTGGGCCGCATCGTCGCCGGGCTGGAGGACGCCACCTCGGGCACCGTCCGCTTCGACGGCCGCGACCTCGCCGGACTCGACCGCGCCGAACGCCGCGCCCACCGGCGCCGCGTCCAGCTCATGTTCCAGGACTCCACCGCCGCGATGGACCCCCGGATGCGGGTCGGCGAGATCCTGCGCGAACCCCTCGTCATCCAGCGCGTCGGCGACCGCGCCGCCCAGGAGGAGGCCGTCGCCGGACTCCTCGACGCCGTCGGGCTGCCGCGCGGCGCCGTGCACCGCTACCCGCACGAGTTCTCCGGCGGACAGCGCCAGCGCCTCGGCCTCGCCCGCGCGCTGACCCTGTCACCCGAACTCGTCGTCGCCGACGAACCCGTCTCCGCGCTCGACGTGTCCGTGCAGGCGCAGATCCTCAACCTCATGCGCGAACTCCAGCGCGAACGCGGCCTCGCCTACCTGTTCATCTCCCACGACCTCGCGGTGGTCCGCCACCTCGCCGACACCGTCGGCGTCATGTACCTCGGCAAGCTCGTCGAGAGCGGCCCCGCCGAACAGGTCTTCGCCGCCCCGCTGCACCCCTACACGCGCGGGCTGCTCGACACCGTCAACGAACCCGACCCCGAGAAGGCCGCGCACCCGGGCCGCACCCCGCTCAAGGGCGAGACCCCCTCGGCCGCCAACCCGCCCTCCGGCTGCCGCTTCCGCACCCGCTGCCCGCTCGCCCAGGACATCTGCGCCCGCGTCGAGCCACCCGTCAGCACCCCCAGGGGCTCCGCCCACCAGGTCGCCTGCCACTTCCCGCTCGACGCCGAACGCACTGAGGAGCCGGCCGCCGCCTGAACCAACTCGCCGCGTACGTCAGTTCAGCCCTGCTCCGGTGCGGCCGGGAACGGGATCCTCCTGGCGCGGTGGAACCAGGCCACGAACACCGCCAGGACGGCGACGCAGCCGCCGAGCGTCATGACGGTCGCGGGGGAGGAGTGGTCGATGACGACGCCGCCCGTCAGCGCTCCCAGGGAGAACGTGGCCTGGAACGACGCGGTGAACACGACGGAGGACGCCTCGGGAAAGCCCGGGGCGGCCTTGGCGAACCAGGTCTGCGAGCAGACCGGCACGGCGCCGTAGGCGATCCCCCAGACGACCAGCAGGGCCACCGCGCCCAGGTCCCCCCGGCCGAGCACCGGCAGCAGCAGGACCGCGGCGGCGATCATCGCCGCGGCCGTCGCGAAGGTGGCCCGGGGATACCGGTGCACGGTGGCCCCGCCGAGGAAGTTGCCGACGACGCCCGCGACTCCGTAGATGAGCAGACAGGCCGTGACGAGTCCGGAGCGCGCCTGGGTCACCCGCTCCAGGAAGGGAGTGACGTAGGTGTAGGTGCCGAAGTGGGCCAGGACCACGAGGAACGTCAGCACCAGGGCGAACCGGGTGCCGGTGCCGCGCAACACGGCGCCGAGCACGTCCGGGCGGGTCGCCCGGGTGGCCGGGAGCGCGGGCACCACCGCGAGCAGCGCCACGAACACCGCGAGGCTGAAGGCGCCCAGAACGAGGAACGCCGTCCGCCAGCCCGCGAGGTCCCCGACGAACGTGCCGAGCGGGACGCCGAGCACCGAGCCGAGGGGCACCGCCGAGAAGATCACCGCGTTGGCCCGGCCCACCTTCTGCGCCGGTACGAGCCGACCGGCGAGCCCCGCCGCGAGGGACCAGAAGCCTCCGATGGTGACGCCGACCAGCACCCGCGAGACGAGCATCATCCAGTAGCCCGAGGCCGTCGCCGCCAGGAAGTCGGCCGTCGCGAGGAGCAGGACGAACGCGCCGAGCATCACCCGCCGGTCGACGCGCGCGGTGGCCACGGTCACCACCGGCGCGCAGACCGCGGCCAGGAAGCCGGGCAGAGTCATCATCAGCCCGGCCCGGCCGTCCGAGACGGTGAAGTCGGCCCCGATCGACGTCAGCAGACCGACGGGCAGGATCTCGGTGGTGACGATCGCGAAGATCCCCGCCGTCACCGAGAGCACGGCCAGCCAGGAGACCAGGGGCGAACGGGAACGGGGCGCCGCCGAGGTCTCGGCGGAGGTGATGGGCGCGGTGGGCATGCGTGCCGTCCTTCGTGGCCGTCACAGGGGATGTGACGGCCAGTCCAGCAAGAACGGCGGCCGGAATCCGGCAGGTTCCCGACGCCAACGGCGGGCACCCCGGCCGAGCGGGCCCGCTGGCAGGACAGCCGGGCGGGATCGTCGCCTCGCACGTGCGCGCCGCCGAAGAAGCCTGGCACGACCCCGGATCGGGGCGCGTCACGGTCGAGTTCGCGCGCGCCGGCCGTGCACAGGGAAACGACCGGGATCCGCCGGCCACCGTCGCCCGAAGAAACCACCGCGTCAGGGCCTCGCGTCTCCTACGTGCCCACGCGCCCGGCTCATCGGTTCAGCCGCACCCGGCTCGTCAGTTCAGCCGTGCCCGGGCGCCGCGTGCCTGTTCCCTCAGCCGCGCGGCGGTGTCCGGGGACACCGGCTCCACGATCTCGGCGTACGCCTCCAGTTCGGCCGCCCCGGTAAGGAAGTCGCCCAGCCGGACGAGGAGCCGGGCCCGTTCGTAGCGCAGTTCGGCCGGGTGCGAGGGCAGCAGCAGCGACAGTTCCACCGCCCACAGCGCCACCTCGCCGCGCTCCGGGCGGGCCGCCGCCCACGCCGAGATGTTGTTCAGCACCCGCCGGACGATCTCCAGCGGCTCGGCGGGCCGCAGCCGCTCGGGCTCCAGGGGCCCGCCCGTCGTCCGCTCCACGAGGTCCCCGGCCTCCTGCCCGGACAGCGGGCGCCCGCCGTCGAAGGGGTCCACCAGGACCTGCTCCGCACCCGGAGCGCCGAACCCCACCACGAAGTGCCCGGGCAGCGCCAGCCCGTACACCGGGGCCCCGGCCCGCCGCGCGACCTCGATCCACACCACCGACAGCAGGATCGGCAGCCCCCGCCGTCTGCGCAGCACGACCGGCAGCAGCGAGGAGCCCAGCCGCTCGTAGTCCTTCGGCAGCCCGTGGAACCCCTCCCGGACACCCAGGAGTTCGCGCAGCGCCCGCGCCCATTCGGCAGGGCCGCCCGGACGGTACGGCACCTGCCCGGCGAGCCGGTCGAGTTCCACCTCGGCGGCGTCCAGCGCGGCCTCGTCCAGCTCCTCGTCGGCCTCCGCGCCGATCAGCAGGCACAGCCGCGCCAGATCCGGCCGCCCGGCGCGGGCCTGGGCTGCGAACCGCTCCCGCCGCTCGTCCCGCCTCATCCCGCGGCCCCGAACCGGTAGTGCTGGTAGTGGTGGTGCGTCGAGAAGCCCAGCCGCTCGTACAGCGCGAGCGCCCCCGCGTTGTCGCTCTCCACCTGGAGCCAGGCCGCCGAGGCCCCCTCCGTCAGGGCGCGTTCCGCGAGCGCCGCCATGACCCGGGTCGCCAGGCCCCGGCGCCGGTGCCCGGGGGAGACCTCGACCGCCGAGAACCCGGCCCAGCGGCCGTCCACGACACACCGCCCGATCGCGAGCGGCGCCCCGCCGCCCTCCTCGGCCGTCGCCTCGTCAGACGTCCCGTGCACGGTCGCGAACCACGTCGAGGGTCCGCTCTCCAGGACCGCGACCGCCTCCGGAGCCGGCCGCGCGCCCGAGCGGTTGTACAGACCCAGCCACAGCGGGCCCGTCGTCCGGGCGAGCCGGACGCCCCCCGCCTCCCGGTCGGCGAGCGGGGCGAGCGCCCCCGTCAGCACCCGCGCCGACACCTCGGGGACCCAGCCCCGGTCGGCGAGCGCGGCGCCCAGCACCTCCTGCGTGCCCTCCGCGCCCGTCGCGATCTGCGCGTACGCGGGCAGCCCCCGCTCCCCGTACCAGCGCACGACGTGCTCCAGCGCCGTGTCGAGCGGCAGTCCCGGCTCGCCCAGCGGCAGCACCGAGTTGGCGCGCCGCGTGAAGCCCGTGCGGCGCCCCTCGGCGTCCGCCTCCCCGGCCGCCGCGCGCAGCGTCCACCCGCCGAGCGTCTCGCTCTCCACCGGCTGCCAGGACCGCGCCCCGGCCCGGGCCAGCTCCTCGAAGCTCGCGGCCGGACCCCGGCGCCGGGCGGGCGCCGCCGGAACCGTCTTCCCCGCGACCAGCGCCTCGGCCGCGATCCGGACCCGCTCCCCGGACCTGCGGGTGATCAGCAGACCGTCCTCGTCCCATGATGTGAGAATGCCCACCGTGTCGGTGAACTTCGCACCCGCGTACGCGGGCTCCGCAAAGCTGCGTACCGACACGCGTTTGCCCACGTCAGAGGCGTCGATGCGGACTTCGAGTCGTCCGCCTGCGGCGAATTCCACTGCTTCTTCAACCCCTCCTGTTCGGATCCTGACCCCGACCGGAGATACTAGGGGCGGGCATCGACGACGCCGCGCTCCCGCGCGCCAGGCGGCGGGAGCCTGTAGACGGCCCGCCAGCGCCCTATCGAGGAGGAACGACAGCGTGACCTACGTCATCGCGCAGCCTTGTGTCGACGTCAAGGACAAGGCGTGCATCGAGGAGTGTCCGGTCGACTGCATCTACGAGGGAAAGCGTTCCCTCTACATCCACCCGGATGAGTGCGTCGACTGCGGTGCCTGCGAGCCGGTGTGCCCGGTCGAGGCGATCTTCTACGAGGACGACACTCCCGAGGAGTGGAAGGACTACTACAAGGCGAACGTCGAGTTCTTCGACGAGCTGGGCTCGCCCGGCGGTGCCAGCAAACTGGGCCTGATCGAGCGCGACCACCCGTTCGTCGCCGAACTGCCGCCGCAGAACCAGTGACCGACGGCGGCAGGACCTGACCCGCGAAGCCCTCCCGGTCAGGCCCCCGGCCGCCCGTCGCCGCGCATCCGGTCCCGCCCGTGCCCACGCACCGGCGGGACCTGTGCGTTGGGGCCCGCCCCGGCCGCAGCGCCCCCGCCCCCGGCCCCCGAACCCCGTCCGCAGCGCGTGAAAAGAGCAACCGTGTCTGTCTCCGACCTCCTGCCGGTCTTCCCCTGGGACAAGCTGGAGCCCTACAAGAAGACGGCCGCCGCCCACCCCGAGGGCATCGTCGACCTCTCCGTGGGCACCCCCGTCGACCCGGTGCCCGAGCTGGTCCAGAAGGCCCTGGTGGCCGCCTCCGACTCCCCGGGCTACCCGACCGTGTGGGGCACCCCCGACCTGCGGGACGCCCTCGTGGACTGGTGCGAGAGGCGCCTGGGGGCCCGCGGGCTGACCCACCGCAACGTGCTGCCCGTGGTCGGCTCCAAGGAGTTCGTCGCCTGGGCGCCCACCCAGCTCGGGCTCGGCCCCGGCGACCGGGTCGCCTACCCGCGCCTGGCCTACCCGACGTACGAGGTCGGTGCCCGCCTCGCGCGCGCCGCGTACGAGGTCTACGACGACCCGACGCGGCTCGACCCGGCCGGGCTCAAGGTCCTGTGGCTCAACTCGCCGTCCAACCCGACCGGACAGGTCCTCTCCAAGGAGGAGCTGACCCGCGTCGTGGCCTGGGCCCGCGAGCACGGCGTCCTGGTCCTGAGCGACGAGTGCTACCTCGAACTGGGCTGGGAGGCCGACCCGGTCTCGGTCCTGCACCCCGACGTGTGCGGCGGCTCCCACGAGGGCCTGGTCGCCGTCCACTCGCTGTCCAAGCGCTCCAACCTGGCCGGCTACCGCTCCGCCTTCGTCGCGGGCGACGCCGAGGTGCTCGGCGAACTCCTGCAGATCCGCAAGCACGGCGGCATGATGATCCCGACGCCCGTGCAGGCGGCCACCGTCGCCGCCCTGGGCGACGAGGCCCACGTCGACGTGCAGCGCGAGCGCTACGCGGCCCGCCGCACCGCCCTGCGCGCGGCCCTGCTCGGCCACGGCTTCCGCATCGAGCACAGCGAGGCCAGCCTCTACCTGTGGGCGAGCCGCGACGAGTCCTGCTGGGACACCGTCGCCCACCTCGCCGCCCTCGGCATCCTCGTGGCCCCCGGCGACTTCTACGGGGTCGCCGGCGAGCGCCACGTACGCGTCGGCCTGACCGCGACGGACGAGCGCGTCGAGGCGGCGGTACGACGCCTGAACGCCTGACCCGCCGCACGGCCCGAGGGGCCGGCCGCGCCCGCACAGGCCGGGGGGCCCGGGGAGTTCGTGCTCCCCGGGCCCCTCGGTGCTTGGACGACCCGCTGCCCCGGCCACCGGCGCCGGCCGGTCGCCGTATCGGTGCGGAAGGTCAGCGGCCCAGCGGCAGGTCGTTGGTGGAGAGGTTGTTGGAGAGGCCGTGGGTCAGCCCGCCCTTGCCGCCGGTCACGCCACTCACCGCGGAACCCGCGGAGCTCGCCAGGTCGCCGGTGGTGTGGCCGGTGGCCGGGGTGGCCGACTTGCCGGCGTGCCCGACCAGCTTCTTGACCTCGGGCGCGGCCTCCTTGACGGTCTTGTTGCCGGTCTTGGCGACGCTCTTCGTGGCGCCGTCCAGCGTCTTGGCGACCGCCTTGCCGTCCAGACCGAGACCGCCCAGCGGCAGATCGGCGGCGCTCGCGGTGCCGGCCGCGCCGATCACGGGTGCGGCACCGGCGGCGATCAGCAGGGCGGCACTGGCGATCCGGCGGGTCAGGGGGAGGGACATGATGCTCCTTCGGCGGAAGAACGGTGGGGCGTCGGGGCCGCGGCGGCCCTCGGACGCCCTGACTACCGCTCGAAGCACCCGAAGGTTGCGGTGACGCAAAGTAAAGAATGGGTAACGCGTCGCATGATCGGTCTCGGGTGAAAACGGTCGAAAGAGTACGAGAGGCGGGGGCGTGCGCCGTCCCGCCCACCGGCCTCGAACCCCGCGCCGCCAGGGCTTTCCCGCCCGCCGCCCGCATCCGGCACCCCCCGGCGCGCGCCGCCCGGTGCGCCCCCGAACCGCGCCGTCACGCCGCCCCGCACGTCCTTCGTACGAGTGAGGTGCCGCACTCCTGAGCAGCGTGCGTCGCAAGGGGCGGCCGGGGCCGGGGAGGCGCCCACCGGGGAGGCGCCCACTCCCGCGCGGCTACGGCGAGGTGACGATCCGGACGTCCGCCGTCTCCCGCGCGGCCTCGCCCGGCGCCCCGTCCGCGTTCTTCGCGTCCCCGTCCGCGTCCCGCCCGGCGCTCGCGCCCCGCGTCTCCCGCGCCGTCCGGTGCCAGTTGTGGCCCGCGTCGCGGGAGGTCCAGGAGCGGCCCGCGTAGGACACCTCCGAGATCCGCAGCACCGAGGCGTGCGCCACCGCCCACTGGGCCAGCTCCCAGCCGTGCCGCTCCTCGCTCGCGGCCCGTGCCGTGCGGGGCTCGGCGACCGGCACGTGCACAGTCCTGCCCCCGCTCCCCGGGGCGGACGCCGAAACCGCCCCGCCCGCCCCCGAGTCCGAAGCCGCCGGGGTACCGGCCGGGGCGGGGGCGCCGGACCCGCGCACCGCCGCGCGCCCGGCCCGTACGACCCGTTCCGCGGCGAGGGGCGCGAGGGGCGCCGCCACCGCGCTCGCCGCGGCCCGTGCCGGTACGTCCACCTCCGCGCCGGCGGACGAGCCCGAAGGGGTGGGCGCGGGGGACTTCTTCGCGTCCTTCCCCGAGCCGCCGGGCAGCACGGCCCGGCCGAAGTCCCGTACCAGCGCCGCGCGCACCCGGGCCGGATCGCCCGGGCCGGGCGGCACCGTGCCCGCGCAGGTCAGCGCGGCGGCGGCCCGGCCGGTGAGCGCGGCCGACAGCAGCGAGGCGTCCGGCTCGTGCTTCGCGTACGCCTCCGGGAACGCCGAACGCTGCACCCGCTGCGCCGCCTCGGTCAGCGGCAGGCTCGTGTAGTGCGGCACCTTCACGAGCCGCTCGTAGAACCGGTTCGCGGCGTACACCGGGTCCATGACCTGCGTCCGCGTGCCCCAGCCCTGCGAGGGCCGCTGCTGGAACAGGCCCAGCGAATCCCGGTCCCCGTAACCGATGTTGCGCAGCCCCGACTCCTGCAGAGCCGTGGCCAGCGCGATCGTCACGGCCCGCTCGGGCAGCCCCCGCGAGGTGCCCACCGCCGAGATGGTCGCCGCGTTCACCGCCTGGCCCGCGTCGAACTCGTAGGTCTCGCCGTCGCCGTTCGCGGACACCACCCGGCAGCCGTGCGCGGAGTGGTCGCCGGTCGTGTACTGCACCACGGCGTACCCGCCGAGCGCGCACAGCACCGCCAGACCGCTCCCGGCGCGCAGCAGCCGACTGCGTCCGGAGCGCGGGGCGCGGGACGGGGGAAGGGAAGGAGATGCCTCAGCCACGCCCATAAGGTACGCGAGTTCCGGGCGGGTTCCGGGCGCCGTGCCGCCCGCGTCGCCGGGCCGCCCCAGCACCCCGCGCCGGGTCGCCGCACCCCCGCGCGGGGTCCCCGGAAGGGGCCCTGCCCAGGCGTTACGCTCGCTCCATGTCCGACAACCCCACCGGTGACACGCCGGTCAAGAACCCCGGCACCGGGATCGCCCCGGCCGGCCAGGAACCCCGTCTCGACCTGGGCACGGACGCCGCCGTGCTGACCGCGGCCCTCGTCGACTTCCGCTCACAGAGCGGACAGGAGGGCCCGCTCGCCGACGCCGTCGAGGCCGCGCTGCGCGCCCTTCCGCATCTGACGGTCGACCGGTACGGCAACAACGTCGTGGCCCGCACCCACCTCGGCCGCCCCGAACGCGTCGTGCTCGCCGGGCATCTCGACACCGTGCCGATCGCGGACAACGTGCCCTCCCGGCTCGACGAGGACGGCGTGCTGTGGGGCTGCGGCACCAGTGACATGAAGTCCGGCGTCGCCGTGCAGCTGCGCATCGCCGCGACCGTCCCCGCGCCCAACCGCGACCTGACCTTCGTGTTCTACGACAACGAGGAGGTCGCCGCGCACCTCAACGGCCTCGGCCACGTCGCCGAGGCCCACCCGGACTGGCTGGCCGGGGACTTCGCGATCCTGCTGGAGTCCTCCGACGGGGAGATCGAGGGCGGCTGCCAGGGCACGCTGCGGGTCCATCTGCGCACCGCCGGGGAACGCTCGCACTCCGCGCGCTCCTGGATGGGCGCCAACGCGATCCACGCCGCCGCGCCGATCCTGCAACGGCTCGCCGAGTACCAGCCGCGCCGGCCGGTCATCGACGGACTGGAGTACCGCGAAGGGCTCAACGCCGTCGCGATCGAGGGCGGGGTCGCGGGCAACGTCATCCCCGACGCCTGCACCGTCACGGTGAACTTCCGCTACGCGCCCGACCGCACCGACGCCGAGGCCCTCGACCACGTGCGCGAGGTCTTCGCCGACTGCGGGGTCGCCGAGTTCGAGATCGACGACCACAGCGGGGCCGCGCTGCCCGGCCTCTCCCACCCGGCCGCCGCCGCGTTCATGAAGGCCGTCGGCGGCACGCCGCGCCCCAAGTTCGGCTGGACCGACGTGGCCCGCTTCAGCGCCCTGGGCGTACCGGCCGTCAACTACGGCCCCGGCAACCCCCTGCTCGCCCACAAGCGGGACGAACGCGTCGACACCGCCACGATCCTCGCCGTCGAGGAGCGCCTGCGGAACTGGCTGACCGCCTGACCGTCATCCGCGCGTGCACCGAGCGTCACGTGCGAAGACCTACCCTGGGCGGACCGAAGCAGAGAGGGGAGCGCTATGGGCAGTCTCGAATCGAGCGGGCCGGTGGAGGAACAGCGGCTCGGACCCGTGGTGCGCAGGCGCGACCAGGTCCAGCCGGGAACGACCGACCAGCGACTGCTGGACTCGCGCGGTGGCACCGACTGGGTGCACACCGACCCCTGGCGGGTCATGCGGATGCAGTCCGAACTCGTGGACGGATTCGGCGCGCTCGCCGAACTCCCGCCCGCGATCAGCGTGTTCGGCTCCGCGCGGACCAAGCCGGAGGCGCCCGAGTACGCGCTGGGCGTGCGCATCGGCAAGGCGCTCAGCGAGGCCGGTTACGCGGTCATCACCGGGGGCGGCCCCGGCGCCATGGAAGCCGCCAACAAGGGGGCCTGGGAGGCGCAGGGCGTCTCGGTCGGGCTCGGCATCGAGCTGCCCTTCGAACAGGGCCTCAACCCGTACGTCGACATCGCGGTGAACTTCCGCTACTTCTTCGTACGGAAGATCATGTTCGTCAAGTACGCCCGCGGCTTCGTGGTGCTGCCCGGCGGCCTCGGCACCCTCGACGAGCTGTTCGAGGCGCTGACCCTGGTCCAGACGCACAAGGTCACCCGCTTCCCCATCGTGCTGTTCGGCACCGAGTACTGGGGCGGTCTGGTGAACTGGCTGCGGCAGACGGTCATCGCGCAGGGCAAGGCGTCCGAGAAGGACCTCGACCTCTTCCACCTCACCGACGACGTGGACGAGGCGGTGAAGCTCGTCACCAAGGAGGCCGGCCGCTGAGGCGCCCGTCCCTCCCACGGCGCGCGGCGGGGGCGCGGCTCAGGCCAGCCCCCGCCGTGCGACGGCCGGCTCCCGGTGCCCCGCGATCGAGGCGACCATGTCGAGCACCTGCCGGGTCTCGGCCACCTCGTGCACCCGGTAGACCTGGGCGCCCAGCCACGCCGACACCGCCGTCGTCGCGAGGGTCCCCAGCAGCCGCTCCTTGACCGGCTGGTCCAGGGTCTCCCCGACGAAGTCCTTGTTGGACAGCGACACCAGCACCGGCCAGCCGGTCGCCGTCATCTCCGGCAGCCGCCGCGTCGCCTCCAGCGAGTGCCGCGTGTTCTTCCCGAAGTCGTGCCCCGGGTCGATCAGGACCGACTCCCTCGGCACGCCCAGCGCGACCGCCCGCTCGGCCAGGCCCACGGTCACCCGCAGGATGTCCGCCATCACGTCCTCGTACGCCACCCGGTGCGGACGCGTCCGCGGCTCGGCCCCGCCCGCGTGCGTGCACACCAGACCCGCCCCGTACCGCGCCGCGACCTCGGCGAGCTTCGGGTCGACCCCGCCCCACGCGTCGTTCAGCAGGTCCGCGCCCACCTCGCACACCGCCTCGCCGACCTCGTGGCGCCAGGTGTCCACGCTGATCACCACGTCGGGGAAGCGGCGCCTGACCTCGGCGACGAAGCCGACGGTGCGCCGCGTCTCCTCCTGCGCCGAGACCTCCTCGCCGGGACCGGCCTTGACCCCGCCGACGTCGATGATCGCCGCGCCCTCCGCGACGGCTTGTTCGACCCGGGCCAGCGCCGGTTCGTCGCCGAACGTCGCCCCCCGGTCGTAGAAGGAGTCCGGGGTCCGGTTCACGATGGCCATGATCACCGGCTCGTGCGCGGCGAACTCCCGGCGGCCCAGACGCAACATTCGGCGCACTCCACTTCCGGCCTTCCGGCCCCTGCCCACGGCCCCGAGGCCCCTGCCGCCGCCCCCGCGCTGTCCGGGGTGACCGCCTGCGACCTTAACCGGCGCCCGCTCATGGCACGATCGTCCCCCGGGGGTTTCGGCACCGCCGTACCCCGGAGAAGACCGCAGCGACAACCGACCGTGGGGACCCGGGAAAATGGTCATGTTTTGGTTCTTGGTCATCGCGCTCGTCGTGGTGGTGGCCGCCGTGACGCTCGCGGTACTCGGCCACGGCGAGGGCGCGGTCCTGCCCGAGGCGCCCCCGGAACGGCTCCACGACCCGCTCCCCGCCGACCGGCCCGTGCACCGCCCGGACGTCGACACCCTGCGTTTCCCGCTGACCCTGCGCGGCTACCGGATGAGCGACGTGGACGACGCGCTCGCCCGGCTCGGCGCCGAACTCGCCGACCGCGAGGCCCGGATCGCCGCACTGGAGGACGCCCTCGCCGCCCCCCGCCCCACCGCGCGGGGCGGCGCGCACCGCGACCCGCGCGGCGACGAGGAGGGCGGCGCGCGGTGAACTCCGGAGCGCTCCAGGGGCCCGACGGCCGGCTGCGCTGCCCGTGGGGGCTGTCCACGCCCGACTACCTCGCCTACCACGACGAGGAGTGGGGACGGCCGGTGCGCGGGGACGACGCCCTGTTCGAACGCCTCGCGCTGGAGGCGTTCCAGTCCGGGCTGTCGTGGATCACGATCCTGCGCCGCCGGCCCGCCTTCCGCGCGGCCTTCGCCGACTTCAGGACCGCCGCCGTCGCCGAGTTCACCGCGCAGGACCGGGACCGGCTGCTCGCCGACCCCGGCATCATCCGCAACGGCCGCAAGATCGACGCCGTCCTCGCCAACGCCCGGCTGCTCGCCGACTGGCCGGCCGGTGAACTCACGTCCCTCGTGTGGTCCTTCGCCCCCGCCGGGGAGAGCCGGCCGGCGCCCCGGACGACCGCCGACGTGCCCGCCGTCACCGACGAGTCCACCGCGCTCGCCAAGAGCCTCAAGAAGCGCGGACTGCGCTTCGTCGGGCCGACCACGGCCTACGCGCTCATGCAGTCCTGCGGACTCGTGGACGACCACCTGGTGGCCTGCGTGGCGCGCGGCCGGGGACGCTGACCCCCGCCCGCGCGCCGGCGGCTCAACGGCCCAGGTAGACGGGCTTCTCCTTGGACAGGAAGGCGCGTACGGCGATCGCGTGGTCCTCGGAGGAGCCCGCGTGCGTCTGGAGTTCGTCCTCCTTCTCCAGCGCCGCGTCGAGGTCGCTGGAGGCGGCGAAGTGCAGCGAGCCCTTGAGCGAGGCGTAGGAGACGGTCGGTCCCGAGGCGAGGGTGCGGGCCACCTCCAGCGCCGTCGCGGCCAGCTCCTCGGCCGGCACGAGGCGGTTCACGATCCCCAGTTCGTACGCCTCCCGCGCGCTCACGTTCCTCGGGAACAGCATGAGGTCCGAGGCGCGGCTGTGCCCGATCGCCCGCGGCAGGGTCCAGGAGAGCCCCGAGTCGGCGGTCAGCGCGACGCCCGCGAACGAGGTGTTGAACGCGGCGGTCTCGGCGACCACGCGGTAGTCGGCGGCCAGCGCGAAACCGAAACCGGCCCCGGCGGCGACCCCGTTCACGCCCGCCACGACCGGCTTGGGCATCCCGGTGATCGCCTTGACGATCGGGTTGTAGTGCTCGCGCACCGTGCTCATCGTGCCGCCGTCACCGCCCTCGCGGTCCGTCATGAGGTTCTGGACGTGCTCCTTGAGGTCCTGGCCCACGCAGAAGGCGCGGCCGGTCGCGGTCAGCAGCACCGCCCGTACGTCCCCGTCCACGGCCGCCGACTGGAGCGCGTCCCGCAGGGCGACCTTCGCCTCGGTGTTCAGCGCGTTCATGGCCTCGGGACGGTTGAGCGTGATCGTCGCGAGGCCGTCGGTCACGTCGTAGAGCACGGTGTCGGCCATGAAAGGGGTCCCCTCGGGGTCGGCGTCCCGCCGACCTCTGCGTCGGCCGGGCTGTTGCGCCCCATCATCGTCCGCGCCGCGCCGATACGGCATGACGGAGATCACCCGGCACCGTACGAGCCCGCCCGGTGTGACCCGCGTCGCAGGGCGAATGTGACCTGCGTCTAATAAATCCGGGCTCCGGGGCCATGGGAAGCGGGGCAGTATCGCAGCCACATCGCCGAATTGAGTGGTTTTGATCAAGCGCGTTGCGCAAGCGAGGCCGACCGATGTTGGTCATCGGGGTCAACCATGCGGGATAATGGCCTAGAAGCAATGTGTTCGATGCCGGTGAGGCAGCGCCTGTCATGGGGCCGCCGGCTGCGATGAGCTGGTTTCAGGAAGGGGAACGAGCATGGCGGCCATGAAGCCGCGAACGGGCGACGGCCCGCTCGAGGTGACCAAGGAGGGGCGGGGCATCGTCATGCGCGTTCCGCTCGAAGGCGGCGGTCGACTCGTCGTCGAGCTGACCCCGGACGAGGCGGACGCCCTGGGCGACGCGCTGAAGAAGGTCGTCGGCTGACACTCCGGCAGGGCCCGGCCACGACACCGTGACCGCCGAGCACGCCACCACCTTGCCCGCTGCCCCGGTTCGCCCAGCGAACCGGGGCAGCGGCACGTCCGGGACGGCACAGGGCCCCGGCCGCCCTCGGGCGGCCGGGGCCTTCGCGCGCCCGCACCCCCTCAGCGCACCACCGCGCACAGCAGGCCGTCGCCGACCGGGAGCAGAGAGGGGATCAGGTCCGGGTGCTCGCGTACGACCCGGGACAGGTCGCGCAGCCGGGACACCTCCACGGGCTGCGGGCCGGGGCCGAAGGTCCTGCCGTCCGCGAACAGCCCCTCGAAGCAGACCAGGCCGCCCGGGCGCAGCAGCCGCAGCGCCTCGCCGAGGTACTCCAGGCACTCCAGCCGGTCCCCGTCGCAGAACACCAGGTCGTAGCCGCCGTCCGCGAGGCGCGGCAGGACGTCGAGCGCCCGGCCGGGGATGAAGCGGGCCCGGTTGCCGGCGAACCCGGCCGCGCGGAGGGCCTGCTTGGCGAACTGCTGCCGCTCGGGCTCCGGGTCCACCGTGGTCAGCACACCGTCCGGCCGCATCCCGCGCAGAAGGTGGATGCCGGAGACCCCGGTGCCGGTGCCGATCTCCGCGACGGCCTTCGCGTCCACCGAGGCGGCGAGCAGGCACAGCGCGGCGCCGGTCCCGGGGGACACCGGGCGCAGCCCTGCCTCGTCGGCCCGGTCCCTGGCCCACAGCAACGCTTCGTCCTCGGCGACAAAGGCGTCGGCCAACGCCCAGCCCGTCTGCCGGTTGCCGGTAATGAGCCTCTCCTTGCCCCGTAGTTGCCTGGCCGTGACTGTATCCGTTGGCCAAGGGAACCCGCAGATGGGACCGGACGTTAAGAGAGCGTGAAGCCCGCCCCCGGGCAGGGGTGCGGGAAAGCGGCGAGGTCAGGACCCGGCCGAAGGAGGCTGAGCATGCGGGAACAAGGCGGTACGGCACTGGCCGCGGCCCCGCGTCCGCACCGGTCGTGCGGGGTGCGGCCACCGGTGCTCACCCGTGCGCGGACCCGGTGCGCGGGCCCGGTGAATCCCGGCAAACTCTCTTATCCGGAGCTAACGGTCCGTATGGCTATGGTGGGTGCTCCACTGGACACCACCACCAGAGCCGACAGGGGAGGTGCGGCCACGACTGGTGACCGCGGAGGAGCGCCCAGGCGCTCTGCCGGGTCGTCGGCCGGGCCGAAATCTGTGACCGACACCGCTGACCGATCCCTTCCGCAGGCCGCCGCGGCCCGCGAGGGCGCCCCCGCCGCTGACTCCGCACGGACCGCGACCTTCGCCGCTGATGCGGATGCGCAGGCGTGGACCCCGCCCACCTGGGAGGAGATCGTCAGCACGCACAGTGCCCGGGTCTACCGGCTCGCCTACCGGCTGACGGGAAATCAGCACGACGCGGAGGACCTCACCCAGGAGGTCTTCGTCCGCGTCTTCCGCTCCCTGTCCACCTACACGCCGGGCACCTTCGAGGGCTGGCTGCACCGCATCACGACCAACCTGTTCCTCGACATGGTCCGCCGCAAGCAGCGCATCCGTTTCGACGCGCTCGGTGACGACGCGGCCGAGCGGCTGCCCAGCCGCGAGCCCTCCCCGCAACAGGTCTTCCACGACACCCACTTCGACGCGGACGTCCAGCAGGCGCTGGACACCCTCGCCCCGGAGTTCCGCGCCGCCGTCGTGCTGTGCGACATCGAGGGCCTGTCCTACGAGGAGATCGCGGCGACCCTCGACGTCAAGCTCGGCACCGTCCGCAGCCGAATCCACCGGGGTCGTTCGCAGCTGCGCAAGGCCCTCAAGCACCGTTCTCCCGAGGCCCGCGCCGAGCGGCGCGGACTCCTGGTGAGCCCGGTGCCCGCGCTGGGAGGGGGAGGCGCGAGCGCGTGAGTGGATCACGTCCCCACGCCGCCCGGGGCGGCCTGTCCGAGCAGCACCTCGGGGACCGGCTCGCCGCCTTCGTCGACGGCGAGCTGGGCCATGACGCCCGCGAGCGGGTCCTCGCGCACCTCGCGACCTGCCCGCGCTGCAAGGCCGACGCGGACGCCCAGCGCCGCCTCAAGAGCGTGTTCGCGCAGACCGCGCCGCCCCCGCCCTCCCAGAGCTTCCTGGAGCGCCTTCAAGGCCTTCCCGGAGGTCCTGGGGCAGGCACCGCCGGACCCTTCGGCGGCGGGCCCCTCGGCGGCGGACCGGGCAGGTCCGCCGGCCGGGCCGCAGCCGGGGCGGGCCACGCCCCCGCGCCCTCCGGGGCCCTCGCACCCGCCGCGCCCTTCGGCGGACTGAGCGGACCCGCGCACCCACCCCGCCCCGGCCGTCCCCAGACCGGCGCCAGGCCCCCCGCCGGGCCCGGCGGCTTCCCGTACGCCCCGGCCCGCCCGTCCTTCGCGCCCGGCCGCTCGCCGCTGGCCCCCGCCCTCGCACTGGCCGGTGAGGGACGGGGTTTCCGCATCCACGACCTCGGCCGCCCCGAGCCGGCCGAGCCGGGCCGCACCGCCTCGCGCGGGCGCCGTTTCGCCTTCGCCGCCGCCGGAGCCGTGTCCCTGGCCGCCCTCGCCCTCGGTGGGGTCTCCTCCGGCGCCCCCACCGACGGGCCCGCCGAGGCCCGGGGCAGCAGCGCGACCCCGCAGCGGGCGCAGAGCGTCCTCGGCGTGCCCGCTGAGAGCACGCGGCGCCGGACCACGGGCGGCCCCGCGCCGCTGTCCGCGCAGGGCGGCACCCGCGGCGCCCCCGTACGGCCCACGCTGCTCTCGGCGCCGCTGAACCCCGGCGGGACCACCACCGGGGTCGTGCCCGCCGTGGTCCGGCCACCGCTGCTGCCCGGCCCCGCGCCCGTCTACAGCGCCGCCGCCCTGCGCACCCCGCCGCACTCCGTCCCCGACACCTTCCTGCGCCCGCCCGCGGAACAGGCGCGGCCGGTCACCGCCGAGGCGGCCCTGCCGACCCCGCCCGCGCTGCCCCCGGGCCGCTGACACCGCGGCGCTCCGGGCCGGGGCGCCGCCCCCGCACCCGTCCCGAAGCCGGCGGGCCGGGCCCGGAACGGGCCGCCCCGCGCACCTGGTTCAATCTCCTGTGACGCGTCCCCGACACGCCGGGGACGGGGTGAGGCCAGCGGCGGGAGCACCGGGAACACCATGGACAAGGGCGAGAGTCCGGCACAGCCGGATCTGTGGGCGCGTTACGCCCCCTGGGCCGCGCCCGCCCCGCAGGACACACCCCCGCCGCCCCCGGCCGATCCCCGGCAGCGCCGCGCGCGCCGCCGCCTCGTCCTCGCCGTCGCCCTCGTCTCGCTCCTGGCGGGCACGGCCGGAGGAGCGGCGGGCGCCCGCTACGAACGCGAGGGCGGACCCGGCGTCCTCGTCCTGCCCGACGCCGCGCCCGCCCCCGGCGACCGCCCGCCGGGCAGTCTCGCCGGCCTCGCCGCCCGCACCCTGCCGGGCGTCGTGACCCTGCACGCCGCCGGGGACCGCGAGTCCGGCACCGGCACCGGGTTCGTCCTCGACCGGCAGGGCCACATCCTCACCAACAACCATGTCGTGGCCCCCGCGCTGAACGGCGGGGACCTCGCCGTCGTGTTCGGCGGCGGGCAGGCCGTGCGCGCCGAGGTGGTCGGCCGGGACGCCGGGTACGACCTCGCGGTGGTCCGGGTGCGCGGGGTGCGGGGCCTCACCGCGCTCCCGCTCGGCGACTCCGACCAGGTCCGGGTCGGCGACCCGGTCGTCGCGGTCGGCTCCCCGTTCGACCTGGCCAACACCGTGACCTCCGGCATCATCAGCGCCAAGGAACGCCCCGTCACCGCGGGCGGCGAGGGCACCGGAAGCGGGGTCGCCTACGTGGACGCCCTCCAGACCGACGCGCCCATCAACCCCGGCAACTCCGGCGGGCCCCTCGTCGACGAGCGGGGCCGGGTCATCGGGGTCAACAGCGCCATCCGCTCCGCCGACGGCGCCGGGACGGACGAGGGAAGCCAGGCGGGCAGCGTCGGCCTGGGCTTCGCGATCCCCGTGAACCAGGCCCGCCGCGTCGCCCGGGAACTCATCGAGCACGGCCACGCCAGCCACCCCGTGATCGGCGTGCGCCTCGACCCCCGGACCGACGGCGAGGGCGCCAGGATCGCCGCCGGGAAGGACGCCGTCACCGAGGACGGCCCCGCCGGCCGGGCCGGGCTGCGCCCCGGCGACCTCGTCACCCGGGCCGACGGCCGCCCCGTCACCTCGGGCGACGACCTCATCGTGCGCGTCCGCGCCCACCGCCCCGGTGACGAACTGCGCCTCACCTACCGCAGGGACGGCCACGAGCACGTCACGCGCCTCACACTCGGCTCGTCGCGGGATTCCTAGGACCCCGGGAAAGCCGAGGTCAAGACGGGGCAAAGAGACGGGAAACGGTCGGGTTCGACGCTGGATGATGCGATGTGTGACACAAGTTGGCAGGGGCTGGGCGGTACCGGTATGTCGGGGTGGCCGGGTACCGTGTAGCAGGCCCGGACCACGGATGGCCTCTGTGGTACGAGGACATCGCGAGGAGCTATCAGGTGTTCAATGACATTGGTGTGTTCGAGGTACTGACCCTCGTCATCCTCGGCGTCCTCATCTTCGGTCCGGACAAACTGCCCAAGGTGATTCAGGACGGCGCCCGGATCATCCGGAAGATCCGCGAATTCTCCGACAGCGCCAAGCAGGACATCAGGGACGAGCTCGGACCCGAGTTCAAGGACTTCGAGTTCGAGGACCTGAATCCGAAGACGTTCGTCCGCAAACGGCTCGCGAACGGCAGCGACGATCTCGGTCTCGCCGAGATCCGCAGCAGCTTCGACCTCCGCAAGGAGATGACCGAGCTGACCGACGCGATGACCGGCCGGGAGACCGAGTCCGAGGACGAACCGGAGAGCACCGCCCCCGCCGCCCCGCCCGCGATCGACCTCGGCAAGAAGTCCGTGCCCGCCGGCCGCGCCGACCTGAGCAAGGCCGACCTGGACAAGGCCCCCGCCAAGGCCGACCTGACCAAGCCCGCCGCGCCGGTCCGCCCCCCGTACGACGTCGACGCGACCTGAGCGGTAACGCCCCCCGCCTCGTACCTGCCTGAGCGGCCCGCGTTTTTCACCCGAACCGCCGTCCCCATTCGTGTTCCGCCCGTGCCCTGCGCGCCGCCACGTGCCGTGCCCGCCCGGGCGGGTGGCTATCCTGCCTTGCCGGGGCTCTCGTCCCGGGAACAGCAAGGAGGCGGCGGCGCAATGGAGACGACGAGTCGGGTGGACGAACAGCCACCCGCCGCGAACGACGGAAAAGCGCGCCAGCCCGCGGGCCGACGTACCGAGGAGTTCTACCGCCGCGCCGATTTCCCCTGGTACGGGCTGGACGCGGCGTACACCGGGCCCCGCTGGCTGATGCAGGCGGCGGTCGCCGCCGACGGGGCCGTCGAGCACGGAGCACTCGGCCACGGCGAGGAGCCCTCGGTACGCACCGAGGCGGGCGCGGACAAGGAACGGTTCGTCGCGGTGGTCACCGTCGCCGCGCACCCCGGCCGGCGCACCGCCGACGGCACCGGGGTCCTGGAGGCCACGACGGTCTCCTCCGTCGCCTGGCTCGCGGGCGCCGGACTGCTCACCGTGACCTGGCCCGGCCAGATCGACCACACCCTGCGCGACGACTGGCTCGACCAGCAGACCGAGGCCGCCTGGGAACTCGCCGACGACCTGGAGGGCGAGCACTGGTCCACGCTGACCCTGCCGGTGGACGGCACCCCCACGCCCTTCCACTACCGCGAGTCGGAGTACGGCTGGGTCCTCGCCGGGACCGCCGAGGAGCACGGAGTGCACCTGGGGGCCTACGGACGCGGGATGAGCGCCTACGGGCTCGCCTTCAGCCAGGTCGAGAACCTCGACGACTACTGCTGAACACCCGGACCGTGCGGAAGGGGCGGGCCCGGCGGGCCCGCCCCTTCCGCACGGTCACCGGTCAGAACTTGTTGCGCGGGGTGATCCCCAGCGACATCCCGGACAGGCCGCGCGCCCGGCCGCCGAGCTTGCCCGCGATGGTGCGCAGCGCGCTGCCGGCCGCCGACTCGGGGTCGGAGAGCACGACCGGCTCGCCCGAGTCGCCGCCCTCCCGCAGCCGCACGTCGATGGGGATGGAGCCGAGCACCGGCACCTGGGCCCCCGTGGTCTTCGTCAGGCCGTCCGCGACGAGCTGGCCGCCGCCGGTGCCGAAGATGTCGACCATCTCGTCGCAGTGCGGGCACGGCATGCCCGACATGTTCTCGACGACGCCGACGATCTTCTGGTGGGTCTGCACCGCGATCGAACCGGCCCGCTCGGCGACCTCGGCCGCCGCCTGCTGCGGGGTCGTCACGACGAGGATCTCGGCGTTCGGCACGAGCTGCGCCACGGAGATCGCGATGTCCCCGGTGCCCGGCGGCAGGTCGAGGAGCAGGACGTCCAGGTCGCCCCAGTACACGTCCGCGAGGAACTGCTGAAGCGCGCGGTGCAGCATCGGGCCGCGCCACACGACCGGCGCGTTGCCCGGCGTGAACATCCCGATCGAGATGACCTTCACCCCGTGCGCGGACGGCGGCATGATCATGTTCTCGACCTGGGTGGGACGGCCCTCGGCGCCCAGCATGCGGGGCACGCTGTGGCCGTAGATGTCCGCGTCCACGACGCCGACCTTGAGCCCGTCGGCCGCCATCGCCGCCGCGAGGTTCACCGTCACCGAGGACTTGCCGACGCCGCCCTTGCCGGAGGCGACCGCGTAGACCCGGGTCAGCGAACCGGGCTGGGCGAAGGGCACCTCCCGCTCGGCCTGCCCGCCGCGCAGCGAGGCCGCCAGCTCCCGGCGCTGCTCGTCACTCATGACGTCGAGGGAGACCTCCACCCCGGTGACCCCGGCGACCGCGCCGACCGCCTCCGTGACGTTGCTGGTGATGGTGTCCCGCATCGGGCAGCCGGAGACCGTGAGGTACACCGTGACCGCGACCGTGCCGCTGTCCGAGATTTCGACCGATTTGACCATGCCCAGTTCGGTGATGGGACGGTGGATCTCGGGGTCGTTCACCGTCGCGAGAGCCGCCTGGATCGCGTCCTCGCTCGGCCGTGTGGGCGTGTCGGTAGCCATACCGTCGATGGTACGGCGCCCCGCACAGCGCCCGGACAGGCCCCGGCGTAGCCTTCGTCACCCCGCCCCGGCGCCGCACCCGTCTACGGGGTGTCGTCCCGCGCCTGATCCGCCTGGCCCAACTCGCGCGGCCGGTCCTCCTGCTCCTTCAGCTCCCGCACCAGGTCCTGGAGTTCGGAACGCAGCCAGTCGCGCGTGGCGACCTCGCCCAGCCCCATCCGCAGGCTCGCCATCTCCCGGCTCAGGTACTCGGTGTCCGCGATCGACCGCTCGTTCTGCGCCCGGTCCTGCTCCAGGTTCACCCGGTCCCGGTCGTCCTGCCTGTTCTGCGCGAGCAGGATCAGCGGAGCCGCGTAGGAGGCCTGGAGGGAGAGCATCAGGGTCAGGAAGATGAAGGGGTAGTTGTCGAAGCGCAGGCCGCTGGGGGCCGCGATGTTCCACACCACCCACAGGATGATGATGACCGTCATCCACACGATGAACCGGCCGGTGCCCAGGAAACGCGCGATGCGCTCCGAGGCCCGCCCGAAGGACTCCGGGTCGTAGTCCGGCAGCAGCCGCCGGCGCCGCACCCGCGGCTGGTCCAGCCGGATGCGCGAGGGCCGCGCGTCCCGCCGCCCCTCCTTGGCCGCCCCCGTGGCACCGCGCGCGGCCACCGCCGTACGCGCGTTCGCCGCCTCCGTGTGCCGGCGCCGGGACTGCCCGCGCCGCTCGCGCAGCTCCGCGAGCCGGTCGCGGATCTCCCCGCGCTCCCGTTCCCGGTCAGCCACCGCGGACCACCCCCTGACCGGAGTCCGCCGCCCCGGTGCGCGGCTCGACGTTGACCTCGTCCGACAGCTGGTACTCGGTCTCGCGCCAGTCGTCGGGCAGCAGGTGGTCGAGCACGTCGTCCACCGTGACCGCCCCCAGCAGCGAACCCCCGTCGTCCACGACGGGCGCCGCCACCATGTCGTACGCCGCGAAGAACCCCGCGACCTCGGGCAGCCGCGCGTCCGGGGACAGCGGCAGCAGGTCGTCGTCCAGCATCGAGCCGACCAGCGTGTACGGCGGGTCCCGCAGCAGCCGCTGGAAGTGCACCGTGCCCAGGTACTTGCCCGTGGGCGTCTCGTCGGGCGGACGGCACACGTAGACCTGCGCCGCCAGCGCCGGGGACAGGTCCGCGTTACGGACCCGGGCCAGCGCGTCGGCGACCGTCGCGTCGGGCCGCAGCACGATCGGCTCGGTCGTCATCAGACCCCCCGCCGTGCGGTCCTCGTACGCCATCAGCCGCCGCACGTCGGCCGCGTCGGAGGGCTGCATCAGGGTCAGCAGCCGCTCCTTGTCGCTCTCGGGCAGCTCGCCCAGCAGGTCGGCCGCGTCGTCCGGGTCCATGGCCTCCAGGACGTCGGCGGCCCGCTCGTCCTTCAGCTCGCCGATGATCTCCACCTGGTCGTCCTCCGGCAGCTCCTCCAGGACGTCCGCGAGCCGGTCGTCGTCCAGCGCCGTCGCCACCTCGGCGCGCCTCTTGGCGGACAGGTGGTGCAGGACGTTCGCGAGATCGGCGGGGCGCAGCTGCTCGAAGGTCGCGAGCAGGTTCTCCGCGCCCTGGCCGACCTCCTCCAGCGAGAAGCCGGTCAGCGCCGACCACTCGACGGTCAGCGTCTCCCCGGAGCGGCGCCCGCCGCCGCCCTTCCACGGCAGCGAGACCCGGCCGCGCGGGCCGACCGCTCCCTTACGGACGAAGACCCGGTCGATCTCCCACTCGCGGCGGGCCGGCAGCTGGGTCACCGACACGTCGAGGACGGTGACCTCCTCGTCCGTGTCCAGGAGCCGCAGCCTGCGGTCCAGCAGCTCGCCGAGGACCAGCCGCTCCGTCGGGCGCTGCTCGAAACGGCGCACGTTGAGCACGCCCGTCGAGATGACCTGGCCCGACTCGATCCCGGTGACCCGGGTCATCGGCAGGAAGATCCGGCGGCGGTTCGGCAGCTCCACGACCAGGCCCAGCACGCGCGGCGGCCGGCGGCCCATCCGCAGCATCGCCACGAGGTCGCGCACCCGGCCCACGAGATCGCCGTTCGGGTCGAACACGGCCATCCCGGCCAGATGCGAGACGAAGATCCGTGGAGCGGCACCCGCCACGTTCGCACCTCCTGTTCCACCGCCACGCCACCGGAGTCCTCCGGTGGCCTGTCATGTTCCGTCTGGGATCGCCCTGTGCGGTAACGCTTCCTCACGAAAAGTCCCGTATGCCGGTTGCCCGGCTTTCAGGCTAGCCCGTGCCGGTCTCTCCCGCCGGGGCGGGAGAGCCGGACGGACGGGGGCCCGCCGGCCGCCGCGCGCACCGGTACGCTGCCGACTGCCGCCGCACCGCCGGAGCACCCCGCACCACCCGCCCCGTCCCCGTCCCCGCACCGAGAGGCGCATCCCTGGTGACCCGCTTCCCTCTGGCCCGTATGCCCAAGATCGCTTGTGTCAGTGCCCTGTGCCTGGGTCTGTTCGCCGGGGCGGCCGGATGCGGCGAGGACCCGGACGCCGGGACCAACGGCGTCGGCAAGCTCCCGGCCGGACAGATCCACACGAAGGCGCGGTCGGCGGCGGACACGGCGCACACCGTCCGGCTCAAGGGCTCCGTGATCAGCGGCGGGCACACCTACACCCTTGACATGCGGCTGGCCGCCAACGGCGGACTGGGCAAGGTCGCCTCCAAGGGCAGCACCTTCGAACTGCTGCGGGTCGAGGACCACCTCTACCTGCGGGCCGGGTCCTCCTTCTGGCAGCACCAGTCGCAGGGCGGGACGGCGCAGGACGGCAAGAAGAGCGGCGGGGAAGGCGGCGAGGCCAAGGGCGCCTCGGGCGGCGACGAGGAGAGCGCCGCCTCCGCCGCGGGCAAACTCGACGGCAAGTACGTCAAGGTCCCGAAGAAGGACCCCTCGTACGCGATGCTGAGCCTCTTCACCGACAAGAAGGACCTGCTCGACGGGCTCCTCACGCTGCACGGCCGGCTCGTGGCGGGCGACCGGGGCAAGAGCGCCGGGATCAGGACCGTCGAGGTCAGCGGCGACAAGGGCGGCGGCGGTAGCCTCGACGTCTCGCTGGAGGGACAGCCCTACCCGCTGCTGCTGCGCCGCGCGGGCGACGCGGGCACCATCCGGCTCAGCGAGTGGAACAAGGACTTCACCCTCAAGGAACCCGGCCTCGACGAGACCGTGGACTACGGGGACCGGCTGCCGACCGCCTGAGTGACGACGGAACCGGCCGCCCGGATGTCTGGGTGACGACGGGACCGGTCGCCCCGGGTGCCTGAGTGACGACGGGACCGGCCGCCCCGGATGTCTGGGTGACGACGGGACCGGCCGCCCCGGGTACCTGAGTGACGACGGAACCGGCCGCCCCGGATGTCTGGGTGGCTCCGGGACCGCCTGATCCGGCGCGCGCGTTCAGCCTCGGCCGCGCGGGGTGCGCCCCTTGCGCTTGAGCAGCAGTTTCGGCAGTCCCTCCGGCGCCGCCTCCCTGGTGGTCGCCGCGGTGGGCAGCGGCCGGGCCGCGAGCGAGGTGCCGGACGCGGGCAGCACGGACCCGGCCGGCACCAGCCGCAGCACCCGGCACTCGCGGGCCCAGCGCCGCGGCATCGTCTCGGCGTCCGGGGCGTTGAGCCGCTTGCCCTTCAGCTCCGCGACGGCCGCCTCCCACTCCGCGCTGTCCGGGGCGAGTTCCTCGATGTCGGCCACCCAGCCGACGACCCGCGCGCCCTTGTCCTTGCCGCGCACGGTGACCTCGGCCCGCTCCCCGGCGACCAGCCCGGGCAGCGGCTGCTCGCCGGGGCCGTCCCCGACCAGCAGCGCGGCGCCCTCGTGCCACACGTGCCACAGGGCGCGCGCCGGACCGGCCCCCCGCACCCACACGAGGCCCGACTTCCTGGTGGCCTCCTCGACGAGGGCCCGCTCCAGCGGCGTAGCAGTCGTTGCAGTCATGAGGGCAGCCTATTGACCGCGTCGAGCGTGCTCACAGCCAGCCGTTGCGCTTGAGGGAACGGTGGATCGCGAAGCAGATCACGAGGATCGAGCACAGCACCGCCGGATAGCCGTAGTGCCAGCGCAGTTCGGGCATGTGCTTGAAGTTCATGCCGTACACCCCGCAGATCATCGTCGGGACCGCGATGATCGCCGCCCACGAGGTGATCTTGCGCATGTCCTCGTTCTGCGCGACGGTCGCCTGCGCCAGATTGGCCTGGAGGATCGAGTTGAGCAGTTCGTCGAAGCCCACGACCTGTTCGTGGACCCGGGCCAGGTGGTCGTGGACGTCGCGGAAGTACTTCTGGATGTCCGGGTCGATCAGCCGCATCGGACGCTCGCTCAGCAACTGCATGGGCCGCAGCAGCGGGGAGACGGCGCGCTTGAACTCCAGGACCTCGCGCTTGAGCTGGTAGATGCGCCCGGCGTCGACGCCGCGCGAAGTGCCCTTCCTGCCGGGCGCCGTGAACACCTCGGTCTCCACCTCGTCGATGTCGTCCTGCACCGCGTCCGCGACCGCGATGTAGCCGTCCACGACGTGGTCGGCGATCGAGTGCAGGACGGCGGAGGGCCCGCGCGACAGCAGTTCCGGGTCGTCCTGGAGGCGGTGGCGCAGCCCGCGCAGCGAGCCCTGGCCGCCGTGCCGGACGGTGATGAAGAAGTCCCGGCCGGTGAAGCACATGACCTCACCGGTCTCCACGATCTCGCTGTTCGCGGTGAGTTCGTCGTGCTCGACGTAGTGGATCGTCTTGAAGACGGTGAACAGGGTGTCGTCGTAGCGCTCCAGCTTGGGCCGCTGGTGGGCGTGGACGGCGTCCTCGACGGCGAGCGGGTGCAGGCCGAACTCGGTGGCGATGCCGGAGAACTCCTTCTCGGTCGGCTCGTGCAGGCCGATCCACGCGAAGCCGCCGCCCAGCCGTACCAGCCGGACCGCCTCGTGCGGGGAGAGCGCGCCCGAGGTCGGCACCCGCCGCCCGTCGCGGTACACGGCGCAGTCCACGACCGCCGAGGGCACGCCGGGGTCACGGGTCGTCTCATAGGCGGGGGTGCCCCTGCGGAGGGAGGGGCGGACCGCGGCGCGCAGGTCACGGATCATCGACATGGCTGCTCCTTCGCGCGGGGCCGGGCGCGCCGGGGTGGAACCTCCCGGAATGGGGACGTGCGGCTGGCGTCCTGGCACGTCCGCAAATCGGGGAGCACCGCACCTGCGGTCTCGGCCTTCGCTGCTGACGGGTGCTCTCCGCGGCAGGACGGAGAGCGGATCAGGCGGTGACGAAAGGCTCTTTCGCGGGGCCGTCGTACGTGCCGCTTCCCGCGCTGCGAGCACGAGGGGGCGGGACGCGTTTACCCGGTGGACGGCCGGGTATGTACGGCCTCAGATCCCGGCCGGGACGACAAGGCGGCCGGCCGGTGGACCTATGGGGCGGAAGAGCGGGTGGTACTGCACGGTCGACTTCGATCCATTTGCAGCCCCACCTCCTCCGGCCGGTCCCCCGTGAGGGACGTTCGCCCCGTATCGCGAGGCGTTCATCGGTCGGGCTGAGAGCGTGCTTCAGCGCGCTGCCCTGACCAGCGGCCAAGCCTAGCAGTCGGTCGCTCTGTCAATCCCCACTTTGCCCGTGCCATACGCGTTGCCTACGCGTGTTTTAGGTGCCGGGCCGCTTCGGCCTGCCCACGCACCGCCCGCCGCCGGGGTGCGGCCCCGTCCTATAGTCGCCGTCATGGCAGACGTACTTCCCCTGGTAGAGGCGCGGCTGCGCGGCGCGCTCGGCGAGAGCGACGCCCGCGCGGCCGTCACCTTCCTCGGCACCGACCGCATCGAGGTGCTGCGCTTCCCCGGGCGGCCGGGGGAGGGGGTCGTGCGCTACGCGACGCTCGGGATGTCCGCCGCCCCGATGACCGACCCCACCGCGGCGCTCGCCGATCCCGTCAAGGGGCCGCGCGCGGAACTGGTCCTGTCCGTGCGGCCGCGCGGCGCCGACACCGACAAGGTGCTGCGCCCCCTCGCGGTGCTCGCCGCCTCCCCGCAGGTGGAGGGGCTGGTCGTGGCGCCGGGAGCCTCCCTGGACCTCGGGGAACCGCTGTGGCCGGGGGCCCCGTTCACCTCCGTCCTGGTCGCCGAACCCGGCGGACTCGTCGAGGACCTCGTACTGGACGCCCCGCTCGACCCGGTGTCCTTCCTGCCGCTGCTGCCGATGACCCCGAACGAGGCGGCGTGGAAACGGGTCCACGGCGCGGCGGCCCTCCAGGAACGCTGGCTCACGAACGGAACCGACCTGCGCGACCCGGCACGCACGTCCGTTCCGCTGGACTGAGGACGATCGCACCGGTCCGGAACATGCCTACGCCCTCCCCGGAGGCGGCGCACTCCGGGCGTCCCACCCACGGGGGTGCGCTACTTTCCGGGGCGACCGAGCTGGTGAATGGTCCAGCCCGCCGCTCGCCAGGGCTCCGGGGTGAGGGTGGTGCGGCAGTCAACGAGAAGGGGGCTGGCCGGGCGGCCTACCAGTGTGTGGGGGTCGGCCTGCTGGTACTCGGGCCATTCCGTGGCCAGGACGACGAGCTCGGCGCCGTCGAGGGAGGCCGCCAGGTCGTCGGTGTAGTCCAGCTCCGGGTTGCGGTCCGTCGCCGTGGGCACGGCCTGCGGATCGTGCACGGTGACAACACCGCCGGCCTGCTGGAGGGCCTGGGACAGAGCGAGTGCCGGGGACTCGCGGACATCGTTGGTGCCCGGCTTGAACGCCGCGCCCCACACGGTGACGCGGGCGCCGTTGAGGGGGTGCTCGCCCAGGGCGCGGGTGATGAGGGCCATGGCGACGTTCGTCCGGTCCTCGTTGATCTTCTCGGCGGCGCGCAGGAGTGCCGCGGCGTCGTCGGCACCGAGCTGCTGGGCGCTCGCGGTGAAGGCGCGCACGTCCTTGGGAAGGCAGCCGCCGCCGTAGCCGATGCCGGGCCGCATGCCGCCGGCACCGATGCGGGGGTCGATGCCGAGGATGTCCACGATCTTCGAGATGTCGCCGCCCGCGGCCTCGCACATGTCGGCGACCGCATTGATGTAGCTGATCTTCAGGCCGAGGAAGGTGTTCGCGGCGCCCTTGGCCAGCTCGGCGGTCGGCGGGTCGGTGACGAAGACCGGGACACCGGCGTCGATGATCCCGGCGTAGACGGCGCGGATGGCCTTCTCGCCCTCTGCGGTGGTGACTCCGGCGATGAGACGGTCCGGGCGCAGGGTGTCCTCGACGGCGTGGCCCTCGCGCAGGAACTCCGGGTTCCACACGACTTCCACGCTCGCCCCGGCCGGGGCGAGGCGCTGGGCGAGGGCGGTGACCTGGGTGGTCGTCCCGACGGTGACGGTGGATTTCCCGACGATGGTGCATGCCTGGGTGAGGTGGGGGGCGAGCTTGCGGATCGCGCCGAAGACCTGAGCGGTGTCGTAGGAGCGGCCGTCGGCGTCGATGGGGGTGCCGACACCGATGAAGTGCAGCTCGGCGAAGTCGGCGGCGTCACGGATGTCGGTGGTGAAGCGCAGACGGCCACTGGAGGTGTGGCGGGCGAGCAGTTCCGGCAGGCCGGTTTCGTAGATGGGGCATTCACCGGCGTTGAGCCGATCGACCTTGGCCTGGTCGACGTCCACACCGATGACCTCATGGCCGAGTTCGGCCATCGCCGCAGCGTGCGGGATGCCGAGGTGACCGCAGCCGATCACGGAAACGCGCATTGCAGGTCGTCCTTGTCTCGTCGGGGGCACACCGACTTCGGTGCGCCCCCGACGCTATCGGTCGGCAAGCAAGGCCCAAGTCGTGTCGTGTGCTGGCCCGTTGAAGTGTTCGATCGGGTGAAGGAGAGCCGGCCCGGGCAGTGGACCCGGGCCCGACCGGTTCAGCTTGCGGCGGCCAGCGCTTCGGACAGGGCGGTGGCCAGGAACTCGATGTCGTCGTGCGTCGACGTCAGCGGGGGCGCAACGACGAACCCTTCGCTCTTGGGCTCTCCGGCGCCGGTGAACGGATAGAAGAACACGCCTCGGTCCTCCGCGGCCTTCAGCACGGACCACAGCCGCCCGGGGGCGACCTCCACCCCTGCACCCCTGCACCCCACGTACGGATCGAACGGCGCAATCACCATCATGTCCTACAAGCACCCGTGGGCGAAGGTAGCGAGCGTCGACAGCCCCATGGGTGGGAACCACACCGAAGACGCGGAGCAGGTGCGCTTTCTGGAGAAGGAGTTCGCCGCTATCGCCGACATTGCGCTTCCCGTCGACAAGTCGCGGGATGTTCTCAATGAGTACCTGGAAGGACTGCACCAGTGACCACCAACAACCTGACGGCTCCGCAGCTCAGGGGCGCCGTCTGGCGGAAGTCTTCCTACAGCGGGGGCAGCGAGGGCCAGTGCGTCGAGGTCGCAGACCTCACTGCCGCGCCGTTCGCCGGCCGGCGGGGCATCAGGGACTCGAAAAGCCCGGAGGGCCCCGCGCTGCTCATTCCCGGGGACGCGTTCGCGCACTTCGTGACGGCCGTGAAGGCGAGCGAGCTCGACATCTGACAGGCATGGTCGTCCGTCGAGGCCCGGTTCCCCCATCCCATATCTGGGGGGAGCCGGGCCTCGTCGTACTTCTGTGCCCATGGGCCAGGGCGGCGTACCCGGTAGATCGCTTCGCTCCGTGGAACAGGAGGGTCGGGTCGGAGCGACCGTTTGCAAGATGTGCAAGCGGTGCACGCGTGGCGCTCCGGGGGTTCTACGGTGGTGGGCGCATGTACGTGGCGGTCCTCGCGCGGGGAGAAGCCGGACGAAGCCGGTTCGGCTCTGGGTGTCCGAAGAGGCCCGCTCCTGCTGGCGAAGCAAGATCCGGGCGGCTTGTTCCGTCTCGGCCGTACGGAACTGACCGGCTCTCGCCCCAGCCGAGAGCCCGACTGGGCACTCTCGCGTGTCCCAACGGCCCTACTGATAGCTCCAACTGCTGTGCCTGCCAACGGTCAGGTGAACCGCGTGGTCAGCCCGCCACGGGACCCGTCGATCGCCTCGCACCTCGACTGAACCGAGGCCCCCGCCGGCTCAGCCGGCGTCGGCGAAGACGGACACGCTGTCCTGGGCGGCGTGCTTCGGTGCCTCCGTCTCGGCCTCGTGGGTGAGCGCCCGGCGCCGTACGAGTACGACGAGTGCGCCGATCACGGCGGTGACGCCCGCGATGACGAACGGGATGTGGACGTTGGTCCAGCCCTCGATCTTCGGGGCGAAGAAGGGGGCGGCCGCCGCCGCGAACCAGCGCACGAAGTTGTAGCCCGCGCTGGCCACCGGGCGCGGGGCGTCCGAGACGCCGAGGGCGAGTTCGGTGTAGACCGTGTTGTTCACGCCGATGAACGCGCCCGACAGGATCGTGCACACGACGGCCGTCGTGTGGTCGCCGTAGCCGAGCACCACGACGTCCGCGGCGAGCAGCACGAGCGAGCCGCCCAGGACCTTCAGTGAGCCGAGCCGCCTCTGCAGCCGGGGCGCGACCAGGACCGAGAAGACCGCGAGCAGCAGGCCCCAGGCGAAGAACACCGCGCCCGACTTGTACGGCGTCATGTCCAGCACGAACGGGGTGAAGGCCAGCACCGTGAAGAACGTGTAGTTGTAGAAGAACGCCGAGATCGCGGCCGAGGCCAGTCCGCCGTGGCCCAGCGCCTTCAGCGGGTCCGTGATCGAGGTCTTGCGGGCCGGCTTCGGCTGCGGCTTCAGGAACAGCGCGATGCACAGGAAGCCGATCGCCATGAGCGCGGCCGTGCCGAAGAAGGGGTAGCGCCAGCTGGCGTTCCCGAGCAGGGCGCCGAGCAGCGGACCGCAGGCCATGCCGAGGCCGAGCGCCGACTCGTACAGCAGGATCGCCGCCGCGCTGCCGCCCGCGGCCGCGCCGACGATCACGGCGAGCGCCGTGGACACGAACAGGGCGTTGCCCAGGCCCCAGCCCGCCCGGAAGCCGACCAGCTCCCCGACCGAGCCCGAGGTCCCGGACAGTGCGGCGAAGACGACGACCAGTGCGAGGCCGAGCAGCAGCGTCTTCTTGCCGCCGAGCCGGCTGGAGACGAAGCCGGTCAGCAGCATCGCGACGGCCGTGATCAGGAAGTACGAGGTGAACAGAAGGGAGACCTGGCTCGCGCTCGCGTCCAGTCCCTTCGCGATGGAGGGGAGGATCGGGTCCACCAGGCCG
This sequence comes from Streptomyces sp. NPDC049954, assembly GCF_040656295.1. Classification (NCBI taxonomy): domain Bacteria; kingdom Bacillati; phylum Actinomycetota; class Actinomycetes; order Kitasatosporales; family Streptomycetaceae; genus Streptomyces; species Streptomyces sp. NPDC049954. The sequence continues at coordinate 92,534 of NZ_JBFALS010000013.1, forward strand.
ATCCCCATGAAGGCGACGACGGAGGCGCCGGCCGTGGCCCAGACCGCCTTCGGCTGACGCAACAGGCTGCCCGCACCCGCGTCCAGCGGATCGGCCTCCGTGTGCCGCGTGGTCCCGGTACTGCTCTGCATTCCCTGCTCCCTCGACGGACCGCGGTCCCGGCCCGCACCTAGATGGTTGGCGTATACACATAATAAGTTAGCGGAGCTAAATAATGCAACATGCACCTAAGTCGGGCGGAGTGCGGGGCGGGGGGTGGAGCGGAGGGGGCGGGCGGGGCCCCGGCGGCAATGTGCTGATCGTCCTTGACGGAGGCACGTGCGGGGAGGACCGTAAGCCGCATGAGGGGCGAACCCAGTTGCCCGAGGTGCGGTGGCCGGGTGCGTGCGCCCGGCCTGTTCGCCGACCGCTGGTCCTGCCCCCGGCACGGGGCCGTGCCCCCGCTCCAGCCCGTGCTCCCGCCCGATGTCGAGGTGCTCTCGGTCGTGGTCCGGCAGGCGGTCGTCCCGGTGTGGATGCTGTGGCCGCTTCCGGTGGGGCGGCTCTACACCGGGGTCGCCGCCGCCGGGGACGACCTCGGCGGCACCCGCGCGGTCGCCCTCGCCTGTTCGGGACCCGTGGCGCAGGGCGGCGGTACGGAGGAGATCCTGCTGATCGCCGAGGAGCCCGGGGTGGGCCTCGGCGCCTACTACGCGGGGATCGAGGGACCCGGCCCCGGCGCCGAACTCAACCCGGACAAACCCGCGCAGGCCCAGGTCCTCGCCGCCGGGCTGCCGGTCTCCCTGTGGCGCCTGGACCACGCGCCCGCCGACCGCGCCGTCTTCGTCGGCGAGGCGCTCGGGGTCCGGCTGTGGATCGTCGTACGCCCCGAGTCCTCCGGCGTCCTGCTCCACGAGGACCTCGTCCTGACGGACCTGCGGGAGGCGGGCGCCGAAGTGGAACTCCTGCCGTGCGGGGCGCTCTCGCCGACCCTGCTGTGACGCGCGTGCGGTCGTCCCGGGGCCGTCAGCGAGGTGGGTCCTTCCGGCCGAGGGGCGTCCGGGAGTCCTCCCGACGCGGTGGCCGGTCGCGCCGTCCGGGCGCCGTCCGGGCGCCAGCCGGTCGTCCCGTCGTGGTGGACGGTCCGGCCGTACGGGCGGTGGGCGACCGCCCCTCGCGGCGGCCGGTCCACTCGTCCGGGCACCTTCACGTGGGCCTTATCCTTGAGGGCGTCCCGTCCATCGAACGCCCTGGAGACCGTGTCGTGCGCATCGATCTGCACACCCACTCCACGGCCTCCGACGGTACGGACACCCCGGCCGGTCTGGTGCGGGCCGCCGCCGAGGCCGGACTCGACGTCCTCGCGCTCACCGACCACGACACCACGCGCGGGCACGCGGAGGCGATCGCCGCCCTCGACGGGCTCGACCGCCCGCTGACCCTCGTGCCCGGCGCCGAACTCTCCTGCCGGCTCGACGGGACCGGGCTGCACCTGCTCGCCTACCTCTTCGACCCCGGGGAACCCGCGCTGCTCGCCGCCCGCGAACTCGTGCGCGACGACCGGGTGCCCCGGGCCAAGGCCATGGTCACCAAACTCCGCGAACTGGGCGTACCGGTCACCTGGGAGCAGGTCGAGCGGATCGCCGCCGGTGGTTCGGTGGGCCGCCCGCACGTGGCCAGCGCCCTCGTCGAACTCGGCGTCGTCGCCTCCGTGTCCGAGGCCTTCGTGCCGCAGTGGCTCGGCGACGGCGGCCGGGCCTACGCGCCCAAGGCCGAACTCGACCCCTTCGAGGCTGTCCGCCTGGTCAAGGCGGCCGGCGGGGTCAGCGTCCTCGCGCATCCGCTGGCCTCCTCGCGCGGCAACGTCGTCCCCGAGAGCACGATCGCCGAACTCGCCGCCGCCGGACTCGGCGGCGTCGAGGCCGACCACATGGACCACACCCCCGAGACCCGGCGGCGGCTGCACGCCATGGCCGGGGAACTCGGCCTGCTCGCCACCGGCTCCAGCGACTACCACGGCAGCCGCAAGACCGTGGGGCTCGGCGCCTTCACAACCGACCCCGAGATCTACGGCGAGATCACCCGCCGTGCCACGGGGGCCTTCCCGGTCCCCGGCGCCGGCGGAGCCGCCTGAGCGCCGTACGCCACCCGGCGGACCGCGTCGGCCCCGGCCCGGCCTCAGGACCTGAGCCCCGTACGTCCTCCCGTCTCCCCGTCCACGGGGCGCCGGGCAGCCGCTCACGCACCGCTTCCCGTCCGCGCGGTCCTGCCCGGCTCCGTCACCGACCGCCGTCCGGCCGCGTCCCGCATGACGTCCCGTCACGCGCGGCGGCCCGGACGAGGGCCCCCACCTCCCCGCACGTCTCTTCTCACCGCAAGGCCCACCGTGTTCGACTTCGCCGTCTTCGGCTCCCTCTTCCTCACGCTCTTCGTGATCATGGACCCGCCCGGGATCACCCCGATCTTCCTGGCCCTCACCGCGGGCCGGCCCGCCCGGCTCCAGCGCCGGATGGCCTTCCAGGCCGTGTGCGTGGCCTTCGGCGTGATCGTCGTCTTCGGGCTGCTCGGTCAGCAGATCCTCGACTACCTGCACGTCTCCGTGCCCGCGCTGATGATCGCGGGCGGTCTCCTGCTGCTGCTCATCGCGCTGGACCTGCTCACCGGCAAGACCGACGAACCCAAGCAGACCAAGGACGTCAACGTCGCCCTCGTCCCGCTCGGCATGCCCCTGCTCGCCGGGCCCGGGGCCATCGTCTCGGTGATCCTCGCCGTGCAGCACGCCGACGACGTCAGCTCGCAGGTCTCCGTCTGGGCCGCGATCCTCGCGATGCACGTGGTGCTGTGGCTGACGATGCGCTACTCGCTGCTGATCATCCGCGTCATCAAGGACGGCGGGGTGGTCCTGGTGACCCGGCTCGCCGGGATGATGCTCTCCGCCATCGCCGTGCAGCAGATCATCAACGGCGTCACCCAGGTCATCCAGAACTCCTGACGCGATCCGGCCCGAGCGGGCCGCGCACACGGCGACGCCCCCCGTACACAATCCGTACGGGGGGCGTTTTCGCCAAGGCGACAATCGGTGCGATCAGGAAATTACGAGGCCGGGGCCTGGGCCGGCCGGATGTAGAGCCGCTGGCCGAGTTCGGCCGCCTGCTGCACGATCCGGTTGACGGAGGCGGCATCGACGACCGTGCTGTCCACTGCGGAACCATCCACGTCATCAAGGCGCATGATCTCGAAGCGCATGGGCTTCTCCCTTCGTCCGGGTGATCCTCCTGGAGGAGAACTGTGAGTGCGGGGGCCCTGACAAGAGTCTGACCCCCTGGGGCGGCCAAACACGTTGCCCGCCCGTTAAGAGTGGATTGCGAGACACGGGTGTCTCGCGTTCCTTAGGGGACAACGGGTTGCCCTGAGCAAACATTCCCTTGGCTAAGGAAAACTTTCGCCGAGCTAATTACTCACGGGTAGCGAGACCGGTTGTGCTCGCTCCGTGACGACCCGGACAATGAACAGTCTATGAACGAAGAACTCGCGGCCCTCGGCGCCCGCATCGACCGGACCAACGAACTGCTGGAGCGTGTGGCCGGTGAGCTGGCCGCCTCCTCCCACCACGCGGTCTTCGTCGACGCGGGATACCTGTACGCCGCGGCCGGGCGGCTCGCCACGGGCACCGAGGACCGGCGCGCCTTCGAACTCGACGCCCAGGGCGTGGTCGACGCGCTCATCGAACGCGCCAGCCGCGTCTTCCCGCACAGCCGGCTGCTGCGCGTCTACTGGTACGACGGGGCCCGGCGCCGCATCCACACCGCCGAGCAGCAGTCCATCGCCGAACTGCCCGACGTCAAGGTGCGCCTGGGCAACCTCAACGCCAACAACCAGCAGAAGGGTGTCGACTCCCTCATCCGCAGCGACCTGGAGTCCCTGGCCCGCCACCGGGCCCTGAGCGACGCCGTCCTGCTCGGCGGCGACGAGGACCTCGTCCCCGCCGTCGAGGCAGCCCAGGGCTACGGGACCCGCGTGCACCTGTGGGGCATCGAGGCGCCCGAGGGCGTGCGCAACCAGGCCGACCCCCTGCTGTGGGAGGCGGACACGCAGCGCACCCTCTACCTGGACTTCTTCAAGCCCTACGTCACCCGGCGCACCGTCGTCACCTTCGACTCCAACGTCGTGCCCCGGCCCACCCGCGAGGACGTCCACTTCGTCGGCAAGCGGATCGCCGCGACCTGGCTCGGCACCCGGGGCCGCGAGGCGCTCGCCGAAGTGCTGCCGGGCCCCTACCTGCCGGGCGCCGTCGACCAGGACCTGCTCGTGGAGGCCGAGAGCCTGCTCCAGTACTCCCTGCGCGGCCAGTCCGATCTGCGCCGGGCGCTGCGGGACGGTTTCTGGGAGCACCTGCGCACGCTGTTCCCTATGCCGGACAGTGATCCCAGAAGCTGAGCAGCGCCCGCGCGGTCGGCTCAGGCCGGTCCGTGTTGGGGGAGTGGCCCGCGCCCTCCACCACCGTGCGCCGCGCGCCCAGCCGCCGCGCCATCTCGTCCAGCCACTCCACCGGCCAGGTGTCGTCGGTCTGCCCGGACACCACGTGCAGCGGCAGCCCGGTCGCGGCGAGCTGTGCCACCCGGTCCGGCTCCACCGTCAACTCGTGCCCGGTGGCCAGGAGTTGCTGGGTGTTCGTGCGCATCCACCGCTCCCGCAGGTAGTCGTCGAGCGGGACCGGGGGCGCGTGCTCGCCGGCCATCTGCTCAGGGGACTCCAGCGCCTGCATCGCCTCCCACACCGCCCCCTTCTCCATGGTGCGCAGCGCCTGCGACAGGAGGGCCAGCCGGTCCTTCTGCCCGTCCGAGACCGCCGCCGGACCCGAGGACAGCACGGTGAGCGAACGGAAGGCGGAGACCTCGCGCAGGACGGCGGCGCGCGCGATGTGCCCGCCCAGCGAGTGGCCGAGCAGATGCACCGGCCCCGCGCCGAGCGCCGCGACCTGCGCGAGCACGTCCTCGGCGAGGGCCGGCTGCGCGTACGCCGCCGGGTCCTCGGGTCCCGGCGTCTCGTACTGCCCGCGGCCGTCCACCGCGAGAACGCGGTAACCGCCGTCCGCGAGCGGAGGCAGCAGCGGGAGGAAGTCCTCCTTGCTGCCGGTGAACCCGGGCAGCAGCAGCGCCGTCGCACGGGGCGGGCCGGCCGGGCGGGTCTCCAGGGCGGCGAACTCCCCCCGCCGGGTGGCGAGCCGGAGGGGGACGGTACCGGGCGGCGGGGCGAAGGTCGGCGGCCTGCTCATGCCCCGAGGCTATCCACTGGCCCGCTCAGTGCCGAGACCCCCGGCGCGGAGGGCGGCGCAGCGGGAACCACATGGCGGCGGCCAGCCGGGCCCGTCTGGTCAGCACCGTGTACGGCACGGGGGACTCGCCGGCCTCCCGCACCAAGGTCTCCAGGTGGTCGCGCACCAGCCACACGTCCTGCGGCCGGGAGCCCTCGCGCACGTCGAGCGCGGCCCTGACCTGCCCGGTGTCGAGGCCGAGGTCGGCGGCCAGTTCCTCGGCGGTGACCCCGGCGAGCCGGGCGTTGGCCCACAACTCGGCACTGGTGCGCGCGCGTTCCTCGTCGTTCAGCGACATGGCGTCCTCCTGTGGTGGGGGATGGGGATGGATGTGGGGGAGAGCGGGATCAGCGGGGGCGCAGGCCGTCCAGGAGCAGCGTGCACACGCCGTCCAGGGCGGCCTCGGTGCCGTCCGCCTCCCATTCGCCACAGTGCGCCGGGTGGTGGAAGGCGGCCGTCGCGTCGAACACGGCTCGCGCCGTCCCGGCCGGGTCCCCGGGCGCGAAGTCCCCCCGCGCGATCCCCTCGGCGACGATGCCCGCGAGTTGCTCCCGCAGGAGCGCGAGGTGTTCGGCGGCGGCCGCGCCCTGCTCGGTGACCAGGACGCGGTACGTCGCGAACAGCTCCGGATCGTCCGCGGACCGGGCCCGTTTGACCGCGAACAGGGCGAGCAGCCAGGCCCGCAGCCGCTCCGGCGGGGCGAGGGCCGCATCGGCCGCGAGCCGCGCCAGGTCCTCGTGCGAGCGGGCCAGCCAGCGGCGCGTCACCGCCTCGCGCAGCGCCGCTTTGGAGGGGAAGTGACGGTAGACCGCGGCGTGGCTGACGCCCAGCGCGCGGGCCACGTCCACCACGGTCGCGCGCCGCGCGCCGTAGCGGCGCAGCACCTCCTCGGTCGCCGTGAGTATCGTCGCGGCGTCCAGCGCCGTGCCCGGGGCCACCGCTCAGCGCTCGCTGTCGAGCTGGGCGAGCTGCGGGGCGGCGTACCGCTCCCCGGCCACCGCGGCGGCGGGCACCGCGCGCTCGACGGCGGCCAGGTCCTCCTCGCTCAGCTTCAGCCCGGCCGCGACCACCGCGTCGGTGACCCGGTGCGGCTTGCGTGCGCCGATCAGCGCCACCACGTCCCCGCGCTGACGGCCCTGGGCCAGGACCCAGGCGATGGCGAGCTGGGCGACGGTCACCCCGCGGGCCTCGGCGAGCCCGCGCAGCTTCTCGACCAGGGCGAGGTTGGTCCCGACGTTCGCGCCGTGGAAGCGCGGCAGGTGCGCGCGCGGGTCCGCGCCGCCGGGGTCGGGGCGGTAGGAGCCGGTCAGCAGACCGTGCGAGAGCACGCCGTACGCGGTGACGCCGATGCCCAGCTCCCGGCAGGTGTCGAGGATGCCGTCCTCGATGCCCCGGCTGAACAGGGAGTACTCGATCTGGAGATCGCAGATCGGGTGCACGGCGTGGGCCCGGCGGATGGTCTCCGAGCCGACCTCGGACAGGCCGATCGCGCGCACGTACCCGGCCTCGACCATCTCGGCGATCGCCCCGATCGTGTCCTCGACCGGGACCTGCGGGTCGAGGCGGGCCGGACGGTAGACGTCGACGTGGTCGGTGCCCAGGCGTTGCAGCGAGTAGGCGAGGGCGCTCTTGACGTACGCGGGCCGGCCGTCGACCCCGACCCAGTTGCCGCCCGGATCGCGCAGCCCGCCGAACTTCACGCTCAGCACGGTCCTCTCCCGGTCCCCGGGGCGCAGCGCCTGCCGGAACAGCCACTCGTTGTGCCCGGTCCCGTAGAAGTCCGCCGTGTCGAGCAACGTGATGCCCGCGTCGATCGCCGCTCGGATCGTCGCGATGCCCTCGGCGTCGTCCGCCGGGCCGAAGGTGCCCGACATCGCGCTGCCGCCGAGTCCGATCGAGGGGACGCGGGGGCCGGCCGTACCCAACTGTCGTATGTCCATATCATCGACCGTACTCGCACGGGTTACACCTTTCAAAATCTGTAACTCGTGCGGGTGTGGATCGATGCGCTGGTCCAGCCCCGAGGTCCTGCTGCCGTCGGCGGCCCCGAGATCGCCGCGCCAAGGGTGCCCGGAACACGAAGAAGCCGGGCCGGCTCCCCGTGGGGGAGCCGGCCCGGCTTCGTCCGCTTCGCCTGTCCCGGTCCGTCAGCTCTCGGAGCCGTCGGCAGCGGGGCGCCGCGCGCGCGTCCTGCGACGCGGCTTGCGCGGGGCCTCGGCCGCCGGGGCGCCGGCGGTCTCGGCCTCGGGAGCCGTCTTCTGCTCGGGCACCTCGGCGGGCTGCGCCGAGGGGGCGGCGGCGCGGGTACGGCGCCGACGGGGCGCACGCGGCGCCTCCTCGGCCGCCGGGGCGCTGGTGGCCGACTCGGCGACCGCCTGGCCCTCGCCCTCCGCGAGCGGCTCACCGGAACGCGTACGACGACGCCGGCGCGGGGGCCGCGTGCTCGCGGGCCGCTCCTCGGCGGGAGCGGGACCCGAGTGCGCGGGAGCGGAGGCGGAACCGCCGCGCTTGCGCTTGCCGCCGGTCTCGCCGAGGTCCTCGACCGTCTCCGCGCCCAGGCCCGCACGGGTGCGCTCGCCACGCGGCAGCACACCCTTGGTGCCCGCCGGGATGCTCAGCTCCTCGTACAGGTGCGGGGAGGTCGAGTAGGTCTCGGGCGGGGCCGGGTGACCCAGTTCGAGCGCCTTGTTGATGAGCTGCCAGCGCGGGATGTCGTCCCAGTCCACCAGCGTGATCGCCGTACCCGACTTCCCGGCCCGCCCGGTGCGCCCGATGCGGTGCAGGTAGGTCTTCTCGTCCTCGGGCGTCTGGTAGTTGATGACGTGCGTGACGCCGTCGACGTCGATGCCGCGCGCCGCGACGTCCGTGCACACCAGGACGTCGACCTTGCCGTTGCGGAAGGCGCGCAGCGCCTGCTCGCGGGCGCCCTGGCCGAGGTCGCCGTGGACCGCGCCGGAGGCGAAACCGCGCCGCTCCAGCTGCTCCGCGATGTCCGCGGCGGTCCGCTTGGTCCGGCAGAAGATCATCGCGAGGCCGCGGCCCTCCGCCTGGAGGATGCGCGAGACCATCTCGGGCTTGTCCATCGAGTGCGCGCGGTACACGTGCTGCTTGGTGTTGGCGACGGTCTGCCCGGCGTCGTCGGGGGAGGTCGCGTTGATGTGCGTGGGCTGCGACATGTAGCGGCGGGCCAGGCCCACGACCGCGCCCGGCATGGTCGCCGAGAACAGCATCGTCTGCCGCTTGACCGGGAGCATCCCGATGATCTTCTCGACGTCCGGCAGGAAGCCGAGGTCGAGCATCTCGTCCGCCTCGTCGAGCACGAGGGCCCGTACGTGCGAGAGGTTCAGTTTCTTCTGGCCGGCGAGGTCGAGCAGGCGGCCCGGGGTGCCGACGACGACGTCGACGCCCTTCTTGAGGGCCTCGACCTGCGGCTCGTAGGCGCGGCCGCCGTATATGGCGAGGACCCGCACGTCGCGGGCCTTCCCGGCGGTCTGGAGATCGTTGGTGACCTGCGTGCACAGCTCGCGGGTCGGGACGACGATCAGGGCCTGCGGGGCCTCGGTCAGCTGCTCGGGCCGGGCGCGCCCCGCCTCGACGTCGGCGGCGGTGATGACGCGTTCCAGCAGCGGAAGACCGAAACCGAGGGTCTTGCCGGTGCCGGTCTTGGCCTGGCCGATGACGTCGGAGCCGGCCAGGGCGACGGGGAGGGTCAGTTCCTGGATGGGAAAGGGGTGGACGATACCGACGGCTTCGAGAGCCTCGGCCGTCTCGGGGAGAATCCCCAGATCCCGGAAAGTCTGCGTAGTCAGGGTGTTGCCTCTTCTGTGAGGCGGAACGAGGCGAACGCGGGGGTCTTGTACCGTGCCACGAACCGCCGGCCGTTTTACGGGGACGGGCCGGGTCGCGCGGGACCACTGCCGACGCTCAGAGCGCTCGTTACCGCTGAGGGCCCCTCCGCCGCCGCACGCGCTGAGCGCACCGCCGGGAGGGCTGTCGGGGTCGGAGCCGATCGGGCCACCGACCGGGCATCCTCATGCGTACTCACAAGCGTACTCATCAGTACAGGCTCGCCGAATATTCGGCGGGCGCTTTACCACTGTACCCCCAAAACACCCAGCTGTGCCGGGTGAACGCCGTACGTAGTGGTCGTCACACTCTCCGGCGCGCCCGACCGGGCCGGTCCGGGGCGGGCTATTGTGCGCTTCATGGAGACGCCTGACACCGCCGCCGCACCCACCACGATCGCCGCCCGGAACTGGGCGGACAGCTCGGCCGACCCGCGCTACCGGGACGCCGTCGTGGACCTCCTGGGCGCTCTCGCGTACGGGGAACTGGTCGCCTTCGAGCGGCTCGCGGAGGACGCCAAGCTCGCCCCCACCCTCAAGGGCAAGGCGGAGCTGGCGAACATGGCCGCCGCCGAGTTCCACCACTTCGAGCAGTTGCGCGACCGGCTCTTCGCGATCGACGCGGTCCCCGAGGACGCCATGCAGCCCTTCGCGACCGCGCTCGACGCCTTCCACCAGCAGACCGCGCCCTCGGACTGGCTGGAGGGCCTGGTCAAGGCGTACGTCGGGGACTCCATCGCGAGCGACTTCTACCGCGAGGTCGCCGTCCGGCTCGACAGCGACACCCGCGATCTGGTGCTGACCGTCCTCGCCGACACCGGGCACGCCCACTTCGCGGTGGAGAACGTGCGGGCGGCGATCGAGGCCGACCCCCGGGTGGGCGGCCGGCTCGCGCTGTGGGCCCGCCGGCTCATGGGCGAGGCGCTGTCCCAGGCCCAGCGCGTGGTCGCCGAGCGCGACGCGCTCTCGACGATGCTGGTGGGCGGGGTGGCCGACGGATTCGACCTCGCCGAGGTGGGGCGCATGTTCTCCCGCATCACCGAGGCCCACACCAAGCGGATGGCGGCGCTCGGCCTGGCCTCCTGACGGGGCACTGAGGCCGCGGGCGCGCGCCGCCCGGGCTCAGGCCGCCGAGGCCGAGCGCGAGTGCGGGCGGCGCCGCCCGGCCGGACGCAGCAGCAGGGACAGCAGCGCCGCCGTGAAGGCGACCGCGCCCAGCAGTGTGAGCGCCGCGTGGCCTGGGCCCAGCGAGGTGTGGGTCACGAAGGCGCCGAGCGCGCCGCCGATCCCGCCGGTGGACAGCACGAGCGAGCGGTACGGCAGCCGGTGTGCGAGCCGGTGCAGGGCGAGCCAGGCCAGTGCGAGACCGACTGCGACGGAGCCCAGCGTTTCCACGATCATGCGGTTTCCTCCCGGACGCCTGTAGAGGGGCAATTCGGTCGTAGCCGTCCTACCCGAGGCCAACGGGGAACAACCCTCCCCGGGTGGTGGATACGGACCGCTGACTACCGGCTGCCCCTTCGAGGCCGATTCATGATCGGAAGGGGTCGCAGACCGACCGTAAGCCGGGCCGACGGGCCCCGCACGCGCACACGGCAGAAGGGGTGGTCCCGGACGGGACCACCCCTTCTGCCGTGTTGTTCCGCTGCCGGGCTCACCCGGCCGCCCGTCCTCTCAGAGGACGCCGAAACCGACCTTGCGGACGGTCGGCTCGCCGATCTCCACGTAGGCCAGCCGGTCGGAGGGGACCAGGACCTTGCGGCCATGGTCGTCCTCAAGGCTGAGCAGCGGGGCCTTGCCCGCAAGGGCCTCCGACACGGCCTGCTCGACCTCCGCGGCGGACTGCCCGCTCTCCAGAACGATCTCGCGAGGCGCGTGCTGCACGCCGATCTTGACCTCCACGGCTTTTGTCCCTCCGACGGTCACCGATGTGCGCGGCTGTGCGCGCCGTACACGCCACACATTAGCCCGGAGGGAGGGCGCCCCGGCCGTGCCCTCCGCACGCCGTCAGCGAACACCGGCCCGCGAGGCCCCCGGGCCTCAGCCGCTCTCGGCGCCGTGCAGCGGGAAACCGGCGATGCCGCGCCAGGCCAGCGAGGTCAGCAACTGCACCGCGGTGTCCCTGGGCACGCTGCGGTCGCTGTGCAGCCAGGAGCGGGCCACGACCTGCGCGAGACCGCCCAGACCCGAGGCGAGCAGCATCGACTCGTCGCGCGAGAGGCCGGTGTCCTCCGCGATCACCTCGCAGATGGCCTCCGCGCACTGGAAGGTGACCTTGTCCACGCGCTCGCGCACGGCCGGCTCGTTGGTCAGGTCCGACTCGAAGACCAGCCGGAACGCGCCGCCGTCGTCCTCGACGTACCGGAAGTACGCGTCCATCGTCGCCTCGACACGCAGCTTGTTGTCCGTGGTCGAGGCGAGCGCCGCGCGCACGGCCTGGAGCAGCGCCTCGCAGTGCTGGTCGAGCAGGGCCAGGTACAGGTCGAGCTTGCCCGGGAAGTGCTGGTAGAGCACCGGCTTGCTGACACCGGCCCGCTCCGCGATGTCGTCCATCGCGGCCGCGTGGTACCCCTGCGCGACGAAGACCTCCTGCGCCGCGCCCAGCAGTTGGTTACGTCGTGCGCGGCGCGGCAGTCTGGTGCCCCGCGGGCGTGCTGCCTCTGTCTGCTCGATGGCGCTCACGCCGCCTCCCAGGATCGTTGCGAACGCGGGACGGTGCCCGCGCCCGCCATCGTACTTTTCGGTAACCGTCCCGTGCGCGGCGTGCGCGGGGATTTCACTGGTCGGACACGGGAGAACCGCAGGTGAGAGGTGCGACGAGGGCCGCGGGAGTTCAGCGGTATTCGTCTTCCGCTTCCTCCACGACGCGGGACTGCTCGGCCCGGTCCGCCTCGTTCGCCGGCTCGCCCTCCTTGCGGGCCAGCGGATCGGCGCTCTCGGCGGCCTCCTCGTCGATGTCCCGAAGGTCGTCGGCCTCCGGCGCCTCCGGATCGTAGGGAGCGCCCGGGTCCTCGAAGGTCTCGGGCTCCTCCGGGTCGACGCCGGTCCCGATGCCGCTCTCTGCGGGCTCGGTGGTGGTACGGGGCTGGATGTCACGGGGGTCGTTCGTCATGGAACTCGCCTTTCCCCGGCTGCCGCGTCCGACACGGGTGGGTGTGTGGTGGTCGAGCACAAGGGCGCGGACGGGTGGTGCGGGAGCGGTGGGCGGCGCGCGGGCGCGCGGCGGGCGTCAGCGCGCCGACACTCTCCGTCCGCGTGCTCCCTGTGCTCCCGAGCGTAGGAGCAAGCGGGCCGGACCGCTACGCGGTGGCCGGACCAGCGGGGGCCGCCGCGCGGCGCTGTGACGGCCGTAACACCGGTCAGGGGTGTGATCGTCTCGTAACATTGCGACGTGTCCTGCGAACTGCCTCCCGTGCCCGCTGCCGCCGAACCCAAGGTGAGCGCCGTCCGGGTCGCCCCGGGCGAGGAGCTGACCACGGTCGAACTGCCCGGCCGCACCCTCGTCGTGCGCTCCCGGCCACCCGCCCGCGCGGGGCTGCCGCCCGCGCTGTTCGTGCACGGCCTCGGCGGCTCCTCGCAGAACTGGTCGGCGCTCATGCAGTCCCTCGCGGGCGATCTCGACGCGGAGGCCCTCGACCTGCCCGGCTTCGGCGAGTCCCCGCCGCCCGACGACGGGGACTACTCGATCACCGGTCAGGCCCGCACCGTCGTACGGCTCATCGAGGCCCGCGGCCGGGGCCCGGTGCACCTCGCGGGCAACTCGATGGGCGGCGCGGTCGCCACGCGGGTCGCGGCGGCCCGCCCCGACCTGGTACGCACCCTGACCCTGGTCTCGCCCGCGCTGCCCGAGATACGCGTCCAGCGCACCGCCGTGCCCACCGGGCTGCTCGCGGTGCCCGGAGTGGCCTCGCTGTTCTTCCGCATGACGAAGGGGTGGACGCCCGAGGACCGCACCCGGGGTGTCCTCTCCCTCACCTACGGCGACGCGGCCCGGGTCGACGAGGAGGGTTACCGCCACGCCGTGCACGAAATGGAACGCCGGCTCGCCCTCCCCTACTTCTGGGACGCGATGACCCGTTCGGCCCGGGGGATCGTCAACGCCTACACACTCGGCGGCCAGCAGGGGCTGTGGCGGCAGGCGGAACGCGTTCTGGCCCCTACCCTGTTGGTGTACGGCGGCCGGGACCGGCTTGTCTCCTTTCGCATGGCGCGCAAGGCGGCCACCGCTTTCCGGGAGTCCCGGTTGCTGACCCTCCCGGACGCCGGACACGTCGCGATGATGGAATATCCGCACATCGTCGCCGACGCTGTCAGGGAACTGCTCGCGGAGACCGCAGAACTCCCCGAAGGGGAGGGCAGGACCGTGACCGGGCCGCCCGCCCGGGAGACGCACACAGGAAGCTGAGGGGGCGCGTGGGACGTCACAGCCGTCCGTCGAGTCCGGGGGGACAGGAGCAGGCGCGGCGCGCCGCCGCACCGGAGGCGGCGGGGCGACCCGCGCCCGGCGCGGACCCCGCCCGGGGCGGCGCGCAGCCGACGCCTCCACCGGGCACGGGCCGGCGCCGCGCCCCCGCCGGAGCCACCGCGCACGGCCACGGAACGGCCCGGGTGACCGGGGCCGCCGGTAACGCCGCCGGCCGGCCGGATGTCCGCGGCGGCCATCCCGAACACCCGGAACCCGCGGCCGTGTCGAGCGAGGGGCCCGGCCAGGAGGACGCCTTCCTGCCCTTCGGCCCGCTCGACGCGCGCGACTCCCGCGCCGCCTCACCCGAGGCCCGCGGACTGCGCGTACCGCACGCGGCGGAGCAGCCGGAACGGCGGGAACGGACCGGACAGCGGGAGCAGGCGCCCGGGCAGAAGAACCGGGAGCCGGGGCGTTTCGTGCGGGACGCGACGATCCCCGCCGCGCCGCACGCCGCCGAGGCCGTACCCGCCGTACCTTCCGCCGCGACCGCACAGGCCACCGCACAGCCGCCCGCACAGCCGCCCGCGCGGGACGCCGAGGCCGGGATGCCGGGGCCCCGGCGCGAGTACCTGGCGGCCTTCGACGGGGAGCCGGCGGGTACGCGGGGTGCGCGGCCGTCGTCCCCCGCCGTGCACGGCGGCGAGCGGGAGGACGAGGAGAAGGACGGGGAGGATCTGTTCCGCCCCCGGGTCCCCCTCACGCGTGAACCGGAGCAGCGGCCCGCCTCCGGCGAGGCCGGGGCCGCAACCGGGGCCGGCGGCACCGCACCGGCCGGTCCGGGCGCGCCCGAAGGCCCCGGCGAACCGTACGGCGCGGGTGTCTCCGGTGGCCCCCGGCGCGGTCGTGTCAGCCGCGCGGGACTCGTCACGGGGGCCTGTGCCGCCGCCGTCACCCTGGGCCTGGCCGTCGTGGTCTCCGGGCACGGCCCGGGAGCCACCGGGGCCAAGGTGCTGGCCGGGCAGGACGCCTCCCCGAGGGCGAAACTCGACGCGAAGCGACCCACCCCGAGCGAGAAGCCCAGGCGGGCCACCTACGACGAGTTGATGGGGCGTACCTATCCGCTCGCCGCCGATCTGCACGCCTCGGGCACGTTCACCACGGTGCCCGGCTCCGCCGCCGCGCCGCGCCGTGGCAAGCAGTTGCTGCGCTACCGCGTCGACATCGAGCGCGGACTCGGCCTGGACGGCGCCCTGTTCGCCGACGCGGTGCAGAAAACCCTGAACGACGACCGCAGTTGGGCACACGGACAGCAGCGTGCCTTCGAGCGCGTCTCGACCGACCGGGCGGACTTCGTGGTCACGCTCGCGAGCCCGGGGACCACGGCCGACTGGTGCGCCAAATCGGGCCTCGACACGACCGTGGACAACGTGTCCTGCGACTCCGCCGCCACCGAGCGCGTCATGATCAACGCCTACCGCTGGGCGCAGGGTTCGGTGACCTACGGGGACGCGATCCACCCGTACCGGCAGATGCTGATCAACCACGAGGTGGGGCACCGGCTCGGCCACAACCACGTGAGCTGCACGGTGGACGGCTCGCTGGCCCCCGTCATGCAGCAGCAGACCAAGTTCCTCGACCACGACGGCATCCACTGCCTGCCGAACGCCTGGCCCTTCCCGAAGGAGTGAACCTCGCGCGGGGCCGGACCGTCGCACCGGTCACCTCGGGCCCGGCGCTCGCACGGGGCCCGCGCGGCTCGGCGCGGCAGCTCGGCGTGGGGTGATCGCCCGGCACTTTGCACCCGTACGGCACCTCGCGACCGCTCAGCCCCTTGTGACCGTTCTTGGCCGGTAATTGACTCCGGACGCGTTGACAACGTTCCGGATATCGATCATATTTTCCGCATGTCGACCCGCCGCGTACCGCCGCACGCCATTGAGCTCGCGCTCATCGGCGTGACCGCGCTGTGCGTCGCAGACATCATCTGTAGCTGAACCACCTCGCCCGCCCGGCCGCTCCAGGCCCCGCGTGGCCCCTTCCCGTCCGCCGCCCCGGCACGTACGCCCGGCTCCGGACGCACCCCGCCGCCCCGGCCCGCGCACCCGTGCGCCGCCCCGGTCCGGCCTCCCCACGCAGCTCTCCGCCGCCCCTCCCGGCGGCACGTCCAAGGGAACACCGCACATGCGCCGTCCATCGTCCTTCCCCACGCGCGGTCTCGCCGCGCTCACCGTGAGCCTCGTCCTGGCCGGTGGGCTCGCCGCCTGCGGCCCCGAGGACTCCGGTGCGACGGCCTCCTCCGGCGACCAGGGCAAGGCCGCCGCCTCCGGCGCCCCGCACAAGGGCGGCACCCTCAGCGTGCTCAACGCCGAGGCCCAGGAGGACTTCGACCCCGCGCGGCTCTACACCTCCGGCGGCGGCAACGTTCCCTCGCTCGTCTTCCGCACGCTCACCACCCGGGCCCGTAAGAGCGGCGCGGCCGGCTCGAAGGTCGTCCCCGACCTCGCGACCGACACCGGGACGCCCAGCAAGAACGCCACGGTGTGGACGTACCACCTCAAGAAGGGCCTCACCTACGAGGACGGCACCCCGATCACCAGCGCCGACATCAAGTACGGCGTCGAGCGCTCCTTCGCCGGTGAACTCTCGGGCGGCGCGCCCTACCTGCGGGACTGGCTGATCGGCGGCGCCGACTACCAGGGGCCGTACAAGGACAAGGGCAAGGGCGGGCTCGACTCCATCGAGACCCCCGACGAGTCCACCATCGTCTTCCATCTCAACAAGCCCGAGGGCGAGTTCCCCTTCCTCGCCACCCAGACCCAGTTCGCGCCCGTGCCCAAGGCCAAGGACACCGGCACCAAGTACGAGAACCACCCGGTCTCCTCCGGCCCGTACAAGGTCGTCAAGAACGAGAACGACGGCGAGCGGCTCCTCCTGGAGCGCAACCCGCACTGGTCCGCGAAGACCGACGACCAGCGCAAGGCGTACCCGGACCGCATCGACGTGCGCTCGGGTCTCGACTCGGCGGTCATCAACCAGCGGCTGTCCGCGAGCGCGGGCGCCGACGCCGCCGCCGTCACCACCGACACCAACCTCGGCCCCTCCGAACTCGCCAAGGTCACCGGCGACAAGAAGCTCGCCGCACGCGTCGGCACCGGGCACTTCGGCTACACCAACTACCTCGCGTTCAACCCGAAGGTGAAGCCCTTCGACAACCCGAAGGTGCGCGAGGCCATCGCCTACGCCGTGGACCGCTCCTCGGTGATCAACGCGGCCGGCGGCTCCTCGCTCGCCGAGCCCGCGACCACCTTCCTGCCGGACCAGAAGTCCTTCGGCTCCACCGGCGCCGACCCGTTCCCGGCCGGGGAGAGCGGCGACCCCGCCAAGGCGAAGAAGCTGCTCGCCGAGGCCGGGTACAAGAACGGCCTCACCATCACCCTGACGCACAACAACGCGAAGAACTTCGCGACCAGCCCGGAGATCGCCACCGCGCTCCAGGACGCCCTGAAGAAGGCCGGGATCACGGTCAAGCTCAAGGGCGTCGACCAGAGCAGCTACAGCGACACCGTGTACAGCGTCAAGACGCAGCCGGGCGCCTTCCTGGCCGGCTGGGGCGCCGACTGGCCCTCGGGCGGGCCCTTCATCGGCCCCGTCTTCGACGGGCGCCAGATCGTCGAGGACGGCTACAACTTCAACAGCGGGCGGCTGAACGACCCGGCCGTCAACAAGGAGATCGACGCGATCAACAAGGTCACCGATCTCGGCGAGGCCGCCAGGCGCTGGGGCGCGCTCGACGCGAAGATCGGCGAGAAGGCCCTGGTCGTCCCGCTGTTCCACCCCGTCTACAAGCGGCTGGCCGGCACCGCCGTCAAGAACGTCGTCATCAGTGACTGGACCGGCGTTCTCGACATCTCCCAGACCGCGGTCAAGTAACCATGTCCGAAGCACTGCTCGCCACCGAGACCGGGGCGGACGCGCTCGCGCCCGCCCCGGCCCCGGGGGCCCGGACCTTCTGGCGGCGGCTGCGCGCCCGCCGGGCCGCGCTCGTCGCGGCCGGCGTGGTCGCGCTGCTCGTGCTCGTCGCGCTCACCGCGCCGCTGCTCGCCGCCCTCGAAGGCCAGGACCCCACCACCTACCACCCGCACCTCGTCGACTCCGCCTCCGGCGGTGTCCCGCTCGGCTCCTTCGGCGGGATCAGCGGCAGCCACTGGCTCGGCGTCGAACCCCAGACCGGCCGCGACCTGTTCGCCCGGCTCGTCTACGGCGCCCGCGTCTCCCTCGGCATCGCCCTGTGCGCGACGCTCGTCCAGGTCGCCCTCGGCATCGTCATCGGCCTCGCCGCCGCCCTCGGCCGCCGCCTGCTCGACCAGGTCGTCGGACGGATCACCGACATCAGCGTGGCGCTGCCCGTCAACATCCTCGCCCTCGCGCTGCTCGCGGTCGCGCCCGACTCGGTCCCGCGCCCCGTGCTGCTCGCCGTCATCATGGGCGTCATCGGCTGGGCCGGCACCTCCAAGCTCGTCCGGGCCCAGGCGCTGAGCCTCAAGGCCCTCGACCACGTCGCCGCCGCCCGGCTCAGCGGCTGGAGCACCTGGAACATCGCCCGCCGCGAACTGCTGCCCTCGCTCGCCGCGCCCGTCCTGACCTACGCGGCGCTGCTCTTCCCCTCGAACATCGGCACCGAGGCGGCCCTGTCCTTCCTCGGCGTCGGCATCAAACCGCCCACCCCGTCCTGGGGACAGATGATCACCGACGCCAACACCTGGTACCAGGCGGCGCCCACGTACCTGCTGCTGCCCGCCGGGCTGCTGTTCGTCACCGTGCTGTCCCTGACCGTCCTCGGCGAGGGCGTGCGCACCGCGCTCGACCCGCGCGCCGAGTCCCGCCTGAGCACCGGAGTCCGCAGCGCCCGCAAGCGGCTGCGCCGGCCGGGAGCCGCCGCATGAGCGCCTTCCTGCTGCGCCGCCTCGGCGGCGCCCTCCTCGTGCTGTTCGCGCTGACCGTCCTCGTCTACGGGCTCTTCTACGTCATCCCCGCCGACGTCGCCCAGACCGTGTGCGGACCGCGCTGCTCACCCGCCCAGGTCGCCCAGGTCCGCGACCAGCTGCGCCTCGACGACCCGGTGTACGTCCAGTACGGGCACTTCCTCCAGGGCCTCGTGGCCGGCCGGGACTTCTCGACCGGCACCGGGAGCGAACACTGCGCGGCGCCCTGCCTCGGCGTCTCCTACCAGAGCGGCCAGCAGGTCACCACGCTGATCACCGGGAAGCTCCCGGTCTCCGCCTCGCTCCTGGCCGGCGCCTTCGTCCTGTGGCTGCTCATCGGCGTCGGCACCGGCATCCTGTCCGCCTGGCGGCGCGGCCGGCCCACCGAACGACTCCTGACCGGGCTGACCCTGGCCGGCGTCGCGACCCCCGTGTTCGTGATCGGCCTGGTCCTGATCATCCTGTTCTGCTCGACCCTCCAGTGGCTGCCCTTCCCGACGTACGTGCCCTTCGGCCAGGACCCCGAGCAGTGGGCCTGGAACCTCGTGCTGCCCTGGGTCTCCCTCGCCCTCATCGAATCCGCCAAGTACGCGCGCCTCACCCGCAGTTCCATGCTGGAGACGCTCGCCGAGGACCACGTGCGCACCTTCCGGGCCTACGGGGTCTCCGAACGCTCCCTCGTCATGCGCCACGCCCTGCGCGCGGCCGTCGCCCCCGTCATCGCGATGAGCGCGCTCGACGCCGGGACGATGCTGGGCGGGGCGATGCTCACCGAGTCCCTGTTCGGCATCCCCGGTCTCGGCCGCGCCCTGGTCCAGGGCGTCCAGGTCTCCGACCTCCCGATCGTCGTCGGCGTCGTCCTGGTGATGGGCTTCTTCGTCGTGCTGGCCAACGCCCTCGCGGACGTCCTGTACGCGGTGGCCGACCGAAGGGTGGCGATCGTATGAGCCTGCTCGAAGTCACCGACCTCACCGTCGACTTCGGCTCCGTCCGCGCCGTCGACGGACTGTCCTTCTCGCTCGCGGCCGGGGGCGCCCTCGGCATCGTCGGCGAGTCCGGCTCGGGCAAGAGCGCCACCGCGTACGCCCTGCTCGACCTGCACCGGGGCACCGGCGCCCGGGTCGGCGGCAGCGTGCGGGTCGACGGCACCGACGTGCTCACCGCCGAGGACCGCGCGCTGCGCCGCCTGCGCGGGGGCACCGTCGCCATGGTGTTCCAGGACCCGCTGTCCTCGCTCGACCCGTACTACGCGGTCGGCGACCAGATCGCCGAGGTGCACCGGCTGCACAGCGGGTCCTCGCGGCGCGCCGCCCGGGCCCGGGCCGTCGAGGTCCTCGACCGGGTCGGCATCCCCGACGCGGCCCGCCGCTCCCGCTCCCGGCCGCACGAGTTCAGCGGCGGCATGCGCCAGCGCGCCCTCATCGCCATGGCGCTCGCCTGCGAACCCGCGCTGCTCGTCGCCGACGAACCCACCACCGCGCTCGACGTCACCGTGCAGGCCCAGATCCTCGACCTCCTGCACGAACTGCGCACCGACACCGGCCTCGGCCTGATCCTCGTCACCCACGACGTGGGCGTCGCGGCCGGCAGCGTCGACGAGATCCTCGTCATGCGGCACGGACGCGCCGTGGAACGCGGACCGGTGGCCGAGGTGCTGGGCGGCCCCCGCGAGGACTACACCCGCGAGCTGCTCGCCGCCGTCCCCCGCGTGGACGGCCCCCTGCGCCCGCCCGTCCCCGCGGCCGAGACCGTCCTCGAAGCGCACGGCCTCACAAAGAGGTTCGGGCGCGGCGCCCGCGCCGTGACCGCCGTGTCCGAGGTCTCCCTCACCGTCCGGCGCGGAGAGACCCTCGGCGTCGTCGGCGAGAGCGGCAGCGGGAAGACCACGCTCGGCCGGATGCTCGTCGGACTGCTCGAACCGAGCGCGGGCAGCGTCGAGTTCGCTCCCTTCGCGCGGCGGCCGGACGGGCGGCCCGCCGTGCAGATGGTCTTCCAGGACCCCGCGTCCTCGCTCAACCCCCGGCGCACCGTCGGCGAGTCCGTCGCCGACCCGCTGCGCGCCCGGGGAGAGCGCGACGAGAAGGCGATCCGCGCCCGGGTCGGGGAACTCCTCGCCCAGGTGGGGCTCGAACCCGAGGCCCAGGACCGCTACCCGCACGAGTTCAGCGGCGGACAGCGCCAGCGCGTCGGCATCGCCCGCGCCCTCGCGCCCGAACCCGCCGTCATCGTGTGCGACGAGGCGGTCTCCGCGCTCGACGTCACCACCCAGGCCCAAGTGACGGAGCTCCTGGCCCAGTTGCAGCGCGACACCGGGATCGCCCTGGTCTTCGTCGCCCACGACCTCGGCGTCGTACGGCAGGTGAGCGACCGGGTCCTCGTCATGCGGGGCGGACGGATCGTCGAGGAGGGCACCGTCGAGGAGGTCTACGCGGCGCCCAGCGACCCGTACACGCGGGGGCTGCTGGCCGCCGTACCCGTCCTCGACCCCGAGACGGCGCGGCAGCGGCGCGCGCAGCGGACCGCGCTCCCCGGGGAGGCGCTGCCGGTGGCCTGAGCGCCGCGAGCGGCAACCGGCCGCCGTTCCGCACCACTTCAATCCCGCTACGTCGCGGTTAAACGTCCGCGCCACGGATTGGTTACGAGGCTTCACCCCTTCTGATGGTGCGACGGACAACCGTCCGTCGTGCGCCCCCTCACCCGCATACCTTCGTCCCGCTGCGGGTCGTCTCGCCGAGGACGGCCCCGTCACCGGGAGATCGGGGGTGTGCTGTGCGCATAGGACTGCTGACCGACGGCGGCTATCCGTACGTGAGCGGAGAGGCCGGACTCTGGTGCGACCGGCTCGTGCGGGGCCTGGACCACCACGAGTTCGACGTCTACGCGCTCAGCCGCAGTGAGCACCAGGAGCAGCGGGGCTGGGTGCGGCTGCCCGAGCAGGTCAGCCGCGTGCGCACGGCGGCGCTGTGGGACGCGCCCGAGGACGGCGAGCGGCTCGGCCGCCGCGCCAGAGGCGTGTTCCTGCGCCACTTCGAGGCGTTCGCGGCGGCCGTCTGCTCCGCCGACAACGCACGGGCCGGAGCGGGGGCGGGAGCCCGGGCACGGACACCCGGGCCCCTCACCGCGTACGCGGGGGCCGCCCCCGGACCTGCGCAGGAGCCCACCGCGCGCCCCGGCGCGCTCGTCGGGCTCACCGCGCTCGCCGGGATGGCGGTCGGGGAAACCCGGACCGGGACGGCGGCGCCCGGACCCTCCCCCCGGGACGGACGTGCGCAGGTGCGCGGGCCCCTCGCCCCCGGTGAACCCTCCGGTTCCTTCGGGGCCGCGCTCCACGGCCTCGCCGAACTGGCGCAGGAGACCGGCGGCCTGTCGGGGGCGCTGCGCTCCGAGGCGGCCGTACGCGTCCTGGAACGCGCCTGCCGGGCCTCCGGCGCGCTGCCCGCCGCCCACCACGCCCGGGTCAGCGACCTGCTGCTCCTCACCGACCTGCTGGAGCGCGCGCTGCGCCCGCTCTCCCTCGACTGGTACGCCGAGGACAGCCTCGGCGCCGTGGACCTGTGCCACGCCACCGCCGGCGGACTCGCCGCGCTGCCCGGACTGCTCGCCCACCACTTCGGCGGGGTCCCGCTGCTCGTCACCGAGTACGGCGTCCGGCTGCGCTCGCTCTACCTCGGCGCCCGGCCCGCCCTCGGCGAGGCGGACCAGGACGGGGCGGACCGGCCCGCGCTGAGCGCCCCCGTACGCGCCGTGCTCGGCGGCTTCCACCGCGAACTCGCCGCCGAGGTCTACCGGGTGGCCGCCCTCGTCACCCCGGGCAACGCGCACGCCCGCCGCTGGCAGGAGCGGTGCGGGGC
Source organism: Streptomyces sp. NPDC049954 (assembly GCF_040656295.1). Classification (NCBI taxonomy): domain Bacteria; kingdom Bacillati; phylum Actinomycetota; class Actinomycetes; order Kitasatosporales; family Streptomycetaceae; genus Streptomyces; species Streptomyces sp. NPDC049954. Next base: position 114,910 of record NZ_JBFALS010000013.1, read on the forward strand.
CGACCCCGCCAAACTCCGCACCGTCTACCCGGGCATGGACGCCACCCGGTTCGCCGCGGTGGGGGAGGCCGCCGGCGGGGCCGACGCGACCGGCCGCGGGTCCGGGGACGGCGCGGAGCGCAGCGGCTGGGACCTCGTGTGGGTCGGGCGGTTCGAGGAGGCCAAGGACCTCGCGAGCCTCCTGCGCGCCTTCGTCACCGTGCACGCCGCCGAACCCCGGGCCACGCTGCGCCTGGTCGGCGCCCCCGCGGCCGACGAGTCCGAGGCCGCCTACCGCGCGGACTGCGAGGAACTGGCCGCCGCCCTCTTCCCGCCGGGGCCCGGGGCGGAGCCCCGTCCGGTCCGCTTCGAGCAGGCCGGCGCGCCCGACGCACCGGGGCCGGAACTCGCCGAGGTGTACGCGCAGGCCGACGCCGTGGTCCTCTCCAGCGTCGTCGAGGGCTTCCCGGTCAGCCTCGTCGAGGCCATGTTCTGCGGCCGGGCCACCGTCTCCACCGACACGGGCGCCGTGGTCGAGGTGGTCGGCTCCACCGGGCTCGTCGTCCCGCCGCGCGATCCGGAGGCCCTGGCCGGGGCCTGCCTGGAACTCCTGCGCGACCCGGAGCGCCGCGCGGTGCTCGGCGGCGCCGCCCGGTCCCGCGCCCTCGAACTCTTCACCGTCGAGCAGAACGTGGCCGCCTTCCACGACATCTACCTCGACATCCTCACGCGCTGCCCGGTACCGCGCGAACCGCTCGACGACCACGGGGAGCCGCTGCCCTTCGGCCGTCCCGCCGAGACCGTCCTCCCCACCGCCCTTGTGGAAGGCCCCGGTTGGGCGCCCCTGGACCCCACGGCGGCCAAAGCGCCCGGCGCGGGACGCCGCCTGGAGGCGGCCCGATGAGCCCCCGGCCCCCTGCCGCACCCCGGTCCGGCCGCCGCCGCGACGCCCACCACGCCGACGCCACCCATCCCTACGACGACCGCAAGGAGGCGGCCCGATGAGCGCGTACACCCCCACCGGGCCCGGAGCCCGCCCGGAACCGGGCGCAGGGGCCGGAGCCGACCCGGTCAAGGCCCTCATGGAGACCCACCACGACCTGTGCGCCCAGGCCGTGGACCCGCTGGAGATCGCGGCCGGCCTGGAGGCGCGCGGGGTCACCGACCGCACCGCCCGCCACTACCTGCACCGGGACGTCTTCGCGCTCGCCGAGGAGATGTTCGCGCGGATGCCCCGGCACACCGACCGCGCCCGCGCCGAACTGCTCACCGACCGCGCCCCGTCCACCGCCACCCCGGTGACGAAGGGCCGCGACCTGAGCGCCCTCCTCGTGCTCCTGCCCGGCGCCCTGGCCCTCGGCACCCTCCTCGCCCTCCCGCACACCGGCGGACACCCCCGGGCCGCGCTGCTCGGCGCCGGACCGCTCGCGGTCCTGCTGAGCCTGCGCGCCTGTCTGCGGCGCTGCCCGCTCGCCAGCCGCGTCCCCGCCGCCCCCGGCACCACGCAGTACGTACTGCTCCTGTTCGCCGGGACCCTGTACGGCGACGGACTGCTCGCCCAGGCCCTCACCGGCGGCCCCGAGCACGGCTGGAGCCCGCACACCGCGCCCGCCCTCGCGCTGCTCCTCGCCCTCGTCCCCGGCGCCCTGTGCGCGCGGGCCTTCGCGTACGGGGCGGGGCGGCGGCTCGCGCTCAGCCGCTCCCTCGACGACTTCGTCCTCGCCGTCCGCCCGCTGCTGCTCGGCACGTTCCTGCTGTTCCTGTGCTGCCTGTGGACCCTGCTCGGCCTCACCGCGGCCGCGCTCCACCAGGCGAGCGGAGCGCTGTCCGCCGGAGCGCTCGGCGGGCTCCTGCTGCTGACCCGGCTGATGATCCAGTACGGCTGCGCTGGGGCCGCGAGGACCGCCCTGCTCACCGCCTGCGGACTCCAGTTCGCCGCCCTGTGCGCCGTGTTCACCGCCCGGCTGCCCGGCGCCCGGTCCGTGTCCGCGCCCGTCGAGGCGCTCACGGACCTGGGCGGCACCGGGGCCGTCCCCGCGCTGGCCTGCACCCTCGCGGTGCTCACCCTGCTGGCCCGGGGCCTGCCCGCACTCTCCCGCGCCTCGGCCCACGCGGCCCGGGCCGGCCGGACCTGACGCGGGGCGCCCGGTCCGCACACCGGAGCACCACCGCCGTCAGGCGCGCCTCTCGCGCCACCTCCCGCGAAGCCGGCCCGGCGCCTCTCGCGCAGGACCGGCCCCGCGGGCCTCACCAGCGACCCACGGCACCACCCCCCGAAGGAGACACACGATGACCAGCCCCCGCCGCCCCTCGGCCCCCACCGGAGGTGCCCGATGAGGGTGCTGCTGATGGGCGCGAACGGCTACCTCGGCCGCTTCGTCGCCGACCGGCTGCTCGCCGACCCGGCCGTCCAGCTCACCGTGCTGGGCCGGGGCGACGACGCCGACGTCCGCTTCGACCTCGCGGGCGGCTCACCCGGCGCGCTCACCCGGTTCTTCGACGCCGTCCACCCCGGCGTCGTCGTCAACTGCGCCGGTACCGTGCGCGGCGGGGCCCGGGACCTGACCCGGCACAACACCGTCGCCGTCGCCACGATCTGCGAGGCGCTGCGCCGCTCCGGTTGCGGGGCCCGCCTCGTCCAGCTCGGCTGCGGCGCCGAGTACGGGCCGAGCCAGCCGGGCTCCTCGACCGCCGAGGACGCCGTGCCCCGCCCCGGCGGGCCGTACGGCGTGAGCAAACTCGCCGCGACCGAACTCGTCCTCGGCTCCGGGCTCGACGCCGTCGTCCTGCGGGTCTTCTCACCCGTCGGACCGGGCACCCCGGCCGGTTCCCCGCTCGGGCGGCTCGCGGAGGCCATGCGGCGCGCGATGCAGGCCGGGGACACCGAACTGAAACTGGGCGGACTCGGCGTGCAGCGCGACTTCGTCGACGTACGCGACGTGGCCCGCGCCGTGCACGCCGCCTCGCTGTCGGCCGCCCAGGGCGTCGTCAACATCGGCTCCGGCCGCGCGGTACGGCTGCGCGAGGCCGCCGCCGTACTCGCCAGGGTCGCCGGGTTCGGCGGGGCGCTGCACGAACTGGAGTCACCGCCCGGCTTCGGCCCCGGACTGCCCGTGCGCGAACCGCACCTCGGCCACGGCCTGCGCTCCACCATCGGGCACCCGCGCGGCGGCGACGGCGAGCACGTCCTCGCCGCACCCGCCGCCTCGCACCCCTACCCGGACGGCTGCGGGACCTGGCAGCAGGCCGACGTGCGCACCGCGCGCGACCGGCTCGGCTGGCGCCCCCGCATCAACCTGGAGGAGTCCCTCGCCGACATCTGGATGGAGGCGGCGTGCCGCATGTGAACCACGGCGGCGGTGGTCCGGCCACGCGCGGCGGGACCACCGCCGCCGTGGCCGCCCACGGACCGGCCCCCCTCGGGCTGCCCGAGGGGCGGGCCGACGGGCGGGCGGCACAGGGCCCCCTGCCCGCCCCGGACCGCACCGGACTCGCCCTGCCGGGCCTCGCGCACCCGCTGCTCGCACCCGGCGAGTGGGCGCAGCCGCTGCGCGCGGACGTCCCCGTCCACTGGACGGTCCTCTCGGTGGACAACGGGCCCGGCACCCGGCCCGACCCGCGGTGCCTGGAGGCCGCGGGCCGGCTCAAGAACGCCGGACGCCGCGCCGCCCCCGGACAGCCGCACCCGGCGGGCCTCGTACTCGGGCGGCTCGACCTCGGCCACGGTGCCCGCGGGGCGCGCGCCGTGCTCGACGAGGCCCGCCGCTACCGCGACTGGTACCGCGTCGACGGCTACCTGCTGCACCGCTGCCCCTGCGGCCCGGCCGCCCTGCCGCACGTGAGACGGCTCACCGCCGCGCTGCGCGGACTGCTCGAAGGGCCCGCCCACCTCGTCCTCGGACACGGCACGCACCCGGACCCGGGCTACGCGCCGCTCGCCGAGCAACTCGTCACCTTCCTCGGCTCCTGGTCCCGCTACCGCTGGGCGCGGCCGCCCGAGTGGACCGCGGCGCTCCCGCCCGAACGGTTCTGCCACCTCGTGCACGGCGTCCCCCGCACCCACCTGGACGAGGCGCTGCGGCTGGCCCGCTGGCAGGGCGCCGGCACCGTCCTGCTCACCGACCGGACCGCGCGAGCCGTTGACGGGGAGCGCGGCGAGGACCCGACAACCGCGCAATACAGGGCATTTGAGACGCTGCCCGGCTACTGGGACGAAATCGTCTCGCGGATCGGACGCGGTGTCTCGGAATGAAAAGCGGCGTGGCAGTGTTACGGACAGAACCAGTCTTCCGAAGAACCGACCAACGGAGTTGCCGTGTCGCTGCCACCCCTGGTCGAGCCAGCAGCTGAGCTCACCGTCGACGAGGTCCGCAGGTACTCGCGCCACCTGATCATCCCGGACGTCGGGATGGACGGACAGAAACGGCTGAAGAACGCCAAGGTGCTGTGTGTCGGCGCCGGCGGTCTGGGCTCGCCGGCCCTCATGTACCTGGCCGCCGCGGGCGTCGGCACGCTCGGCATCGTCGAGTTCGACGAGGTCGACGAGTCCAACCTCCAGCGCCAGATCATCCACAGCCAGGCCGACATCGGCCGCTCCAAGGCCGAGTCCGCCAAGGACTCGGTCCTCGGCATCAACCCGTACGTGAACGTGATCCTCCACGAAGAGCGGCTCGAAGCCGAGAACGTGATGGACATCTTCAGCCAGTACGACCTGATCGTGGACGGCACGGACAACTTCGCGACGCGCTACCTCGTCAACGACGCGTGCGTGCTGCTCGACAAGCCGTACATCTGGGGCTCCATCTACCGCTTCGACGGCCAGGCGTCCGTGTTCTGGTCCGAGCACGGCCCCTGCTACCGCTGCCTCTACCCGGAGCCCCCGCCCCCCGGCATGGTCCCCTCCTGCGCCGAGGGCGGTGTCCTCGGCGTGCTGTGCGCGTCCGTGGGCTCCATCCAGGTCACCGAGGCGATCAAGCTGCTCGCCGGGATCGGCGACCCGCTGGTCGGCCGCCTCATGATCTACGACGCGCTGGAGATGCAGTACCGCCAGGTCAAGGTCCGCAAGGACCCCGACTGCGCGGTGTGCGGCACGAACCCGACGGTCACCGAGCTGATCGACTACGAGGCGTTCTGCGGCGTCGTCTCCGAGGAGGCCCAGGAGGCGGCGGCCGGCTCGACGATCACTCCGAAGCAGCTCAAGGAGTGGATCGACGACGGCGAGAACATCGACATCATCGACGTCCGCGAGCCGAACGAGTACGAGATCGTCTCCATCCCGGGCGCCCGCCTGATCCCGAAGAACGAGTTCCTGATGGGCACCGCCCTCCAGGACCTCCCGCAGGACAAGAAGATCGTCCTGCACTGCAAGACGGGCGTACGCAGCGCCGAGGTGCTCGCCGTCCTGAAGTCGGCCGGCTTCTCCGACGCGGTGCACGTGGGCGGCGGCGTCATCGGCTGGGTCAACCAGATCGAGCCGTCGAAGCCGGTGTACTAGGCCGGTACCGTTGAAGGCGTTTCCTCAAGCGCCGGACGCGCCGGGAGAGTTCCTCCCGGTGCGTCCGGCGCTTTCGCGTGCCCCGGTCGGGACGGCCGGGCTCGCGGCGTCGAACCGGGACGGCGGTGTGCCGAAGGCCCGGGTGAAGGCGGCGGTGAAGGCCGCGGGGGAGGCGTAGCCCAGCCGGCCGGAGACCTCGGTGACCGAGGCGGTACGCAGCAGCGGAACGGCGGCGAGCAGCCGGGCCCGCCCGCGCCACACGGCGGGACTCTCCCCGGCCTCCGCACGGAAACGACGGGTGAAGGCCCGTTCGCTCATGGCCACGCGCGCGGCCCACTCGGCGTTGCCGACCCCCGCGTCGGGGTGGGCCAGGTAGTCGCGGCACAGCGCGGCGAGGTCCGCGGAGCCCGGAATCCGCACGTGGAACGGGAGCGGGGCGCCGACCGCGATTCCGTACAGCTCGTGCAGCAGGAGAGTGGCGATGACGCCCTCCCGCCCCGACAGGCTGTAGTCCGCCTCGAAGTCGACTGCGACGGCCAGCAGTTCGCGCAGCAGCGGCGCGACCTCGACGACCGTGCAGGTGGCGGGCCACCAGGGGACGGCGTCCGGCTCGATGTACAGACTGCGGGTACGCACGCCCAGCATGCGCACCCGGTGCCGGGTCGCGGCCGGGATCAGGACGGCCCGCTCGGGCGGTACGGTCCAGTTGCCCTCAGCGGTGTCCACGACCATCACGCCGGTGGCGCCGTAGAGGAACTGGGCCCGCCGGTGCTCGTGCCAGTCGAGCAACTGCCCCGGCGCGTAGTCGGTACCGATCGGCAGCACGGCCCGCCCGCTCCGGTCCACCTCGTCCAGAGAAACGTTCCTCACCTGGCCACCGTACGGCGGTGGTGGCCGAGACGCGAAGGAATCCTGCCGACCATCGCATGCCCGACACGCCCGGCGGCTGGTGAGCTGGGGGCATGGACATGGTGACCCTGCTCGGTATCGGGCTGCTGACCGGGCTGACGACGGTACTTTTCGGGTTCGGCGGCGGTTTCGTCACCGTGCCGGTCGTGGTGTGGGCCGACTCCGCCCTCGGTGCGGACGCGATGCGGGTGGCGACGGCCACCTCGGCCCTGGTCATGGTGGTGAACGCGGGCTTCGCGACGGCCGTCACCCCGCGCCGCACCCTCGCCGCCCTGCGCGGCAGCGCCCCGCTGGTCCTCCTGCTGGCGGCCGGTGCCTCGGCCGGGGCGCTCGCCGCGGGGCTCACCCCACCGGGCCCCGCCCACTGGGCGTTCGTCGCCTACACCGCCCTCACCCTCACAGACGTACTCCTGCGCCCCGGCTTCCTGCGCCCGCCGGACGACCCGGCCACCACCACCGCCCCGCGCCCCCTGCCGACCGTCTCCGGCGCCCCCATCGGCGCGCTCGCCGCCTTCCTCGGCGTGGGCGGCAGCGTCATGACGGTCCCCGCGATGCGCCGCGCCGGCCACCTGATGCGCGTGGCCACCGCCCTGGCCAACCCTCTCACCCTGGCCATCTCCCTTCCTGCGGCCGCCATTTACCTGAGCGGCGCGACGGGCCCCACCACCGCCCACCCGCAGACACCACCCCTGGCGGGCCTGGTCGACCTCCGGGCCGCCGCCTTCCTGCTGGCAGGCGCCCTACCGGTGATCGCGCTCCTCCGACGCCACCCGCCGCGCATCCCGGACCGCGTGCACACGCGGGCGTACGCCGGCCTGCTCGCGACGGTGACGGCGGCGATGGTCGTGCTGGGCGGGTAGGGGGAGGGCGGGACCGTGCGCCCTGTCATTCCGGGCGCCGCCGCATCGAGCGGCGCAGGGCGTTCTCCTCGGCGACCCGTGCGCGGAGCTGTCGCAGCAGGACGGATTCGTTGCCGTCCCCGTCCTCCCTGTCCGCCCCGTCCGCCCGGGGCTCGTCCTCGCGGCACCGTGGGCACTCGCACGGCGGGAAGCGCATCGGGTTGAACTCCGGCCTCTCCCGTGGCGGTTGAAGTTCCCGTTCGCTCACTCCGACCCCCGCTCCGAGCAGTCGTCCGCCGCCTGGTGACGCCGGAGAAGTACGCGGCAGTCCGTCGCCCTGCTGTAGTCGCGCCGGGCGTTGGCGACGGCCTCGGCCAGATGGAGTTCCTGGCAGGTGCGGCACTCGGACGATTTGTCGGGAGCCGTGGGGCGCGACGGCTCCCGGGTGTTCGGGCGAACATTCTTGCCAGCCATGGATGGTGCCTCTCCGTAGTCGTTTCACTACCGGGGCGGCTCAGCGTGGCCTAGGGTCGAAGTATCTTCAACTTGCGGTATTTGTGCGGAGGGTTGGTCTCCCCGGATGGTGAACCTCAAAGAGCTGGATCCCGACAAGTCGCCCGCTTCCGCGTTCGGCCTGCTCCTGCGGACGTTGCGGGAGGAGCGCGGCTGGACCCAGGACGAACTGGCGGCGCGCATCGGGTGTTCAGGGACCCATATCTCGGCCGTCGAAACTGGTCGCCGACCTCCAACTCCCCGCTTCGCGGCGGCTGCCGACAGGGCCTTGGGGACGGGGGACAGGCTCCAGCGCCAGAGTCGTGCGGTGCGGCAGACGGCATTGCTGGAGGGGTTTCCGGAGTATGTCGCGCAGGAGGCGCGTGCGGCAGAGATCAGGCTGTACGAGTTCGGCATCATCCCGGGTCTACTCCAGACGCCGGAGTACGCTGCGGCACTCACCGCTCGTACGGTGGAGCGCGGGGCGGTTACGCGCGAGCAGGGGGAGGAGTGGGTCGGGCTGGTACAGAGGCGGCAGGACGCACTTGAGCGGATGCCTCCCCCCATGGTGTTCGTCGTCCTTGACGAAAGCTGCCTTCGCTGGCCAGTTGGCGGACCGGAACTCATGAGAGACCAGTTGACGCGGCTGATTGAATTTGCTGCACTGCCGAACACTGTGCTGCAAGTCACTCCGTTCGAGCTGGGGGACCAACGCCCGCTCAGGTTGCCGCTGTACATCCTGACGATGGAGAACCGCAGCCTGCTCTCCTACGCGGAGTCCGCGCAACGTGGGCAACTCGAACGAGAAGCCACCTCCGTCGTACCTCTGTTGAACACCTACCATCAGCTGCAGGCTGTAGCGCTCTCGCAGGCGGCATCCGTAGCCATGATCGAGCGGGTACGAAAGGGCACCTTGTGACGACTGAGAAACCGCAATGGTTCACGTCCTCCTACAGCGACAACGGTGGCGCCTGTGTCGAGGTCGCCCTTAACCTTGCGGTTTGTCGCGGCCTTGTCCCTGTCCGTGACTCCAAGCTTTCGAGCAGCCCGGTCCTGCACCTTCGCGCCGCTACGTTCCTGTCCTTCGTAGCGGGAGTAAAGGCCGGGAGGCCTGTTAGCCGCCTACCATCAGTCGCGACACGAGCCCCTGCTGTAGGCGGTTCCCATGGCGATGCGGGGCAATGACGAGAGGGCACTTAGTGATGAATCATTCGGCCTCCTGGTTCACGTCCTCCTACAGCGGCAACGGCGGCCAGTGCGTCGAAGCCGCCCTCAACCTCGCCGCCCTGCGCGGCCTCGTCCCCGTCCGTGACTCCAAGGACCCGGACGGCCCGGTTCTGAACCTTCCCTCCCACGCCTTCTCCGCCTTCCTCGCGGGCGTCAAGGGCGAGGAGTTCGGCGCCGTCTGACCGCCTGTGCCGGCGTGAAGCGCTGTTCAGTACCCCACCGCGTGCCCCACCGTATGTGTCACGGTGGGGCACCGCGTTTTCATGGGACCTTTCGATCAGGCGCACCGTGCGGACCGATTCTCCCATTCTCCGTTTCTCCGCTTTCGTGCAGTTCGATTCAGGGCCGGTTTTCCGGTTCGCGTACGGGGTGAGCGGATATCGCCTCTCGGTAAGAGGGGTGCGCGTCCGGTGTGGGGAAATCGAAACCGTCTCGTGTTCACCGCTCGGCCCGGATAAACGGCGTTGACATCTCGCGGGGGAGTTGTAGGAGTATGTGTGTCGCCGACGATCAAGTGGGCAAAGGTGGCAGGGGGACTGAACGCGCGGCACTTCACTTGTACGCAGGTGATGGTGGCGCTGCTCGGAGCCGCCGCCGCTGTGGGGGCGTCAGCGCTGCCCGCGCAGGCGGCAGCCCAACCCGAACCCGATCGACTGGCATGTCTACACGACCTTCATCGGGCAGGACGGTGAGGACGTGCCTCTGCGCGTCGGCCAGAAGGACGCCGGCGGTGTCGACGGGTTCGGCAAACGGCATATCGAGTCCGGTCACGACGGGGCAGATTTCCAGCTGGTCGAATATGAAGCTGGACATCGACTCGACCCTCGATCGCGGGAAGTGCGGCGCCAAGGGGAGTAAAACCACCTGCAAACTGGAGAGCCACACCTTCAGAAACATCAATGCGGGAGGAATGAAAGTGGTCTTCACGGAGCGCGTCGACAGCCGCTCGAAGGACCACCGTCCGGTCGGCGTCATTACTGCGTACCATGACGACTGTGGATGCTGAGGGCGGTGTGAGCATGCTGGCCACCTACTCCGATTTCCTCGCGGATTTCAGGTCCGAGGTGGAGGCGCAGCTGGCGGGCGATCCCGACGAGGGTTCTCTTGCCTTGCGGGAGATCAGTTTCCAAGAGGACGGTGAAGGTGTCTGGGTGGACGCCGTCATCAATTCCGTGGGCACGGCCGCATCTCACACGCGAAAACGTCTGGTCATCCCGGCCGGTGGGCCCGACAAGGACGGCTGGCTGGCGGGAACCATTTTCGCGTCCTCCCTAGTCGAGGACTTCGACAAGGGGAGACTCGGCCCGTAGGAGGCCAGGCCAGGAAGTGACGCGGACGAGTGGCCGCCGCCGGGTGGCACCGAACCCGTCCGTAGCGCGCATGCTGTGACCGCCAGGTCGGCCACCGGAGCATCTCCCGCGTGCCGCCCGCCGCACTCATCCCGGCGTGACCCGTGGTTGCCCTCGGCCTTCACCGCCCCCGCGCGGCGGCGGCCTCGTCCCCGTGCGCGACCCCCACCCGCTCGTACCGGGCGGCAACGTACGTCAGCCCGTGCCCGCGTGGGGGGCGGTGCGCGCCCGCAACACCCCTTCGACGCCCCGCAGGAAGGTCTCGCTGACCAGTTCCGGGTCGAAGAGACAGCCGGCTGCCATGGCGCCGTCCCGGAGCATGACGAGGTGCCGGGCGGCCGCGTCGGCGGGTGCCTCGCCGGTCTCGGTCAGCAGGTCCGTGACGGTGTCCAGGAACCACTGCCGGTGGGCCAGGACGGCCCGGTGGATCGGGTGGTCCGGGTCGGGGTACTCGGCCACCGCGTTGAGGAAGGCGCAACCGCGGAACCCGGGGGACCGGATGCCGTCGGCGATGGACCGGCCGACGGCCCGCACCTCGTCGGCCGCCGATTGCCCGCTCGTCCCTGCGGCGGCGACCTGCCCCCTGATGGCCTGATCGGCCTGGGCGAGATACGCGAGGACCAGCTCCTCCTTGCCGGTGAAGTGCCGGTACAGCGTCGCCCGGGTCACCTGCGCCTCCGCGATGATCCGGTCGACGCCGACGGAGTGGATGCCCTCCGCGTAGAAGATCCGGGTCGCCGTGGCGAGCAAGCGCGCTCGCGCCTCCGAGGTGCTGGCGCCTCCAGTGGTCCGACTCATGCCGCCACCCTACCAAGTGAGGAGGGAGAACGTTCGGTCTTGACAAGAGGTGCGGGCTCCTCTTGTATGGCGAAGGGGGCGAGACCGAACGTTCTCCCTCCTGCTGGCTCTCCTCGCTGTCACTTGAAAGGCACCGCCATGGACACGCTCGTCAGCCGCGCCCCCGTCGTCCCCGCCGCAGCCCTGCGCAAGCTGTACCTTCTGCGCTTCGCGTTCGCCGCCGTGTGGGCCGCCCTGCTCTTCGCGACCGCCGACACGCTGGGACCGCTGAGTGCGGTCCTGCTGGTGCTCTACCCCCTGTTCGACGTGGCGTGCGCCGTCGTCGACGTCAGGTCGGCCAAGGCGAACGGCGGCCCGGTCCGCGGCCTGTACGTGAACATCGCGCTCAGCGCTCTCACCGCCGTCGGCCTGGCCCTCGCCGCCACCTCGGGCATCCCGGCCGTCCTGCGTGTCTGGGGTGTCTGGGCCGTCACCGCCGGAGTCGTCCAACTCGTCGTCGGCGCCCTCCGGCGCCGTCTGGGCGGTCAGTGGGCGATGATCGCCAGCGGCGCCATCTCGACCCTCGCCGGTGCGTCCTTCTTCGCGCAGGCGGGCAAGGACGGCGCCTCCCTGACCAACCTCGCCGGCTACGCCTTCCTCGGCGGCGTCTTCTTCCTCGTCTCCGCCCTCCGCCTGCGCTCCACCGGCAAAGAGGCGTGACCGGGCCGGCCGCCCGGCGTCACGGGCCCGGCCGGCCTCGGTGCCGACCGGGCCCGTGACGCCTCCTGCGGCGGACGGCGCGAGGTGTTTTCCGGAAAGGGCCGATCGGCCCGGATCGGTAGCATGCGGGCGCATGGCCATCAAACTTGAGAACGTCGGTATCGCCGTCCGCGATCTCGAAGCAGCGATCTCCTTCTTCACCGACCTCGGCCTCACGGTCATCGGCCGGGACACGGTCAGCGGTGAGTGGACCGACACCGCCGTCGGCCTCGACGGCAACCACGCCAACATCGCGATGCTCCAGACGCCGGACGGGCACGGTCGCCTGGAGCTCTTCGAGTACATCCACCCCGAAGCGATCGAGTCGCAACCCACGCGCCCCAACGACATCGGCATGCACCGCGTCGCCTTCTCGGTCGACGACATCGACGAAGCCCTTGAGGCGGCCGCGAAGCACGGATGCCGTCCGCTGCGCGGCGTGGCGACCTACCGGGACGTCTACAAGCTCACGTACCTCCGCGGCCCCAGCGGCATCCTGGTGATGCTCGCCGAGGAGCTGAAGGAGGACTGACGGTCGGCGGGGCCCCGGCCTCGGCGGGCCGGGCGCCTCACTGGCACACCTTCCCGCTCTGCGGCACCTTCCCGTCCAGCAGATACGCGTTGACCGTGTCCTGGACGCAGGGGTCCCCGCTGTCGTACGAGCCGTGGCCCTGGCCCTTGTAGGTCAGTTCGATGCCCACGCCCTTGCCGAGCGCCGAGGCCATGCGGGCCGCCCCCGCGTAGGGGGTCGCGGGGTCGCCGGTGTTGCCGATGACCAGGATGGGGGCCGAGCCCTTCGCGGAGACGTCGGGGTGGTCGGCGGCGCCGGGGACGGGCCAGTCGGTGCAGCTCACCATCGACCAGGCCAGGAAGTCACCGAAGACCGGGGATGCCTTCCGGAACTTCGGCAGCCGCTTCTGGATGTCGTCCATCGAGTAACGGGGCTTGTCGTCGGCGCAGTTGATCGCGACGTTCGCGGCCTGGATATTGCTGTACGTGCCGTTCTCGTTGCGGCCGTTCATCGCGTCGGCGAGCGCCATCAGGACCCGGCCGTCACCCTCGTACGCCTGGGACAGGCCCTCGCGCAGGTACGGCCAGTAGTCCTTCGAGTAGAGCGCCTGCGCGATGCCGCCGGTCGCCGCCGACTGGGTCAGTTCGCGCTTGCCCAGGCCCGGCAGCGGTTTGCTGTCGAGGCGTCGCAGGAACGTGGCGATGCGGTTCTCCACGTCCTTCGCGGAGTCGCCGATCGAGCACTGCTCCTTCTGCTTCACGCAGTCCTGCGCGAAGTTGTCCAGCGCGAGCTGGAAGCCCTTCGCCTGGCCCAGGGAGCCCTGCTCGGAGTCCTCCGTGGGGTCCACGACCGCGTCGAACACCGCGCGGCCCACCCGCTTCGGGAACAGGTGCGCGTACACGCCGCCCAGTTCCGTGCCGTAGGAGATGCCGAAGTAGTACAGCTTCTTGTCGCCCAGCACCTCGCGCATGAGGTCCATGTCGCGCGCGGCGTCGGTCGTCGAGACGTGCGGCAGGACCGCCCGCGCGTTCTTCTCGCAGGCCGCGTTGAAGTTCTTCGTACCCGTCACGAACTCGTTGCGCTCGGCCTCGTCGTCCGGCGTGTTGTCCTGCTGGAAGTACTGGTCGAGCTGTTGGGCGCTCTCGCACTCGACGGGGGAGCTGCGGCCCACCCCGCGCGGGTCGAAGCTCACCAGGTCGTAGCGGGTGCGCAGCTTCTCGTAGTCGGTGCCGAAGGCCGGCAGGGTCGAGACGCCCGAGCCGCCCGGGCCGCCGAAGTTGAAGACCAGCGAACCGATCCGGTCGCTCTTGTCCTTGGCCGTCGCGCGGATCAGCGCGAGGTCGATCGTGCGGCCCTTCGGCTTGTCCCAGTCCAGCGGCGCCTTCATCGTGGCGCACTGCCACGCCGTCCCGCCCGGTAGCGGGGAGGGCTTGTCGCCCGAGCCCTGCGCGTCGTTCGGGGCCGGGCAGTCCTTCCAGCTCAGCTTCTGGGCCTTGGGATCGCCGCCGCTCGGCGCTCCGGCGGCCGAGGAGCCGTCGTCTCCGGTGCACGCGGTGAGGGCGGCGGCCAGGGTCAGCGTGAGCAGGGCGGCGGCCCCGGTCCTCAGAGCCGCGCGGGGCTGGGCGGGAAATGACATGGTCCCATCCTCGTTGTGGGGAATCCGGGGCGCTCGGGGCGGGGTCCGGTCGGGTGAGTGCCCGCCCTCGCGGGCAGTGGTCCTCCCGGGCCCGGCGCCGCTGTCAGAGCGCCCCCTTTCTGGTGAGCTGGTTGAAGCACAGCCAGCCCGGCAGGACCGGCAGCCACAGCGTCAGCAGCCGGAAGAGCAGGACGGCGGGCGCCGCGACCTCCTTGGGCAGGCCCACCGCGATCAGGCCCAGCGTCAGCGTCGCCTCGACCGCGCCGACCCCGCCCGGCGTCGGCGCCGCCGAGCCCAGCGCGTTGCCCGCGAGGAAGACCACCGCGACACTCGCCAGCGAGAGATGCGCCGACTCGTCGCCGAAGGCCCGGATGGAGGCGTCCAGGCACATCACGAAGCACGCCGTCAGCAGCAGCATCCCGCCGATGCCCGTCATCAGCTTCTGCGGGCGCTGGAGCACGTCGAGCATGCGCGGGATCACTCCCGCGAACAGCGACCTGACCCGGGTGACCACGAACTTGCGCAGGAACGGGACGGCCGTCACCACGAGGACCAGCACCGCGACCGTCAGCAGCCCGGCGATGACCGTCCTCGACGGCGACAGCGACGGCGTCTTCTCCGTCCCCGTCAGATAGCCGAAGGCCAGCAGCAGGACGACGTGCGAGGCCAGCCCGAACAACTGCGAGGCGCCCACACTCGCCACCGCGAGCCCCGGACGCACCCCGGAACGCTGGAGGAACCGCGTGTTCAGCGCGACCCCGCCCACCGCGGGCGGCGCCACGACCTTCACGAAGGAGCCCGCGACCTGCGCCTGCACCGTACGGCGCAGCGACACCCGTTCCGGTACGAAACCCAGCAGGCTCATCGCGGCGGCCACGTAGCTCAGCGCGGAGAACGCGACGGCCGCGATCACCCAGCCCCACTGCGCCTGGTCGATCAGCTTGCCGAACTCGATGTGCGTCAGCTGCGTCAGCAGGAAGTACGCGCCGATCGCGCCCGCGATGAAACTGATCAGGGTGCGCGGCCTGATCCGCTCCAGCCGGGCCGGTTCCACCGGGGCCTGCGGCCGGATGCGCAGCACCTGATGACGGATCTGGGTCAGCAGATCGTCCTCGCGGGCCTCGTCCAGCGCCTCGTCGATGGCCCGTTTCTCGGCCTGCTTCTCGGCCCGCGCCGCCTTGCGGTCCGGGCCCGCCTCCCCGGCCTCCGCGCGCGCCCGCTTCGTCTCCTGGGACGCGTCGAGCACCGCCTCCCGCTCGCGCTGCGAACGCTCCCTGGCCAGTCTCCGCAAGGTCGCCCGGGTCGACCGGGTCAACGCGATGGGCTGGAGCAGCGGCAGCGAGTCGGCGACGGCGTCCGGGCCCAGCACGTCCAGCGCCGCGTCCACCGCGCGCCGCGCGCCGACCCGCAGGCCGAAGGTCGCGAGCAACTGGCTCACGTCCATGCGCAGCACGAGGTCCCCGGCGGCGATCTCCCCGCCCCGCAGATCGGTCACGATCACCGTGCCGGAACGGTCCACCAGGATCGCGTCCCCCGCGAGCCTGCGGTGCGCGATACGGCGCGACTGGAGCGCCTGGACCTGGCGCCAGGTGTCCCGCATCAGCGCGTCGGTGATCTCGTCGTCGGCCAGCGTGTCCAGCGAACGGCCCCCGGTGTGCTCGTACACCAGCATGACCGCGTCCGGGCCCAGCTCCGAGGTCGCGATCAGACGCGGGGCGTTCGCCCCGGCCGCGATCGCCGCGTACGCGAGCAGCGCCTCCTGCTCCAGCGCCTGCCGCAGCGACTGGAGACTGCGGCTCGTCGTGACCGAGCGCAGCGTCAGCCGCCGCCACACCCGGTAGAAGAAGCCGTGCGCCTGCTGCTCCCGGTCCACGACCGTGACGTCCAGCGGCGGACCGTCCTCCAGCGTCACGAAGTAGCGACGGCCCCGGTCCGCGTGCTCCGGCGCGTCCGGTACGTCCTCGGCGCGGGCCGCCGACACCGGGTGGAAGCCGACGTGCCGCAGCCCCGCCAGCAGGGTGCGCCCGGTGGGCCGCACATTGGGCGAGCCGACCGCGTACAGCGTCCCGTAGGCCACGCTCCAGCCGATCAGCACGGTCAGCGCGATCGAGAAGGGGGTCGTGTAGCCCACGACGAGCATCGCGAAGGCGTCGAGCAGCAGCACCACCCACAGCACGACCCGCCAGCGCGGCCGGCGCGCCATCCCGACCGCCGTCATGTACGCGATGACCGGCGCCAGATAGCCGTGCACCGGGTCGGTCAGCGCGTGGACGTCGGCGGGGGACGGCTGGGTCAGCGCGTCCTGGATCGAGTGCGGGGCCGACTTCGCGACCCACAGGTCCGTCGCGAGCGTCACCCCGTGCGCGAGGACGGCGGCCAGCACCCCGTCCGCGATCCGCAGACCGTCCCGTTTGATCAGCCGCTCGATCGCGAAGGCCACCGGGACCAGCAGCACCGCGATGCTGGAGGCCAGCCCCGCGAACTTGATCAGCAGGTCGGGGGCGCGCCCCGTGCCCTTGCTGATGTCCTGTTCGAGCCCCGAGGTCGTACCGTGCGCGAAGGCCGCCACCGCGAGCAGTACCGCGATGGCGAGCACCCCGGCGAACAACCGCACCAGGTCGTAGGGGCGGTGCACCCGCGCCGGGAGCAAGGGCTCGTCGCCCTCGACCTGGTCGGCGTGCACGACCTCGTCCTCGTCGTCCCGCGCCCCCGCACGGGAAACGGCGGTCGCGCCCGACAGCTCACCCGCCGCCTTGGCCCGTTCGACGGCCTCGACGGAGGGGCGAGCGGTCGGGGCGGGGCCGGCGGCGTCCGGGGCGGGGTCGGCGGCCTTCGAGGGGGTGGGGTCGGCGGCTTCCGAGGGGGTGGGCTCGGCGGCCTTCGGGGGGGTGGGTTCGGTGGCCTCCGAAGGGGTCGGCTCGGCGGCCGGTCTCGTCGGCCCGGAGGGCTGCTGTGCGGAGTCGGTGGCCCCCCCGGCGGGTTCGGTGGCCGCCGGGCCCGGGGACGCCGACGAGCCGGAGTCCGGACGCGGGGGAGTGCCGGCAGAGCTGTCCGGCTCTTCGGAACGCACGCTCTGCCGCCTCGCTGTCTCAGGGAACTCTTGCCGTCGTCGGTCCCGCCTCACGCGTCACCGCCCGCACGATGGTGGCACGGCCCGGTTCCGCCAAGGGGCATCAGGGTGCATTTCGGGAGCGTGCGGAAGGATTCCCGCGCCCCCGAGCACACCCGGACACCCTGCGCCGAGGTGACGGCCCGCTGTCGGAGGCATGCGGCAGGATGGTCCGGATGAGCGAGTCGAGGGAGCAGCACTCCGGTCCGCCCGGTCACCCCGGACCGCCCGAGTACGTCGAACGGGTCCTGGAGGCCGCCGAACTCATCCCGCCCGGCCGGGTCATGAGCTACGGGGACGTCGCCCGCCGCCTGGAGGAGGAGCGCCAGGAGCAGGAGGCGATCACCGGCAAAGGCACCGGCGGCAGCCGCGTCGGGCCCCGGCAGGTCGGCCGGGCCATGTCCCTGTACGGCGGGACGGTGCCGTGGTGGCGGGTGGTCCGCTCGGACGGCGTCCTGCTGCCCGGCCACGAACTGCGCGCCCTGGAGCGGTACCGCGCCGAGGGCACCCCGCTGCGCCCCGCCCCGCGCACCGCGGAGGGCCACGTGCCCCGGCTCGACATGCGCCGGGCCAGATGGCTGGGGGACGAGGGGCAGGGGGAGTCTCACACGTGACAGCTTCCGCCATCGGGCACCGGCCCGTCGTCCGGAATACCGAGTCCGGGCCTGTGCGCGTCCCTGTGCGCGCCTGTCTGTGCGTCTGTCTGCGTGCCTGTTTGCGCGCCTGTCTGCGTGTCCGGCACACACCCGGTGGGCGGAGGCGGACCGGGTGCCTGGCAGCCGCCGCCCTTGGCGTACCCCTGACGTGTGCCTTGTAAGGGCAACGCTCTCCGCGTGAGCGCTGCTCTTGCCGAGAGCACTGCTCTTGCTGTGGGTGCTGTGGGTGCCGTGGGGGGCGTCGGGGGCGGCGCGGGCGGCGCGGGCGGCGCGGGGGAGAGCGGTGCTCTCGGCGTTGGTGTCATCGCACACGAGAGCGCTGCTCTCGCTGTCGTCGGTACCGCAGGTGAGAGCGCTGCTCTCGCTACCGTCGTCACCACTAGTGAGAGCACTGCTCTCACTACCGGCCCCGTCGCGAGAGAGAGCACCGCTCTCGGTGCGGGCCTCGTCGCAGGTGAGAGCACCGCTCTCGCTCTCGCCGCCTCCGTTGGAGAGAGCGCTGCTCTCGTCGCCGGATCCACCCCGAAGGAGAGCGGCGCTCTCCCCTCCAGCCCCTCCGGCCCCTTCAGTCGCGCCGCTCGCGAGAGCGCTGCTCTCGCCGTTGGCCCCGCCCCGCGAGAGAGCAGTGCTCTCGCTGTGTACCCCGTTCCTCCCGCGCCCCGTGCGTGCGCAAGGCCACACCCGGGAAGCTTCCGCTTCACTGGGGAACACGCGCCCCGTCGGCGTAGCGTCGAAGGCCGTCGTGCGAGTCGCACGAGTCGTACGAGCGGCGCGGTACGGCGGCAGCCCCGGGCACGGGACCGGGCCGACCGGCCCGACGCCGCCGCCCGAGCCGCCCGCGCCACCCGTACCGACGACCGCACCCCGCCCGTACTCGTACCTCCACCCGTACTCGTACCTCCACCCGTACTCGTTCATCCACCCGTACTCGTTCCTCCGCCCGCGACTCCACCCGCACCTCCACCAGGACCGGCGAACCACGTGAGCTCCTCCTCCATCACCGTCCCGCACGCCGCGCACCCCGGGGCGCGGCGAGGGACCGCGGGCGGCTACCGACTGGTGCGTACCCCCCAGTCCCGTCCGGGACCCCTTTCTCTGGACGCCGCCCAGCGTGCGGTGGTTGACCACCGCACCGGCCCCCTTCTCGTCCTCGCGGGGCCCGGCACCGGCAAGACCACGACCCTGGTGGAGTCCGTGGCCGCCCGGATCGAGCGCGGCACCGACCCCGAGCGGGTCCTCGTCCTCACCTTCAGCCGCAAGGCCGCCGTCGCCCTGCGCGACCGGATGGCGCTGCGCATCGGCCCGGCCGCCGCACCCCGCGCCACCACCTTCCACTCGTACAGCTACGCCCTGGTCCGCGCCCACCAGGACAGTGAACTGTTCACCGAACCGGTCCGCCTGCTGTCCGGGCCCGAACAGGACCTCGCCGTACGTGAACTGCTGGAGGGGCAGATCGCCCTCGCCGAGGACGGCCGCACCCGCGCGCACTGGCCGCAGGAACTGCGCGCCTGCCTCACCACCCGGGGTTTCGCCGACGAGGTGCGCGCCGTCCTCGCCCGCAGCCGCGAACTGGGTCTCGGCCCCGACGCGCTCGCCGCCTTCGCCCGCCGCACCGGACGGCCCGACTGGGGCGCCGCCGCCGCGTTCCTCGCCGAGTACCTCGACGTCCTCGACATGCAGGGCGCCATCGACTACGCGGAACTCGTCCACCGCGCCGTCCTGCTCGCCCGCCGCCCCGAGGCAGCCGCCCGGATCGCCGCGCAGTACGACGCCGTGTACGTCGACGAGTACCAGGACACCGATCCCGCGCAGGTCCGCCTCCTGAAGGCCCTCGCCGGGAACGGGCGCACCCTCGTCGCGCTCGGCGACCCCGACCAGTCGATCTACACCTTCCGGGGCGCCGACGTGAACGGCATCCTCGACTTCCCCGACACCTTCACCACCGCGCACGGCGCCCCGGCCCCCGTCGCCGTCCTGCCCACCGCGCGGCGCGGCGCCCAGCGCGTGCTGACCGCGACCCGGCAGCTCACCCAGCGCATGCCGCTCACCCGGCTGCCCTCCGACAAGGTCCGTGCCCACCGCGAACAGCGGCCCACCCGCAGCGGCGGGCGCGTCGAGGCGTACACGTACCCGACGGCGGGCGCCGAGGTCGACAACATCGCCGACATCCTGCGCCGTGCCCACCTCGAAGAGGGCGTGCCCTGGCGTGAGATGGGCGTCCTGGTGCGCGCCGGTGCCCGGCTGCCCGCCGTCCGCCGCTCCCTCACCGCCGCCGGGGTGCCGCTCGACATAGACGGCGACGACCTGCCGCTGCGCCACGAACCCGCCGTACAGCCCCTGCTCACCGCGTTGCGGGCGGTCGCGAGCGAACCGGTGACGCGGCCCGCCGGGGACCGGCCGGACGAGGAGGCCCCCGCCTGGCTCGGCACCGAGACCGCCCTCGACCTGCTGACCTCCCCGCTCGCCGGGATGGACGCCGCCGACCTGCGGCGCCTCGGCCGGGCGCTGCGCGCCGAGGAACGCGCCGCCGGAAACCCCGTACCGCCGCCCTCCGACGTGCTCGTCGCCCGCGCCCTCGCCGAGCCCGAACGCCTCCTCGTCCACGAGGACCGCTACGCGCGCGCCGCCCGCGAACTCGGGCGGCTGCTCGGCGCCACCCGCGAACTGCTCGCCAAGGGCGGCACCGCCGAAGAGGCCCTGTGGCGGCTGTGGAACGGCACCGAGTGGCCGCGCCGCCTCGAACGCTCAGCCCGCCGGGGCGGCGCCGCCGGGCGCAACGCCGACCGCGACCTCGACGCCGTGTGCGCCCTGTTCGCGACGGCCGCCCGCGCCGAGGAACGCACCGGCGGCAGGGGCGCCCTCAACTTCCTCGCCGAGACCGAGGCGCAGGACATCGCCGCCGACACCCTCAGTGGCCGCACCGTACGCCCCGACGCCGTACGCCTCATGACCGCGCACCGCGCCAAGGGCCTGGAGTGGAGCCTCGTCGTCGTCGCCGGGGTCCAGGAAGGCGTGTGGCCCGACCTGCGCCGCCGTGGCTCGCTCCTGGAGGCCGACCGCATCGGGCGCGACGGCCTCGCCGAACCCCTCACCCCCGGCGCCCTGCTCGCCGAGGAACGCCGCCTGTTCTACGTCGCCGCCACCCGGGCCCGCGACCGGCTCGTCGTCACCGCCGTGAAGGCCCCCGCCGAGGACGGCGACCAGCCCTCCCGCTTCCTCACCGAACTCGGCGTGCCCCCGCAGGACGTCACGGGGCGCCCGCGCCGTCCGCTCGCCGTACCCGCCCTCGTCGCCGAACTGCGCGCCACGACCGTCGACCCGCACGCCGGCCCCGCGCTGCGCGAGGCCGCCGCCCGGCGGCTCGCCCGGCTCGCCGCGCTCACCGACGAGGACGGGCGCCCCCTCGTGCCCGCCGCGCACCCCGACCGCTGGTGGGGCCTCAACGAGCCCACCGCCAATGACACACCCGTACGCGATCCGCAGGCGCCCGTCGCACTGTCCGGGAGCGCCCTCGACCAGCTCGTCAACGTGTGCGCCCTCCAGTGGTTCCTGGGCCGCGAGGTCAAGGCCGACGCCCCCGCCACCGCCGCGCAGGGCTTCGGCAACGTCGTGCACGTGCTCGCCGACGAGGTCGCCTCCGGTCGCGGCCCCGCCGACCTCGACGTCCTCATGGAACGGCTCGACACCGTGTGGGACGGGCTCTCCTTCGACGCGCCCTGGAAATCGCTCCAGGAGAAGGAGAACGCCCGCGCCGCCCTCGAACGCTTCCTGCGCTGGCACGTCCTCGACCGCTCCGGGCGCGACCCCGTCGCGAGCGAACACCCCTTCGACGTGACGCTGGAGGCCGGGGGGCACGAGATCCGCGTCCGGGGCTCCATGGACCGCGTCGAGACCGACCCCCTCGGCCGTGCCTACGTCGTGGACTTCAAGACCGGCAAACACGCCCCGGCCTCCGCCGAGGTCGCCCACCACCCGCAGCTCGCCGTCTACCAGCTCGCCGTCCGGCAGGGCGCCCTGGACGAGGTCTTCGGCGGCGTACGGCCCGAGGCGGGCGGCGCCGAACTCGTCCACCTGCGGCAGGGGGCGGCCAAGAAGGACGGCGGCGAGAGCCTCCCGAAGATCCAGGCCCAGGAACCCCCCGAGGGCGACTGGCTCCCCGAACTGCTCGGCGAGGCGGCGGGCCGCGTCCTGAACGAGCGCTTCCTGCCCGCCCCCGGCAGCCACTGCGCGCACTGCTCCTTCCGCTCCTCGTGCAGCGCGCTGCCGGAGGGACGTCAGGTGGTCGAGTGAGCGCCGGGGCCGGGTCGCGGGGTGTCCGGCCTGCGGGGTGTCCGGTAGCGTTCGGGCCCGGCCCGGGAGGCGTCCGGCTCCGGACGCCGGGCGGCACTGTCCGTCCGCCCGGTTAACCTCGTCAAAGTGACCGCACG
The DNA here is from genome assembly GCF_040656295.1 of Streptomyces sp. NPDC049954. Lineage (NCBI taxonomy): Bacteria > Bacillati > Actinomycetota > Actinomycetes > Kitasatosporales > Streptomycetaceae > Streptomyces > Streptomyces sp. NPDC049954. Next base: position 137,074 of record NZ_JBFALS010000013.1, read on the forward strand.
TCTCACCCACCCCGCCCAGCTCAACGAGCTGCTGGGCATCCCCTTCACCCCGGAGCAGACGGCCTGCATCACCGCGCCGCCCGCCCCGCAGGTCGTCGTGGCCGGGGCCGGATCGGGCAAGACGACGGTCATGGCCGCCCGCGTCGTCTGGCTCGTCGGCACCGGGGCGGTCGCCCCCGAACAGGTCCTCGGGCTGACCTTCACCAACAAGGCCGCCGGGGAGCTCGCCGAACGCGTGCGCGCCTCCCTCGTCAAGGCCGGGGTCATGGACCCCGACCCGGACCCGGCGAGCGCCGCCGAACCGCCCGGCGAACCCGTGATCTCCACCTACCACGCCTTCGCCGGGCGGCTGCTGACCGACCACGGGCTGCGCCTGGGCCTGGAGCCCTCCGCGCGGCTGCTCGCCGACGCGACCCGCTTCCAGCTCGCCGCCCAGGTCCTGCGCGAGGCCCCCGGCGCCTACCCGGCCCTCACCCGGAGCTTCCCCGACCTCGTGAGCGACCTGCTCGCGCTCGACTCCGAACTCTCCGAGCACCTCGTGGACCCGGGCGCGCTCACCACGTACGACAAGGACCTCCTCGACCGCCTCGAAGGCGTCCGGCTCAGCAACGCCGACCTGCGCAAGGTCCCCGAGACGGCCGCCGCGCGGCTCGCCCTCACCGGCCTCGTCCACCGCTACCGCGCCGCCAAACGCGAACGCGACCTCCTCGACTTCGGCGACCAGATAGCCCTGTCCGCGCGCCTCGCCCGCGACCACCCCGAGGTCTCCGCCGCGCTGCGCGAGGAGTTCCGCATCGTGCTGCTGGACGAGTACCAGGACACCTCCGTCGCCCAGCGCGTCCTGCTCTCCTCCCTGTTCGGGCGGGGCAGCGGCCACCCCGTGACCGCCGTCGGCGACCCGTGCCAGGCCATCTACGGCTGGCGCGGCGCCTCCGTCGCCAACCTCGACGACTTCCCCGAGCACTTCGCGCACGCCGACGGCCGCCCCGCCGACCGCTACGCGCTCAGCGAGAACCGGCGCAGCGGCGGCCGCCTGCTCGACCTCGCCAACACCCTCGCCACCCCGCTGCGCGCGATGCACGCCGGAGTCGAGGCCCTGCACCCCCCGGCCGGGAAGGAACGCGAGGGCACCGTGCGCTGCGCGCTGCTGCCCACCCACGCCGAGGAGATCGACTGGCTCGCCGACTCCGTCGCCCACTACGTCCGCACCGGCACCCCGCCCCAGCAGATCGCCGTCCTGTGCCGCACCGCGACCGACTTCGCCGAGATCCAGGGCGCCCTCGTCGCGCGCGACGTACCCGTGGAGGTCGTGGGCCTGTCCGGGCTGCTGCACCTGCCCGAGGTCGCCGACCTGCGCGCGATCTGCGAAGTCCTCCAGGACCCGGGCGCCAACGCCTCCCTCGTCCGCCTCCTCACCGGGCCCCGCTGGCGCGTCGGCGCGCGCGACCTCGCGCTGCTCGGCCGCCGCGCCCGCCACCTCGTACGGGACCGGTCCCAGGGCTCCGAGGACCCCGACCGGCGGCTCGCGGAGGCCGTCGAGGGCGTCGACCCCGCCGAGGTCGTGTCCCTCGCCGACGCCGTCGACACCTTCGTCGGCGGCGAGGACACCGCCGAGAGCGAGGACGGCCTCAGCTTCTCGCCCGAGGCCCGGGTCCGCCTCGCCCACCTCGGCCGCGAACTGCGCGAACTGCGCCGCAGCCTCGCCGACCCCCTCATGGACGTCCTGCACCGCGTGCTCGCCGTGACCGGCCTCGAAGTCGAACTCTCCGCCTCCCCGCACGCCCTCGCCGCCCGCCGCCGCGAGACCCTCTCCCACTTCCTCGACGTCGCCGCCTCCTTCGCCGCCGCCGACCCCGGCGCCTCCCTGCTCGCCTTCCTCGGCTTCCTGCGCACCGCCGTCCAGTACGAGAAGGGGCTCGACACCGCGCTGCCCGGCGGCGAGAACACCGTCAAGGTGCTGACCGCGCACAAGTCCAAAGGGCTGGAGTGGGACGTCGTGGCCGTCCCCGGCCTGGTCACCCGCCAGTTCCCCAGCGAACAGGGCCGCGAGAAGTGGACGGCCCAGCCCAAGGTCGTCCCGCACGCCCTGCGCGGCGACGCCGCGACCCTCCCCGACGTCACCGACTGGGACGGCAAGTCCCTGCGCGCCTTCCAGGAGGACATGCGCGCCCACCAGCTCACCGAGGAACTGCGCCTGGGCTACGTGACCTTCACCCGCCCCCGCTCGATCCTGCTCGGCTCCGGCCACTGGTGGGGCCCCAGCCAGAAGAAGCCGCGCGGCCCCTCCGACTTCCTCACCGCGCTGTACGAGCACTGCGTGCGCGGCAACGGCGAGATCGAGGCGTGGGCCGAACCGCCCGCCGAGGACGAGGAGAACCCCGCGCTCGGCGAGGACCGCGCCGCCCACGCCTGGCCGCTCCCGCTCGACCCCGAGGCGATGCGCCGCCGCCGCGCCGCCGCCGCCCGCGTCCGCGCCCTCCTCGACACCCCGGAACCCGCCGCCGCGCCGCCCGGCCCCGCCCCGCGGCCCTACGACCCGGACTGGCCGCCGCCCCCCGAGGACCTGGACGCCGAGGCCGGGGGAGGGGCGCAGGGGCCCGACGCGTACGGCCCCGGCGCCGACGAGGCGGAACCCGACCTCGTACTCGACTGGGACGAACTGCCGACCGAGCGCCCCGCCGCCCCGGTCCCCGACACCCGGCCGACGGGCACCGTCCCCCGGCAGACGCGCCCCGGCCCGCCCCCGGAACCGGACGAAAACCCCTTCGCGCCGGACGAGGACCCCCTCACCCCCGAGGAGGCCCGCGCCGTCGCCTCCTGGGACCGGGATCTCGACGCGCTCGCCGGGGAACTGCGCCGGGCCGCCGCGACCGTCCGCGAGGTCCCCGTGCCCGCCTCGCTCACCGCGACCCAGCTGCTGCGCCTGGCCGCCGACCCCGACGGCTTCGCGCGCGAACTGGTGCGGCCCATGCCGCAGCCCCCGAAACCCGCCGCCCGGCGCGGCGTCCGCTTCCACACCTGGCTGGAGACCCGGCTCGGCGCCGGCTACGAGGAGACGCCCCTGCCCTTCCCCGACGAGTCCGGCCCCGGGGACGACCAGGACTTGCGGGACGAGGACGGCATCACCGACGAGTACGACCTCGCCGCCCTCAAGGAGGCCTTCGAACGCACCCCGTACGCGCGCCGCGCCCCGTACCGCGTCGAAGTCCCCTTCCAGATGAGCCTCGCCGGACGCGTCGTCCGGGGCAGGATCGACGCCGTCTTCAAGGACGGCGAGGGCGCGGACGCCACGTACGAGATCGTCGACTGGAAGACCGGCCGCGACGAGAGCGGCGCCGACCCGCTCCAGCTCGCCGTCTACCGCCTGGCCTGGGCCGAACGCCTCGGACTCGACCCCGAGAAGGTCACCGCCACCTTCCTGTTCGTACGCACCGGCCGGGCGGTGCGCCCCGGGCGGCTGCCCGGCCGCCGGGAACTCGAACGGCTCCTGCGGGACCCGGAGCCGGAACCGGAGCCGGACCGGGAGCCGGACCCGGGGCCCGGGAGCCTCGCCGTACAGGACGGCGAGAGCGCCGCCGGAGGAGGTCACGACGGCGGGCCGATAGGCTCGGGGGCATGAGCACGCCCCCCGGTGGTGCCGACAGCGAGGTCGGCGCCGTACGCACGTACGTCCACAGTCACAGCGCCGACTTCCTCGGTGAACTCGCCGAATGGCTCCGCATCCCCTCGGTGTCCGCCCAGCCCGAACACGCCGACGACGTACGGCGCAGCGCCGACTGGCTCGCCGGGAAACTGCGCGACACCGGCTTCCCCGTGGTCGAGATCTGGGACACCCCCGGCCGGCCCGCCGTCTTCGCGCACTGGCCCGCCGAGGACCCCGCAGCCCCCACCGTCCTCGTCTACGGCCACCACGACGTGCAGCCCGCCGACCTCGCCGACGGCTGGCACTCCGAGCCCTTCGTCCCCGAGATCCGCGACGGAAAGCTGTACGCGCGCGGCGCCGCCGACGACAAGGGCCAGGTGTTCCTCCACACACTCGGCCTGCGCGCCCACCTCGCCACCACCGGCCGCACCGCCCCCGCCGTCCACGTCAAACTCCTCGTCGAGGGCGAGGAGGAGTCCGGCTCGCCGCACTTCCGCGCCCTCGTCGAGGAACGCGCCGACCGGCTCGCCACCGACACCGTCGTCATCTCCGACACCGGCATGTGGGACGAGACGACGCCCACCGTGTGCACCGGCATGCGCGGCCTCGCCGAGTGCGAGATCGTCCTGCACGGACCCGGCCAGGACATCCACTCCGGCTCCTTCGGCGGCGCCGTGCCCAACCCGGCCACCGCGCTGGCCGGCCTCGTCGCCGCCCTCCACGACGCGGACGGCCGCGTCACCGTGCCCGGCTTCTACGACGGGATCGTCCCGCTCACCGAGTACGAACGACGCCTCTTCGCGGAGCTCCCCTTCGACGAGAAGAGCTGGCTGCGCACCGCGAAGTCCCGGGCCACCGCGGGTGAATCCGGTCACACCACTCTGGAGCGGATCTGGGCCCGGCCCACCGCCGAGGTCAACGGGATCGGCGGCGGCTACCAGGGCGAGGGCAGCAAGACGATCATCCCGTCCTCGGCCTTCGTGAAGCTCTCCTTCCGGCTCGTCGAGGGCCAGGAGACCGAGCGGATCGAGCAGGCCGTACGGGACTGGGCCCTGGCCCGCGTCCCCGAGGGCCTGCGCGCCGAGATCTCCTTCGGAGGCGCCACCAGGCCCTGTCTGACGCCCCTGAGCCACCCGGCGCTCCAGTCCGTCGTCCGCTCCATGGAGAAGGCCTTCGGCCAGCCCGTCCGCTTCACCCGCGAAGGAGGCTCGGGACCCGCCGCCGACCTGCGCGACGTCCTCGACGCCCCCGTCCTCTTCCTCGGCGTCTCCGTCCCCTCCGACGGCTGGCACGCCCCCGACGAGAAGATCGAGCTGGACCTCCTCCTCAAGGGCGCCGAGGCCAGCGCCCACCTGTGGCAGGACCTCGCCGGCAGTGGGGACCAGGCACACTGAAAGACGGAGCCCCACCGCCCGCCGCCCGACCCGTGACCATCGCGCCATCGCACTTTGGGGGAGTTGGAAGTACCTGTGACCACCCGGAACGACCGCACCACCGACACCACTGACACCACCGCCCGGCCCATCTCCCTCACCGCGCCCAGCGGCATCGACCGCGCCGCCCACCACCGTCTCGACGAGGCGTGGCTGGCCGCGGCCTGGAGCCACCCCAGCACCCGGGTCTTCGTCGTGTCGGGCGGCCAGGTGCTCCTGGACGAGACGGAGGACGGCCGCACCGAGATCGTCATGACGCCGAGCTTCGAGGCGCCCATGACCGAGGCGCACCGCTACTTCCTGGGCACCGACGAGGACGGGGTCTGCTACTTCGCGCTCCAGAAGGACAGCCTGCCCGGCCGCATCGACCAGTCCGCCCGCGCGGCCGGACTGCGCGAGGCCGGGATGCTGCTGTCCGACCGCGAGGCCGGGCTCATGGTGCACGCCGTCGCCCTGGAGAACTGGCAGCGACTGCACCGCTTCTGCTCCCGCTGCGGCGAACGCACCGTCATCGCCGCCGCCGGGCACATCCGCCGCTGCCCCGCCTGCGGGGCCGAGCACTACCCGCGCACCGATCCGGCGGTGATCATGCTCGTCACCGACGAGGAGGACCGCGCCCTGCTCGGCCGCCAGGTGCACTGGCCCGAGGGCCGCTTCTCGACCCTCGCCGGTTTCGTCGAACCCGGCGAGACCATCGAGGCCGCGGTGCGCCGCGAGGTGTTCGAGGAGGCCGGAGTGACCGTGGGCCCCGTCGAGTACGTCGCGAGCCAGCCCTGGCCCTTCCCCTCCAGCCTCATGCTCGGCTTCATGGCCCACGCGACCTCCCCGGAGATCACCGTGGACGGCGAGGAGATCGAGGAGGCCCGCTGGTTCTCCCGGGAGGACCTGCGCTCCGCGATGGAGGCGGGCGAGGTCCTGCCGCCCTTCGGCGTCTCGATCGCCGCCCGCCTGGTCGAACTCTGGTACGGGAAGCCGCTGCCGAAGCCGCTCAACCGGGGCTGAGGCGGCCGCCCCCGCCCGCCCGGCCGGGCCGGCGCGGTGCGGTGCGCCTGTCGGACCCGTGAGACCTGTGGCACCTGATGGCACCTGTGGCCACCCGTGGCACCTGGACGCACGAAGCCCCCCGCCGGACACGCTTTCCGGCGGGGGGCTTCGGTGTTCCCGGACACGGCCGTCGCGGGACGCGGCGCCGTCCCGCGGACGGCCCGGGGCCCTCGTCAGGCGCCGAGCGCCTGCTTGACCTGGGCCAGCGAGGGGTTGGTCATGACCGACTCGGTGCCCGACTCGGCCTGCACGAGCACGGTGGGAACGACCTGGTTGCCGTCGTTCACCTTCTCCACGAACTCGGCCGACGCGGGGTCGTTCTCGATGTTGATCTCGCTGTACGCGATCCCCTCGCGGTCCAGCTGGCCCTTCAGCCGGCGGCAGTAGCCGCACCAGGTGGTGCTGTACATCGTCACGGTGCCCGGCATGTCTCTCGTACTCCTTCGCCCCTCGGGGTGCGGCCTCCCATGAGGTCGACGCACACAGTGAACGTAAGCCACGCCCCGGCCATTCCCGGGGGTGGGGCCGGGCACTCAGTCAGGTCGTACGACTGCGGAGGGTGGCCTGTGGACAAGGACGTCGCCTCCGGGGGCCGACCTGAGACCATGGCGGAGTGACAGCAGCACCGCAGGCATCCCTCTTCACCCCCACCCCGCAGGTTCCCCAGGTTCCCGAAACCGCCGACGCCGTGCTCGAAGGGCTCGACCCCGAGCAGCGCGAGGTGGCGACGGCCCTGTCCGGCCCGGTGTGCGTCCTCGCGGGGGCCGGCACCGGCAAGACCAGGGCGCTGACCCACCGCATCGCCTACGGAGTCCGCACGGGCCGGTTCAAGCCCAGCACGGTGCTCGCCGTCACCTTCACCAACCGCGCCGCCGGGGAGATGCGCGGCCGGCTGCGCCAGCTCGGCGCCCAGGGCGTCCAGGCCCGCACCTTCCACTCGGCCGCGCTGCGCCAGCTCCAGTTCTTCTGGCCGCGCGCCGTCGGCGGGGACCTGCCCCGGCTCGTCGAACGCAAGGTCCAGCTCGTCGCCGAGGCCGCCGCCCACTGCGGAATCCGTCTCGACCGCAGCGAGCTGCGCGACGTCACCGGCGAGATCGAATGGGCCAAGGTCACCCGCACCGTCCCCGCCGACTACGCGGCCGCCGCCGCCAAGGCCGACCGCCGCCCGCCCCGTGACCCGGCCGAGATCGACCGGATCTACCGCCGCTACGAGGAGTTCAAGCGCGAGCGCGTCCTCATCGACTTCGAGGACGTCCTGCTGCTGACCGTCGGCATCCTCCAGGACCACCCCGAGGTCGCCGTCCAGGTCCGCTCCCAGTACCAGCACTTCGTGGTCGACGAGTACCAGGACGTCAGCCCGCTCCAGCAGCGCCTGCTCGACCTGTGGCTCGGTGAGCGCGACGACCTGTGCGTCGTCGGCGACGCCAGCCAGACGATCTACTCCTTCACCGGCGCCACCCCCGACCACCTGCTGAACTTCCGGGTGCGCCACCCCGAGGCCAAGGTCGTCAAACTCGTCCGCGACTACCGCTCGACCCCGCAGGTCGTGCACCTCGCCAACAACCTGCTCGCCCACGCCAAGGGCCGCGCCGCCGAGCACCGGCTCGAACTGGTCGCCCAGCGCCCCAAGGGCCCCCGCCCCCTCAGCACCGAGTACGCCGACGAACCCGCCGAGGCCGAGGGCACCGCCCGCCGCATCAGGGAACTCGTCGCCTCCGGGGTCCCGGCCGGACAGATCGCCGTGCTCTTCCGCACCAACGGCCAGTCCAGCCTCTACGAACAGGCCCTCGCCGACGCCCAGATCCCCTACCAGCTGCGCGGAGCGGAGCGCTTCTTCGAACGCGCCGAGGTCCGTGAAGCACTCACGGGCCTGCGCGCCGCCGCCCGCTTCGGCGGCAACGACAGTCGCCACGACGACACGGCGGGCCTGCCCTCCCAGGTCCGCGCCGTCCTCTCCAGCCGGAACTGGTCGCCCGTCCCGCCCGCCGGTTCCGGAGCGGTCCGCGACCGCTGGGAGTCCCTCGCCGCCCTCGTCCGCCTCGCCGAGGACCTGAGCGCCGCCCGGCCCGCCGCCGCCCTCGGCGACCTCGTCGCCGAACTCGACGAACGGGCCGCCGCCCAGCACGCCCCCACCGTCGAGGGCGTCACCCTCGCCTCGCTGCACGCCGCCAAGGGACTCGAATGGGACGCCGTGTTCCTGGTCGGCCTCAACGAGGGCATGCTGCCCATCACCTACGCGAAGACCGACGAGCAGATCGAGGAGGAACGCCGCCTGCTCTACGTCGGCATCACCCGCGCCCGCGTCCACCTCTCCCTGTCCTGGGCGCTCTCCCGCACCCCCGGCGGCTGGGGAGGCCGCCGCCCCAGCCGCTTCATCGAGACACTGCGCTCGGGTGCGACGGGCACCCCCCTCGGTTCCTCCGCCGGAGTCCCCGGCTCCACCGGCGGGCGACCCGACGCGAAGGCGGGCGAGGACGCCGGGCAGGACGGTTTCCGGACGGCCCCGCGCCGACGGGCCCCCGCCCGCTGCCGGGTCTGCGGACGCACCCTCACCGAGGCCGGCGAGATGAAGCTGATGCGGTGCGAGACCTGCCCCTCGGACATGGACGAGGGCGTCTACCGCAGGCTGCGCGACTGGCGGGAGACCCGGGCCCAGCAGCTCGGACAGCCCGACTTCTGCGTCTTCACGGACAAGACCCTCGTCGCCATCGCCGAGGCCGTCCCGGAGAGCGAGACGGACCTCGCGCGCATCCCCGGAGTCGGGGCGCGGAAATTTCGCACCTACGGCCCCGATGTCCTCGCCATCTGCGCAGGTGAGGACCGTGCGACGGCCCAGGACGAGGACTGAGCGAAACTCGTCGGAAAAATAGTTTGCGCATGCCCGGGCAAGCCCCATAGGTTCTTAGGCACGGGAACGGACGGCTTCTCCGAAGCCCCCGAACCGTGCTGTGCTCGAACAGTCGTAAACCGCAGGACAGGCCCCGTGCCGGTCCCCCGAGACGCCGAAGGGAGGCGATTGAAGTGATCAGCATTCTGAACTCCACCAAAAAGACCGATCTCTCGGTCGTCGCCTCTCGTTCTCTCAGCGTCTCCGTCCTGGGCACCGGACTGTCCGGCGTCTCTGTCGCACGCATGGCCGGAGTCTCCTTCGTGGGCTCCCTCCCCGTGATCGAGCGTAATGAGCGACCGACCCAGGCACCGGCGGCAGCAGTAGCGACGGCACAGGTCTCGGCCTATTCCTTCGCCGCAGCCGGTGCTGAAGACCGGACGAAGCAGCACCAGCACCACACGATGTGGGCCTTCCGTGGGCTCGAACCCTGGAGCGATCCAGTCTGACCGGCAGTCAGACAGGCTCCTTCAGGGCCGCGGAACCCCACTCGGGTACCGCGGCCCTTTTGTTTTGCCTCGGCATTCTGAGGCAGAGCGCGAAGGAGCCACGAGCCAGGCAACACCGGTACCAGCCACCACCGGCCACCAGCCGGACTGACAGACGAGGAACCAGCAACCGTGCACACCGAAACGCACGTCCCGTCCGTACCGCCCTCACCCGCCAGTCAGCCGCCCGGCTCCACGGAGGATTCCGCCTTGACCGCGCTCAGCCCGCTCACCCCGCTCACCGCTCTCGACGAGGCCATCGAGAACCTCGGCACCCCGGTGCCCTGCCGCGCTTACGACCCCGAGGTCTTCTTCGCGGAGTCCCCGGCCGACGTCGAGTACGCCAAGTCGCTCTGCCGTACCTGCCCGCTCGTGGAGGCCTGCCTCGCCGGCGCCAAGGAGCGCCGCGAGCCGTGGGGCGTCTGGGGTGGGGAGCTCTTCGTCCAGGGCGTGGTCGTCGCCCGCAAGCGGCCGCGTGGCCGCCCGCGCAAGAACCCGGTCGTGGCATGAACATCACCGGAACCATCGATCGACCTCGCACGCACAACCCCCAGAAGCAGGACCCGATGAAGTCCACCGCAGCGGAGCCCATGGGCATCGCCTTTGCAGAAGCCACTCGTACCGGTGAGACCGCCGGACCCCAGAACAGGACCCGAGAGATGCAACTCATCCCAGAAGCCATGGCGCGTGCGCATATGCACGAACGCCTGCGAGAGGCGGAAGCGGCCCGTCCGGCCGCCCGCCTCCTCGCCGCCCGGCGCCTTCAACGCCGGGCCGAACGAGCCTCGATGAGGGCCCGCCGCGCCCTCGCGCTGGCCGTCATGCAGTAATCAGCGAGCGGACGCCCTGAACCTTCAGGTGCTCAGAACGCTGCGGAAGGCCGGAAGCCGGAAGCTGGAGGCCGGAGGCCCCGGAATGCCGGCGGCCCCGGCACCCCGGCCCCGGGCCTTCTCGTGCCGGTCCGCGCCAATCTGTGAGGGGGTGCCCCACCGTGACGGTGGGGCACCCCCTCCCGGCGTTCAGCGGTGGAGCGGGCAGGGGGGGGTGAGACGGAGACGGGCGGGGCGGACATCGGCTGTGCGGGCGACGAGGGCGAGGTTCAGCGCCGGTGCGACACGGCCAGCTCGATCAGGTACCGCTTGGTCACCCGGCCGCCGTACCGCCGCCCGATCAGATCCGCGACGCACCCCAGCAGCCCGTTCCTGGCGGCCTCCGGCAGGGCGCGGTGATTGGAGTAGGTCCGCAACAGCTCCACGTACTCCGCGCTGGTGTAGGTGAGGTCCCGCTCGTAGCGGCGGAAGGCCGTCGGACCGAACCGGCCACTGCGCGCCACCTCCCGCGCGTGGTCCGAGCCGTCGACAGCGGCGGCCTCGGGCGGGCGCTGCCCGGGTCGCGTCAGCGGGTCGAAGCGTTCGTAGCAGCGCTGCACCTCGACGAAGAACTCCTCGGTGCCGCCCCGCACATGCTGGGTACGCACCACGGCGAGCGCGCCACCGGGACGCAGTGCGTCGGCGGCTCTCGCCACCCGCACCGACGGGTCGATCCAGTGGAAGGCCGTCGCCGAGACGACCGCGTCGAAGGGGTCCGGAGGCAGCGGCCAGCTCTCGAACCGCGCCGTCACCACCTCCACGTCCGCGGCCCCGGCCTCGGCGAGCTTGCGGCGGGCGACCGCGGCCATGTGCACGCCCGCCTCGACGGCCGTGATCCGGCACCCCCGCCCGGCCAGCGGCACCGTCGCCTGTCCGGTTCCGCAGCCCACCTCCAGCACGCGGCTGCCGCAGGAGGCGCCCGCGAGTTCCGCGAGGTCCTCGTACAGCTTCGGCGGATATCCGGGCCTGGCCCGGTCGTACAACTCCGCGTCCTCGTCGAACGTCCGGCTCAGGAGCTCCCGCCGGGACTCCTGCGGGGCGTCGTCCCGCAGCGAAAGGGTGCTGTCCTCTGGCATGCGGAGCAGGGTAGTGCCTCGGCGGGCCGTGGCCGGACGGGAGCGGCCCGACGGGTGACGGGCCCGGGGCGAGAGCCACACCCTCGGCGACGGTGCCGGTGAGACGGGGAAGACGCGATCAGCGGTGCCGGTGAAAGGGGGGGGAAGCAGGAAGTACGTGGCCGGGCGGGCCGCAGCGCCCGCTCAGGTGGCCGGCTCCTCCTCCCATACGAAGCCCGGGAGTTCACCGTCGCTCGCGAAGCCGGGGAGCCAGTTCTCCAGCTCCTCGCGCAGCCGGACATGGGCGTCCAACTGGCACAGCACACCTATCGTGCTCAGCGTCACGCGGTGGATCAGAAGGTAGGACGGGGGCAGGTTCAGCTGCCGGCCGAGGTGGTGCGCGGGCGACCTCGGGTCCGCGATCCGGGCCGCCTGGCCCCGCAGCCAGCCACGGGTGAAGGCGAACTCCTCGGCCCCGGCCGGTTCGATGATCGGCAGGAGGAAGTCGAGGACGGCCTGCGCGTCCAGTTCCACGGACTCCTTGATGAAGCCCTCGGTGCGCAGTGACTCGTGGACCTGCTCCGCCCGGCCCTCCAGACTCAGCCGCAGCGAACGGCCGATGATGTCCGGCAGCCCGCCCGGCAGCCGGTCCACCGTCCCGAAGTCCAGGACGCCCAGCCGCCAGCCGCCCTCTCCGTCGGGGACCAGGCGGAAGTTCCCCGGGTGTGGATCGGCGTGCAGCAGCCCGGTACGGGCCGGTCCGCAGAACAGGAAGTGCGCGAGCAACTGCCCGGCCCGGTCCCGTTGTTCCGCCGTCCCCGAAGCGATCACCTCCGACAGCGGCACGCCCTCCAGCCACTCCGTCACCAGCACCTGTTCGCACTGGTGCACCACGTCCGGCACGACCACGTCGGGGTCGTCCGCGAACTCCGCGGCGTGGGCGCGCTGGGAGTCCGCCTCCAGCTCGTAGTCCAGTTCCTCGGCGACCCGCGCACGCAACTCCGCGATCAGCGGCTTGACGTCGATGCCCGGTACCACCGGCCCCAGGAGCTTCGCGAAGACGGCCAGCTGGTTCAGGTCCGACAGCAGGGCCCGGCCCGCCCCCGGGTACTGGACCTTCACCGCGACCGCCCGGCCGTCCCGCCACACCGCGCGGTGCACCTGGCCGATCGAGGCCGCCGCCGCCGGCCGCTCGTCGAACTCCTGGAACAGCTCGCGCCAGTCCTCCCCGAGCCGTTCGGCGAGCACCGCGTGCACCGTGCTCGTCGGCATCGGGGGAGCGGCCTCCTGGAGCTTGGTGAGCGCCGCCCGGTAGGGGCCCGCGACCTCCTCCGGCAGGGCCGACTCGAAGACGGACAGAGCCTGCCCGAACTTCATGGCCCCGCCCTTCAGCTCGCCCAGCACCTTGAAGAGCTGATCGGCGGTGCGCTGCTGCAGTTCACGGCCGACCAGGTCCGCGGAGACGCCCCCGATCCGCCGCCCCAGGCCCCAGGTGGCGCGACCGGCGAAACCGAGCGGCAGTGTGGCCAGCTTGGCGGTCCTGGTCACCGCCTTACGGGGAAGATCAGACATAAGCCCTCCATGTCCCAGCAGGCCGCGCCGCGAACGGCGCCTACCCGGCCATTGTGTCCCCTCGCGTCCGCGACCCCGTCGGCTCCTCCCCTCACCCGGTGCGCGGTCCCCGAGGCGTTCACCCGCCCGCGCCCGTATGACTGGCCTGAGCCGCCTGGCCCTCAGGGGCCGCCTGTTCCGCCCGATCCTCCCGGGCCGCCTCGTCCGCCCGGCCCGCGCGGCCCGCGCGGGTTTCGTGAGCCGCCCCGCACCCGCACAGCGGATGCGGGGAGAGGGAACGGGAGCGCCAGTCCCCGCCCGGCAGCGCCGCCTCCCAGCGTGCTCCGGTGCTCGCCGGAAGTCCGCCGTCCAGAAAGGTCAGCGCGTGCGCCGCCGCGAGCCCCGCCGCCGCGGCGGCCAGCGCGAGGTCCGCCGCCTCGGCCCGGTGCGCCCGCCCCGAGCGCCACTGGGCCAGCAGCCGGGGCCAGGCCGGGTCCCGGTCCGCGCGCCCCAGGTCCAGACACCGGGCACACCCGGTCGCCCCCGGCAGGACCAACGGCCCCACCACCGCGCTCGACTCGATCAGCCCGGCGTACAGATGCGGGGTGCCGGAGGCGAGGAGCGGCTCAGCTGTCGCCGGGTCGGGGGCGTGCACGGCCAGTCCGTCCCGAGGGGCGAGCACGACCAGGGAGTACCCCTCGGACTCCCGCGCCCCCGGAGCGCGACCGGCATCCGTACCGCCTCCCGCACCGCCTCCCGCACCGCTCTGCCGTGGTACCCGCCCGCCGGCTGGTTCGTCCGGCGGCGCCTGGCGTCTGCCGTGGGCCGGCGCCATCTCCCGTACGAGACGGCGGGCCGCCTCCGCGCGCCGCTGCCCCACCGCCGAGGGCGGCAGCCCTCCAGGCGAGACGTCCCCCGGATCGACCCGGCCCCCGTCCATCACCTCGACGCGGCCCACCCCGGCCCCCGAGAGCAGGGCCGCGACCGACGCCCCCACCCTTCCCGCCCCACGGACGAGGACGCGGGCGCGGGCACGCACACCCAGCCTCTCCAGGGCTCCGCAAGGGCGCGGATCGAGCAGCGAGAGAGACGCGAGGTCGGGCCGCAGCCGCTCCATGAGGGCCGAGTCCTCCCGCAGGCGGGCGGCGCCCTCCCCGCCGCCTGTCGCGTCCTCCAGCAGCCCCGCCCGCACCAGGCCGTCCAGCAGCCGGTCCACGTATCCCTCGCTCAGCCCCGCCCGCGCCGCCTCCGCGTAAAGGAGTGGCAGACCGCGCGTCCCGTCGAGCAGCCGCAGGAAGGCGCTGGTGGCCAGATCCAGCGGACCGAGGACCACGGCCCGGGCCTCCGTGACCCCGAACTGCGTGTTGTTCAGATCCCGCCACCCCTGCCGCAGCGCCGGTTTCAGCGCGGGATGCCCGAGCGGTGCCGCGACAGCCGTCCCCACCTCGCCACCGCCGCCCGCTCGTGCCGTCGTCCCCCGAGTGCCCGCTCGTGCCGTCGTCCCTCGCGTGCTCGCTCGTCCCGTCATCCCGTCCCCGCTCTCCGGCGCCGCCCGATGGTCGGCCCTCACCTCACCCGCTCACCCGGCGTGAGCGAGTGATGCCATCATGCGACGCCTGTCCGTTCGTGTGCGGAAAGTTGTCCACAGCCCCGGGCGTTTGTCGTATGAATGCGGCGGACGGTGGTGCGGCTCGCCACGCATGCTGTCCGGAGGCGGGACGTCCACCCCTGACAGCGGGTAACGTCGAGGAATGTCCGGCGACCCCCTGCACCGCGCGGCCGGCGCCGCGCGCCGTGCGCCCAGCCCCTCGCAGAGCCCGGCACGCACCGGCCCGGTGGAAGTGCGCCGCAGCGCCCGCCGACGGCGCACGGTCTCCGCGTACCGCGAGGGCGACCGGACCATCGTGCTCATCCCGGCCCGCATGTCCGAGGCCGAGGAGCGGCGCTGGGTCAACGTGATGCTCGACAAGCTCGCCGCCCAGGAGAGCCGCAGACGCCCCGGCGACGCGGAGCTGACCGAGCGGGCGGCACGCCTGTCGGAACAGTTCCTCGACGGCCGGGCGCGGCCCGCGACCGTGCGCTGGGTCACCAACCAGAACACGCGCTGGGGCTCCTGCACCCCCTCCGAGGGCAGCATCCGTCTCTCCCACCGCCTCCAGGGCATGCCCGAGTACGTCGTCGACTACGTGCTCCTGCACGAACTGGCCCACCTGCTGGTCCCCGGCCACGGCCCCCGCTTCTGGGCCCTGCTCGACGTCTACCCGCGGACCGAGCGCGCCCGCGGGTACCTGGAGGGCGTCGTGTCCGCCCTGCCGTCGCCCGCGCAGACCGGCGACGGGGACGGCGGCGCCGACGCCGGGGACGGGGCCGACGATCACGAGGATCACGAGGACCGGGACATCCACGACGAGCCGCGGGACCTCTTCGGGGACTGAGGTTCGGAGACCGAGGTTCGGACACCGAGGTTCGGGGGCTGATGTTCAGACGCCGAGGTTCAGGGACTGCGGCCCGGAGACTGGTGCGCGCGTCCTCTCCGGACTTTGGCGCGGGACTTCCCGAGGGCGGAGCGGGCCGAGAACTCCGCAGGTCACCGATGTGACGGGGCGTCACACGTGCTCGTCCCGCATCGATTGTGCGGCAGCTCTGTACCAGCTCTCGGCCCTCCCCTCGTGAACCGTTAGCCTGACGCGACACACTGCTGCCCGGCTGCTTCCCGCGGGATCCTCCGCGAGGGCGGACGACGGGTGACGGCACGGCCTCGTCGCCGTCAGCCGGACGGACAGGCAGCACGCAGGGACCAGCACGTAGACGGAAATGGGGGGCGGTCGGCAGGCATGTCCAGGCAATTCCAGCGCGGCCACAAGGCAAAGATCAGTGACCTCACCGCCGGGACGGATCTGTACGTGGGAGTGCAGATCGCGGGGCCCGGCCTCAGCTTCGACATCAGCTGCTTCGGCCTCGACGCCGAGGAACGGCTGTCGGACGACCAGTACTTCATCTTCTTCAACCAGCCGAAGTCCCCCGAGGAGTCGCTTCAGCTGCTCGGACCGCAGGCGGGGGACACCGAGTCCTTCCGGGTGACGCTCGACCGCGTCCCCGCCCACGTCCAGCGGCTCTCCTTCACCGCGACGATCGACGGCGCCGGTCAGATGTCCCAGATCGGGCCCGGCTACCTGCGGATCGTCGCCGGTGGCGAGGAGGTCGCCCGCTACGCCTTCGACGGCTCGGAGTTCACGACCGAGCGGGCCGTCATGGTCGGCGACTTCTACCTCAAGGACGTGTGGCGCTTCGCCGCCGTCGGCCAGGGCTTCGACGGCGGACTGGAGGCGCTGCTGCGCAACTTCGGCGGCGAGGTCGCGGAGGAGGAACCGCCCGCACCCGAGCCGGCGCCCGCCACGGCGGCCCCGGGCTTCGCACCCCCGGCCTTCGCCCCGCCGGCCGCGCCGGCTCCCGCCTCGGCCGCGCCGGAACCTCCGGCGGCCCCGCAGGCTCCCGCCCCGGTCCCGCAGCCCGCCGCCGTCCCGGCTCCCCAGGCTCCCGCCGTCCCGGCTCCCGCCGTCTCGCCGCCGCCGGTTCCGCCGCAGCCCGACCTGCACGCCGCGCCGACGGTCGTGGCGCCGATGACCGCGCCGCCCGGCGCTCCCGGGCCGCCGCCACCGCCACCCGGACATGTCCAGCCCGTTCCCGGGCAGCCGCAGGCCCCCGGGCACACCCTTGCCGAGCCCTCGGCCCCGCCCGGCTACGCCCAGCCCCCCGGCGCCTACCAGCCGCCGCCCTTCGGCGCGGCACCGGCAGCGGGCGGGGCGCCCCCGGCCGGAGCCCCGGGCGCCATCCCCCAGGGCGGCGGCACCCCCGGAGTCGCCGCGGCCTTCGAGAAGTACCGCGAGGCACCGGGCGGGCGCCGCTGGACCCAGCAGAACGGGCAGCTCGTCCGCGTCGACCTCGGCGCCGAGAGCGCACCCGTCCTCGCCCGCCAGGGCAGCATGGTGCTCTACCAGGGCAAGGTCGACTTCGGGTACAAGGGCGCGGGCTTCGCCGGCCGCGTCGTCGGCAACGCCACCGGCCAGGAACTCCAGCTCATGCGCTGCACTGGCAAGGGCCAGGTGTTCCTCGCCGACGCCGGGGCGCACCTGCACCCCATCGAGCTGCAGGGCGACGCCATCTGCGTGTCGGCCGAGGCGGTCCTCGCCTTCGACGAGTCCTTGCAGCGCGAGGTCCGCCGGATCGACGGGCACGGCATCCCCGGCGGCTCGCTGTTCACCATGCAGTTCCAGGGCACCGGCACCGTCGTCGTCAAGACGCACGGCACCCCCGTGGTCCTGCCCGTCACCCCCACGACCTTCGCCGACTGCAACGCCGTCGTCGCCTGGTCGGCCGCCTCCCAGGTGATCATCTCCAGCCAGGTGCGGCTGCGCCGCAACGCCTACCCGGGCCACAGCGGGGAGACCGTGAACCTCCAGTTCAGAGGCGCCCCGGGCAATTTCGTCATCGTCCAGCCGTACGAGATCTGAGGGGAAGCGGAATGTTGCAGCAGCAGCTCGCGGGCTTCGCCGCGACCCCCGTCGCGGCCCGCATGGAGAACCACGGCCACCACATGGCCAAGATCGCGATGCAGAGCGGCCGGGACCTCTACGCCCGCAAGGGCTCCATGGTCGCGTACGAGGGATTCGTCCAGTACGAGGCCAATCCGCCGTCCCTGCGGCAGATGGCCGGCAGCTGGGCCACCGGGGAGGGCACGCCCCTCATGAAGTGCTCCGGGGACGGACTGCTCTACCTCGCCGACTACGGGGCCGACGTCGTCGTCATCAACCTCGGCGGTGACGCGCTCTCCGTCAACGGCACCAACCTGCTCGCGTTCGACGCCCACCTCCAGTGGGGCGTGGAACGCGTCAAGGGCCTCGCCAAGTTCGCCGGCCAGGGACTGTTCAACGTCAAGGTCGCCGGAGACGGCTGGGTCGCGCTGACCTCCAGGGGCACGCCCATCGTCGTGGACTGCGGACGGGGCGAGGACGAGACCTACGTCGACCCCGACGCCCTCGTCGCCTGGTCCCCGCACCTCAAGGTCAAGGGGAAACGCAGCTTCAAGGCCGGTGCGATGATCGGCCGCGGCAGCGGTGAGGCGTACCAGATGGCCTTCTCCGGAGAGGGAATCGTCGTCGTCCAGCCCAGCGAGGACAGCACCGACCGGCTCAGGGCCCGGGGCTGAGGGGGAGCGAAACACATCATGCAGAGCCCGCTTTTCGCGTACACGGAACAGCAGACCCAGGAGCGCTGGACCGTCCAGAACCCGCAACTGCTGCGGGTGGCCCTCCAGGGCCACGAGGACGTCCTCGCCCGCAAGGGCGCCATGGTCGCCTACCAGGGCCTCGTCGAGTTCGACGGCGAGTACGTCTCCCCGGGGCAGCGGCGCGCCCGCAGGCAGACCGGCGAGGGCCTCGACCTCATGCGCTGCTCCGGGCAGGGCACCGTCTACCTCGCGAACCTCGCCCAGTACACCCACCTCGTCGACATCGACCACGAGGGCCTCACCGTCGACAGCGCCTACGTCCTCGCCCTGGACTCCACGCTGCACACCGAGGTGATCGCCGTCGACAGCCAGTTCGGCATCTCCGGCTCCGGCAAGTACCAGCTCAACATCACCGGCCGGGGCAAGGCCGCCCTCATGACCTCGGGACAGCCGCTCCTGCTCCAGGTCACCGGGGAGACGTACGTCAACGTGGACGCCGACGCCGTCGTCGCCTGGTCCTCCGGGCTGCGCGTCCAGATGCAGGCACAGACCCACGCCGGCGGCGTGTGGCGGCGCAGGGGCAGCACGGGGGAGGGCTGGGAACTCAGCTTCCTCGGCCAGGGACAGGTCCTCGTCCAGCCGAGCGAACTGCTGCCCCCGCAGGGCGCGGGCCCCTCCGGCCTCGCGGGCCACTACGGGGTCGGCCAGAACCAGGGCAACGCCTGGCAGTGAGCGGGAGCGGGCGGCCCGGTCACGACGGTCTGCCGGGCCCGACCGCCACCCCACGACGGCGCGTGGGACCGCACCGCCGCACGGGAAACGGTAAGGGGCGCTCACCCATGTGAGCGCCCCTTACCGATGTCCTCCCCGACGCCGTCCGGCCGGACGGCATCCGGCCCCTCACAGCGCCGCGCGCGCCGCCTCCACGAGCCGTACGACCGAGGCATCGCTCACCGAGGCGACCTCCTCGTACGGGAACCACCGCAGGTCGAGGGACTCCTCGCTGATCCGCTCGGCCGCGCCCGGCGGCGCCACCGCCACGTACTGCACGTCGAAGTGCTGGGTGCACGGGCCCGGGATGGAGTGCCGGTCCAGCCGCACCGGTCCCACCGGCAGCAGGCTCAGCCCCGCGATCCCCGACTCCTCCGTGGCCTCGCGCAGGGCGGCCGCCGCCAGGGTGGGGTCCTCCGGCTCGCAGTGGCCCCCCATCTGGAGCCACATCCGCAGCTTCTTGTGCAGGGTGAGCAGGACCCGGCCGCCGTCCTGGTCCACCACCAGGGCGCTGGCCGTCACATGACCGGCGCCGCACGCCTTCCCCATGCCGTCCGGGTGCGCCTGGAGGTGATCCAGGTACGCCTGGCGCAGCTCGGGCTGGCGGTCGTAGCCCTTGAGGACCGCGACCGCGTCTTCGAGCAGACTCACGCGCCCTCGTCGCCCCTGTCCGTGCCGCCCTTGCCGCCCTCGCCGTTCCCCTCACCCGGGTCGGAGCCCTTGGCACCGCCCTCGTCCTCGGCGGCGTCCCCGGAGCCCTCGGCGGCGTCCCGCTTCTTCAGGTCGGCCCTTCCGGCCGCCTCGCCGAGCATCTTGTCCAGCTCGGAGAAGTCCGCCTGCTCGTGGTGGACGAAGCCGTCCGGATCGTCCAGGTCCTCGGCGGTGGGCAGCATGTCCGGGTGGGCCCACAGGCCGTCCCGGCCGTCCACGCCGCGTGCGTCGGTGAGCGAGGCCCACAGCCGCGAGGCGTCCCGCAGGCGGCGCGGACGCAGCTCCAGACCGATCAGGGTCGCGAAGGTCTGCTCGGCGGGACCGCCCGAGGCGCGACGACGGCGCAGCGTCTCGCGCAGCGCGTCCGCCGCCCCCAGACGCGGCTTGGCCGCCGTGTGCACGACCGCGTCCACCCAGCCCTCGACCAGCGCGAGCGCCGTCTCCAGACGGGCCAGCGCGGCCTTCTGCTGCGGGGTGTCCTCCGGCTGGAACATGCCCTGCTGGAGAGCGTCCTGAAGCTGCTCGGGGTTGGACGGGTCGAGCTGGCCGACCGCGTCCTCCAGTTTCGAGGTGTCCACCTTGATGCCGCGCGCGTAGCCCTCGACCGCGCCGAACAGGTGCGAGCGCAGCCACGGCACATGGGCGAAGAGCCGCTGGTGGGCGGCCTCGCGCAGCGCCAGATACAGACGGACCTCGTCCTTGGGGACGCCCAGGTCCTTGCCGAACGCCTCGATGTTGACGGGCAGCAGCGCGGCCTTCCCGGCCGGACCCAGCGGCAGCCCGATGTCGGTCGAGCCGACGACCTCGCCCGCGAGCGTGCCCACGGCCTGCCCGATCTGGGTGCCGAACATCGCGCCGCCCATGGAACGCATCATGCCGAGCAGCGGGCCCGCCATGGCCTGCATCTCCTCGGGCAGCACATCGCCCATGGCCGCGCCGACCTGCTCGGCGACCGGGTCCACGAGGTCCTTCCACACCGGGATGGTCGCCTCGACCCACTCGGCGCGGCTCCACGCCACCGCCGAGCCGGCCCCGGAGGGCAGCGAGGTCGCGTCGTCCAGCCACAGATCGGCCAGCCGCACCGCCTCCTCGACGGCCGAGCGCTCCGCCGGGCCGACGCTCGCGTCCTTCGTGCCGTCGGCGGTGCCCTGGGAGACCGTCTGCCGGGCGATCTGCTTGGCCATGTCCCAGTTCACCGGGCCGCCCTCGTACGAGAGCATCTGGCCGAGCTGCTGGAAGGCCGCGCCCAGGTCGTTCGGGTTGAGCGAGCCGAACATCGCGGCGAAGGGGTTGTCGCCCCCCGCGCCGCCCGGCCCGCCCGGCCCGATGCCGAACGGGTTCATCGGGCCGCCCTGGCCGAAGCCGGAGCCGGAGCCCTGGCCCCCACCGGGGGTGCCCTTCTTCTTGCCCTCGTCGCCGTCGTCCGGCTCCTCCGGCGGAAGGCCGAATCCGAATGGGGTGTCACTCACGGGTTTCCTCGGCTGGTAAGGCCGCCGGTCACGAAGCCGGCGGCGGCTGCCCTGCAACACCACCCAGCGTAGACACCGGAGCCGCAAAGGGGCTCGGTGCTCCGCCGACACGTGGCCTGCGGCAGGATGGACGCCACCTGGTACGTACGCGTGATTCCCGCACGTACTGAAGACAACCGCTGGAGACGCCTGGTGAGTTCCCCAGATCCGCAGGTTCGCGCAGCGCGAAACCCGTCCGCCGCCGCCTCGCGCGGTCCCGTCGTCGCCGTGACCGGCGCGGCCTCGGGCCTCGGCGCCCTCCTGGTCGAGCGGCTGGTGGCCTCCGAGGAGATCAAGCAGGTCGTCGCACTGGACGAACGGCGCGGTGACTGCCCGCAGGCGCAGTGGCACACCCTGGACATCCGCGATCCGGCGATCGCCGAGAAACTGCGCGGCGCCGACGTCGTCGTGCACCTCGCCTTCAACCTCGACCTGGAGACCGATCCGGCCGCCCGTACGGCGTACAACGTGCGGGGGACCCAGACGGTGCTGACCTCCGCCGCCGCGGCCGGGGTGCACCGCGTCGTGCTGTGCACCTCCGCCATGGTCTACGGGGCGCTGCCCGACAACGAACTGCCGCTGTCCGAGGACGCCGAGCTGAAGGCGACCGCCGAGGCCACCGGCGTCGGCGACCTCCTGGAGATCGAACGGCTGGCCCGCCGCGCCCCACGCGCCCACCCCGGCCTCAACGTCACGGTGCTGCGCCCCGCCCTCCTGGTCGGCGGCACCGACACGGCCCTGACCCGCTACTTCGAGTCGCCGCGGCTCCTCGTCGTGGCCGGCTCGCGGCCCGCCTGGCAGTTCTGCCACGTGGAGGACCTGGTCAGCGCCCTGGAGTACGCCGTACTCGAAAAGGTCGACGGGGAACTCGCGGTCGGCTGCGACGGGTGGCTGGAGCAGGAGGAGATCGAGGAGCTGAGCGGCATCCGCCGCATGGAGCTGCCCTCCGCCGTCGCGCTCGGCGCCGCCGCCCGGCTGCACCGCATCGGCCTCACGCCCTCCCCGGCGGGAGACCTCGCGTACACGATGAACCCCTGGGTGGTCAGCGTCAGCAGGCTGCACGACGCGGGCTGGCGCCCACGATGGACCAACGAGGAGGTCCTCGCGGAGCTGCTGGAGGAGGTGGCCGGGCGGCGCACCGTCGCCGGTCGCCGGCTCGGCCGCAAGGACGCCACGGCCGCCGGAGCGGCGGGCGCCACCGTCGCCCTGCTCGGCACGGCCGCGCTGGTGCGCCGGGCCCGCAAGGCACGCCGCCGCATCTGAGACCCCGGCGAGGCGCCCCGAGCGCCGTCCCGTGTCCCGCCCCGGCGCGGTGTGCGGCACCATGGGCGGCATGGCAACCACCTCTGAGCACCCGGGCGAGCGGCCGTCCCAGGACCCGGTGCGGCTGCTCGCGATCCGGGAGACCCCGCTGTCCGTCGACGAGGTCTTCGCGGCCGTCGGCGACGCTGCCGCCGGGGGCACGGCCCTGTTCGTCGGGACGGTGCGCGACCACGACGGCGGCGCCGACGTCAGTGCGCTCGGCTACTCGTGCCACCCCACCGCGGAGACGGAGCTGCGCCGGGTCGCGGAGAAGGTCGCGGCGGACTACCCGGTGCGGGCGCTGGCCGCCGTGCACCGCGTGGGTGACCTGTCCATCGGTGACCTCGCGGTCGTCGTCGCCGTCTCCTGCCCGCACCGCGCCGAGGCCTTCGCGGCCTGCCGCCGTCTCATCGACGACCTCAAGCACGAGGTGCCGATCTGGAAACACCAGACCTTCGGTGACGGTACGGAGGAGTGGGTGGGCGTCGGCGCGTAGGCGCCCCGTCAGGCGGCGGTGGCCGGGTGAAGCGGCGGCTCCAACCGTGGGACCGGCGCTCCGGTTGCGTAACCGCACCCCGCCGTGGAGCGTTGCCCTAGCAGCTCGTTAATCTGCTGATCAGTCAGTCGGGACGCTCTCGGGGAGTCGGAGGTCGGCATGGCCGCTCTTGCGTGGTTGCTGATTCCGTTCACGGCCGCCGTCGGCGCGGGGCTCTGGGGTTCCTGGGCCGCGCGCACCCGCCGTACGGGCGACGGACCGGAGCTGGCGGGGTACGCCAGGTTCCGCGCCGCGATGGAGAAGTCCGCCTCCGCCGCCGAGCGCTGAACGCCGAGCGCTGAACCACCCTCGGGGAAGCGCCCGGCCGGGCCCCTCGTACGGACCGGCCCCGGGGGTGCGCCCCCGTTCCCGTCCCGTACTGTCGTTCCATGCCACGCCGCACCGCGACGATGCTCGCCTCCACCCTGATGCTGATCGCGTTGTTGTGTGCCGGTGTTCTCATCACGGTGCCGTACGCCGAGATGTCCCCGGGCCCCACGGTGAACACCCTCGACGAGCACGACGGTGAACCGGTGCTGCAGATCACGGGCCGCAAGACCTACGAGGCGAGCGGGCACCTCAACATGACGACGGTCCGGGTCACGAGCCCCGACTTCACGATGAACCTGCCGCAGGCGGTCGTCGGCTGGCTCTCCCGGGACGCGATCGTGCTCCCGCACGACAACCTCTATCCGAAGGGCCAGACGGAGGAGGAGTCGACGCAGGAGAACGCGGAGGAGTTCAGCGAGTCGCAGGAGAGCGCGAAGGTCGCCGCCCTCAAGGAGCTGGACATCCCGGTCACCGCGCGCGTCGTCGTCGCCTCCGTCGGCAAGGGCACCCCGGCCGAGGGCGTCCTGCACGCCGGTGACGTGATCCGCTCCGTGGACGGTACGGCGGTCAAGGCGCCCGACGACGTCGCCAAGCTCGTCACCCGGCACAAGACGGGCGACAAAGTCGTGTTCGCGGTGATCCCGGCGAAGGAGGTCGCGGCGGCCGAGAAGGCCGGCAAGGAGCCGATGAACACGCGGAACGTGGTCGTCGAGACCGTCGACTCGCCCAAGGGGGACGGCGAGCAGCGGCCCGTCGTCGGCATCAAGGCGGGCACCGACCACACCTTCCCGTTCTCGATCGACATCAAGCTCGCCGACGTCGGCGGTCCGAGCGCGGGACTCATGTTCGCCCTGGGCATCGTCGACAAACTGACCCCCGGTGACATGACGGGCGGCAAGTTCGTGGCCGGGACCGGCACCATCGACGACGCCGGGAAGGTCGGCGCGATCGGCGGCATCGGGATGAAGACGGTGGCCGCGCGGGACGCCGGGGCGCGCTACTTCCTGACCCCCGCCGACAACTGCGCGACCGCCGCCAAGGACACTCCGGACGGGCTGCGGCTCGTCAAGGTCCGCACGATCGACGACGCGACGAAGGCCCTCAAGGACATCAAGGCCGGCCACGACGACGCCCTGCCGAGCTGCTCGAAGAGCTGAGCGCCCTGGCGAGGACTGCCGACCGGCCACGGAACGGGCGCGGCCCCGCCCGGCGGCCCCGTCACCGGGCCGGCGGGCGGGGCCGCGGGCTCACTCCGCGAAGGTCGTGGAGAGCGCCTCGGCCAGACCCGGGACGAGACCGGCGCCCGTGAGCACCTCCACGGCCGAGTCCTTCTCACGCAGCCGCAGCGCCGACTCCCGGGTGCCGTCGCGCAGTACCGCGACCGTCATCCGGACCTCCTGACGCTCCGGGTGCCGGGCGACCCACTTGGTCAGGGCCGCCTCGTCGAGCCCCTCCGGCACGTTCGCCTCGGCGCCCGCGGGCAGCATCAGCCGCTCCACGGTCAGCGCGCACCCGGCGACCGAACCCGGCCAGGCGATCGTGGCGAGGAACTCGTCGAGCGGGGTCCCGGCAGGGATCTCCTCCTGCTCGATCGGGGTGAGGGAACCGGCCGGTTGCTCGGAGTCGAGACCGAGACGGCGGGCCAGGGAGGGCTCCTCCTCCTGTAGACGTCCGGTGTCCACGAGGGCGAAGAGCCGGGCGGGCTGATCCCAGCCCAGGCCACCGACGTACTCGTCGATCTCCAGTACGGCACGGGTGAGCGGGGTCGCGGCGGGCGGGGGGCTGGCGGGGGAATCTTGGGACATGAGCAATATCCTGCCTGGTTCAGGGCCCCGGACGGGAACTGAGTAAAGCTTCAGTAAGTTGCATGAGTGGGCCCTACGATCGCTGGGCCCGCACATACACATCAAAAACACCGAACTTCGAGGTGCGCACCTTGGCTTTCCAGATGCCGGACCGCGGCGGAGGCCCGACGGGGCCACGGATCAGAGTGGGCCGTCCCTCCCGGCGTGTCCGCACCCTGCTCATGACACTGGGCGTGCTGGCCGTACTGGTCATGGCCTTCGTCATGTTCTCAGGGTTCTGGACGGACTGGCTCTGGTACCGCTCGGTCGACTACTCCTCCGTCTTCACCAAGACCCTCTGGACGAAGATCGGGCTCTTCTTCGTCTTCGGCCTGCTCATGGCGGCTGCCGTCGGCGTGAACATCTGGCTGGCGCACCGTCTGCGCCCGCCGCTGAGCGCCATGTCGATGGAGCAACAGAACCTCGACCGGTACCGCATGGGCATCGCGCCCTACAAGAAGTGGCTCCTGTTCGGGATCATCGCCCTCGTGGGCCTGATCTCGGGCGCCTCCGCGGCCGGACAGTGGCGCACCTGGCTCATGTGGGTCAACGGGCAGCCCTTCCACCAGAAGGACCCGCAGTTCCACCTCGACGTGTCCTTCTACGCCTTCGACCTGCCCTGGTACCGCTTCCTGCTCGGCTTCGGCTTCGCCGCCGTCGTGCTGAGCGTGATCGCGAGCCTGCTCACGCACTACCTGTACGGCGGCCTGCGGATCACCAGCCCCGGGGCGCGCGCCACCAAGGCCGCCACCGGCCACCTGTCGGTGCTGCTCGGCGTCTTCGTCTCGCTCAAGGCGGTGGCCTACTGGCTCGACCGCTACGGACTCGCGGTCAAGTCCAGCGACTTCAAGGCCACCGGGAACTGGACCGGTCTGCGGTACGTCGACGCCAACGCCTACCTGCCGGCCAAAACGATCCTCTTCTGCATCGCGATCATCTGCGCGCTGCTCTTCTTCGCGACCCTGTGGCGGCGCACCTGGCAGCTGCCCGTCATCGGCTTCGGCCTCATGGTGCTCTCCGCGATCCTCATCGGCGGGCTGTACCCGGCCATCGTGCAGAAGTTCCAGGTCCAGCCCAACGAGCAGGCCAAGGAAGCCAAGTACGTCGAGAAGAACCTCAAGGCGACCCGCGAGGCGTACGGGATCGACGACACGAAGGTCAAGGAGTACCCGGGCAAGAGCGAGACGGACGACAAGGCGAAACTGCGCGCCGACGCCAACGAGGCGGCCAGTATCCGGCTCATCGACCCGAACGTGGTCTCGCCGACCTTCCAGCAGCTCC
Organism: Streptomyces sp. NPDC049954; assembly: GCF_040656295.1. Lineage (NCBI taxonomy): Bacteria > Bacillati > Actinomycetota > Actinomycetes > Kitasatosporales > Streptomycetaceae > Streptomyces > Streptomyces sp. NPDC049954. The sequence goes on from NZ_JBFALS010000013.1 coordinate 163,553, forward strand.
AGCAGATGAGGAACTACTACGCGTTCCCGTCCAACCTGGACGTCGACCGCTACAAGGACAAGGACGGCAACGACCAGGACACCGTCATCGGTCTGCGCGAGCTGGACCTGAAGGGCATCCCGAAGAACAACTGGATCAACGACCACTTCCGCTACACCCACGGCTACGGGGTGGTCGCGGCCAAGGGCGACGACGCGGCGTCCGGCGGCAGTCCGGTGTTCACCGAGTCCGACCTGCCCTCCCAGGGTGAGCTGGGCAAGTACAACCAGCGCATCTACTACGGCGAGAAGACGACGCAGTACTCGATCGTCGGCGGTCCCCAGAAGGAGATCGACTACGCCAACGACGACGGCGAGAAGACGACGAGCTACCAGGGCAAGAGCGGCGTCAACCTCTCGAACCCGCTCAACCGCGCCGCCTACGCCGTGTCCTTCGGCGAGCCCCAGATCCTCTACTCCGGCGCCATCGGCGACGGCTCGCGGATCCTGTACAACCGCACCCCGAAGGACCGCGTCGAGGCCGTAGCGCCCTGGCTGACGATCGACGGCGACTCCTACCCGGCGGTCGTGGACGGCCACATCCAGTGGATCGTCGACGCCTACACGACCACCAACGGCTATCCGTACGCCTCGCGCACCACGCTCGGGGACACGACGGCCGACTCGCTCACCGCGGCCAACAACCAGCGGGCGGTGGTGGCCCAGCAGAACCAGGTCAACTACATCCGCAACTCGGTCAAGGCCACCGTTGACGCGTACACCGGCGAGGTCAAGCTCTACCAGTGGGACACGAAGGACCCGGTCCTCAAGACCTGGATGAAGGCCTTCCCGAACACGGTCGAGAAGCGCTCGACGATCAGCCCCGAGCTGATGGCCCACCTGCGCTACCCGCAGGACCTGTTCAAGGTCCAGCGCGAACTGCTGACCCGCTACCACGTGAAGACCGCGCAGACCTTCCTGAGCGGCAGCGAGGTGTGGCAGGTCCCGGACGACCCGACCAACAAGTCGGGCAACGCGATCCCGCCGTACTACCTGAGCATGAAGATGCCGGACTCCAAGGAGCAGGACTTCTCGCTCACCACGACGTTCACACCGAACGGCCGTGACAACCTGAGCGCCTTCATGGCGGTCAACGCCGAGGCCGGGACCCCCGACTACGGCAAGATCGACATCCTGAAGATGCCGTCCGCCGAGACCATCGACGGACCCAAACAGGTGCAGAGCAAGTTCAACTCCAACGAGACCATCGCCGAGAAGATCCGGCTGCTGCGTGGTGGTGACTCGGAAGTCGAGTACGGCAACCTGCTGACCGTCCCGCTCGACGGCGAACTGCTGTACGCGGAACCGGTCTACGTACGCGGTGGCGGCCTCAAGTACCCGCTGCTCAAGCGGGTGCTGGTCACCTACGCCGGGAAGACGGCCTTCGAGGAGACGCTGGACAAGGCGCTCAACGTGGTCTTCGGCGCCGAGGACGAGACGCCACCGGGCGACAGCGACGACACCACCAAGCCGCCGCCCGCCACCGGGGACAGCAGCCTGCAAGGCGCCCTCGACGACGCCGGGAAGGCCTTCAAGGACGGCCAGTCCGCCCTGAAGGACGGCGACTGGGAGGCGTACGGGAAGGCGCAGAGCGACCTCCAGGACGCCCTCCAGCGTGCCGCCGACGCCCAGGACGCCGCGAAGAAGAAGAGCGGCGACGGAAAGGCCGGCGGCGCCAAGCCGGACGCCGGCGCGAGTACCAAGCCGGACGCCACGGCGAGCACCAAGCCCGGGGACGCGGCCTCCGACGACGGCTGAGCAGGCCCACCCCGCGCCGTGATACTGTGTGATCACAACGGCGCGGGGTGGAGCAGCTCGGTAGCTCGCTGGGCTCATAACCCAGAGGTCGCAGGTTCAAATCCTGTCCCCGCTACTGATCGAAGAGGCCCGGGTCCCGAAAGGGATCCGGGCCTCTTCGTGCGTGGCGTGCCGCCGTGCGCGGCCGCTCGCCCGGTGCCGCCCATCCCGGGCAGAACTGAGTACGGCTACTCAGCCGTTCCGGGGGCAGCCTGGTAGAGGCTGGAAGCGGCCGGCGGGCGGCACAATCGAGGAGATCCCCGGGTCTCCCGTGTGTCGGCTGTACGGGGCGCACCGGATCGGACAGCCTCCGCATGTGAAGTGTGTTCGGTACGGGGGTAGTTGAGTAATCCGAGTTTGACGTGCCCCTCTGGGGGCATGTCGATAAAACGCTGTAGAGACCTCATTTGACTGCCGGTTACGAGGTGTACCCGGGTTGCGGGTGGTGCGACGATGGACGTTATGGGGGACAAGGCGACTCTGTGGGAGTCCGGGAGGTTTGCGCGGTCCGGTGCGCATGACCTGAGTGCGGAGCCGACCGGTGCACCCGCCGGTGCGCGCGCGCCCCGTGAACTCCACGCCGAGGCCCGGTCCGGCTCCGGGCGTCTGCCGGCCCAGCCCGGCCGGGGCGTCCTGTCCGCCGTCCCCGGGTACGTCGGTGTCGGCCCCGGGGGCTCCCCGGCCCCGTCCGCCGACCGGGCCCCCCAAAGCCCCGAGGGAGGCGACGCCGAGCCGGGCGCCGAGACCGAGGCCAGGCTGCGCGCCGCGGCCGAGAGCGATGTCGCCGCGATGAGTGAACTGGGCGCGATGCTGCTGCGGCGCGGCGAGCTCGACGAGGCCGAACCGCACCTGCGCGCCGCGACCGGCGCGGGCGACCGGGCCGCCGCCAACAACCTCGGCGTCCTGCTGCACCAGCGCGGCTACCCCGAGGAGGCGGCCGGCTGGTGGCGGGTCGCCGCCGTCGCGGGCTCCGCGGCCGCCGCGCACGCCCTCGGTCGGCACCACCGCGAGCGCGGTGACGAACCGGCCGCCGACTACTGGCTGCGCCAGTCCGCCGAACAGGGCCATGTGCTGGGCGCGTACGCCCTCGCCGACCTGCTCGAACACCGGGGCGAGCCCGGGGCCGAGCGCTGGATGCGCAGCGCCGCCGAGCGCGGGCACCGCGAGGCCGCCTACCGCACCGCCCGCATCCTGGAGCAGCGGGTGGCCGACGAGGCGCGCCGCGAGCGCGGCCCCGTACTGCCCGGGCCGCGTCGCTCCGGCCGCGCGGGCGCCGCCCCGGCGCTGTCCATCCCCGGCCCGCGGGACGGCTCGGCCCCGCTGGCCACCGCACGGCGGCAGCCCGCGGGGTCCGCGCAGAGCGGCCCGAGGGCGGCCGAGCGGACGGAGGGACTCACCCCCGCCCAGGAGGCCGAGCAGTGGTACCGGCAGGCGGCCGCACGCGGACACCGCAAGGCGGCGCTGCACCTCGGCGCGATCCTGGAGCAGCGCGGCGAGCTGAAGGAGGCCGGGCGCTGGTACCTGACCTCGGCCAAGGACGGCGAGGCCCGCGCGGCCTGCGCCCTGGGCTTCCTGCTGCGCGACGCCGGGGACCAGGAGAGCGCCGCCGTGTGGTGGCTCAAGGCCGCCCAGGAGGGCGACGGCAACGCGGCCAACGCGCTCGGCGCCCTGCACGCAGAGCGCGGCGAGCCGCAGACCGCCGAGCGCTGGTACCGGGCCGCGATGGACGCGGGCGACGACAACGGCGCCTACAACCTCGCCCTGCTCTGCGCCGAGCAGGGCCGCACCGCGCAGGCCGAGCAGTGGTACCGCACCGCGGCCTACGCGGGGCACCGCGAGGCGGCGAACGCGCTGGCCGTCCTGCTGCTCCAGGCCGGGGACGCCGCCGGGGCGGAGCCCTGGTTCTCCAAGGCCGCCGAGGGCGGGAGCGTGGACGCCGCCTTCAACCTGGGCATCCTGCACAGCGGCCGGGGCGACGAGGACGGCGCGCTGCGCTGGTACGAGCGCGCGGCGGCCGCCGGGCACACCGACGCGGCCCTCCAGGTCGGCATGGCCCTGCTGCGCGAGGGCGACGAGCAGTCCGCCGAGCGGCACCTGCGCTGCGCGGCCGGCGGCGGCAGCGCGGAGGCCGCCTACCGGCTCGCCTCCGTACTGGACGCCCGACGCCCCCCGCAGGGCCCGCCGGTGCTCGGCGAGAGCGTCCTGACCGAACGTGACGAGTGCGAGGAGTGGTACGAGCGGGCCGCCGACCAGGGGCACCGGCGCGCCCAGGTGCGGGCCGGGATGCTCGCCGCCGCACGCGGCGACATAGTCCTCGCGGCGCGCAGATACCGCGAGGCGGCCGAGGCCGGGAGCAGCAACGGCGCCTTCAACCTCGGCCTCCTGCTGGCCAGGGAGGGCAGCGAGCCGGAGGCCGCCCTGTGGTGGCGGCGCGCGGCGGAGGCCGGTCACGGCCGCGCCGCGCTGCGGCTCGCGCTGCTGTTCGCCCGCAGGGGCGAGCTGGTCGAGAGCCAGGAGTGGTGCGACAAGGCCGTGCAGGCGGGCCCGGCCGAGGTCGCCGAGCGCGCCGCCCGGCTGCGGGACGCGCTCCAGCAGGAACTGAGCGCCTGAGCGGTACGGCGCCCGCGCGGCGGGGGCTCGGGCGGCGCGGGGCCGAGTGGCGGGCGGGGGCCTTCAGCGACACGGCGCCTGAGCAGCACAGAGAGGCGCCGGGGGAACCGATTTGCATGTGCGGCGCCCGGCCCCGTACAGTCGAGACATCGACGCGGGGTGGAGCAGCTCGGTAGCTCGCTGGGCTCATAACCCAGAGGTCGCAGGTTCAAATCCTGTCCCCGCTACTGAAGACCGAAGGCCCGGATCCCTCAGGGGATCCGGGCCTTCGGTGTATGCCGCCGCAGCCGCCGCGAGCGGCCCCCGCGCGCGGGGGCCGGGTTCAGGCGCCGACGCAGTCCGGGCACAGGCCCCGGTAGGTGATCTCGACGTCGGAGACGGTGTAGCCGAAGCGTTCCGTCACCGGAAGGTCGGACAGCGGGTTCCCGGCCGGGCGGACGTCCTTGATCGCCCCGCAGCGCGCGCACACGAGGTGCTGGTGCGGGTGGTGGGCGTTCGGGTCGTAACGCTTGGCCCGGTGATCGGTCGCGACCTCCAGGACCTCGCCGAGCGAGACCATCTCACCGAGCGTGTTGTAGACCGTGGCCCGGGAGATCTCCGGCAGCCGCTCGACGGCGCGCGCGTGCACCTCGTCGGCGGTCAGGTGCATGTGGTCCCCGTCGAGGACCTCGGCCACGACGCGTCGCTGCGCAGTCATCCGCCAACCGCGTCCACGCAGACGTTCCAAAAGGTCACTCATGTCCTCAAGTCTAACAGTCAGGGGCACTAGACCCGAACGTGTGTGAGGTTGGATGTTCACTTGACTTAGACAATGTCCATTGTAGGATCGGCCTTGTCGCTCGCCCAGGGGGAGTCGTCCGGTCACGTACCGCGCGGCGGCCGAGGGCGCGGCGGCTTCTTACTTCAGGGCCACTTTTCGCACCAGGGGCCGGGAACGACGCAGGAGGCGCACGTGACGCAGGGACCGCTCACCACGGAGGCCGGGGCTCCGGTCGCCGACAACCAGAACAGCGAGACCGCGGGCGTCGGTGGCCCGGTTCTGGTGCAGGACCAGGCGCTGCTGGAGAAGCTCGCCCACTTCAACCGCGAGCGCATCCCGGAGCGGGTCGTGCACGCCCGCGGCGCCGGCGCCTACGGGACCTTCACGCTGACCCGTGACGTCAGCCAGTGGACCCGTGCCCGGTTCCTGTCCGAGGTCGGCAAGCAGACCGAGACCTTCCTGCGCTTCTCCACCGTGGCCGGCAACCTCGGCGCGGCCGACGCCGTGCGCGACCCGCGTGGCTTCGCGCTGAAGTTCTACACCGAGGACGGCAACTACGACCTCGTCGGGAACAACACCCCGGTGTTCTTCGTCAAGGACGCCATCAAGTTCCCCGACTTCATCCACACCCAGAAGCGCGACCCGTACACCGGCTCCCAGGAGGCGGACAACGTGTGGGACTTCTGGGGCCTGTCGCCCGAGTCCACGCACCAGGTGACCTGGCTGTTCGGCGACCGCGGCATCCCCGCCTCGTACCGCCACATGAACGGCTACGGCTCGCACACCTACCAGTGGAACAACGCCGCCGGCGAGGTCTTCTGGGTCAAGTACCACTTCAAGACCGACCAGGGCATCAAGACGTTGACGACCTCCGAGGCCGCCGAGACCTCCGGTCTCGACCCCGACTCGCACCAGCGCGACCTGCGCGAGGCCATCGAGCGCGGCGACTTCCCGTCCTGGACCGTGCAGGTGCAGATCATGCCGGAGGCCGAGGCGGCCACGTACCGCTTCAACCCCTTCGACCTGACCAAGGTCTGGCCGCACGAGGACTACCCGCCGATCGAGATCGGCAAGCTGGAGCTGAACCGCAACCCGGAGAACATCTTCGCGGAGGTCGAGCAGTCCATCTTCAGCCCCGCCCACTTCGTGCCCGGCATCGGCCCGTCCCCCGACAAGATGCTCCAGGGCCGGCTGTTCGCCTACGGTGACGCGCACCGCTACCGCGTCGGCATCAACGCCGACCACCTGCCGGTCAACCGTCCGCACGCCACCGAGGCGCGTACCAACAGCCGGGACGGCTACCTCTACGACGGCCGCCACAAGGGCGCCAAGAACTACGAGCCCAACAGCTTCGGCGGCGCGGTCGAGACCGGGCAGCCGCTGTGGCAGCCCACCCCGGTGTCCGGGACGACCGGCAACCACGTGGCGCCCTCGCACGCCGAGGACAACGACTTCGTACAGGCCGGCAACCTCTACCGGCTCCTGCCCGAGGACGCCAAGGAGCGCCTGATCGAGAACCTGGCGCAGAACATCTCGGGCGTCACCCGCGAGGACATCGCCGTGCGGGCGGTCAACAACTTCCGGCAGGCCGACCCGGACTTCGGCAAGCGGCTGGAGGCCGCGGTCCAGGCCCTTCGCGGCTGACCCCTCCGCTCACCGGACGCCGGACGCCCGGCCCCCGCAGCAGGGGGCCGGGCGTTTTGGCCTCGTCCGGGGGCGGTTCAGTACCGCTGGTTCAAATAGCTCAGCAGCTCGTCGTGGAGCAGCGCGTTGGAGGCCGCCGCGTTGCCGCTGTGCACCCCGGGGCGCCCGTCCAGGCCGGTGAAGCTGCCGCCCGCCTCGGTCACCACGATCGCGTTGGCCGCCATGTCCCACAGCGACAGTTCGGGCTCCGCGCAGATGTCCACCGAGCCCTCGGCGACCATCATGTACGGCCAGAAGTCGCCGTAGCCCCGGGTGCGCCACACCGCGCGGCTCAGGTCCAGCAGGCCGTTCAGCCGCCCCTGCTCCTCCCAGCCGGTCAGCGAGGAGTACGCGAAGGAGGCGTCGGACATCCGGGACACCCCGGAGACCTTCAGGCGGCTCGCCGAGGTCAGGCTGCGGCCGGTGAAGGCGCCGTGGCCCTTCGCCGCCCACCAGCGCCGCTTCAGGGCCGGCGCGGAGACCACACCGACCACCGGCTGCCAGGTGCCCTGCTCGCCGCCCTGGCCCGGCACGATCTCCATGAGGGAGATGAGGGTGGCCCACACCGGGACCCCGCGCACGTAGTTCTTCGTCCCGTCGATCGGGTCGATCACCCAGCGGCGCGGGCCGGTGCCGCGCAGCCCGTACTCCTCGCCGAGGATCGCGTCCCGGGGCCGGGCCCGCTGGAGGTGGCTGCGGATCAGTTCCTCGGCGCCCTTGTCCGCCTCGCTCACCGGCGTCATGTCCGGCTTCGTCTCGACCTTGAGGTCCAGGGCCTTGAACCGCTCCATCGTCGTCGCGTCGGCCGCGTCGGCCAGCACATGGGCGAGACGCAGATCATCGTGATAGTCGGCCATGGCCGAACAGTATCGATCCGCCTCGCCCCCGGGCCAGCGGGCGTCTCGCGCGTCGGTGGGCGGGAGGGTTCCCGCCCACCGAGGGCAGTCAGCCGCACCGGGGGCGGCGGCCTCAGCGCTTCAGGAACTCCAGGAGGTCCCTGGCGAACTTCTCCTTGTCCCCGGGGACGAGCGCGATGCCGTGCGAGCCGCCCTCGTAGACCTTGAGTTCGGCGCCCGGGACGAGCTTCGCGGTCTTGCGGCCGGTCGCGTCGATCGGGACGATCTGGTCGTCGTCGCCGTGCACCACGAGGGTGGGGACGTCGAACTTCGCGAGGTCCTCGTGGAAGTCGGTGGCCGCGAAGGCGTCCACACAGGCCACGCCGCCCTGGATGGTCTCCTTCATGGCCATGTACCAGAAGGCGTCCTTGTTGCCCTGGGTGACCTTGTTCCCCTCGCGGTCGGCGGAGAAGAACCCGGCCGCGGTGTCCTTCCAGAACTGGGAGCGCTCGGCGAGAATCCCCTCCTTGAGGCCGTCGAACACGCTCTGCGGCACGCCCTCGGGGTTGTCCGGCCCCTGGAGCATCAGCGGGGTGATCGCCGACAGCAGGACGACGGACCTGACGCGGCCCGTGCCGTGTCGGCCGATGTAGCGGGCGAGTTCGCCGCCGCCCATCGAGTGCGCGACGAGCGTCACGTCCCGCAGGCCGAGCCGGGTGAGGAGGTCGTCGAGGTCGTCGGCGAAGGTGTCGAAGTCGTAGCCGTCCCACACCGGGGTGGAACGGCCGTGACCGCGCCGGTCGTGGGCGATGCCGCGGAAACCGGCGTCCGCCACGGCCTTCAGCTGGTCCTGCCAGGCGTCCCCGTCCAGCGGCCAGCCGTGGAGGAAGACGACCGGGCGTCCCTTGCCCCAGTCCTTGTAGAAGATCTCGACACCGTCGCGCGTGGTCACGGTGGGCATACGTGTTCCTCTCGTGCGCCCGGAGGCAGCGGGGAAGTGGACGGCGCACAGCGCACCCGTCCACCGATGTCATGACAATTAGTGCATACGGGGCGTGTCGCTGCGACCGGTCGTGGGATCCCCGGTTCCCGTCCGGTCCGCCGCTCAGCCCGCGAGGTCGCTGATGTGCGGGACGGTGCGGGTCAGCTTCTGGATGCCCCACACGATCAGTGCGATCCCGGCCAGCTCCGGCAGCAGCCACCACCCGGCCCGCACGCTCTCGTCGAACAGGGTGATGCCGAGGACCAGGGAGATGCCCGCGTCCCCGATGGTCAGAGCCGGCTGGGAGGCGGCGAGCGAACCCGCCTGGAGGGCGTTCTCCAGGAGCAGCACGGCCGCGATCCCGGTGGCCACGAAGCCGTACGTCTGCCAGGTCTGGAAGAAGGCGGCGAGACCGTCCTCCTGGAGGGTCCCGGTGGCCGACTTCAGCTGAGCCGCCGTCACCGCGTTGCCGACCGCCGAACCCGCTCCCAGGCACGCCGCCTTGAGCAGGCCCGAGCGGGCCCGCAGCGCCGGCAGCACGGTCAGCGCCATCGCGCCCAGGCACGCGGCCAGCGCCGGGAGCCAGCGGGTCATGGGCGCCTGGTCCCGGGTCCCCGAGGGATCGGCGGCGGCCAGGACGAGGGCGAGACCGGTCACCACCGTCGCGATCGCCCACCAGCCCTGCGCGGGCAGGTGGCGGTGCAGTAGCGGGAAGCCGATCAGGAGCGCGAAGGGCAGCTCCAGGATGAAGATCGGCTGGACCAGGGAGAGTGGCCCGTTCGCGAGGGCCAGGGCCTGGAAGAGGGCCGCACCGGTGAGCCCGGCGATGCCCACGTACCAGGCGGGGCGGCGCGCGAGCCGCCGCAGCAGCCCGAGTCCGCCGCCCGAGGGCACGGTCGAGGCGGCCTTGCGCTGGAAGGCGGTGCCGGTGGCGTTGCTGGCGGCGGCGATCACCGCGAAGAGAGCGGAGAGCAGGGGCACGGCTCATCCCTGTCCGCCGAGCGCCGCCGCGTCACGCTACGGACGGCGGGTCACCCGTTCAGTGCGCCGACCCCGAGAGCTGGAGGCCGATGACCCCCGCGACGACGAGGGAGATCGAGACGATCTTGAGGACCGACACCATGTCGCCGAGGAAGGCCATGCCGTAGATCGCCGTCCCCGCCGCGCCGATCCCGGTCCACACCGCGTAGGCCGGGCCGACGTCGAGCTTCCTGAGCGCCAGCGTCAGCAGGCCGAAGCTGCCGAGCGCGAAGGAGGCGAAGGCGATCGTCGGCCAGAGCCGGGTGAACCCGTGCGACAGCTTCAGACTGACCGCGAAGCCCGTCTCCAGCAGCCCGGCCACGATGACCAGCAGCCACGCCATATGTGTTGCCTCCCCTTGTCCCGCGTATCTCCCGCGTCCCGGGCCGTGCCGAGCGTCACCACCCGGCGCACGGTGCGCCCGTGACGGTCCGCCGGCTGCGGGCCTGCCGCGATTATGCCTTTACCTTTTCTTTGGCGGGCACAAACCACGACCGGTCAGTCGCCCTCGCGTCGCTCCCGGGTGGCGAGCAGCCGGCGCAGGGAGTACAGCCGGGAGGGATCGGCGTGGCCCTCGGCGACCCACGCGTCCAGCGCGCAGTCCGGTTCGTCGTGCGTGCAGCCGCGCGGGCAGTTCTCCGTCCCCGGTTCCAGATCGGGGAAGGCGAGCACGACCCGCGAGGGGTCCACGTGGTGCAGTCCGAAGGAGCGCACCCCCGGAGTGTCCACGACCCAGCCGCCGCCCCCGGCCAGCGGCAGCGCGAGCGCGGAGGTCGTGGTGTGCCGGCCGCGACCGGTGACAGCGTTGACCACCCCCGTCGTACGCTGCCGGTCCGCGTCCACCAGGGCGTTGACCAGGGTCGTCTTGCCGACACCCGAGTGCCCGACGAAGGCCGTGACCTTCCCCTCCAGCAGCTCGCGCACGCGGTGCGCCGCGTCCCCGTCGTACAGCTCCTCGCGGCTCGTGACGACGTAGGGGACGCCGAGCGGCGCGTAGGTCTCCAGGAGCGCGTCCGCGGAGGCGAGATCGGACTTGGTCAGCACGAGCAGCGGGGACAGCCCGCCGTCGTAGGCCGCGACCAGACAGCGGTCGATCATGCGCGGACGCGGCTCGGGATCGGCGAGCGCGGTGACGACGGCGAGCTGGTCGGCGTTGGCGACGACCACCCGTTCGTAGGGGTCGTCGTCGTCCGCCGTACGCCGCAGCACCGAGGCGCGCTTCTCGATCCGCACGATCCTGGCCAGCGTGTCCTTGGCCCCGGACAGATCGCCGACCAGCGCGACCCGGTCACCGACCACGGCGGCCTTGCGGCCCAGCTCGCGGGCCTTCATGGCGAGCACCACCCGGTCCTCGACCAGGCAGGTGATGCGGCCCCGGTCCACGGTCAGCACCAGGCCGCCCGCGGCGTCCTCGTGCTTGGGCCTGATGTGGGTACGCGGGCGGCTGCGGCGGCCGGGGCGTACGCGGATGTCGTCCTCGTCGGGGTTCTTCCCGTAGCGGCGCATGAGAGTCCCGGCCGTCAGTTCCCGAGCATCCCGGTCCACAGATCGGGGAAGTCGGGCAGCGTCTTCGCGGTGGTCCCCACATTCTCGATCTCGACACCGGGAACCGCGAGCCCGAGGATCGCCCCGGCCGTCGCCATACGGTGGTCGTCGTACGTGTGGAAGACGCCGCCGCGCAGCGGACGGGGCCGGATCACCAGACCGTCGGCGGTCTCGGTGACGTCACCGCCCAGCTCGTTGATCTCCTTGGTGAGCGCGGCCAGCCGGTCCGTCTCGTGCAGCCGCAGGTGGGCGATGCCGCGCAGCGTGGACGGGGAGTCGGCGAGGGCCGCGACCGCCGCGAGCCCCGGGGTCAGCTCCCCGACGTCGCTCAGGTCCACGTCGATGCCGTGCACCCGGCCCGAGCCGGTCAGCACGAGGCCCTGCTCCGTCAGCTCGCAGGAACCACCCATCTCGGTGAAGATCTCCCGCAGCCGGTCACCGGGCTGCGTCGTGCGCTGCGGCCAGTCCGGTACGACGACCCGGCCGCCCGTCACGAGGGCCGCCGCGAGGAAGGGCTGCGCGTTCGACAGGTCCGGCTCGACGGTCAGGTCGCGGCCCAGCAGGGCGCTCGGCGAGACCCGCCACACGTTCGGCTCGCCGCCCGTCTCCGGCTCGTCGACCTGCGCGCCGACACAGCGCAGCATGTCGACGGTCATCCGGATATGCGGCAGCGAGGGCAGCGAGCGGCCCGTGTGCCGGACCTCGACGCCCTGGTTGAAGCGCGGCGCCGACAGCAGCAGCGCGCTCACGAACTGGGAGGAGCTTGAGGCGTCGATCTCGACCTTGCCGCCGTCGAGCGCCCCGCCACCGTGCACGGTCAGCGGGAGGGCGCCGCGCCCCTCGTCCTCGATCCGGGCGCCGAGCGCGCGCAGCGCGTCGATCACGCCGTGCAGCGGCCGTTCGTAGGAGCGCGGGTCGCCGTCGAAGTGGACGGGGCCGTCCGCGAGCGTCGCGACCGGCGGGAGGAACCGCATGACCGTGCCCGCGTTGCCCACGTCCACCGAGGCGGCGCCGTGCAGACCGGCCGGGATGATCCGCCAGGCCTCGCCGCTGCCCGCCGGGTCCCCGGTCGCCGAGGAACTGGAGGAGACCGTCTCCTCGATCTTGACGCCCATGGCGCGCAGCGCCCCGGCCATCAGGAGGGTGTCCCGCGAGCGCAGCGGGCGGCGCAGCCAGCCCGGCTCGGCGGCGAGCGCGGCGAGGACCAGCCCCCGGTTGGTGACCGACTTGGAGCCGGGCACCTGCACCGTCGCGCTGACGGGTCCGTCCGCGTGGGGGGCGGGCCAGAGGTCGGTAAGTGCTGGGGTCTCGGTCATGTCTTTACTTTAGTGGCTCCGGGTGAACCATCATCCTGATCAAAAGTGCCGAAACCGGACCGCAACAGAGAGATGGTATGGACATCGGTCGTCGGCCGGCCCCGCGGTCCGTCGCGACAGACCCTGCCGCCCCTGGCGTCACCCGGCCCGGTCGGACGGCGGTTCGCGGCCTCACAGATCCAGCAGCCAGCGCCCGCCCGCGACCAGGCAGCCGAGCGACACCGCGTGGAACAGCAGCAGCCACAGCCCGGCCGGTACGTGGGTCAGCCGCGCGAGCTGGTCCGCGTCCGACTCCTGGGCCCCGCCGCCGCGCCGTTTCGCCTGGAGCTCGAAGGCCGGGCGCACCCCGCCCAGCAGCAGGAACCACACCGCCGCGTACGCGAAGAAGGACTGCACCTCCGGCTCGGTCAGCCAGGACACCAGGAGGAAGGCGCCGCCCGTGACGAACACCGTCAGCACCCCGTAGGCGTTGCGGATCATCACCAGCATGAGCAGCAGCAGCGCGGTCGCCGCCCACAGCAGCAGCGTGCTGTGGTGCGCGGCCAGCAGCCAGGCGCCGCCGAGCCCGAGCAGCGGGGGAGCGGTGTAGCCGGCCGCCGCCGTGAGGATCATGCCGATCCCGGTGGGCCGGCCCCGGCTCACCGTCAGCCCCGAGGTGTCCGAGTGCAGCCGGATGCCGTCCAGGCGGCGGCCGCTGAGCAGGGCGACCAGTCCGTGCCCGCCCTCGTGCGCGATCGTCACCGCGTTGCGGGACAGGCGCCATATCAGGCGCGGGCCGACCGCGAACAGGGCGAGCAGCAGCGTCGTCAGGACGAGCCAGCGAGCGGGCGCCGGCTGGTTGCCGAACAGCCCGTCGGAGCCGTCCCACAGTCCGGCGAGATAGGTGGTGTGCATGGGGCGGAAGGCTCCTCGTGACGTTCGCGGGCATGGCAGGCTGGCAGATATGTGTGGACGGTATGCGGCCAGTCGTGGCCCCGAGGATCTCGCAGCCCTGTTCGAGGTGGAGAAGTGGGAGCCGGCCGAGACGCTCGCCCCCGACTGGAACGTCGCCCCGACCAAACAGGTCCCCGCGGTCCTCGCCCGCCCCCTGAAAGAGGAGGACGCCGATCCGCGCCGTCCGGTTCGCCAGCTGCGGCCCCTGAAATGGGGGCTGGTGCCCTCGTGGTCCAAGACCCCGGAGGGCGGCGCCCGGATGATCAACGCCCGCGCCGAGACGGTGCACGAGAAGCCCGCCTACCGCCGCGCCTTCGCCGCCCGCCGCTGCCTCCTGCCCGCCGACGGCTACTACGAGTGGGTCACCGGCACCGAGGAGCGGCAGCTGGAGGAGCGGGGGCGCAGGAAACGGCCGAGGAAACAGCCCTACTTCGTGACCCCCGCCGACGGCTCCGTCTTCGCGATGGCCGGGCTCTACGAGTTCTGGCGGGACCGGACCCTGCCGGACGACCACCCGAGCGCCTGGTGGGTCACCTGCACGGTGCTCACCACCGAGGCCGAGACCGCTCCGCTCGCCGTACCGCCCGCAGAGGGCCCCCGCTCGCTCGCCGACATCCACCCCCGCATGCCGCTCATGCTCACGAGCGACCGGTGGGAGGCGTGGCTGGACCCCTCCCGCACGGACGTCGAGGAGCTGCGCGAACTGCTCGCCCCGCCGCCCGAGGGCCTCATGCGGGCCTTCCCGGTCTCCACCGCCGTCAGCAACGTGCGCAACAACGGGCCGGAACTGCTCAAGGAGCTGGAGGGGCCCGAGGAGGAGACGCTGTTCTGAGGCCGGGCGGTGCCGGTCCGGGGCGCGGGTCTTCTGCTGTGGCGTGACGTGACGCGCCTTGCGGCCCGCCGCGCGCCGTGCCGCCGGGGACCCGTCCGGGCGGGACACGACAATGGCGGGATGCACGAGGAAATCGTCCAGGCCCCCGCCGGACCCGCCCGCGTCACCTGGCATCCCGCACCGCGCCCCCGGCTCGTCCTCGCCCTCGGGCACGGGGCGGGCGGCGGCATCGAGGCGCGCGATCTGCGGGCGCTGGCCGAGGCCCTTCCCCCGGACGGCGTCACCGTCGCCCTGGTGGAGCAGCCCTGGCGGGTGGCCGGGAAGAAGGTGGCGCCCGCGCCGAAGACCCTCGACGCGGGCTGGCACGCGGTGTGGCCCGCGCTCGCCGCGCCCGGGCTGCCCGTCGTCTGCGGCGGGCGCAGCGCCGGGGCCAGGGTCGCCTGCCGGACCGCCGCCGCACTGGGCGCCGAGGCCGTCCTCGCGCTGAGCTTCCCGCTGCACCCGCCGGGCCGCCCCGAGAAGAGCCGGGCGGAGGAACTGCTGGCCACGGGGCTGCCGACCCTCGTCGTCCAGGGCGGCAACGACCCCTTCGGGAAGCCCGCCGAATTCCCGGCGGGCGCCCACGAGCTGGCCGAGATCCCGTACGGGGACCACGGCTTCGCCGTACCGAAGCGGGCGCCGCTGAGCCAGGAGGAGGCCGTGAGCCTGCTCACCCGCGCCGTACGGGACTGGACGTCCGGCCTCGGTCGCGCGGCGTAGGACCGGCGCCCGCGGCCGCCCTTCCCGGGGCGGCGGAATAGTACGGGGGCGACTCCTGTTGTGCGAGGCGTAGTTGCAGCCAAGCACGAGAGGATGACCGCCGCATGGGATCCACCCTTTGCCCCAGTCGTAGGTCCACCGCCCTGGACTGGTCGGTCCTGCCCGCGGCGAAGACGACCCCTTTCACCGGGGCGGGTGGCGTGGATCGTCAGGCCCCCGGGACCGAAGGTCGACTATTCTCCGAGACGAGCGCGCGGCCACGCAGGGGCGCCGCCACGGTGTCGGAGGAGGTGGGTCGGGTCACTGGGACCGACGCAGGGACGGAAGACGGCCAGGTGCGGCAGCCCGAGGAGTCGGCCGCCGAGCGCAGCGCGCGCTTCGAGCGGGACGCGCTCACGTTCCTCGACCAGATGTACTCGGCGGCGCTGCGCATGACGCGCAACCCCGCGGACGCCGAGGACCTGGTCCAGGAGACGTACGCGAAGGCGTACGGGTCCTTCCACCAGTTCCGCGAGGGCACCAACCTCAAGGCGTGGCTGTACCGCATCCTGACCAACACGTTCATCAACTCGTACCGCAAGAAGCAGCGTGAGCCGCAGCGCAGCGCCGCCGAGGAGATCGAGGACTGGCAGCTCGCGCGCGCCGAGTCGCACATGTCGACCGGGCTGCGCTCGGCCGAGTCGCAGGCGCTCGACCACCTGCCCGACTCCGACGTGAAGCGTGCGCTCCAGGCGATCCCCGAGGAGTTCCGCATCGCGGTCTATCTCGCCGATGTCGAGGGCTTTGCCTACAAGGAGATCGCGGACATCATGGGGACACCCATCGGTACGGTGATGTCCCGGCTGCACCGCGGCCGCCGCCAGCTGCGCGGAATGCTGGAGGACTACGCCCGCGACCGCGGACTGGTCCCGGCCGGCGCCGGACAGCCGGACGACCTGAAAGGCTCGGGCTCATGAGCTGCGGAGAGCCGCACGAGACGGATTGCAGTGAGGTCCTCGACCACCTCTACGAGATCCTGGACCACGAGATCCCCGACGCCGAGTGCGTCAAGTACGAGGACCACTTCCAGGAGTGCAACCCCTGCCTGGAGAAGTACGGTCTGGAACAGGCGGTCAAGCAGCTCGTCAAGCGCTGCTGCGGCCACGACGACGTCCCCTCCGACCTGCGCGCCAAGGTCCTGGGCCGGATCGACCTGATCCGCTCCGGGCAGGCGGTGCCCGACCAGGACATCACGGCCTCCGTGGCCGACGTCCCGGGGACGGTCAAGGAGTCCTGAACCGCAGGCCGGGCTCTCCCGGCCGCTCGTGAACACCCCCTGCCCGCCCCCGGGCGCCGCGTGCGGCGACGCCCGGGGGCGGGTGAGCGAAGAAGGCCGTGACCGCCGAGGTCACGGCCTTCCGCGCGTTGCGCACCGGCTGGTTCCGCCGCGCGGCCCGGACCCGCGTGCGCCGGTCCGGTCGTCCCCCGCACGGTGTCCGCGCGCGCCGGACTCGGCCCTGTCCCGTGCCCGCGCACCCGGCATATGCCCGTGTGCAGCCACACGCCCCCCGCTTCACTCGAACGCGTTAATCCCGGCCCGCGGAACGGGGGGAAGTCGCCGAAGCCGTCCTGACCGTCCCGCCGCGCCCCTATTCTCCCCATCCTGTGGCCGACGCGAGCTTCGGCCACAGGCACCGGAAGGACCGGGCCCGCCGGGGGAGGCGCCATGAGGATGCTCACACCGTCCGTGCGGGTCCTCGCCCCGTCCGCGCGCGCCCTCGGTCTGGGCACCGCGCTGGCCGGGCTCGGCTGCGTCCTGCCCCTGCTCGCGAGGCCGCTCGCGGTGGGCCCGCCCGCTGGACAGGAGTCTCCGTACTGGGGCCGCATCGCCGTGCTCCTCGTGCTCCACGCGCTGTGCGAGCGGATTCCGCGCTGCCCCGTCCTCGGCAGCCGCGTGCCCCGGGGGATGGGCACCTTCTACCCCGTGCCGCTGTCCGGGGCGCTGCTGCTGCCCCCGGCGCAGGCCGCGCTGGTCGTCGTGCCCGGCGCGCTGCTCGCCGGGGCGGAGGGCCGGCCGGTGGGCGCCCGCAGGCTGTGGCGGCCCGCGCGGCTCGCCGTGGCCTGCGCGGCCGGTTCCGCAGCGCACCACCTGCTCGGCGGCCCCGAGGCCCTCACGCACGCCCGCCCGGCCCTGCTGCTGCCCGCCCTCGCCGCCGTCCTCGCCTTCTGGGCGGTCCTCGCCCTGCTCGACGGCGCGCTGCGCCGCAGCACGGAGCGGCTGCCCGCGGCGGCCGTCCGCCGCGACGGGGCCGCGCTGCGCTCCCTGGCCGCCGTCCTCGTGCACGGCTGCGCCGCCCTCACCATGGCGCTGCTGTGGCTCAGCTCCTACGGACCGCCGGCCGCCCTGCCCGCGCTGCTGCCCATGTACCTGTCCTGCTGGGTCTTCGCCCTCTACCACCAGGAACGCGCCGCCCACGAGGCCACCCTGCGCGCCCTCGTCCAGGCCGTCGACCTCAAGGACCGCTACACCCGGGGCCACGGACAGCGGGTCGGCCAGGCCGCCGCGATGATCGCCAGGGAGCTGGGCATGGACGCCGCGCGCGCCGAGGAACTGCGCCTCGCGGGCCTCCTGCACGACCTCGGCAAACTCGCCGTGCCCACCCGGGTGCTGCGCAAGGACGGCCCGCTCACCGAGGAGGAACGGGACCTGATCCGCCTGCACCCCGAGTACGGCCACGAGATGGTGCGCGACATCCGCTTCCTCGACGAGGCCCGGGCCGCGATCCTGCACCACCACGAGCGCTACGACGGCGCCGGCTACCCGCACCGGCTCAGCGGCACCCGCATCCCCGAGGCCGCCCGGGTCGTGGCCGTCGCCGACGCCTTCGACGCGATGACCTCGACCCGCTCCTACAGCAGGGCCAGGCCCGTCGAGGTGGCCGTCGCCGAACTCGAACGCTGCGCGGGCAGCCACTTCGACCCGCGCGTGGTCGCCGCCTTCGTCCGCGCCCTCGCGAAGGAGGGCTGGCAGCCGGTCGTGCACGTCGGGCCGCAGACCCTCCCGCCCCCGCCGTGCGCGCGAGGCACGGCGGAGCCCGGCGCGGGTGCCACCGAGGCGGCGGCCCGTACCGGGGTACCAGCGGCCACCGAGGTACCGGCGGCCCGCCGCGACGGGCTCACCCGCAAGGGCGAGGCATGAGCACGGCCGGGCTGCGGGCCGCGCCCCCCGCCCTGCTCCTGGTGTACGCCGCGATGCTGGTCCTGGGCGCCGTGGCCTGTGCCGGGACGGCGGCGGCCGGGATCGACCGTCCGGGCACCGCGCTCGGCTTCGCGCTGCTGGTCGCCGTGGGCCAGGCCACCCGGCGGGAGAACGCCGAGGAGCGGGAACCGGCGCCGCTCGCGTCCGCCGCCGCCCTCGGCTACGGGCTGCTCGCCACCGTCGCCGGGGCGCCCGCGCGGCACGGCGTGCTCCAGGTGATGGCCGTGGCCGTGACCGGGGCGCTGGCCGGCAGCCTCCCGCTGCTCGTGCTCGGCCGGGACCCCGGCCCCGAACGGCTCGCCCGCCGCCTGCTGACCCTCGCCTTCGTGGCGCTGCTGTGCCGCCCGCTGTATGCCGTGGGCACCGCGCACGGGTACGAGGTGGGCCGGGGTCCGCTGTTCGTCGGCTGGATCGTCCTCGTCGTCCTGCTCGCCGTCCTGTGCGACGCCGCGCTCGCCACGCTCCTGGAGCACGCCCGCACCCGCTGGCCGTACGGCGGACTGCTGCGCGAGGAACTGCGCGCCCGGTGCGGGATCGGCTCGGCGGTGTGCGTGGCGGGCGCGGTGGCGGCCCTCGCGGTGGGCGTCGCCGGGGTGTGGGTGCTGCCGCTGATCGCCGTCCCGATGTTCCTGGCGCAGTTCTCCTTCGGGCGGTACGCGGCGGTGCGCGGCGTCTACCGGCAGACCATCGCCGCGCTGGCCCGCTCCACCGAGATCGCCGGGCACACCCCGCCGGGCCACGCCGCCAGGGTCGCCGCGCTGAGCCGGGCGATGGGCCGCGAGTTCGGGCTGAGTGAGCGGAGGCTGACCGTCCTGGAGTACGCGGCGCTCATGCACGACATCGGACAGCTGTCCCTGGTGGACCCGGTGCCGGGGGGTGCGACGAGCGGGCTCCCGCCCGCCCAGCAGCGCCGGATCGCCGTCCTCGGCGCCGAGGTGGCCCGGCAGGCGGGGGTCCCGGCCGAGGTCGCCCTCGTCGTCGAGCGGCAGGCCGACCCCTGTCACCGCCAGCCGCTGGGCGCGCGTATCGTGCGGGCCGCGAACGCGTACGACGAACTGGCCGCCGCCGAGCCGCG
This sequence comes from Streptomyces sp. NPDC049954, assembly GCF_040656295.1. Lineage (NCBI taxonomy): Bacteria > Bacillati > Actinomycetota > Actinomycetes > Kitasatosporales > Streptomycetaceae > Streptomyces > Streptomyces sp. NPDC049954. The sequence continues at coordinate 182,977 of NZ_JBFALS010000013.1, forward strand.
CGCACCCGGCGACGGGGACGGGCCCGCGGGGTGCCCGCAGGCCCTGGAGCGGCTGCGCCGGGGCGCGGGGGCGGACTACGAGAGCGCCGTCGTGGAATGTCTGGCCAGGGTCGTGTCCCGAGGTGGCCTTAGCGGGCCCCGCACTGGGTAACCCATGGGTAATGAGCGGGCGTACGGCCGTCCGTGGTTGGATGCGAAGACAGGCGCAAGGGGGTGTCCGGACACCCCCTTGGACGCCGGACGTGCGGGAACAGGACCGTACGGAACCGGCCGGGAGAGCCCCGGGCGGCGCGGTCGGCCGGCCCGGGGGCACACACGGGGGCGGCGGCCCGGAAGTCAACGGCAGCGGGGATGCAGGCGGGAATCGTGAGGATCTTCGGCAAGGGACGACACCGGCCCTCCGCCTCCTGGCGGCAGGCCACGGACCGCGCTTTCACGCTGATCGGTGACGGCCGCTACGAGGACGCGGGGGCGCTGCTGACCCGCGCCGCCGATCTGGAGCCCTGGCTCTCGGAGTCCTGGTTCAACCTGGCGCTGCTGCACAAGTTCCGCCACGACTGGGAGCAGGCGAGGGCCGCCGGGCTGCGCGCGGTGGCCCTGCTCGACCGCTCGGGCGGCGCCCCGGACTGGTGGAACGTGGGGATCGCCGCGACCGCCCTCCAGGACTGGCCGCTGGCCCGCAGGGCCTGGCAGGCGTACGGGCTGCGGATGCCGACGGGCGCCACCGTCGCGCCCGGGGAGCCACCGGCCGGGATGGACCTGGGCAGCGCCGCGGTGCGGCTGTCGCCCGAGGGCGAGGCCGAGGTCGTGTGGGGCAAACGCGTCGACCCGGCCCGTATCGAGGTGCTGTCGGTGCCGCTGCCCTCCTCGGGCCGCCGCTGGGGCGAGGTCGTCCTGCACGACGGGGTGCCCAACGGGGAGCGGACCACCGCGGGCGGCGAGTCCTTCCCGGTGTTCGACGAGATCGAGCTGTGGGCGCCCTCGCCCGTGCCGACCTGGGTGGTGCTGCTGGAGGCGGCCACCGAGGAGGACCGGGACGCGCTGGAGAAGCTTGCCGCCGACGCCGGTTTCGCCGCCGAGGACTGGTCCTCCTCGGTGCGGCTGCTGTGCCGCTCCTGTTCGGAGAGCCGGATGCCCAGCGAGGCGGGGGAGGGCGACCGCCAGGACCCGCACGACCACAGTGAGCCCGGCCACCCCGGACCGCTCGGCCACCACAACCCGGGGGCCCGCTGGGCGCCCGAGCGGGAGTGCGGGATCGCCGCCCCCCGCGAACTGGTGCGCGGGCTGCTGGACGGCTGGATCGCGGACAGCCCGGACTCCCGCGGCTGGCGCGATCTGGAAGAGGTCTGCTGAGGCCCGCACGGGGGCCGTAGGCTGTGCGGGCAGCAGAAGAGGGCTTGCGGGGCCGAGGCGGCCCCGCGCGCGGCCCGGGTTTCCAGGAAGGCAAAGCGGCGGACATGGCGCAGCAGGACACTGAGCAGGAGCAGACGGCGCGGGAGCACGAGGGGGTGCTCCCGGTCGACGAGGAGGGCTTCGTCCTCGACACCGAGGACACCGAGGAGCGCGAGGAGGCCTACCGCGCGCGCGGGACGGCCCGCCCGATCACCGTCGTCGGCAACCCGGTCCTGCACAAGGAGTGCAAGGACGTCACGGACTTCGGCCCGGAGCTGGCGGCCCTCGTGGACGACATGTTCGCGAGCCAGCGGGCCGCCGAGGGGGTCGGCCTCGCCGCCAACCAGATCGGCGTCGACCTCAAGGTGTTCGTCTACGACTGCCAGGACGACGACGGGGCGCGCCACGTCGGCGTGGTCTGCAACCCGGTCCTGACGGAGCTGCCCGCCGAGCGCCGCCGGCTCGACGACTCGAACGAGGGCTGCCTCTCGGTGCCCACGGCCTACGCCGCGACCCCGCGCACCGACTACGCAGAGGTGACCGGCCAGGACGAGCAGGGGCACCCCGTCAAGGTGCGCGGCACCGGCTACTTCGCGCGCTGCCTCCAGCACGAGACCGACCACCTGTACGGCTACCTGTACATCGACCGTCTCTCGAAGCGGGACCGCAAGGACGCGCTGCGGCAGATGGCCGAGGGCACGCCCCGCTACGAGACCGTGCCCAACGACTGACCGGCCGCCCACGGGTGGGCCGCACCCGTGACGAAGCGCCCGGCCGGGCCTTGCCTCCGGCCGGGCGCTTTGTCATATGCCGGTACTTCTCCTGGGGTTTACGGGACGGAAGTGGGCGCGGAACAACAGATTCCGGTCAGTCCGGGGCGAGTTCCCGGTGTCCGAAGATGATTCCTGACCCAAATCTGTTCCCTTTTCGGTCAGTTATAGGGCTGAATGGGAAGCGCTGTGTTTTACGACGGCGTGGACCGGGGGACGGGGACCCGGTCCGGGCCGTCCGGCGCCCGAAAGGGGTTCGCTCGTGCCTGCTTTCTCGTCCAGTACTTCACCGACTCCGGCGGCCACGGTCCCCGCGGCCTTCCGGATCGCCGCGGTGGAAAGGGACTTCACTCGCCACCTCCACGAGTATTGGCCAAAGCTTCAGGAGAAGTCGAGGCTCTGGGTCGTGGAAAAACGGCTCATGGACCCGGCCCGGGCCGAGGCCCACGTCGACGGGCTGCGCTACACCGACCTCGTGGCCGGCTACTACCTCGGCGCCTCCGAGGCGACGCTCAGCGCCATCGCGGACTTCAGCATCTGGTTCTTCGCCTGGGACGACCGGCACGACCGGGACGCGGTGCACGGCCGGGACGCGGCCTGGAGCGACCTGTGCGAGGACCTGCACCGCTCACTCGACGCCCCCGCCTCCCACCAGCACCACGCCGACCCGCTGGTCGCGGCCTTCGCCGACTGCGTCCAGCGCATGGGCGCACCGGCCGGCCCGGGCTGGCGCGCCCGCTTCGCCCGCCACTTCCACCCGGTGATCGACGCCTACGACCGGGAGTTCGGCAACCGCACCGGGGCCACCGTGCCGCCCGTGGACGAGTACGTCGAGCTGCGCCGGCTCACCTTCGGCCACGAGATCTGGCTCGACCTGCTGGAGGTGGTGGCCGGGGCCGAACTGCCCGCCGAAGTCCGCCAGCACCCCGCCTACCGGGCCGCCGGTCTCGCCTGCCAGGACTTCTCGGCCTGGTACAACGACCTGTGCTCGCTGCCGAAGGAAATAGCGGGGGACGAGGTGCACAATCTCGGGATAAGTCTCATACGGCACGAGGACCTGACCCTCGAAACCGCCGTCGCCGAAGTACGGAAAAGGGTCGAGGGCCGCGTCACCGCATTCCTGGAGGCGGAAAGCGAGGTGACCCGGCTCGCGGAATCCCTCGCGGCCGAGGGCGGGGAGCGGGGGAACGGGCTCCGCAATGCCGTCCTGTCATGCGTGGGGAATATGCGGAACTGGTTTCCGGCCGTCTACTGGTTCCACCACGAATCCGGACGCTATCGCGTCGACCACTGGAGCGATCCCGCCCTGCCGCCCTACGTGAACGACTCCGACGGCCGCCCCGCCGCCGCCCCGCACGCGCCGCAGGAGGACCGCTGATGAGCGACCGCCCCGTCCCCCTCGTCGGTGGCCGCCTCCCGGGGCTCGGCCACGCCCTGACGCTCGCCCGCGGACCGCTCGGCTTCCTCGCCGGACTGCGCGAGCACGGGGAACTCGTCCGCATCGCGCTCGGCCCCAAGCAGGTCTACGCGGTGTGCGCGCCCGAACTCGTCGGCACCCTCCTCAGGAGCCCCGACTACGAGGTCGGCGGCCCCCTGTGGGAGACCCTGGAGATCCTCCTGGGCAAGGGCGTCGCCACGAGCAACGGGGCGCTCCACCGCCGCCAGCGCCGTACGATCCAGCCCGCCTTCCGCCCCGACCGGATCGCCGCCTACGCCACCGTCATGACCGAGGAGGCGGTCCGCACCGCCGACGGCTGGCAGGAGGACACGGTCGTCGACATGGGCGCCGAGATGTTCCGCACCGGCGTCCGCATCGTCTCCCGCTCCCTCCTGGAGGTCGACGCGAGCGGCGAGCGCTCGGACCGGATCGCGGACGCCCTGCACACCGTCTTCAGCGGGCTGTACCAGCGCATGGTGCTCTCCTTCGGGCCGCTGCACCGGCTGCCGACCCCCGCCGCCCGGCGCTTCAACCGCGCCCTGGCGGAACTGCACGCCCTGGTCGGCGGGATCATCGCGGACGGCAGGCGCGCGCACGAGGGCCGGGCCGGGGACGAACCCGAGGGCGGCGGGGAGGACCTGCTCGCCGTGCTGCTGCGCGCCAAGGACGAGACGGGCGCCCCGCTGGCCGACCGGGAGATCCACGACAACGTGGTGTCCCTCGTCGTCGCCGCCGCCGAGAACGTCGCCGCGACCCTCGCCTGGACCTTTCTGCTGCTCGCCGAACACCCCGAATGGGAACGGCGGATAAGGGAGGAGGTGGATACCGTCGCGCCGCGGCGCCCGGTGGATTTCGAGGACCTGCCCAAACTCACGGTCACCCGGAATCTGCTGACCGAATCCATGCGGCTGCGTCCGGCCGCCTGGATATTCACCCGCAGAACCGCCACGGACACCGAACTGGGCGGCTACCGCATTCCGGCCGGAGCCGATGTGCTCTACAGCCCCTACGCCCTCCAGCGCGATCCGCGTTCCTTCGAGCACGCCACCGGCTTCGACCCCGACCGCTGGCTTCCCGAACGGGCCGCGCGCGTACCGGACTACGCGATGATGCCCTTCGGGACCGGCAAGCGGAAGTGCCCCGGTGACGTCTACAGCCTCACCGAGACGGCGCTGGTCCTCGCCAACACCGTCCGGCACTGGCACGTCGAGACCGTCCCGGAAACGGTCGACGAGCCGAGGATCGGCATCACCCTCCAGCCCAAGCGCCCCCTGCTGCGGCTGACCCGCCCCTGAGTCGGCGGCAGCGAGACGCGAAAGGCCCGTCCCCCAGGGGGAACGGGCCTTTCGCGGTCCGGGCGGCGACGGACGGACGCGCGGGCGCCCGGACCGGCTAGTGCCGCAGCAGGCAATGTTCGCCCCGTCGCGACGCCCGGCACGTCCTCTCGCCGCACCGGCCGAAAACCCAAGTACGTCCAGTACTAG
>NZ_JBFALS010000014.1:0-177660 GCF_040656295.1 Streptomyces sp. NPDC049954
CACAGCAGCAATCTCGTCCGGAGTCACACCCCCTCAACGCAACACCACCCAAAAGGACACGCTCACCTACAACCGACCTGACCAGGCCCTACTAGGTGGCCGGGCTGAGTGCCACCAGGAGGGGACCGGCTGCCGCACTCCAGCAGTGGCCGGATTCGACCGCGCTGGGCCCCTCGGCGGCGACACTCTCCCGCAGCGGCGCGAGGAAGGTTTGGCGGAAATGCGCCTGCGTCTCGGGGGCCATTCCGCTCGCTGCGACTGCCGAGCCGACCCGCTCCTTGAGGACGACGGCCGCCTGGTCGTAGCTCGTGCCGCTCCACTCGTCCATGTGCTCGCCGATCATCGCCCACGACATCTTGAAGTCCATACAAGCATCCTACCTGCGGAAACGCCGAAACGCCCGCCCCAACTGAGCGCCTCGGGAAGCTAGTTGGGCGGGCCCGGCGGCCTCTCAGATCGGCCGGTTGGTGAGCACGGACAGCACCTTGATCACGCGCTTCAGGGTGCCTCCGCTGTACGCCGCGAGGTCGGACAGGTTCTTGATCTGTGCGGCGGCCTGCTCGGCGCTCGGGGCCTCCAGGGCGAAGTAGGCGAGGGAGAGGTCGATCCGGTCGTCGAGGTAGTCGATCGCTGCGAGAGCCTCCTCGTGGAGGGCGTCGAGTGCGCTCTCGTCTTCGATCTGCTGTACCTCCTCGTTGTTGAAGGGGCGGGCGGTGAGGGTGCCATCCGGCTGTCGCTCGTAGTAGGTGCGGTTCGCGTCGTCCCAGAACTCGAACTCGTCCGGGCCCATCCCTGTGGGCGCCTCTACGGCGGCCTGCCCTGGCGTGGCCTCGCTCATGCTGCGATCTCCAAGTCGTCGTAACTGTCGATGCACTCCGCGCCGTTGAGGTGGGAGGCGAGCTTGCCGACGCCGCGCTCCAGGCGGTAGCGGATGGCTCGGTCGGTGACGGACTCGCGGGCGGCGATCCGCATGTCGTCCCAGTCGAGGGCGAAGCGCATGAACAGCGCCCGCCGCTCGCCCAAGGAGAGGGGGAGCCGACTTCCAACCACGCCGGATGTCGGCGAGATGGGCGAAGAGAGTGCCGGCGGACTTCTTGTCGACGGTGCCCTTCGGCATGTCGGCGTCCGGTGCCGTGGGGTTGCGGATGCCATACGCGGCTTCCACGTCCCACACGGCGGGGAGCAGGTGCTCGACCAGGCGCCGGTCGTACCCGCTCACACGCGCCCTTTCTCGGCTGCCTCGCAGGCGGCCTCATAGGAGGTGTGCCGGATGCGGCGCTTGGCCTCGGTCTTCACGCGGTCGGTGAGGTCGAGGTACCGGCGGTGATAGAGGACGCCGAGACCGAGGTTCGAGTCGGCCAGGCACTCGTTCACCATGCCGGGCTTCGTCGCCAGGATGATCAGAGCCTCTTGGCGGGCGTCCTCGTACTCCATGGTCAGCGTGTCCTCGTAGCCGTCTGCGATGCGCCGGGCGGCCCGCCCGGCAAGAGCGACGACCTCGGGCAGGTCGAGGACTCGCCAGTCGGCGGCCGGTGAGGCGTTCACCTGACCACCTCCTTGACCGGGACCTCGCCGTTCTTGGTGACCAGGACCATCAGGCCGGGGGCGCCACGGGTGCCGGTGCGGTGCCGCCACCACGTCGACTCGCTCTCCATCGCCGGCACCTGCACGAAGGTGCGCGGGCCGTCCGTCGCGACGTGCTCGTGGTGCAGGTGCCCGGCCAGGAGGAGATCCGCGGTGGGGTGTGTCCAGTAGACGGCTGATCCAGTTTTTGTAGTGGTCAGTTGGCGGCCGGGGTGAGCCGGCCTTCGAAGGCGATCTGGAAGGCGTTCAGAGGGCCTTCCAGCGCATGGTCCACCGCTTGCGGCCCTTGCCGGTCGGGTCCAGGCTCATCAGGGCCATGTAGACGCACTTCATGGCCGCGGCCGCGTTGGGGAAGTGTCCGCGGGCCCGGACGGCCTTGCGGATGCGGGCGTTGACGGACTCGATCGCGTTCGTCGAGCAGATGACCTTGCGGATCTCGACGTCGAAGGAGAGGAAGGGCACGAACTCGGCCCAGGCGTTCTCCCAGAGCCGGATGACCGCCGGGTATTTCTTGCGCCAGGCTTCCTGGAACTCGCTGAACCCCTCCGTCGCGGCGGCCTCGTTCGAGGCCGTGTAGAGAGGCTTGATCGCCTTGGCGATCTTGTCTCAGCCCTGGCGGGCCGCGTGTCGGAAGCTGTTCCTCAGCAGGTGAACGACGCAGGTCTGAACGATCGTTCGAGGCCAGACGGTCTCCACGGCCTCGGGCAGGCCCTTCAGCCCGTCGCAGACCAGCATCAGCACATCATCAACGCCCCGGTTCTTCAGATCCGTGAAGACGCTCAGCCAGTACTTCGCGCCCTCGCCGCCGTCGCCTGCCCAGATACCCAGGATGCCGCGGTGTCCTTCGGCGGTCACGGCCATGACGACGTAGATCGGGCGGTTCGCCACCTGCCCATCCCTGATCTTGACGTTGACGGCATCGACGAACAGGACCGGATAGACGCTGTCCAGCGGACGGTTGAACCACTCCGCCATGCTGTCCATCACCTTGTCGGTGATGGTGGAGATGGTGGCCTTGGACACGCTCGCCCCGTAGACCTCGGCCAGGTGGGCGGAGATCTCGCCGTGCGTCAGGCCCTTCGCGGACAGCGACAGCACCATCTCGTCCACCCCGGACAGGCGTCGCTGCCGCTTCTTCACGATGGCCGGCTCAAACGTTCCGGCCACGTCCCGGGGCACCTTGACCTCGACCGGGCCGACATCGGCCAGCACCGTCTTCGCACGCGTTCCGTTGCGGCTGCTGCCCCGGCGCTCGGCATCGTGCTTCTCGTACCCGAGGTGATCGGTGATCTCGCCCTCCAGGGCGGACTCCAGGACCCGCTTGGTCAGCTGCTGGAGCAGCCCACCCTCCCCGGTCAGCTGCACTCCCTCTCCGACCGGGCCCGGTCCACGAGCATCGCAACCAACTGCTCGTCACCCGCCGCCACAGCCTCCGCAGTCGGCTCGCTGCCCGGTATCTGCTCGAAGGTGGTGTCACTCATCAGGCGCCTCCTTGATCATCGGATCCGCCGATCATTGAACACTCCCGATCATCACGTAGAGCCGTGCATTGAACCGGCCGTCCGGAGTCGAGAGGTCGTAGTCCCCGGCGGTCGTGGCGAACACCATGGGACGCCGGGCGTCCTCATAGATGTCGATCAGCTTCTCCAGCTCTCGCGGCTGGCGCGTCACGCGGTCGATGTTGTAGGCGGCAACGCCAGAGATGATCTTGGCTTCAAGGTCATCGACGAGTTCCCGGAAGTCCGGGCGGACGACTCGGCCCTTATAGGCCGAGAGGTCGTTGTCGACGTACATCCGGTGCAACGTGAGGGTCCGAACCCTCACGAGGTCGTGTACGTCCTCCTTCTGGCGGGTACGCCCTCCTCGCCGTCGCGACCGTCTCCGAGTTCCCCCACGTCGCTGATGCGGGCGTATCCGCCGACTAGTATCGCCATGTCTTGCTCGTGCCTCTTCCTGCTGGTCCGAGGCAGATTAGTTCCGAAGTATGTTCGATTGGCGTTAGGCGAGACCAGGACGTACTCCTTCGAGGCGCTGACGAAGGCGATCCGGCTCATCAACAACGGGGCGCGGTTCATCGCGACCAACCCCGACAACACCGGCCCCTCGCCGGAGGGCGCGCTGCCCGCGACGGGTTCCGTGGCCGCGCTCATCACGAAGGCCACCGGCAAGGAGCCGTACTTCGTGGGCAAGCCGAACCCGCTCATGATGCGCACCGGGCTGAACGCGATCGGCGCGCACTCGGAGAGCTCGGCGATGATCGGCGACCGCATGGACACGGACGTCCTGGCGGGCCTGGAGGCCGGGATGGAGACCTTCCTGGTGCTGACCGGCCTGACGACGCACGGCGACATCGACCGCTACCCGTTCCGGCCCACGACGGTCGTCGACTCCATCGCGGACCTCGTCGACCTGGTCTGAGACCCGGCCCCGGTGCGGGCCCCCGGGGCCCACGGGGCCTACGGAACCCGCCCGAACACCGGGGCCAGGACGAGCTGGGCGGCGCCCTCGGCGATCGCCGTGTCCGCGCCGGGGGCCCGCCGTACGGGGACCGGTCCCGCGTCGCCGGTCCTGCGGGCCCGGGCGGCGAGCACGTCGGCGACCCCCTCCAGGAACGGCCCGGGCTCCCGCGCGATCCGGCGCCCGCCGAGCAGGACGAGGTCGATGTCGAGCAGCCCGACGAGGTTCGCGGCGGCGACACCGAGCACCCGGGCCGCCTCAGCGACGTCCCCCGCCCGCAGCGCCGCGAGGCACAGCGCCTCGACACAGCCCCGGTCCCCGCACACGCACGGCGGCCCGTCGAGGTCCAGCACCTGGTGCCCGAACTCCCCGGCGCCGGTCCGCGCGCCCCGGTGCAGCACCCCGTCCAGGACGAGCCCGGCCCCCAGTCCCGTACCGAGGTGCAGGTAGGCGAAGGAGCGGGCCGCTCCCGCGACGGCCGGGCCCAGCGCGGCGGCGTTGGTGTCCTTGTCGAGGACGACGGGCAGCCCGAGCCGCTCGGCGAGCACGGCGCGCAGCGGGTAGCCGTCCCAGCCGGGCTGGCCGGAGACCCGGTGCAGTACCCCGCGCTCGTGGTCCAGCGGGCCGGGCAGCACGACCCCGGCGCCGAGCAACGGACCGGTGGACGCGCGTGGTTCACCTCCGTGGGCGGGGCGCGGCGAGGGCCCGGCGCACGCTTCCCCGCTCTCCGCGACGGCCACCACCCCCTCCGCGACCGTCTCGACCACCGCCTCGGCGCCCGCCGCGAGGTCGAGCGGGGCGCGGTGCGCGGCGAGGACGGTGCCGGCCAGGTCGGTGCGGACGGTGCGCAGTTCGTCGCGGTCGAGGTGGACGCCGAGCGCGTGCGCGGCGCCCGGGACCAGGCGCAGCGCGGTGGCCGGTTTCCCGCCGGTGGAGGCGCGCCGTCCCGCGTCGGCGACCAGTCCCCCCTGCCGCAGCCTCGCGGCGATCTTGCTGACCGCCTGCGGGGTGAGGCCCGTGCGGGCGGCCAGCTCCGGCCTGCTGATCCCGTCCGTGCCCGCCGCGCGCAGGAGATCGAGGACGAGGGCGGTGTTGTGCCCGCGCAGCGCGCCGAGCCCGGCACCGGCCCGGCCGGTGTCGGCCCGGCCGGTGTCGGCCCGGCCGGTGTCGGCCCGGGCGGCGGGGGAACGGGGCGGGACGGAACCCGCCGGAAGGGCCGGACCTGGGGGGAGGGCGGGGCCTGCGGGGCGGGAGTGGTCGTCGGGCACGGCGGGAGGTACGGAATTCACCCCTCCATTGTCCTGCCCGCTTGCACTTTGGCAACAGCGTTGCCAAAGTGGGTGGTATGCCTCGTACGACTGAAGAAGAGACCCTGCCCGACCCCGTCCCCGCGTCCGGCGGCGCCGGCGCCCCGGCGCTGCGCGTCGGGCTGATCGGTTACGGGCTCGCGGGTTCCGTCTTCCACGCCCCGCTCGTCACCGCGACCGAGGGCCTCGTCCTGGACACGATCGTGACGCGCAGCGAGGAGCGCAGGCAGCAGGCGGGCGCCGAGTTCCCCGAGGTGCGTTTCGCCGCGGACGCCGAGGAGTTGCTGTCGCGCGCCGGGGAACTGGACCTCGTGGTCGTGGCCTCGCCGAACAAGACGCACGTACCGCTCGCGCGGGCCGCGCTGGAGGCGGGCCTGCCGGTGGTCGTGGACAAGCCGGTCGCGGGCACCGCGGCCGAGGCCCGCGAGCTGGCACGGCTCGCGGAGGAGCGCGAGCTGCTGCTGTCCGTGTTCCAGAACCGCCGCTGGGACAACGACTTCCTGACGCTGCGCGACCTGATCGCGGACGGTTCGCTGGGCGAGGTGTGGCGTTTCGAGTCGCGCTTCGAGCGCTGGCGTCCGCAGCTCAAGGGCGGCTGGCGCGAGTCGGGCGACCCGGCCGAGATCGGCGGTCTGCTGTACGACCTCGGCAGCCACGTCGTGGACCAGGCGCTTGCCCTGTTCGGCCCGGTCGAGCGGGTGTACGCGGAGTCGGACGTACGGCGTGCGGGCGCGGCCACCGACGACGACACGTTCCTCGCGCTGACCCACACCGGCGGGACCCGCTCGCACCTGTGGGTGTCGGCGACGACGGCGCAGCTCGGCCCGCGCTTCCGGGTCCTCGGCTCGAAGGCCGGGTACGTCAAGTACGGCCTCGACCCGCAGGAGGCGGCGCTGCGCGAGGGGGCCCGCCCGGGTGGCGGCGTCCCGTGGGGCGAGGAGGCCGAGCAGTTGTGGGGCCGGATCGGCGCGGGCGAGTCCCCGATGTCCGGCGAGGGCACTCCCGTCCGCACCCGGCCCGGCGCCTACCCGGCGTACTACGCGGCGGTCGCGGCGGCCCTGCGCGAGGGCGCGCCCAACCCGGTGACCGCGCGGGACGCGGCGGCCACCCTGGACGTCATCGAGGCGGCCGGGCGCTCGGCACGCGAGGGCCGGACCGTGGAACTGGAGGCCCGTTCATGACCGCACAGCCCTCGGGGGCGTCCACGACGCTCCCCTCGACCCCGCAGGACATCGCGGACCTCTGCGCGCAGCAGCGGCGTCTGACCCTGCCCACGTTCACGTACGACGACGCGTGGGAGCTGGGCGTGCTGCTGGTGCGGCTCGCCCGGGAGCGGGAGGCGCCCGTCGCGATCGGCATCCGGCGCGGACCGCAGCGGGTCTTCCACGCGGCGCTGCCCGGTTCCAGCGCGGACAACGACGCGTGGCTGGAGCGCAAGCGCCGGGTCGTGGAGCGGTACGGCGAGAGTTCACTACTGGTCGGCGCCCGGTTCCGGGCCAAGGGCAGCACCTTCGAGCAGTCCTCGCGCCTGGACCCGGACCGCTACGCGGCGCACGGCGGGGCCTTCCCGCTGCTGGTCGCGGGGGTGGCCGGGGTGGTCGGCACGGTCGCCGTGTCGGGCCTGCCGCAGACCGAGGACCACGCGCTGGTCGTGGCGGCCCTGGAGCACTTCGCGGGACAGTGACGACCGGGACCGTCCGGACGGCCGAGACCAACCGGACGGCCGGGAGAACCGGACGACTGGAATCACCGGACGACTGGAATCACCGGGCGGCCGGAATCACCGGGCCCACCGGGAAGTGACGGCCGGGAAGTGGCCCCCGCCCCGGAGTGTGCCGGGGCGGGGATCACGGGTGGGGCCGGCGCTGGTCAGTCGAGCGCGACGTGCAGAATCTGCTCGTCGCTGTTGTCCGGGATGCTGTCCTTGTCACCGGTGTTGCTGGTGGTCAGCCACAGGCCGCCGTCGGGGGCGGGTTCGACCGTGCGCAGCCGGCCGTAGGTACCGTTGAAGTACACCTGCGCCTCCGGCAGGCCGCCGTCGCTGATCGGTGCGCGGTACATGCGGGTGCCGCGCTCGCAGGCCACGTACAGCACGTCGCGGACGACGGCGATGCCGGAGCAGGAGCCGTCCGCGGTGGAGTAGGTGCGCTTGGGCGCGATGTACCCGGCGGTGTCGCAGGTGCCGCTGGTCCCCTCGCAGGCCGGCCAGCCGTAGTTGCCGCCCTTGGTGACGAGGTTCGTCTCGTCCATGACGGCGTTGCCGAACTCCTGCTCCCACAGGCGGCCCTGGGAGTCGAAGGCCAGCCCCTGCGGGTTGCGGTGCCCGTAACTCCACACGTAGTTGCCGAAGGGGTTGTCCGAGGGCACGCTGCCGTCGGGGTCGAGCCGCAGGATCTTGCCGTTGAGGCTGTCCTTGTCCTGGGCGTTGTCGCCGTTCTGCGCGTCCCCAGTGGCCGCGTAGAGCTTGCCGTCGGGGCCGAAGCGCAGCCGGCCGCCGTTGTGGAACTTGTTGCGCAGGATGCCGCTGAGCAGGACCTCTGAGGTGTCGGTGGCGAGCTTGTCGTCCTCCAGCTTGATCCGCACGATCCGGTTGTCGCGGGGCGAGGTGTGCATGATGTAGAGCCAGTGGTCGGTCGCGAAGGTGGGGGCGATCGCCAGCCCCAGCAGACCGCCCTCGCCGTCGGTGCTCTCCACGTCGGGCACGGTGCCCACCGTCGTCCTGTCGCCGGTCCCGGGGTCGAGGCGGACGATGTCCTGGGCGTCGCGCCGGGTGTAGAGGATGGAGCCGTCGGGCAGCGTGACCAGTCCCCAGGGGATGTCGGTGTCCGTCGCCACCTGGGTGACCCCGCACACCGGGCTCCCGCACGCGGCCTCGGTCCGTACGTTCACCGTCTCGCTGCGCGCCGAGGTGTTGGACTGCGCGTCGCGCGCCACCACGTGGTACTCGTAGTCCGTCTCGGCGTCGAGCCCGCTGTCGATGAACGTCGTGTCGGGGGCGGAGGCACCGTTGCCGTTGACCGTCCCGGCCTTGGCCGTGCCGCGGTAGACGTCGTAGGCCCGGACGCCGATGTTGTCACTCGACGCCGACCACCGCAGGGACACCGTGGTGCCGGACACGGACGCGGTCAGCCCGTCCGGGGCGCTGGGCGCCTGGTCGTCCGCCTGGCACTGCGGCGCCGCGATCGGCACCGTGTCACTGGCCTGCGAGACGTTCCCGGCCTCGTCCCGGGCGTTGACGTACAGGCCCCAGGACGCTCCGGGGACCACGGTCAGGCTCGTGGAGCGGGTGTCGCCGCCCACCGACTTCATCAACTGGCCGTCGTGGTACACGTCGTAGTACGCGACCGCGACGTCGTCGCTCGCGGCGTCCCAGGCGAAGGTCACCGAGTCGCAACGCAGGTCGCTCACCCGGGGGTTGCCCGGTACGGTCGGCGGCTCGGTGTCGGCGTCCTCGGCGGCCGTCGTCCGCCGCTGGTCGCGCTGCCCGTCGCAGGCAGGGGTGTTGGGCCCGGCGCCGGACCGCGTACTCCGGGCCGCCGCGTCGAGGCAGCGCCCCGAGGACCCGTCGCGCACCGTGGGGCCGGGCGCCGCCGACGCGTTCGCGGTGAGCAGTCCTGCCGTCAGCGCGAGGACCGAGGCGAACGCCGTGGCGATGGCCAGGAGGATCCGTGGCCTTCTGCGGAGGTGGGGGGACGTTACTAACACTTCGCTCTCCCTGTGGGAATTCGACGGTGTCTGTCTGTGTGGGGGGACTTGACGTGCCGGGGAGCCGCCCGCCGGTCCGGGATGCCCGGACCAGGGACGACGAGCCGGAGCCGGGCACGCGCACGGCGCGGCGGACGTCGAGACGGCGGACGTCGAGGGGGACACCGGGGCGCTGGACATCCGGGCGCCGGGCATCCGGGCGGTGGGCATCGGCGCCGGGGGCCTGGGCCTGTCCGCCGGTCGTCGACGCCACTGAACTCCCCAACCTTCACCGGGTGTTGTGCGGTGTACGGACTCAGCTCGAAGACGCGCGGCCACGCGCTCCACGCCTGAAGCAGTGTGGTGTCATGTTCGTTTTAGGGTCAAGTCACAGAGCAGTGAAACAAGTTCACCCATCATCGCAAGATGTGGAGAGCGCCTCCCGGAGGCCCGTCCGAGGCGCGGACGGTGTCCGTACGAACGAGGGGGAGGTGGAGTCGCGCTCTAGAAAATGCCGCGACTCCCCTCCCCCGGGCCGGTCACCGGTCACCGGTCACCGGTCGCCGGTCGCCGGTCACCGGCCGGAGCGGCGCGCGCCCGATCGGTGCCGATGCCTCGCCCCCCTCCCCCTCAGGGAGCGGCGGGGGCGGGCAGCGCCCCCGCCGGGCCGGTGGCCGTCGGCTGCGGCATGTCGCGGTAGAGGACGGCGCGTTCGACGGCGCTCCACGTGGTGCTGGTGACGATGTACAGCGCCCCGGCGAGCGGTACGACGGCGACGCTGATCAGCGTCATGAACGACATGAACGGCATGATCCGGGTGATCGCACCCAGCCCCGGTACGGCCTGCGCGTCCCCGCCCCGCCCGGCGCCCGCAGGGGCCGCGGTGAGCGAGGCGACGGGCGAACCGGCCCCGGCCATCTGCCGCTTGTTCCTGCGGTACGTGAAGCTCGCGACGACGAGCACGACGCAGAAGATCCCGACGTAGACGAGGCCGTGCGCCCCGAACATCCCGCCGTCGGCGAGCGCGTCCTTCCAGCGTCCGCCGAGCGGGGCGGCGAACAGGGTGTGGCCGAGCAGTTCGTTGGTCTCGCCGCCGAGTCGCGAGCTGGAGAACACGTGGTAGAGCAGCATGAACGCGGGCATCTGGAACAGCATCGGCAGGCAGCCGGAGAGCGGGGAGACCTTCTCGCGGGCGTGCAGTTCCATGACGGCGCGCTGGAGTTTCTCGGGTTCCTTGGCGTGCTTCTCGCGCAGTACGGCGAGTTCGGGGGCGAGTTTCGCGCGGGCCCGCTGCCCGCGCGCGGCGGCCCGGGACAGGGGCAGGACGAGCAGGCGTACGCACGCGGTGAACAGCACGATCGCGGCGGCGGTCGCGGTGGTGTGGAAGACGGGCTCGATGGCGTCGGCGACGTGCGCGACGAGATCGGCGAAGGTGGCGAAGAAACCAGACAAGACGGAGCCCTCCGGGACGTCTCGCGCCGCGCGGGAACGCGGCGGATCACGGGATCGGGGTCACCGGCCCACGGCCCGGATCCGGGCCTGCGGCGGGGTGACGGTGGAGCGGTGATCGGCGTGACGGCGGCCGTCCGCTGGGCGGCGCGGGCGGGCCCGGTGCCGCGCGAGGGCGCGGCGTACGGCCCGACGGGGCGGGGCGGGAGAGGTCAGGCGGCCGTCGAAGGACGGCGGCCGGGCGCTCGGGGCCTCGGACGCCCCGAGGCGTCCGGATCCCGCTGCGGCAGGAACGCGGTCCGCCGCTCGCGGTCCCGCATGGCCGTACGGACCCGGGTGCGGGCGACGAGGGGGACGCTGCGCGAGGCCACCAGGGTGCACAGCGCGAGCGCGGCACCGGTGGCGGCGATGGCGACGGCCCCCGCGACGGCCCCGGACAGCGGCCCGCCCTCGGCGACGAGCGCCCCGGCGAGCAGCAGCAGGACGAGCGTGACGGACCGCGGAAGGCGCGGGACGACGCGGCGCGCGGTCACTGCTGCCATCACCCCGGCCACCTCCCCGCTGCCCTCGTACGTCCGTTGACGGTGCGGCCGGACCCGGGCGCACCGTACTCGGTTATACAGGAACCGCGGTAAAGGGACGGTATGTGTGGGGCGGGACGGGGAGGGGCGGGACGGGGCGGGCAGGAGACCGCACGCCGCACTCGCGACGTACGGGGCCGATCACGGGGGCGGGGTACGGGCTCGGCCAGGAAGCGGCGTACGGAACCCGGTCAGGACGTGAGCGAGCGCGCCGCCTCACGACGCACGGGACTCGGTCACGACGTACGCGATCGGCGCCGCCTCACGACGCACGGGACTCGGTCACGACGTACGCGATCGGCGCCGTCTCACGCCGTACGGGACTCGGTCACGACGGGTTCGAGGAGCGGGCGGGGTGCGAGCAGGACGCGGCTGACGGGGTCGCGCGGATCGGGGTCGAGTCCGGGCCCCGGCACCATGTCGATCTCTTCGAGCGCCACGGCCCGCCCGCACTGCGGGCACTCGCCCCAGACCCCGATCGGCGTGCCGCAGTCGCGGTGCCGGAACTCCCGCAGCGGCGCGCCCTCCCCGAAGCTCTCGCGCCCCCAGAGGCCCAGGGAGTGGAGCGTCGGCCACAGCGCGCGTCCGCGCTCGCTCAGGACGTACTCCTCGCGCGGCGGGGACTCCTGGTAGCGGCGCTTCTCCATGAGGCCGTGCTCGGTGAGGGTCTGGAGACGCGCGGCGAGCACGGCGCGCGGGATGCCGAGGTGCCCGAGGAAGTCGTTGTAGCGCCGCACCCCGTAGAAGGCGTCGCGAAGGATCAGGAGGGTCCAGCGCTCACCGACCACCTCCAGCGCGCGGGCGACGGAGCACTGCTGCTGCGCGTAGTCCTTGCCAAGAGCCATGGAGCCCACTTTACGACCCGCTTCACCGCGCCCCCGTAATCAGTTCACTGAACGAACCAACCCTGCTAGGGTCCAGGATCGGCGCAGGTTCATTCATCGAACCCGCACGGACGAGGCGCCGCCGGACGGCGGCCGAAGGGGGAACTCATGACGGAGACGGAACCGGTCACCCGCCCGCGCCCGGGACGACGCACCCGTTGGCGGACGGAAAGCGGCGGCGGCGCACCACGGAAAGCGGCCGCGAGGCCCCGCTCCCCGGCGGCCACGCTCGTCGTCACGACGGCGGCGACCATCGTGACGATCATGAACTACACGGCCCCGCTGGTGACGGTCCCCTCGACGGTCGCGACCCTGCACACGAGCGTCTCGGCGCAGTCCTGGCTGCTCAACGGCACCCCGCTGGGCCTGGCGGCGCTCCTGCTCGTGGCGGGCTCACTCGCCGACGACCACGGCCGGCGCAAGGTCTTCCTCCTCGGCACGCTCACGCTCGGCATCACGACCGCGCTGGGCGCGCTCGCGACGACGACGGCCCTGTTCACGGCGGCCAGGATCGTCCAGGGCGCGGCGAGCGCGGCGGTGCTCACGAGCAGCCTGGGCCTGCTGGTCCAGGCGTACCCGCCGGGCGCCGCCCGGGTCAGGGCGACAGGGATCTGGGGCGCCGGGGTCACCGGCGGCATCGCGCTGGGCCCGCTGCTCGCGGGGGCGATGGGCCCGCTGGCCGGGCACGGCGGCGTGGCGGGCGCGGACTGGCGGTCGGGCTACCTGGTCCTGGGCCTGCTCGCGCTGGCCGTCGCGGCCTCCGGTCTGCGGGTGCTCACCGAATCACGTGCCCCGCGCCCGGGCCGCCCCGACCTGCTGGGCGCGCTCACGCTGGGCGGCGCCTCGGCCGCGCTGCTGGCCGCGCTCACCCTCGGCAGGGACGGCTGGCTGCGGACCCCGGTGTGGGCACTGTTCGCGGCGGCCCTCGCGCTGGGGCTCGTGTTCCGGGCCGTGGAGCGGCGCGCCTCGGCGCCGATGCTCGACCTGTCCCTGCTGCGGCAGCGGCGGTTCGTGGGCGCGACGGCGGGCGGCCTCTTCACGGGCCTCGCGGTCATCGGCTTCTTCAGCTACTTCCCGACACTCGCGCAGACGGCTCTGCGTCTCGGCACGTTCGGGGTGGCGCTGCTCTCGGCGGCGTGGTCGGGCACGGCGTTCGCGGTGGCGCTGCTGGCCCGCCGGCTGCCGCCCGCCCTCACACCCCCGCTGCGTCTCGCCGCGGGCTTCCTGCTCTCGACGGCCGGCGTACTGGCCCTGTGGAACGGGCTGTCGGAGGGCTCGACGTGGCCGCGTCTGATCCCGGGCCTGCTGCTCGCGGGTGCGGGCAGCGGACTGCTGAACGCCGCCCTCCCGCTGCTCGCGGTCGAGAGCGTGCCCCCGGAGCGGGCCGCGATGGGCTCGGGCGCGAACAACACGGCGCGCTACCTGGGGTCCTCGGCGGGCGTGGCCCTGTCGATCGCGCTCGCCACGACGGCCGGGGGCGACACCCCGGCCCAGGCGCTGTCGGCGGGCCTGGACCGGACCGTTCTGGTGTCGGCGGCACTGTCGGTCGCCGGAGCGGTCACAGTGCTGGTACTGGCGGGCCGACGCGAGGGACGGACGGCATGACGGGCGTACGTGACGGGCGGCATGACGGGTGCGCGTGACGGGCGGCATGACGGGTGCGCGTGACGGGCGGCATGAGGGCGTGCGTGACAGGCGGCATGCGGGCGTGCGTGACGGGCGGCATGAGGGCGTACGTGCCCGGAGTAGGTGAAGGCGGGGCGGACCGGGGGCGGTCGGGTCGGCACCCCCGCCCGCCCCTCCACTCCCCCGGCCGACGGCGCTACGGTGGCGCTATGCGCCCCGACACGCCCACGCCCACCACCCCAGCGACCCCCGCCGGTACCGACGTGGACCGGAAGTCCCACCTGGACGAAGCCGCGCGCCTGGAGCGCACCGCACACCGGTACCCGGAGGACGCGGAACAGCTGCTCCTGCGGGCGGCGGCCCACCACGAACTGGCCGACAACCGCGAGCGCGCCTCGGCGCTGTACGACGGGCTGCTGGCCGCCGAGTCCCCGGAGGACCCGGTCCTGATCCGCGCCCTGAAGGCGGCGAACCTCTGGGAGTACGGCCACGAGGCGGAGGCCCGGGCGATCATCACAGGCGTCCGCTCGGCGGCCCCGCGCACCCCCGCGCCGTGGATCGTGGTGGGCGAGGCCCTGGAGGCGCACGACGAACTCCAGGAGGCGCACGACACGTTCACGGAAGGGGCGGCCCTCCTCGTCGAGGCCGCGACCCCACCGCCGTACGACACCCGCCCCCTGCTGTTCGGCAGGCACCGGGTACGCCGCCTGCTGGGCGCCCCGCACGACGACTGGGACACACTGGCCGACACCCTGAACACGGCGGCGCTGCCCCTGGACGAACTCCACGACCCGAACCGCACGTGGTCCCTGGGCTCCGACAACCCCGACGAACTGCGCGCCGAGATCACCCGCATCCAGGCCGAACTGGGCACCTACCGCGCCGCCCTCTCCCGCCCCTACCCGGTGGCGGTCCTCCACTGGCCGGCCGCGGAACTCACGGAACTCCTGGCCTCCTACCCTGACCTGTCCTCGGAGTACCCCGCCGACAACGAGCACACCGCCCACGAGATCCACACGGCGGCAGTCGAATCGGCCCTCCGCGACCTCTCGGCGTCCGGCACCCCCAACCTGGGCATCGTCGAGGCGACCGTCCCCTCCTACGAGGCCTTCGCCGCCGCCGAAACCTCCCACCCCACCGACCCCCACCTCCTCCCCCTCTACACCACCACCCTCGCCACCCGAGCCCGCGCCCTCCCCTGGCCCCCAGACGCCGGCACGCAGTGCTGGTGCGGATCGGGACGGGGGTACGGGGGGTGTCATGGGGTGGGAAAGCAGTGAGCCGCCCGGGACACGGCGAGCCAGCGGCGGCATCTCCGGCCTCTGCCACGTGCTGCTGACTGGCGACGGTTAGCCTCGAAGCCATGGAAGAGAGCGCCGCTTGGGAGGGACGTCCAGAAGGGTCCTGGGCGTCCTCAGCCGGCCGCCGCCGCAACATGCAGGCGATCCGCAGCAGGGACACGAAGCCAGAGTTCC
Organism: Streptomyces sp. NPDC049954; assembly: GCF_040656295.1. Taxonomy (NCBI): domain Bacteria; kingdom Bacillati; phylum Actinomycetota; class Actinomycetes; order Kitasatosporales; family Streptomycetaceae; genus Streptomyces; species Streptomyces sp. NPDC049954. The sequence continues at coordinate 15,048 of NZ_JBFALS010000014.1, forward strand.
TGATACGGCGCCTCGTGCACGCTCGGGGACTGCGATACCGGGTGTCCGCTCGTCCCGTTCCCGACCTCCGCCGCACCGCCGACCTCGTCTTCCGCCCGGCGAGAGTAGCGGTGTTCGTCGACGGCTGCTACTGGCACGGCTGCCCTGAGCACTACCAGGCTCCCAAGGTCAACTCGGGTTACTGGTCAGAGAAGATCGTGCGGAACATGACGCGCGACCGCGACACTGACCAGAGACTCAGGGACGCCGGCTGGCTCGTGCTCCGCTTCTGGGAGCACGAGCCCTCAGAAGAGTGCGCTGACCGGATCGCGGCGACGGTCATTGCCCGCCGCGGCGTTGAGCAGTGATTCCTGCACCAGGGGCTCCGGGTCCGTGATCACCGGCAGCATCTCTTCGCGGGTATCGGAGGTGACGAACGCCTCACCTTCCATGCGGTAGGGCTTCAGCAACTCCTCTCGCATTCCGGGGCGGAGGACCGCTGCGATGGCGCGCCCGGCCGCTTCCGCCACGGGCGGGGGAAACGCGTTGCCGACCTGCCGGTAGCGAGCGGTCTTCTTTCCCTCGAATACCCAGCTTGCCGGGAATCCCTGAATGGCGGCGGCCTGCTCCACCGTCAGCATGGGCCCCTTGTCGCGGAAGAGATCGCGCTTGGGGTCACAGTCCTTCATGTCATTGGCAAGCCCTTCACCATTGACTCCCCAGACCTCCCAGGCACGCTTCGCGCGGGTGGGACCCAGATCAGCTCCGCCGTGTTTCCGTGATCCGCCGACGAGAGTGGGAGCGACCCGCAGACCACGCGCGTCCGCTTCCTTCGCTTTCCTCTCCCAGCTTTCGAAAGCCTCCCGCCCTGTGCGGGTACCAGGACCAAGAGGGCGTTCGTTCCAGAATTCTCGGTACCGCGCCCGCATACCGTCATGCAGCTTTTCGAAGACGCTTTCGGCACCCTCTTCCGACCGCAGTGGCCAGCGGAATCGCTGATCTTTGATCGCGTCCTCCAGGAAAACGATCAGGACGGCCCGGGGACGCAGCTGGGTGACGCCAAAACTGCTGGCGTCCATCCGGTGCCAGACCGACTTCATCGCCCTGGCCTGCACGCGCGCGGGAGCCTTCGGGTCGATTTCCGGAACACGGTATCCAAATGAACGCAATTCGTCGAGGATGTACCGACGGTAGTCGATAAAAACCTCAGGGGGCTCAAGGATTCCCCGCACATTTTCCAGCATGACCGCCCTGGGCTTCAACAGGCTGATCAGCTCAAGGGCGGCTGGAAAGAGGTCCCGCTCATCATCAGGACCGAGCTGGTGACCCGCGAGCGAAAAAGGGGGACAGGGGACGCCGCCAGCAAAGAGATCGATGCCGCCCTCGACCTCTCTCAGGGCTTGGAACTCTTCTGTGCCCTTGAAATCACGCACATCCACGGCGCGCAGTGCATCGGCCTTCCGCCGCTCCCACCCAAACGTGGTGACAGAGTTGGCCGCAAGCGTGGTTACCGCATTGGGGTCCCACTCCACCAGTGAGAGATGCTCGAACCCGGCTTTGTGCAATCCCAGAGCCTGTCCGCCCGCGCCAGCACAGATCTCCACGGAAGTGAGCGGCTTATCGAAATGCGGGCGCGGGTGATCGCCAGCCATGGCTGAACTCCTCGTATGGACACAGAGCGACCACCTGACCAGCAGAGCTGCACAGTGTGATCACGGCACCACACGAGTTCCAGCGTCAGGCGGTGTGTGGCCTGCCGCAAACGGCAGGCCACACCGCACCCTACCCGCTCACGTGTGCAAGGAGAGCCTCCATATCGGCGGAGTCCAGGCCGGCGGCGACGGATGGCTCCTCCTCCAGGTCAGAGAGTTCCCGCACCCCCGGATCGTCAAGGATCGCGCCCATGAACTCAAGCTTCTGGTCGAGCCGCGCGGCCACGACCTCATCCACGGTGTCCCGGGCAGCCAGGACGGTGACAGAGGTCTCGGTGCCAGGGGCGAGCCCGAGGCGGTGAATGCGGTCGAGGCTCTGCAGGAACCGGCCGGCCATGAAGTCCCGGTCGACATAGACGGCATCGTGGACCGCGTGGTGCAGGCTGATTCCCTCACCGAGGGTGGCGGGGTTGGAGATCAGCACCATGCAGGAGGGATCTTCCCGGAATCTCCGGAGCTGTTCCTCGCGATCCGGGGTGCCGCCGTAGACCGAGGCCGGGGCGAACTTCGAAAGCAGCCGCTCAAGCGTGGTGAGGCTGCGCACGAAGGTCGTCCAGATCAGCGTCTTCTTTCCCTGCTGTGCGTTCTCCGCCACGATGGCCCCCGCCTCGGCGTACTTCGGGGACAGCTCGTAGTCGGGCAGTTGCTGGAGCAAGGCGAACAGCGAACTGCTGCGAGGCACGTCCAGCGGGGGCAGCTGGTAGGCGAGCGGCTCATACCTGCTGCTCCCCTCTACGAGAAGGGCAGGACTCGTCGCGGCCATCAGCAGGCGCAGGGCCGTCCTGCCGAGAGCGCTGAGATCTTCCCGGCCCTCCGTTCCTTTCTCCAGCAATGCCTCGTAGATCTGCTTGTGCAGCGGCGGCATGTCCACCAGCCGCAGGCGGACATCCATCGGGGGCAGGCCCAGCTCCTGCTTCGTGGTCCGTGTGAACAACGGCTGCAGGGCCTTACTCGCCTGGGCTAGGTCGCCACCAGCCACCGCAGCCTCCACCGCGCGCTGCCCATGGCCGGGCCAGACGAAGCCCATCAGATTCTCCAGATCCCGGCGCCCATTAGGAGCGGGGGTCCCGGTCAGGATGAGCCGATGACGGGCCAGCGGTCCGAGCGCCATACACGCCGCTCCATAGGTGCCGCGCACGCCTAGCTTCATGCGGTGCGCCTCATCCAGAATGATCATCGAGGGCTTTTCGGACAGCCACGCCGACAGCCTCGGCAGGGAGCGGTCCAGCCGTTCGTAGTTGACCATGACCACTTCAGCCCAGGTATCCATCGGGCCCTCACCTACCAGGTGCACGCGCAGGCTCTGCCGGAAGCAGACGGCCGTCTCGTACCGCCAGGACTCGTAGGCGGACTTGGGACAGACCACCAGGAGACGTTCAGCCCTCCCCTGGTGGCGCTGGGTGGCGTAGACCGCGAGGCCGACGCGGGTCTTTCCCGCACCGGGAACGCTGAAGTTCGCGCCGTGCTGCAAGGAGAGGAGCTTGGCGATGTCCCGGCGCTGGAAGCCCGTGAGGTCCGCTGTCCACTCCGGGCCGAGCAGTGCCAGGACATCCTCGGCCGCTACCTCGTCGGGACCGGCCTGGTCACTCAGACGCCGCTTGACCCGCTGTGCGTCAGCATGGTTGCCGAGGAAGAGGGCCTTGAGATCCTCCGCCCACAGCACGCCGGCTGGATCCGGCCAGGAAGCCAGATGATGGACACTCCCCAGGAAGTCGTCCAGCTCAACCTGAGCTGTCAGGGCGTTCAGCTGGCTTCCCGAGGGGAACAGCCCGGACAACTGCACCAAGGCCTGCTGGTACTCCCCGGTGACGCGCAGCAAGACTCCCGTGCGCAGGGGGTCGAGTTCCAGCCGCAGTGACGTTCCTCCGGCTGCGCTGTCAGTCGTCACGGGCGCTCTCCCCTGCTCACCGCGTCGAGCAGCCACGAGACGCCCGCACCCGGCTCTCCGGGGACCCGGCCGGCCTGCCGGGCCAGCCTGCTGAGACTGGCCCTGAGCTGGAGCAGCGCCTCGTCAAAGGACTCCTCGTCAAGGCTGTGACTAGTGCGTGCCTTGACGAGCTCGTCAGTGCCCTGATCGATGTTCGCGCACGCTTCCACCACCCGGGCCGGGGCCAGCTGCTTGCGCTTGCGGATACGGGCATCCCGGCCGGCCCGGTCGATCGCGGCGTCGAACGCGGCTCCGGCGCTCTTGAGAATGCCTTCCATCTCGGCCTTACGCTCGGTGCTGATCTGCGCCGTACCCGTCCTGGCCGCCTTCGCCTGCATGATGCGGTCGTTGAGCGCACGGGCTTCGGCCACCCGCGAGGAGGCCGCGCTGACGGTGACGTCCAGTCCGGGGATGGCGACCTCTGCAGGAGCGGTGTCCCCCGTCAGATTGCGCAGCGTCGGCGGGAGCGTGTCCGTCAGGTACTCCTGCTTGACGAAGTTCTGGTCGATGTGCCGTACGTCCGTCTTGGAGAAGTCCAGCAGGATGCCAGCCAGTCGCCACTCCTTGATCAGCTCTGCCTCGTCCGGCTCCGCCGAGGCGACCTTCTTGTAGAGCCGCTCCAACTCCTTCAGCTTCTCCTGGTCGAACTCGAAGTCGATCAGCCTGAGCTGTGCACCCTCCGCGGTGGTGCTCCGCTTGATCAGCTCCCGGATTGTGCTGAGAATCCAGCGTTCCTGGTGGTACGTCTTCTCCTGGACCCGGAACTCACGGGCGATCTGCGTCGGGGTCCTGCCCATCGACGCCTGCTCCTCCATCGCCAGCAGACGGTTGATGTAGGAGTAGTCGCGCTTGTTGTCCTTGCGCAGCTGGAGGGCGAGTTCGACCGCGCTGACGTCCTCCGCGGTGAAGGACGCCGGCAGCACTCCCACACGGATGGACCGCTCGCCCAGCTCACGCAATGCCGCCGCACGGGTGTTGCCGTTGACCAGAACGCCGTGGTGCGTCACCAGGCCGGGCTCGCTCTGGCCAAACTCCTTGAGTTCGGCCTTGAGGCTCTCGTAAGCCGGGTCGCGGCGGGTGGGGTCGGAGGGGAGCGCCATGAGCAGGGTGCCCAGGTACGCCTGCCCGTCATCGCCATACGGTTCAGCGTCGATCTTCCTGTCCAGAGCGGGGTCAAGGCTACGCTGGGCACGGATGCGGTGGGTCCAGGGGTTGTAGTACACGCTGCTGAGCGGGAGTTCGACGACCTCGACGTGGAGGAACTGGCCGTTCCACTCGATGGTCACGGTCTCGCGTGTGCCGCCACTGGTGCGGACATCCTCCAGCCTCTTCTTGATGAGTTCGCTGAACTCCTGGGCGCGAGGCGGGAGCTGGGGTTCGCTGTACACGATCACTCTTCTCTGCTGATGAACCAGTAGCCGGTAAGGAAGCTGTACTAGCGCGTTGTGGCCGGCCGGGCCGGGCACCTGGCCCGGCCGGCCACAACACACGCTGGAGACAGAACAGGGGACCTCAGTCTTCAGACCCTTCCAGGGAGTTCAGGATCTCCCGGCGGGCCGAGGCCGGCAGTGTGCCGTAGAGCCCCCAGAGCTCTTCGACCTCGCTCCGCTGACGCCGCCCTTCCTTCATGCAGCGGCCCAGGGCGCGGCGTTCCAGGTCAGAGAGCTGGCTCACCGCCGACATGTAGCCGGGGATGTCCACCTTGGGCGAGGCACCGCGCGCACAACGCTCGCAGAGCGTGACGCGGGTGGTTTCCGTGGTGCCATCCAGCCGCGAGACATCCCGGCGGGACAACACCAGCTTCGCGGTGCTGAGCCCATCCTCGTATCCCTCGCCTGCGGTGATGCCGCAGATACGGCACATGTAGTCGTCCTCCCGCATGACGCGGGCGCGTTCGGCACTGTTCACGGTGCCCTTCGCGCCGACCTCCTCAGGGCGGGTCTGATGCGGGATCCAGACCGCCACCCCAGCGCGGACGAACCGCTGTTCCTCCTGCCTGAGGCTGGGGTCGTCACGGCTCGTATGGACCACCCACCCCCAGTCGCGAAGGTCGCGCAGACGCCGGTCGATCTGCGCATCCCCCGGGAAGGCGGCACGCAGCTCCGCCTTCGTGAAGGGGTTGTCCTCACCTACGACCTGGATGAGCCACAGGGCGACCCGGACCCGGCCCCCCACATGCTTCATCCCCCGGATGACGGGATTCTGCCAATCCGGCAGACTTTCGGGAGAAAACGTCACCTTTTCCGATACCTCCACATCTGTTCGGACATTCCGTTTACCGCCCACCGATAACGACAGAACGGCAACACCGAAACCTTCCCTCGCGAAAGTCCAATAATTTTCGTGAGCCTACCCCCTGCACAGGCAAGGGGATTCCCCGGCCCGAAAAAGGGGCCTTCCGCTGCAGGACTGACACAGTACGACGAAAGGCGCAATGCAACGAAAAGCGGGCCAGATCTCCCACCGCCTGAACACACTCCCCTCTCCCTTCTCCCTTCACGCCACGCAACAGCCAACAGCACAGACGCCCGCGCTCGCCTGACAACCAGACAGAGAAGCCCAGCAGCGCCAGACCAGAGAAGGCCGTGGCGGGGTATGGAAAACCCTCCCCGAAAAGCCCGGCCATGTCCACGGCATTACGGGGTTGCGCGCTGAACTGGCAACTATTGTGATCGCGGCGCGTATCCTTCGAGCATCCATCCATCTGCGAAGCTGACCGGCAACTAAGCAGAATCCGCACTGGACATACGAGCCAAGAAGGTGAGCTTTGGTGACAAATAGCCAGCACGGCCGGGCCGCAGCACAGAGGCGCCTTGTTGCGCCTTTCCCCCGCAACCGGAAAGGCGCGGCTGCCGACACCCGGGCAGCCAGCGCCGTAGCCGCCGCAGCCGCTCCGGCGTCCGCCCCGATGACTCCGGAGCGGCAAAACCTGCGCGATGCCTTCCAGCACCTGCAGGCGCTCACCGGCCTGCGGACAGCCGCCGAAGTGATCTCGGCCCTGCGCAAGAGGGGTTACCCGGTCGTCAAGTCCGCCTACTCCCGGTACCTCTCGGGCCGCCGCACCCCCGATGCCGGGTTCGCCGCAGCCCTGTACGGACTCGCCGTTGAGCGATCTGGCGCGGACCGGGTGGGCGTGAGCCTCGAAGAAGTGCAGGCCATGCGGGAGGAGACGCTCATGAAGCGGTGTTGCGCTTCCTGCCGCAACACCGCCACGGAGAACGCCGCGCTCGCCGCCGAGAACGAGGCTTTGCGCATGGAGGCAGAACTCCTCCGGGGGCGCCTGGAGCAAGCCGGCTTGGCGAGCGTTCCACGGCCGGGAGAAGAGCTGGCAGTGACGGCCAGCACCACAGCCCGCGCCACTTCCACGAAGTTGCCGGTCGGCCAGGACAGCGGGGACCGGCAAGCTGCCGCGGCCCCGGACGAGGGAAACGAGGACGGCGGCGCGGCCCCAGAGAGCCACCTGGCCCTGCCAGCTGTACCGCAGCCGGCGGCGGAACAGCTGGTGCGTCGCATCACCGAACTAAGCGGACATCACGCAGGCGGGAGCCAGGACGGCGAGGCCGCCCTGGCCCTGCTCCTGGAGACGACCCAGAGCCTGACACCTGCGGAGATGGGGGCGACCGTTCGGCTCCTCCAGGAGTCGGGCCTCGACGGACTGGCGGACAGCCTGCTCACCGCGTATGCGAGGCGCCGCCGGGCAAGCGATGTGATCCACGCCGCACTCACACTGCATGAGGCAGCGGCGACCGCCAGTCTCCGTACTCTCCTCATGACCGCGGCCCGCCGTTCTTCGTGAACCGGGCAGGCTGCGGGTCGTCGCGGACGGGGAGCGGTCTGCTTACGCTTCCCGCTTGCGGTCCGCCCCCGCCCAAGCCGCCCCCGCCACGACGGCGGTTACCGCGAGGACGGAGGGCCAGGCGCCGAGTTTTTTGGCGAGGGGGTGGGAGGCGCCGAAGGCGGTGAGGTAGGTGGCGGTCAGGGCGGTGGCGGTGCGGGGGCCGTGGGTGTGGCGCCACTGGAGGTGGGTGATCGTGCCGGCTGCCGCGAGGACGGCGCCGCCGAGTGTGCGGTTCTTCGTCCAGCGGGCCGTGGCGTAGCCGCCGAGCAGGCCGGCTGCCGCGGTCGGGGCCGTGGGGATCTTGGGCATCGGGGGCCTCCGTCGTGTGTGCCCTGGGCGGGCCGTACGGGGTCGCCGTCCAGATGCGGGGGTGGTGTCCTGCTTCGTCCGAGGTTAATCCCCCGGGTCACGGGTCCTGCCGGGGCCCCGAACGGGGTCATGTGGACGCACTTCACCCCGGCCGCGCACGACCACGGGATGCCCGCGACGACGGCCTCCTCGCTGCTCGCCCTGGTCGGGTTCTGCAATGTCGTGGGGACGCTGGGCGCGGGCCGGCTCACCGACCGGTTCGACGCGCGCGTGCTGCTCGGCGGTGTCCTCGCCTCGCGCGGCCTCGTCCTGTGTGTGCTTCCGCTGCTGCTCGGCGCCACCGTCGATCCGGGACTCCTCTTCTTTTCGGCCGTCTTCGGGGCCCTGGACGTCGCGACCGTGCCGCCGGTGATCGCGCTGTGCCGCAGCCGTTTCGGCGCCGAGGGGCCGGTCGTCTTCGGGTGGGTCAACGGCGCGCACCAGCTCGGGGCCGCGCTGCTCGCCTGGGCCGGGGGTGCGGCGCGCGAGGTGTTCGGGAGCTACGACCCGGTGTGGGTCACGGTCGGCGGCTTGTGCGCGGGGGCGGCCCTGCTGTCCCTCGCCGTGCGTACGGAACGAGGGCCGAGGACGGACCCGGCGGCCTCGGCGGGCGACGCAACACGCACCGGTAGCAATGATTTTGCGTCACGTGCCCCGCGAATTGTGCTCAGGAGTCCAGGAATTGCGGTCACTCGTCTTGTCGGCGCGACTCACCGTCCCTAGGTTGTCCCGCACCGCACCGCATCCCAGGCACCGCGCTCAGGCACCTCACGCGGCGGTCTCACGCACCCGTCTCCCCGAGGCCGCTCGTCCCCCTGCCCCGTCATCCCCGCCCCGCCCCGTGCACCTCCCCGCAACACCCCCACCTCCAGAGCCGATTGCGAGGACCACCCCCATGGCACCAGGTACCAGCACAGGCCCAGGCCCGGACACCAGCGCGGACACAGGCACGCACACCCCTCTCCGCGTCGCCAGACGTACCGTGCTCGCCGGGGCGCTGGCCGCCGCCGGGACCACGGTGGCCGGTGTCGCGACCGCCGGGACGGCGCGCGCCGCCGAGGCCGCCCCGGCCGCGTCCCCCTCCGCCTCCCCGCCCGGGGACGTCGTCGGGAAGATCACCGTCGGCTACCAGGGCTGGTTCGCGTGCTCGGGCGACGGCGCTCCGGTCGACGGCTGGTGGCACTGGGCGCAGAACTGGGGGCAGTCGCCGTCCCCGGGCAATACGGCGATCGTGAGCTGGCCCGACGTACGCGACTACACGCACACGTACCGCACGGCCCATCCGGCGCTCGGCGACGGGCGGCCGGCCACGCTGTTCTCCTCGTACGACCAGCAGACCGTGGACACGCACTTCGGCTGGATGCGGCAGTACGGGATCGACACCGCGGCGCTCCAGCGGTTCAACCCCAACGGCGGGGAGGGCGCGACGCGGGACGCGATGGCCGCGAAGGTGCGCGCGGCCGCCGAACGGGCCGGCGTGAAGTTCTACGTCATGTACGACGCGACCGGCTGGACGGACATGCAGCCGGAGATGAAGGCGGACTGGACCGCGAAGATGCGCGCGTACACGGAGTCCCCGGCGTACGCGCGGCAGAACGGGAAGCCGGTCGTCGGCATCTGGGGCTTCGGCTTCAACGAGGCCAACAAGGCGTGGCCGGCCGAGGTGTGCCTGGACGTCGTCAACTGGTTCAAGGCGCAGGGCTGTTACGTCATGGGTGGGGTGCCCACGCACTGGCGGCGCGGCGTCGAGGACTCCCGGCCCGGCTACACGGAGGTGTACCGGGCGCTGGACATGCTGTCGCCGTGGATGGTGGGCCGGATCGGTTCGGTCGCCGAGGCCGACAACTTCTACGCCAACGTCAACACCCCCGACCAGGCGGAGTGCGAGGCGCACGGCGTCGACTACCAGCCCTGCGTCCTGCCGGGCGACCTCCAGTCCGGTCACCGGGCGCACGGCGACTTCATGTGGCGGCAGTTCTACAACATGAAGCGCGTCGGCGTGCAGGGCATCTACGTCTCGATGTTCGACGAGTACAACGAGGGCAACCAGATCGCGAAGACCGCCGAGAACTCCTCGCAGGTGCCCGCGGGTTCGGGCATCAGGCCGCTCGACGAGGACGGCACGCCCTGCTCCTGCGACTACTACCTGCGGCTGACCGGGGACGGCGGCCGGCTGCTGCGCGGCGAGATCCCGCTCACCCCCGTACGTCCCACGCAGCCCGTGACCGGCGGCACCACTCCCGAAGTACCCAAAGGGGACCTGGCGTTGCGGGGCACGGCGAGCGCGAGCAGTCAGACGCAGCAGTACGGGGCGGCCAACGCGGTGGACGGTGACGACCGTTCGTACTGGGAGGGCGCCAACGGGGCCTTCCCGCAGTGGGTCCAGGTCGATCTGGGGACCGCCCGGCCCGTGCAGCGGCTGGTGCTGGCCCTGCCGCCGGACCCCGCGTGGGCCACCCGTACCCAGACGCTGGAGGTACTGGGTTCGGCGGACGGGGCCGCGTTCTCCTCGCTGTCCGCCTCGGCGGGCCGCGTCTTCGACCCGGCGAAGGGCAACACGGTGACCGTGCAACTCGCCTCGCCGGCCACCGCCCGGTACGTACGGGTGCGGTTCACGGGGAACACGGGCTGGCCGGCCGCCCAGCTCTCCGGCCTGTCGGTGTACGCGGGCTGAGCCCCTCCGGTCCCCTCCCGCGCCCTTCGGCCGGGCCGGCGTCTCCGCGCCGGCCCGGCCCGCCGCGTCCCGCCCGGTCAGCCCGCCGCACCGCCCACGGGCGCCGGGCCGCCACCACCGGGCCGCTTCCCGGTTCCGCCCCCGCCCCCGTTCCCGTTCCGCTGCTCCGTCTGGGAGAGCGGGGTCGCGATGTCCTCCAGGGAGCGCTGTTCGGCGTTGACGGCGAGGAAGGCCGCGACGACGCCCGCCGCGCACATCAGGCCCGCGCCGATGCAGAAGGCCAGGGCCGTGTCGCCGGGGACGCCCGACTCGGTGAGGTCGGCGAAGACGAGCGGGCCGCTGATCCCGCCGGCCGCCGTGCCGATCGCGTAGAAGAAGGCGATGGCCATGGCCCTGGTCTCCATCGGGAAGACCTCGGACACCGTCAGGTACGCGCTGCTCGCCCCGGCCGAGGCGAAGAACAGCACGACGCACCAGCACGCGGTGAGGGTGTTGGCGTTGAGCGAGCCCCGGTCGAAGAGCCAGGCCGTGACGAACAGCAGGATGCCCGGCAGGATGTACGTGCCGGCGATCATGACGCGCCGCCCGATCGTGTCGAACAGCTTGCCCAGGACGAGCGGGCCGATGAAGTTGCCCGCCGCGATGACCGCGAAGTAGTAGCCGGTGTGGCCGCTCTTGACGTCGTAGAACGTGGTGAGGATCGCGCCGAAGCCGAAGGTGATCGCGTTGTAGAGGAACGCCTGCCCGATGAAGAGGGACAGTCCGAGCACGGCGCGCTTGGGGTAGCTGCGGAACACGGTCTTCGCGATGAGCCCGAAGCCGATGCTCTTGCGCTCGTGGATCGTGATCTCCCCGGCCGGCGGCGGCAGCTTCTCGTGCTTCTCCTTCTCCACCTCCCGCTCGACGGAGCCGACGAGCTTGTCGGCCTCCTCGCCGTGGCCGTGGATGAACTGCCAGCGCGGGCTCTCCGGCACGTGCCGCCGTACGAGGAGGATCACCAGGCCCAGGACGACACCGAGCGCGAAGGTGAGGCGCCAGCCGAGGTCCTTCGGGAAGTAGTCGGTGTTCAGCATGACGATCGACAGGAGCGCCCCGCCGACCGCGCCCAGCCAGTAGCTGCCGTTGATGATGAGGTCGACGCGGCCCCGGTACTTCGAGGGGATCAGCTCGTCGATCGCGGAGTTGATGGCCGCGTACTCCCCGCCGATGCCGAAACCGGTGAGGAAGCGGAAGACGAAGAACCACCACGGGCTGAAGGACAGACCGGTCATCGCCGTCGCCGCCAGGTACACGGCGAGGGTCACCATGAACAGCTTCTTGCGGCCGAACCGGTCGGTGAGCCAGCCGAAGAACAGCGCGCCCGTGCAGGCACCGGCCACGTACAGGGCGGCGGCCAGGCCCGTGACCTGCGCGGAGGTGATGGCCAGCCCCGAGCCGTCCTCCGAGAGGCGGCTCGCGATATTGCCGACCGTCGTCACTTCGAGGCCGTCCAGGATCCACACCGTGCCGAGGCCGATGACGATCATCCAGTGCCAGCGCGACCACGGCAGCCGGTCCAGCCGGGCCGGTACGGCGGTCGTGATGACGCCGAGCCCGGAGTCGCCGGGCGCGGCCACCTCGTCCCGCGCGTCACGGCCACCGGCCCCCGCAGGAGAGTGCTCGCGACCGCGACCCGGGCCCCGGCCGTCCCCCGGCCCGCCCCCGCTCCCGCCTCCGGCTCCGCCCGGTCCTCCGCCCCGCCCTCCGCCCGGTCCCTGATCCCTGCTTCCGGGTTCCTCCGATGCGGCGGGGGTCGTCACGGCGGTTACCTCCTCGTCCGGGCGGGCGCAACACTGCGGGGACCGCAGACGGATTCCAATATCCGCCAGGTGCCCTGGCGCCGCCGCCGCACACGCGGTGACACTCACCCACACGAGGGGAACGCGCGCGGCGCCGGGGCCGAAGCGGACCCCGGCGCCCTGCCGCTGCGGGCCCGGCCCCTCAGGCCCCCAGCGCCCGCGACACCGTGAAGATCACCAGGCCCGCGAGCGAACCGACCACCGTGCCGTTGATCCGGATGAACTGGAGGTCGCGGCCGATGTTCGCCTCGATCTTCCGCGAGGTGTGCTCGGCGTCCCAGCCGGCCACGGTGTCCGTGATGAGCGAGGTGATCTCACCCCGGTACGTCGTCACGACGTACACGGCCGCGCCCTCGACCCAGCCGTCGACCTTGGCGCGCAGCCGGTCGTCGCCCGCGAGCCGCGCGCCCAGCGACAGCAGCGAGGCCCGCACCCGCAGCCGCAGTTCGCTCTGCTCGTCCTCGGCGGCGGCCACGATCATCTGCCGGACCGCCGTCCACACCGACGCGATGAGGTCCTGCACCTCGCCGCGCCCCAGCACCTCGTTCTTGAGGCGCTCCACCCGCGCCCGGGTCTCCGGGTCGGACTGGAGGTCGCCCGCGAAGTCCGTCAGGAACCGGTCGACGGCACCGCGCGCGGGATGCCCCGGCATGTCCCGCATCTCGGTGACGAACCGCAGCAGCTCCTTGTAGACCCGCTCACCGATCCGCTTGTCGACGAAGCGGGGCGTCCAGCCGGGCGCCCCGCCCTGCACGGCGTCCATCACCTGGTCGCCGTGCAGCACCAGCCAGTCGTGGGCGCGTACGCACACGAGGTCGACGAGCTTGCGGTGCCCGCCGTCCGTGACGATCCGCTCCAGCAGCTTGCCCATGCCGGGCGCCACCTCCTGGCTGGAGGCGCGCCGGGTGATCGCCTCCCCGACGACGGCCTGCACGTCGGAGTCGCGCAGCACGGTGAGCGCCCCGCGCAGGGCGGTGGCGAGTTCGGCGGTGACCCGGTCGGCGTGCGCCGGTTCGGCGAGCCACGTGCCGAGGCGGCCGCCGATGCCGACGGCCCGCAGCCGGTCCCGTACGACGTCGGCGGAGAGGAAGTTCTCCCCGACGAAGGAGCCGAGGGACGCGCCGAGCTGGTCCTTCTTGTGCGGGATGATCGCGGTGTGCGGGATCGGCAGGCCCAGCGGATGCCGGAACAGGGCGGTCACCGCGAACCAGTCGGCGAGCGCGCCGACCATGCCCGCCTCGGCCGCCGCCGCGACGTACCCGGCCCACGAACCGGCCCCCGCGTGCTCGGCCCAGGTCGCGAGCGCGTAGACCACCGCGACGAACAGCAGCAGCCCGCCCGCGAACGCCTTCATGCGGCGCACCCCGCGCCGCTTCTCCTCGTCGGCGGGCGTCAGGTCGACCGGACTGCGACCACCCCCGGACGCACCGGACGCACCGCCACCCCGCGCGGGACCACCCCGCGAGGCACCGCCACCGCCCGCCCCTCCCCGTCCGCCCGGTCCACTCAGTCCCGCTGATCCGCCCGATCCGGCTGTCGTTCCGCCCGATCCACCCGACGCGACCGGCAAAGGCCCTCCACGGGTGCGCGCTCCCGTGATTTTCGCCTCACCGTCCTCGGTACCGCTCATCCGCCCGGCCCTCCGCTCGCTGTCCCTTCGCGTCGTCCGTGCCCCGTTTCCCGGGCCCGTACCGCCGCCGTGGCCTCATGGTTCGTCCCCATGGTGCCGGTACGCATTGTCCCCGTCCTGCCCCGCCCGGGAACGGATCTTCGGTTTACGGCGTCTGTCGGAACGGGGGGATGCGCACGGCAGCCACCCGCCCGTGTCGCATCATGGGACTGTCCGACCGGAGCCTCGGGCTCCCCCTGTCCGAGGAGAAAACAACGCGCATGACCAAGCGTCACGGTTATGTCGTGCTGGCCACCGTCGCCGCGCTCGTGGTGCTGGTGTCCGCCGCGGTCCACGCCCTCGCGGGCGGTCGCGGGAGCACCACCCAGGACACGCTGAGCGCCGCCCCGCACCCGCGCGGATCCGCCGCGCCCGCCTCAGCGGGCACCTGGATCGGCGCCTGGTCCGCCGCGCCCGGCGGCGCCGAACCCGGCACCGAGATGACCGGTTTCGCCGGCCGCTCGATCCGCAACGTGGTGCGCACCGGCCTCGGCGGCGAGGCGGCCCGCATCACCCTCTCCAACCTGTACGGGCAGCAGCCGCTGTCCGTGTCCAGCGCGACGATCGCCGTGGCCGCCGCGCCCAGCAACCCGACGGCGGCCACCGGCACCATGCACCGCCTGACCTTCAACGGCAGCACGGGCGTCGTGATCCCGGCGGGCGGACAGACCGTCAGCGACGCGGTCCGGATGGCCGTACCGCACGGCGCCGACCTCCTCGTCACGACGTACTCGCCGACCCCGTCGGGCCCCGTCACCTTCCACGCGCACGCCCGCCAGATCAGCTACCTCGCGAACGGCGACCGCACGACCGACCCGGACGGCGGCGCCTACACCGAGCAGACTCCGTTCTGGCGCTACCTGACGGCCGTGGACGTGCTCAGCGACCAGGCGCAGGGCACCCTCGTGGCGCTCGGCGACTCGCTCACCGACGGCATCACCTCCACCATGGGCGCCAACCACCGGTGGACGGACTACCTCCTGCAGCGGCTGCGCACCGAACAGGGCGCCCCGCGCTACAGCGTCGTCAACGCCGGCATCAGCGGGAACCGCGTCCTGCTCCCGGGCACCGGCCGGCCCGCCGACAACCCGAGCGCCCTCGACCGCTTCGACCGGGACGTCCTGGGCCGCACCGGCGTCAAGTCCGTCTTCATCGACCTCGGCATCAACGACGTCATCCGCCCGCCGCAGCAGATGGACGCACGGCGCATCACCCAGGGCCTGCGGGAGCTGGTGGCGCGGGCGCACGCGAAGGGCCTGCACGTGGTCGGCGCGACGCTCATGCCGTTCGAGGGACACCGGGGCTGGGACCCGCGCACCGAGAACGTACGGCAGGCCGTCAACGCCGAGATCCGCACTGGCCGGATCTTCGACGCGTACGCAGACTTCGACCGCGCCGTACGCGACCCGGCCGCCCCCACCCGGCTGCGCGCGGTCTACGACTCGGGCGACCACCTGCACCTCACCGACGAGGGCTACCAGCGGATGGCGCTGACGGTGAACCTCGCCGACCTGAAGGGCGCGGCCCCCGCACAGCTCTGAGCGCGAGGTGGGGCGGGGCGGTCGCGGGCACGGTCGCGGTCCTACCGCTCGCCCGCCGCCTGCCCCTCCCGCCTCTCCCGGTCACGGTCCCGGCCCCAGTCCCGGTCCAGCTCCCGCTCCCGTTCTCGCTCCAGTTCCTTGAGGCGCCGCTTCTCGGCCTTGCGCAGTTTGCGCTTGACGCCGACACCGCCCATCAGGGCGAAGCCGGTGACCGTGACCTGCGGGGCGTCGGCTTCGCCCTCCTGCACCCGGTCGCCGCCGAAGCCGCCCATGAAGCCGATACCGGTGACCCGGACGTTCAGCTCCGGCGGCACGATCACCGCCATGCCGCCCCAGATCGTGAAGCAGCGGATCACCGTCTCGCGCCCCTCGAAATCCGCCTCGCGCAGGTCGATCTCACCGCCGCCCCACATCGCGAACGCGGTGAACACCTTCGGCGCCACCCAGCGACCCGAGCGCCGGAACCCGCCGAACAGCGCGAAGGCCCCACGCGAACCCGGCTCCCGGCCCACGCGCCGCGACCAGTCGTCACCGACGGCAGGTCGCGCCCCGGCGGACGGCGCGCCCGAGGCCACCGGCAGGTCGCGGGTCAGCGGCTCCAGCTCCCCGTACGTCCGTGCCCGGTAAACGGCGCCGAGCCGGGTGTCGAACTCCTCCATGTCGAGCCGACCCTCGGCCACCGCCTCACGCAGGAGTTCGGCGACCTGGTCCCGGTCGGCGTCGGAGGCCCGCAGCCCGGCCCGCGCGACGGCCGGCGAAGTGCCAGGACCGTCCCCGCGGCCGGGGACGGCGGGACCCCCGGATCTCTCAAGTGCCTTGTTCATTCGGGGTGGTTCGGACCACTCATCACTCATGGACCCAGCTTAGAAGGGCGAGGCCCCCGGCCACGAGGGTTACCCCGTGCCCGGGCCGGGACTGGGACTCGGGCTCGGGACCCGCTCCGAGTACATCCGGGAGATCACCGCCTCGATGTCCGGCTCCCGCACCGACAGGTCCACGAGCGGGTAGCCGGCCGCGATCCGCGCCACGAGCGGCGCCGCCGAGTCCGCCGCCGGGAAGGCCAGCCACTGCCGGGGCCCCTCGACCCGCACGGTCCGCGCCCCGGGCAGCTCGATCGCCGGCAGTTCACGCTCCAGGTCGACGACGAGGGTCCGCTCGCTCTCCCCCGCCTCGTGCAGACCGGCCAGCCCCCCGTCGTACACGAGCCGGCCGTGGTCGATGACCATGACGCGGCGGCACAACTGCTCGATGTCGGTCAGGTCGTGCGTGGTCAGCAGCACCGTCGTACCGGTCCCGGTGTTCAGCTCGCGCAGGAACTCCCGCACCTTCGCCTTCGACACGACGTCGAGGCCGATCGTCGGCTCGTCCAGGTACAGCACCTCGGGCTCGTGCAGCAGCGCCGCCGCGATGTCCCCGCGCATCCGCTGCCCCAGCGACAACTGCCGCACCGGCACGTCCAGCAGCGCGGCCAGATCCAGCTGCTCGACGCAGCGCTCCAGGTTCGCCCGGTACCGCGCGTCGGGGACCCGGTACATGCGCCGCATCAGCCGGTACGAGTCGATCAGCGGCAGGTCCCACCACAGGGTCGTACGCTGCCCGAACACCACGCCGATCCTGCGCGCCAGCCCGGTCCGCTCGCGCGCCGGGTCCAGACCGGCCACCCGCAGCCGGCCGCCGCTCGGCGTGAGAATGCCGGTCAGCATCTTGATCGTCGTGGACTTGCCGGCACCGTTGGGCCCGATGTAGCCGACCATCTCACCGCGCGCCACCCGGAACGAGATCCCGTCCACGGCCCGCACCTCGCGCCGCTCGTACCGCAGGAAACCCGTCCTGCGCCGCACGTCGAAGACCTTCTCCAAACCGTCCAGGACGATGAAGTCCTCGTCCCCCGCCACCGGGCCGCCGCCCGCTCCCGCCTCAGCCACCGTCACTGCCACTCCCGCCTCTCGCCTTCCCACCACGCATCTCCCGCCACGCCTCCCCGTCTCTCCCCCGCTCACGTCCTCAGCTGCCGGTACTGCGGTACGAGCGCAGCCCCGCGCGCCACGCGAGCCCCGCCAGCGACAGGCACACCACGGCCACCACCGGCGGCAGCAGCGCGCACCAGCCGGGCAGCCCCAGCGGCAGCGGACGCCCCAGCACGTAGGCGGCCGGGACCCAGTTGACGAAGGACAGCGGCAGCACGAAGGTGACCGCCCGCAGCACGTCCGTGGTGAACAGCGTCGGCGGGTACTGGAGCATCGTCTGACCGCCGTACGTGAACGCGTTCTCCACCTCCGCCCCGTCCAGCGCGAGGAACTGGAACGCGGCGCCCGCGACGTACACCGCCGCGAAGATCCCCGCCCCGCTCAGCACCATGAACGGCACCGCCGCGACCTTCACCACGCCCCACTGGACGTCCACCGCGCACAGCCCGTAGCCCAGGACGAACAGGCCCTGCGCGATCCGGCCGAGCCGGTTCAGCGAGAACTGGTCCGCCGCGATCTGCACGAGCACCGGGGCGGGCCGCACCAGCAGCGTGTCGAACGTGCCGTCCCGCACCCGGTCCCCGAGGCGCCGCATCGAACCCAGCAGCAGATCGCACAGCCCGAACGCGGTCGACGAGATCCCGTACAGGAAGGCGATCTCACCGAGCCCGTATCCGCCGAGCACGTCGACGCGCGAGAACATCAGCAGGATGACCACGAAGTCGAGCCCCGTCACCGCGAACGCGGCCAGCGCCATCAGCACGAACGACGCCGGATAGGCGAGCGCGGAACGCACCCACATCGCCGAGATCATCCAGTACGCCCGCACCCCGGTGGCGACCCGCGCCCGCCCCGGCTCCCCGGCCCCGCCCTCGCCCGCGGGCCCCTGACCGGACGCCAGGTACTCCCCCGAACGTGTCAGTTCAGCCACCCTGGACCACCACCCTGCGCGTCGCCACGCCCTGGAGCAGCCGGCCCGCCGCGAGCAGCAGCACCGCCCACCCGGCCTGGAACCCGTACGTCGCCAGCAGGCCGGCGCCCTGGTGCCGGCCGAGCAGGACGTCGGCGGGCACCTGCATCATCGTCGACCACGGCAGCACCCGCGCCACGTCCCCGAGCGCACCGGGGAACACGTTCAGCGGCAGCATCATCCCCGAGAAGAACATCGCCACGAGTGAGGCGAAACGGGTGACGCCGGACCCGTCCAGCAACCAGAACGCGGCCAGCGCCACGAGATAGCGGATCGCGAAACTCACCACGACCCCGAACGCGAGCGCCACGAGGAACGCGAGCCACCTGCCGGGCGAGGCGGGCAGCGCCAGATCGAACAGCAGGGCCCCGACGAGCATCGGCACGAGACCCCGTCCCAGCAGGTGGAACGCGGCCCGCCCCACCTCGCCGGCCAGCCACCACATCTGCAGGTCGGCGGGCCGGTAGAGGTCGATCGCGATGTCCCCGGTACGGATCCGCTCGATGAGCTGGTTCTCGAAACCGCCGCCCATCAGCATCACCGTCATGTGCACCGACTGGCCGATCCACACGAAGGTCAGGGCCTGCGCGACGTCGTACTGGCCGAGTTGGGGGCGCTCGTGCCACAGAGCCATGTAGGTGTAGGTGAGAATGATCCCGAACACCGTGTTGGTGAAGACCCCGGCGAACGTCGCCATGCGATACGTCGCATGACGCCGGAAACCGCCCGCCGCGATCACCGCGTACAACCGTCCTGTCCCCACGACACCTCCTCTCCACTCTCCGTGAGCCAAAGGTCACGAGCTTATGGGGGAGCCGGAACGCGTCGCCACGCGTTTTAACAGGAGGAAGGCCGTTCCGGACCGGACACGGCCGCGATCCGCAGACGAACCGGCGCTTGGGCAGTGCGAGAGTGGGCACCGGGGTGCACGAAGCGAAGCAGGAGTTCCGCACGACATGACCGACGAGCCGCAGCACGGCGACGGCCAGGACACCGGAAGCAGCCGGCCGCCCCGGCAGCACGAGGCCGGGAGGACCGCCCGGCCGGACGCATCGGAAGGGAACTCGAACAGCTCCAGGAACAGGACACCCGCCCAGAGGTCCGCGAAACCGGACGAGGAGCGGCGGGAGAACGAACAGCCGGCGAGGACCGAACCGGAACCGGCGGCGAAGCCACTCCCGGAGACGGGGCCGAAGACGAAGCCCGAGCCGAAGCCTGAACGGACGTCACCGGCAGAGGCCGCCGCGAAGCCCGAGGCGCCGGCGACAGCGGCGACAGCCGAGGCACCCGCGAAATCCGGGAAGCCTGCCGCATCCGGACCCGGGACGCCCGGTAAGCCCGTAACGCCCGCGAAGGCGGAGACCGAGGCCCCCGAGCCCTCGGCCCCCGCTGCCGCGAAGACCACCGCGAAGACCACCGGGAACCCGGCGGTCCCGAAGGCGGGCAGGCCGGCCGAGGACACCAAGGGCTCCGCGAAGGACTCCGCGAGCGACTCAGCGAAGGGCTCCCCGAAAGCCCAGGAGCCCAAGCAGCCCGAGAAGTCCAAGCAACCCGAGAAGCCCGAGCAACCCGAGAAGTCCGAAAAGCCTCAGCAGCCCACGCCTCCCGCCGGCGCCCCCGTCGAGGCGCCCATGGAGAAGACCACCCAGCTGCGCGCGATGCCCCCGGCCGGGGCGGCGCGCGGCGCGGGCCGCAAGCCCGGCAACCGCACCCCCGGCCGGTCCCCCGGGACCACGGCGGCCTTCGCCGCGACCGGAGGAGCGAGCGCGGGCGCCGGCGGCGCCAGTGGCCCCGGCGGACCCGGCGGCGACGGCCCCGGCGGCCCGCAGGGACCGCACGGAGCGGGCGGAGAAGGCGGAGAAGGCGCGGAGGGCGGCGGCGGGAAGAAGCCCAAAGGCCGCAAGTCCCGCAAACGGCACGGCTGGCGACGGCTCTTCCCCACCTGGCGGATGACGCTCGGCGGTCTCCTCTTCCTGATCGTCGTGATCGTCGGCGGCTTCGCCATCGGCTACGCCACCGTCGACATCCCCGCCGGAAACGCCGCCGCCAAGCAGCAGAGCAACGTCTACCTGTACGCCGACGGCACCCCGCTCGCCCGCGACGGCGAGACGAACCGGCAGAACGTCAAGCTCTCCAAGATCCCCAAGCGCATCCAGCACACCGTGCTCGCCGCCGAGGACCGCGACTTCTACTCCGAGTCGGCCGTCGACCCGAAGGCCATGGTGCGGGCCGCCTGGAACACCCTCACCGGCAAGGGCAAGCAGTCCGGCTCGACCATCACCCAGCAGTACGTGAAGAACTACTACCTGGACCAGGACCAGACCGTCACCCGCAAGGCCAAGGAATTCTTCATCTCGATCAAGCTCGACCGGCAGCAGTCCAAGGACGAGATCCTGGAGGGCTACCTCAACACGAGCTACTTCGGCCGCAACGCCTACGGCATCCAGGCCGCCGCCCAGGCGTACTACGGCGTCGACGTCGACGAGCTCACCATCCCCCAGGGCGCCTACCTCGCGGCGCTGCTCAACGCCCCCTCGGCGTACGACGTCACCACCCACCCGGCCAACAAACCGCGCGCCGTGGCCCGCTGGAACTACGTCATGGACGGCATGGTCAGCAAGCACTGGATGACCGCCGCCGACCGCGCCGAGGCCAAGTTCAAGGACCCCATCCAGCAGAAGAACTCCTCGGCCGGACTCTCCGGACAGCGCGGCTACCTCGTCGAAGCGGTCAAGGACTACCTCTTCGACCACGACATCGTCGACGAGAACGCCTTCGCCAACCAGGGCTACCGCATCACCACCACGATCCAGAAGCCCAAGCAGGACGCCTTCGTCAAGGCCGTCGACAACAAACTGGTCGACCAGCTCGACAAGAAGAACCGCGCCGCCGACAAGAACGTCCGGGCCGGCGGCGTGTCCATCGACCCGAAGACCGGCCACGTCCTCGCCATGTACGGCGGCATCGACTGGGTCCAGCAGTTCACGAACAACGCGACCCGCACCGACTTCCAGGTCGGCTCCACGTTCAAGCCCTTCGTCTTCACCTCCGCCGTGCAGAACGCCTCCCGCGCCCAGAGCGGCCAGACGATCACCCCGAACACGGTGTACGACGGGACCAGCAAACGGCCCGTCCAGGGCCCCGGGGGCGGCGGCTACGCCCCGGAGAACGAGGACGGCCGCTCCTACGGCCAGATCCCCGTCAGCGTCGCCACCGACAAGTCCGTCAACTCGGTGTACGCGCAGATGGCCACCGACGTCGGCCCCGCCAAGGTCAAGGACACGGCCGTCGCCCTGGGCCTGCCGAAGAACACCCCGGAGCTCAACGCCTACCCGTCGATCGCGCTCGGCACCGCCAACGCCAGCGTCCTCGACATGACCCAGGCGTACGCGACGCTCGCCAACCACGGCAAGCACATCCCGTACTCGATCGTCGCGAAGGTCGTCAACAAGAACGGCGAGAACGTCGACCTTCCGCACCAGTCCACGACGCAGGCCGTCACCCGGCAGGCCGCCGACACCACGACGGCGATCCTCCAGAGCGTCGTCGAGTCCGGCACCGGCACCGCCGCGAAGGCCGCCGGCCGCCCCGCCGCCGGCAAGACCGGCACCGCCGAGGAGGACCAGGCCGCCTTGTTCGCGGGCTACACCCCCGACCTCGCGACCGTCGTCTCCGTCATGGGCCAGGACCCCAAGACCGCCGTGCACAAACCGCTGTACGGCGCCCTCGGCCAGGCCCGCATAAACGGCGGCGGGCCGCCCGCGGAGATCTGGGCCCAGTACGTCGGCGACGCCCTCAAGGGCAAGACCGCGCAGAAATTCGACCTGCGCCTCCAGAAGGGCGCCGCGTCCAAACCGCCCGTCAGCCCCTCCCCGCCCTCCCAGGACCAGGGCACCACCGGTGACCCGGAAGGCAGCCGGCCCCCGGCCACCACCGACGGCGGACAGACCGGCGGCGACGACGGCGGGAACACCGCCCCCGGCACCGACGGCACCACCACCGGCGGTGACACCACCCCGCCCGGCGACCAGACCGGCGGCGGCACGGCGGACGGCGGGACGAGCACCGGCACCGACGGCCAAGGGGGCGGCACCGCGACCAGCGGCGACCCCGCAGGCGCAGGCGGACCCACCGACGGCGGAACCACCGACGGCCAGGGCGGCACCGCCACCGGCGGCGACCCCGCAGGCGGAACCGGCACACCCAACGGCGGAATCCCCGGCACCGGAGGCAACCTCTTCGGCTGACCCCCACCGGGCACACCCCGGCACACGGAAGGAGGGGCCCCGCACCACCAGCGGGGCCCCTCCTGTCACACCCGGCCCGCTGTCACGCGCGCGTTCCCGCCACAACGGGCCGGGCACCCCGTCAGTGCCCCGAAGTCAGCTTCAGCCCCACGATCGCGACCACCAGCAGACAGATGAAGAAGATCCGCGCCGCCGTCGCCGGCTCACCCAGCACCACCATGCCCAGCACCGCCGCACCCGCCGCACCGATCCCGACCCACACCCCGTAGGCCGTACCGATCGGCAGCGTCTTCGCCGCGTGCGCGAGCAACACCATCGAGGCCACGATCCCGGCACCCGTGAACACACTCGGCCACAACCGGGTGAAACCCTCCGTGTACTTCATACCGATCGACCACGCGACCTCCAGCAGACCGGCGACGACAATCCAGACCCAGGCCATGACGACGAGACCTCCACAAGAGAAACCAAGGGGGTGCGTCGTCTTTGCCTGACCCGGTACGGCGCGTCTCGTCGGGACAACCCCAAGGTAGCAACACGACGAAGCCGGGGCCGGTGACCTCCGTCACCCACCCCGGCCCGCGCGGCCCCTCAGGGACACAGCCCGATCAGAGATACAGCCCGATCAGAGATACAAACCCGTCGAGTCCTCCGCGCCCTCGAAACGGTCCGCAGCCACCGCGTGCAGATCCCGCTCCCGCATCAGCACATAGGCCACCCCCCGCACCTCCACCTCGGCCCGGTCCTCCGGGTCGTACAGCACCCGGTCCCCCGGCTCCACCGTGCGCACGTTCTGACCGACCGCGACCACCACGGCCCAGGCCAGCCGACGGCCCACCGCAGCCGTCGCCGGAATCACGATGCCCCCGGTGGAACGCCGCTCCCCCTCCGGGATGTCGGTCCGCACCAGCACCCGGTCGTGCAGCATCCGGATGGGCAGCTTGTCGTCGTGGGTGTTCTCGCTCACGCCCCGAACCTACCTGCCCCGGACACGCCTGTACGCCGGAGGGTCACAACCGGCCGCCGGCCGGCCACCCTCCGGCGCACCCGACGCACTCAGCGCTTCCCCTCACCCCGCCGCGAGGACGACACCACGAGAAGACCGACCACCCCGGCCGCGACCAGCGCCACCGGCACGATCCGCTCCAGCCGCGGCCGGCCGTCCTCCGTCACGAACCGGGACCGCGCCCCCGTCACCGCACGGTTCACCCCCACGTACGCCCGCCCGAGCGTCGCGTCCACCTTCGAGGCGGCCTTCGCCTTCGCGTCACCCACAATCGTCTTCGGGTGCACCCGCACCCCGATCTCGTCGAGGGTCTCCGCCAGCAGCACACGCCGGCGCTTGATGTCCGCCTCGATCTCCGCAGGGGTCCTGGCATCCGCTTCCGACACCGCGTTGCCTCCGTCGTCGTGTTCCGGGTCCCAGCGCAGGGCGCCCGTAAAGCCTGTGATGCTCGACAGTCTGTCAGCTCACGACCACTCGCACCCCTCGGCACCCCTCCCGAGAGCACCAGAAAGCCTCCGGAGGCACCCAGGACCTCGCTTAGGCTCGGTCCCGTACCCCGAACGAGCGGCATCACGCCGGACGAGTGAGCCGAAGCACCCCGCACACCGGACCACGCCGCACACCGGACCGCAGGACCAGCAACCCCACAGCAGCACGAACAACAAGGAGCCTTCGATGAGCGAGCGCCTCCAGCCCGGCGACACCGCCCCCGACTTCACCCTCCCGGATGCGGACGGCAAGGAGATCTCCCTCTCCTCCTACCGGGGACGCAGAGTGATCGTCTACTTCTACCCCGCCGCCCTCACCCCCGGCTGCACCAAGCAGGCCTGCGACTTCACCGACAACCTCGAACTCCTCTCCGGACACGGCTACGACGTGATCGGCGTCTCCCCCGACAAGCCCGAGAAGCTCGGAAAATTCCGCGAAAAGGAAAACCTCCAGGTCACGCTGGTGTCCGACCCCTCCAAGGAGACCCTGGAGGCGTACGGTGCCTTCGGCGAGAAGAAGCTCTACGGCAAGACCGTCACCGGAGTGATCCGCTCCACCGTCGTCGTCGACGAAGACGGAAAAGTCGAACGCGCCCTCTACAACGTCAAAGCCACCGGACACGTCGCGAAGATCATCAAAGACCTCGGAATCAGTGACGCCGCGTAACCACACATACGCGTGGTGAAGGAGTCCGTTTGAGGGCGCCAGAAGTGCGCAGGTGTTCTGCTTGGAAACAAGTCCAGGGAAAGGAACACCGTCATGGCGGCGACCGACAACGACGAGTCGGTGGACCCTGCCGCGGTCAGACGCCACCGGGTGCTGTTCCGCGCGATCGAGAAACGGCGCAACCCCAAACTGCGCCGCAGCGACATCACCGTGACCGACGACGCGGCGGTCAAACGCGCCACCAAGGCCGCCGCGCTCGGCAACGCGATGGAGTGGTACGACTTCGGCATCTACAGCTACCTCGCGTCCACCCTCGGGAAGGTCTTCTTCCCCTCGGGCAACGACACGGCGCAGCTCCTCTCCTCCTTCGCCACCTTCGCCGTGGCCTTCCTCGTCCGCCCCCTCGGCGGCATGGTCTTCGGCCCCCTCGGCGACAAAGTCGGCCGCAAGCGCATCCTGGCCATCACCATGATCATGATGTCGATCGGCACCTTCGCGATCGGCCTCGTCCCCTCCTACGCCTCCATCGGCTTCTGGTCACCGGTCCTGCTCATCCTGTTCCGCCTGGTCCAGGGCTTCTCGACCGGCGGCGAGTACGGCGGCGCCTCCACCTTCATCGCCGAGTACGCCCCCGACAAACGACGCGGCTTCTTCGGCAGCTTCCTGGAGTTCGGCACCCTCGCCGGCTACGTCGGCGCCTCCGGCCTCGTCGTCATCCTCACCACCGTGTTCAACGAGTCCACGATGCAGGGCTGGGCCTGGCGCATCCCCTTCCTCGCAGCCGCCCCCCTCGGCTTCATCGGCCTCTACCTGCGGCTCAAGCTCGACGAGACCCCCGCCTTCCAGAAACTGGAAGGCGGCAAGGTCACCGCCAGCGAAGCGGCCGACCCCGTCGAGACCTCCGCCAAGGGCGACCTCGGCAAGATCTTCACGACGTACTGGCCCTCGCTGCTGCTGTGCATCGCCCTCGTCGCCGCGTACAACATCACCGACTACATGCTGCTGTCGTACATGCCGACGTACCTCTCCGACGAACTCGGCTACGCCACCAACCACGGGCTGCTCATCCTGCTGCTCGTGATGGTCGTCCAGATGTGCCTGATCAACCAGGTCGGCAGGCTCTCGGACCGCTTCGGCAGGAAACCGCTGCTCATGACGGGCATGCTGGGCTTCCTGTTCCTCTCCGTCCCCTCCTTCCTGCTCATCCGGATCGGCAACGTCTTCGCGATCTCGGCGGGCCTGCTCCTGCTCGGCCTGTCCCTCGTCGCGATGCTCGGCACGATGTCGGCGGCCCTGCCCGCGATGTTCCCGACCCACGTCCGCTACGGCTCCCTGTCGGTCGGCTACAACCTCTCCACCTCGATCTTCGGCGGCACGACCCCCCTCGTCATCACCGCCCTGATCAGCGTCTTCGGCACCAACCTGATGCCCGCGTACTACGCGACGGCCGCCGCCGTGGTCGGCGTGATCGCCGTCCTGTGCATGAAGGAAACGGCGAACCAGCCCCTGGCCGGCTCCTACCCCTCGGTGGAAACGGAGGAGGAGGCGGCAGAACTCGTCCACGCCCAGACCCCGGACCCCAAGTTCTGACCCTTCCCCGCCAGAAACAAGCGGAGCGCCCCGTACCGGTGAGGTACGGGGCGCTTCGACGACGCCGCGAGCACGCGTGTTCAGCCCCTGACGCCGCGGGACAACTCCGCACAGGCCCTAGTAAGCTCTGGCGGCATGCGGTCGTGTCGGAACTGGCAGACGAGCTCGGTTTAGGTCCGAGTGGGAGAAATCCCGTGTGGGTTCGAGTCCCACCGACCGCACCAGCTTCCCCGGACAGAAACCGCGGCCGGCCTGCTGCATCGACGCGACATCACCTCACCCCCTCCGCACGTGGCCTGTCTCGCGCGCGAGGAACGCGCTCTGCCACCTCTCGCCGGTTCCCAAGAACGCGTGGCGTTGGGTCGACACCGCGCAGTACAAGCTCACCCAGCGAGCGCAGCACCGCTCCGCCGGAGCCGTCGACCTCCTGGTGTGTGCGACGGCCGTCCGTCACGGACACACGGTGCTTCACGTGGACAACGACGTCGCCACGGTGGCGGCGGTCCTCAAGGAAGTGCAGCAACGGGACGTACGCACCTGACCACTGTTCCTCCCCGCACACGTGTTTCACCGCACCAGTTCCCGCACCACCGGTACGAGTGCCCGGAACGCCTTGCCGCGGTGGCTGATCGCGTTCTTCTCGGCCGGGGTCAGTTCGGCGCAGGTGCGGTCGTGGCCGTCTGGCTGGAGGACCGGGTCGTAGCCGAAGCCGTGGGTGCCCGCGGGGGTGTGGCGGAGAGTGCCGCGCAGTTCGCCCTCGACGACGCGTTCGGTGCCGTCGGGGAGGGCGAGAGCGGCGGCGCAGGTGAAGCCGGCCGCGCGGTGGGGGGTGTCGATGTCGGAGAGCTGGGCGAGGAGCAGGTCGAGGTTGGCCTGGTCGTCGCCGTGGCGGCCGGACCAGCGGGCGGAGAAGATGCCGGGGGCGCCGTTCAGGACGTCGACGCACAGGCCCGAGTCGTCGGCGACGGCCGGCAGCCCGGTGGCCTGGGCGAGGGCGTGGGCTTTGAGGAGGGCGTTCTCGGCGAAGGTGACGCCGGTTTCCCTCACGTCGGGGATCTCGGGGTAGGAGTCCGCGCCGACGAGTTCGTGGGGCAGTCCGGCCTCGGCGAGGATGGCGCGGAGTTCGGTGATTTTTCCGGCGTTGCGGGTGGCGAGGATCAGGCGGGTCATGGGCCCAGTATCGGGGCCGTGCGGGGTGGGGCGGGTGCCCGGGGGCGCGGCGTGGGTGGTTCAGGGGGTGCAGACCTTGGTGATTTCCCCGGCGGCTTCGGTGGCGGGGCCGAGGTCGGGGGTGCGGTCGCCGTTGTCGATGCTGGTGCGGACGGCGGTGACGGCGTCGGCGAGGTGGTCTGCGGCCTTGCCGAGGTCGGCGTTGTCGGTGCGGTCTTTGAGGTCGGCGAGGTTGTCGTCTATGGCGCGCAGGTCGTCGTCGGCGTCGAGGGGGGCGTTTCCGGCGTTGTCGACGGCTTGTTGGAGGCGGGTGACGCTGTCGGCGACGGTGTCGGCGGTGCGGGCGCAGTCGAGGGCGGTGTCGACGGTGGAGCAGGCGGTGAGGGTGGGGGTGGTGAGGAGGAGGGCGGTGGCCGCCGCGGCGAGGGCGAGTCGTCGGTGGCGGTGGGCGGCGGGCATGTCGGTCTCTCCCCGGGTCGGTCGGCGGGCCGGGCCGGGTGGGCGTCGGGTCCGCGGATACGGACGGGCGCACGGTTCGACCCGTGCGCCCGTATCCGTTACGACGCGGGGGCGGTGGCTTCGGTTGCCTGTGCGCCCGGCGTTTCTTGGTTCTTTCTTTACCTGTGTTCTGTGCCTGGGGTCTTTCGTGGCGGCTGTTCGTGTCAGCTGAGGGTGGTGGCGAGGGCGGTGCGCTGGATTTCGGCGAGGTCGGTGCAGCCGGCGGTGGCGAGGTCGAGGAGGGAGTTGAGTTCGGTGCGGTCGAAGGGTTCGGCTTCGGCTGTGCCCTGGATCTCGACGAAGCGGCCGTCTCCGGTGCAGACGACGTTCATGTCGGTGTCGGCGCGGACGTCCTCTTCGTAGCGGAGGTCGAGCATGGGGGTGCCGGCGATGATGCCGACGGAGACGGCGGCGACGGTGCCGGTGAGGGGTGTGCGACTGGGCTTGATGATCTTCTTGCTCTGGGCCCAGGTGATGGCGTCGGCGAGGGCGACGTAGGCGCCGGTGATGGCGGCGGTGCGGGTGCCGCCGTCGGCCTGGAGGACGTCGCAGTCGAGGACGACGGTGGTTTCGCCGAGGGCTTTGTAGTCGATGACGGCGCGCAGGCTGCGGCCGATGAGGCGGGAGATCTCGTGGGTGCGGCCGCCGATTTTGCCGCGGACGGACTCGCGGTCGCCGCGGGTGTTGGTGGCGCGGGGCAGCATCGCGTATTCGGCGGTGACCCAGCCTTCGCCGCTGCCCTTGCGCCAGCGCGGGACGCCTTCGTTGACGGAGGCGGTGCAGAGGACTTTGGTGTCACCGAAGGAGACGAGGACGGAGCCTTCGGCGTGCTTGCTCCAGCCGCGTTCGAGGTGGACGGGGCGGAGCTGGTCGGGGGTTCGGCCGTCGATGCGTGACATGGGGCTGAGCCTAGTGCGTGGGAGTGGGGGGTCTGTCGGGGCTGGTGGGGAGGGGCGGGCGGTGCCGTCCCGCCCCTCTGCGGCCTCGCGCTGTCCCGCGGTCCACGCCGTCTCGCGGCTCAGTGTTCCGGGTGGTGGTCCGGGGTGGTCACATCATGTCTTCGATGTCGGCGGCGATGGGGTCGGCGTCGGTGCCGATGACGACCTGGACGGCGTTGCCCATTTTGACGACGCCGTGGGCTCCGGCGGCTTTGAGGGCTGCTTCGTCGACCTTGGTGGCGTCGCGGACCTCGGTGCGCAGGCGGGTGATGCAGCCTTCGATGTCCTCGATGTTGTCGATGCCGCCGAGCCCGGCGACGATTTTCTCGGCCTTGCTGGCCATGGTGTCTCCTGTCGGTCCGTGGGTCTGCTGCGGGGCCGGTCGGGCCGGCCTCGGGGCTGTCCGTCGAACGGGTGGCGCCTCGGTCGGTGCTGTCCCGTTTTGTCACGTTAGCTCACCGTTGGTCTATCTTCGCGGGCGGGCGGGGTGGGCATCGCGAAGGATGGCCAGCACCACGAGTCCGTCCGTTTCTTCAGGGGAGGACAGCGATGAGCAGCAGCGCCACCGGCGCGGTCGCTTCGCAGCAGCCGGGCAACTGGAGCAGGTTCTTCCAGGGGCTGCAGAAGATGGGCCGCAGTCTGCAGTTGCCGATCGCGGTGCTGCCCGCGGCGGGCATTCTGAACCGGCTGGGTCAGCCGGACGTGTTCGGTGACGAGGGGCTGGGCTGGACCGATGTCGCGAAGGTGATGCAGGCGGCGGGCGGGGCGCTGCTCGATTCGACGCTGGGTTTGCCGCTGTTGTTCTGCGTGGGTGTCGCGATCGGGATGGCGAAGAAGTCGGACGGTTCGACGGCGCTCGCGGCGGTGACGGGTTTCCTCGTGTACTACGCGGTGTTGCGGGCGTATCCGGTGCACTGTCCGGCGGGTCAGGAGCAGGTGCAGAACGGGGGGTGTGTCGACTGGTCGGGGAAGGGGTTCGTGCCGGCGTCGTACCAGAATCCGGGGGTGTTCGGGGGGATCGTGATCGGGTTCATCACGGCGTATGTGTGGCGGCGGTTCTACCGTACGAAGCTGGTGGACTGGCTCGGGTTCTTCAACGGGCGGCGGCTGGTGCCGATCATGATGGCGTTCATCGGGCTGGGGCTGGGGGCGCTGGCGGCGTGGACGTGGTCGCCGATCGGGGACGCGTTGACGGATTTCGGGCAGTGGCTGTCGGATCTGAGCTGGACGGGTTCGGGGATTTTCGGGGTCGCGAACCGGGCGTTGCTGGTGGTGGGTCTGCACCAGTTCCTGAACACGTTCCTGTGGTTCCAGTTCGGTCAGTACACGAAGCCGGACGGGGAGGTGGTGCACGGGGACGTGTTCCGGTTCCTCGCGGGTGATCCGACGGCGGGTCAGTTCACGACGGGTTTCTTCCCGATCATGATGTTCGCGTTGCCGGCGGCGGCGCTCGCGATCACGCACTGTGCGAAGCCGCATCGGCGCAAGGAGGTCGGTGGGCTGATGCTGTCGGTGGCGTTGACCTCGTTCGTCACGGGGATCACGGAGCCGATCGAGTACTCGTTCTTGTTCGTCGCGCCGTTGTTGTACGCGGTGCACGCGGTGCTGACGGGTGTGTCGATGGCGGTGTCGTGGGCGCTGGGTGCGAAGGACGGGTTCAGTTTCTCGGCCGGGCTGATCGACTACGTCCTGAACTGGAGTCTGGCGACGAAGCCGTGGCTGTTGTTGATCATTGGCGCGGTGGCGGCCGTCGTGTACTACGTGATCTTCCGTTTCGCGATTCTGCGTTTCGACCTGAAGACGCCGGGGCGTGAGCCGGAGGAGGAGGTCGAGGACACGACGAAGGCGTAGGCCGGGCGCCGGGTGGTGGCCGGGCGCCGGGCGCTGACGGCCGGGCGCGGGGCGCTCAGATCTCGTAGACGGCGCCGGGGCTCGCGAGGCGTACGGGTCCGTCGTAGGCGCGGCGGGCGTCGGCGAGGTTGGTCTGGGGGTCGGTCCACGGCGGGATGTGGGTGAGCAGGAGGGAGCGGGCGTGGGCGCGGCGGGCGCTCTCTCCGGCTTCGCGGCCGTTGAGGTGGAGGTCGGGGATGTCCTCCTTGCCGTCGGTGAAGGCGGCTTCGCACAGGAACAGGTCGGTGTCGGCGGCGAGTTGGTCGAGGGCCGCGCAGACGCCGGTGTCTCCGGAGTAGGTGAGGGAGCGTCCGCCGTGTTCGACCCGGAGGGCGTAGGCCTCGACGGGGTGGCGGACCTGTTCGGCCTGGACGGTGAAGGGGCCGATGGTGAAGCTGCCGGGTTTGAGGGTGTGGAAGTCGAAGACCTCGCCCATGGCGGAGAGGGTGGGGGTGTCGCCGTGGCCTGCGGTGAGGCGTTCCTCGGTGCCTTCGGGTCCGTAGACGGGGACGGGTCGTACGGGGCCGGGTCCGCTGTTGTAGTAGCGCACGACGAAGTAGGCGCACATGTCGATGCAGTGGTCGGCGTGGAGGTGGGTGAGGAGGACGGCGTCGAGGTCGTCGAGGCCGATGTGGCGCTGCATCTCGCCGAGGGCGCCGTTGCCCATGTCGAGGAGCAGCCGGAAGCCGTCGGCCTCTACGAGGTAGCTGGAGCAGGGCGATTCCGCGGACGGGATCGAGCCCGAGCAGCCGACGACGGTGAGCTTCAT
This sequence comes from Streptomyces sp. NPDC049954, assembly GCF_040656295.1. Taxonomy (NCBI): domain Bacteria; kingdom Bacillati; phylum Actinomycetota; class Actinomycetes; order Kitasatosporales; family Streptomycetaceae; genus Streptomyces; species Streptomyces sp. NPDC049954. The sequence continues at coordinate 46,774 of NZ_JBFALS010000014.1, forward strand.
GGAGCGGGGACCTCCGCGCTTCGGGTGGACGACGGGGGTGTGCGGTTCGTCGAGCGTACGGGCCGTTTTGGCGGGTCGCTCCCCGTGGGTGGGCGGTTGTGGGGGAAGTCACCGCGAACTCCACCCGTGAGGGGGTGGGGGTGGGTTCGGGGGCCGGTCGGGGCCGGGGAGGGTGCCGTGCGGGGGGTTGGTGCGGGTGGTGTGGGTACCGTCGCGGTATGGCTTCCTGGTGGTGGATCGCGCTTGTCGTCGTGGTGGTGCTCGGTGTGTTGGCTTCGGTGGCGGACGGCTGGGGGCGCAGTGACCGGGGGCCGGGGAGGCGGGGGGCGCGGCGGCCGGGGGGCCGGGGGCGTCCGCCGCGTGGGCCGGGTGGTACGCGGGTGGCGGGGCCGCGTCCGGGGGAGATCTGGTGGGCGCTGGTGCCGTTCGAGGACGGTCCGGGTGGTAAGGACCGGCCGTGTCTGGTGCTGTCGGTGACGCGGCGTTCGGCGCGGGTCGTGAAGATCACGAGCCGGTTCCACGAGGAGCGGCCGGGGGTGCTGGCGTTGCCGGAGGGTGCGGTGGACGACAGCCGGGGGCGGCGCAGTTTCCTGGAGACGGAGGAGTTGCGCACGGTGGCGTTGCGGGGGTTCCGGCGGCGGGCGGGTGCGGTGGACCCGGCCCTGTGGGACCGGGTCCGGCACCTCGGCTGAGCGGCGGCGCCGCGGTGGTGTCGCGGTGGTGGGGCTTGGAGCGTGTGCCGGTCGAGGCCGGCGTGTGTGCCGTTCAGGCCCAGAGCTGGCCTTGGAGGGTGGCGACGGCCTCTTCTGTGGTGGCGGCGGTGTAGACGCCGGTCGACAGGTATTTCCAGCCGCCGTCGGCGACGACGAAGGCGATGTCGGCGTCCTCGCCGGCTTTGAGGGCCTTGTGGGCGACGCCGATCGCGGCGTGCAGGGCGGCGCCGGTGGAGATGCCCGCGAAGACCCCTTCCTGCTGGAGGAGTTCGCGGGTGCGGGTGACGGCGTCGGCGGAGCCCACGGAGTAGCGGGAGGTGAGGACGGAGGCGTCGTACAGCTCGGGGACGAAGCCTTCGTCGAGGTTGCGCAGTCCGTAGACGAGGTCGTCGTAGCGGGGTTCGGCGGCGACGATCGCGACGTCGGGTTTGTGTTCGCGCAGGTAGCGTCCGACGCCCATGAGGGTGCCTGTGGTGCCGAGGCCGGCCACGAAGTGGGTGATGGAGGGCAGGTCGGCGAGGATTTCGGGGCCGGTGCCGGTGTAGTGGGCGCCCGCGTTGTCGGGGTTGCCGTACTGGTAGAGCATGACCCAGTCGGGGTGTTGTTCGCCGAGTTCCTTGGCGACGCGTACGGCGGTGTTGGAGCCGCCGGCTGCGGGGCTGGGGATGATTTCGGCGCCCCACATGGCGAGGAGTTCGCGTCGTTCCTGGGAGGTGTTCTCCGGCATGACGCACACCATGCGGTAGCCCTTGAGCTTGGCGGCCATGGCGAGGGAGATGCCGGTGTTGCCGCTGGTGGGTTCCAGGATGGTGCAGCCGGGGGTGAGCCGGCCGTCCTTCTCCGCCTGTTCGACCATGTGCAGGGCGGGCCGGTCCTTGACGGAGCCGGTGGGGTTGCGGTCCTCCAGTTTGGCCCAGATCCGGACGTGGGGGGCCGGGGAGAGCCGCGGGAGGTGGACGAGGGGGGTGTTGCCGACGGCGGCGAGGGCGCTTTCGTACCGCATCAGCGCATTCCGCCGGCGACGGCGGGGAGGATCGTGACGTTGTCGCCGTCGCTGAGCTTGGTGGAGATGCCGTCGAGGAAGCGGACGTCCTCGTCGTTGAGGTAGACGTTGACGAAGCGGCGCAGTTTGCCGTCGTCGACGATGCGTTCCCGGATGCCCGCGTAGCGGCTGTCGAGGTCGGCGAAGAGTGCGGCGAGGGTGTCCCCGTTGCCTTCGACCGCCTTGGCGCCGTCGGTGTAGGTGCGGAGGATGGTCGGGATGCGGACCTCGATGGCCATGGTCGGTCGTCTCCTTCTCGGAGGTCGGGGGCGCGCGGCGGCGCCGGGTTGCGGCGGGCGGGGTGGGGCGCGGGGCTGTGCGGCCGGGACGGGCGCGGTGCGGTGTGGGCCGGCCGGGCCGGGGTCAGCGCGGACAGATGGCGCTGGCGAGACGGCACAGGTCGACGTGGAGACGTGCCGTGAGCAGGGTGCCCGGCTGCGCGTTGTTCACGTCGAGGAGAACCATGCGCTCATCGTATCGATTCCCGGTCCGGGTCCCGGAACGGTGTCTCAGCGGGCGGACGCTTTCCGTTCGCATGCCGGTCGCCGCCCCGGTCCGGCCGTCGCGCCGGGGCCCGGCGGGGAGCGTGTCGGGGCCCGGCGGAGGGTCAGTAGGTCTCGACGACCTTGACCTCCTCCTCGGTGATCTCGCCGTCGACGATGCGGTAGGAGCGGAACTGGAAGGGGCCTGAGCCGTCGGTGTCGGCGGTGGAGACGAGGACGTAGTGGGCGCCGGGTTCGTTCGCGTAGGAGACGTCGGTGCGGGAGGGGTAGGCCTCGGTCGCGGTGTGGGAGTGGTAGACGACGACGGGTTCCTCGTCGCGGTCGTCCATCTCGCGGTAGAGCTTGAGGAGGTCGCCGGAGTCGAATTCGTAGAAGGTGGGCGAGCGGGCGGCGTTGAGCATGGGGACGAAGCGTTCGGGCCGGTCGCCGCCGGCCGGTCCGGCGAGGACGCCGCAGGCTTCGTCGGGGTGGTCGGCGCGGGCGTGGGCGACGATCCGGTCGTACAGCTCCTGGGTGAGGGTCAGCATGGCGCCCAGAATAAGCAGGCGCCGGGCGCGGGAGCGGGCCCGTACCGGTTACCGGTGCGGGCCCGCTTTCCTGCCGGGGAGGGCGGGGGCGTCCTGGGGGCGCTCAGCTCTCCGCGGTGGCCGTCTCCTCGGGGTGGACGACCGGCTTGCGGGTGAACGCCTCGGGGTTGCGGGCGCGCAGGACGTAGTAGGAGACGACGAGGAGGGCGGCCCAGATCGGGGCGCCGTAGAGGGAGACCCTGTTGTCCTTGTCGATGCCCATCATGACGATGACGAGGGCGAGGAAGGCGAGGGCGAAGTAGCTGGTCCACGGGGCGCCGGGGGCGCGGAAGGTGGAGAGGGGGAGTTCGCCGCGGTCGGCCTTGCGGCGGTAGCGGAGCTGGCAGAGCAGGATCATGATCCAGGCCCACATGCCGGAGATGGTGGCGAAGGACACGACGTAGTCGAAGGCCTTGCCGGGCCACTGGTAGTTGATCCAGACGCCGACGAGCATGAGGGCGGCGGAGAAGGTGGTGCCGAGGAGCGGGGTGCCGCTGCGGGTGAGGCGGGTGAAGAGGGCGGGGCCCTGTCCGTTGAGGGCGAGGTCGCGCAGCATGCGGCCGGTGGAGTACATGCCGGAGTTGCAGGAGGAGAGCGCGGCGGTCAGGACGACGAAGTTGACGATGGCGGCGCCGACGCCGAGGCCCATCTTCTGGAAGGCGGCGACGAACGGGGAGGCGCCGGGCTCGAACTCGTTCCAGGGCACGACGGACAGGATCATGATGAGCGCGCCGATGTAGAAGACGGCGATGCGCCAGGGCACGGTGTTGATGGCCCTGGGCAGGGTCTTCTCGGGGTCCTTGGACTCTCCGGCGGTGACGCCGACGAGTTCGACGGCGAGGAAGGCGAACATGACGATCTGGAGCGTCATGAGGGTGCCGGAGAGGCCTTCGGGGAAGAAGCCGCCGTCGCTCCACAGGTGGCTGACGGAGGCGGTGTCCCCGGCGTCGGAGAAGCCGACGGTGAGGATGCCGAGGCAGATGAGGATCATGCCGACGATCGCGGTGACCTTGACCATCGAGAACCAGAACTCCAGCTCGCCGAAGAGCTTCACGGAGATGAGGTTCACGCCGTAGAGGATGACGGTGAACAGGAGCGCGGAGATCCATTGCGGGACGGGGAACCAGTACGTCATGTACTTGGCGGCGGCGGTGACCTCGGTGATGCCGGTGACGACCCAGAACAGCCAGTACGTCCAGCCGGTGACGAAGCCGAAGAAGGGGTTGAGGAACTCGCGGGCGTACTCGGAGAACGAGCCGGAGACCGGCCGGTACATGAGGAGTTCGCCCAGGGCCCGCATGATGAAGTAGATGACGAGGCCGGCGGCCGCGTAGGCCAGGATGAGGCTGGGTCCGGCCTTCGAGATGGCGGTGCCCGCGCCGAGGAAGAGTCCGGTGCCGATGGCGCCGCCGATGGCGATCATCTGGATCTGGCGGGAGCCGAGCCCGCGCTGGTAGCCCTCGCCGGGTGGTGGCGAGCCGGGCGCCGTGCCGCCCTTGACGGGCTTGGGTGCGTCCTCGCCTGGTGTGTCGACCTGCGTCGAAGTCATGTGTGGTCTGCGCCTTTCTCCATGTCGATCCGCGCAGTCGTCCCCGCGACCGCGGATCGGGTCCCGATCCCCCCGGAATGGATGGAGCTGGTTGCCGGCCGGGTTCTTCCGGCCTGGGCGCCCCGGAGCGTCATGGGTGGACGCACCGGGCAGATGAGCAGATTTACCACGCCGGGGCCGGTGAACGCCGGGAGCCGGTGTGGCGAAGTCCACGGGGAGGAGCGGAGGAAAGTGACGTGGACGGGCAGATGCGACAGCGGCGGTGACCTGATCGTTATCCGGATTTGAGTGTCCGCTGAGCGTGTGGGCGGGGTCGGAGCGCAGGTCAGGCACGGTCCGGGTGGGGGCGTGCGGGCGGGGAGCCGCCGGGCGCGGGCCCCTTTGACCGAACCCCTTTCGACGCGTCGGGGCGCTTCCTAGGATGGCGGCCATGGCGAAGCGCAAGGTGCACCGGCGTGTCCGCTCGATCCTGGGTGAGGAGCCCGTGGCCCTCGTGTGGTGCGGGCTGACCGACGACATCCCGAAGCCGCCGGCCGAGGTGCGCCGCTCCGTCGGGAAGGTGCGGCTGCGGGGCCGCCCCAAGTGGCCGATGTACGTCCTGGGCACGGTGTTCTTCGTGGTCGTCGTGCCGTTCATGCTGCTGGACGCGCTGGAGCGGCGGCTGGCCGGACGGTCCGCCGGCCGGTCGTCGTCGCACTCCGCGACGGCCGAGGCGGGCCCGGGCCGGCCGCCCGTGTTCGACGGCGACTGGAGCCGCACCGCCGGTCAGCTGCTGCTGGGCTGGTACGGGCACTCCCGCAGCGCGAAGCGGCTCGTCCTGCTGACGCGGTCCGATGGCTTCACGGTGCATCTCGCGGTCTCGCCCCGGCGCAGGCTCCGGCCGACGCGCGCCGACGACTTCGCGGTGTACGCGCGGTTCACCGGCGCCGAGGTGCGGGTCGAGGCGGAGCGGGGGCAGCCGCGCGGGTTCGCGAGGTTCCGGCTGCGGTTCGCCGACGGCTCCTGGCTGGAGCTGGGGCACCTCGCCGAACCGGAGGACGCCGACCGCTTCCTCGACACCGTGGGGGTGTGAGGCGGGGGCCGTCGCCACGGCGGTGCGGGGGCGGGCTGCCGCGCGCGTCGTGGTGACGGCGTGTCCTGCGGGCCCGGGGCGCGGAAGACGCGTCCGCCCGGGTCGTCAGGCCGTCACGGCAGCAGTGTCTCCACGAGGGTCTCCTGGAGTCCGCCGAGCCACAGGTAGGCCATGACCATCGGTTTGCGGGGGTCGCTGTCCGGGAGGCGGTAGAGGGTCTCCGTGTCGTCCTCGTCGGTGATGTCGAGCCGGGTGCTGAGCGCGAGCCGCAGGTCGTTGAGGGTGCGCAGCCAGGCCTGGGCCGCCGGTCCCTGGACGTGCAGGCGGCCGCTGCCGTCCGAGGTGGTGGGCAGGGCGTCGAGGGCGTGGACGACGGCGAGGGCGTCCTCCCGTTTCTTCGCGCGCAGGTCGTTCTCGGTGTAGCGGCGGAACTCGGCGGCCGCCTCCTTCAGCTCCTGGGTCTCGCGGTCGCCGGGGCCGCCGTACGCGTCGGGGAAGAGGCGGCGCAGTACGGGGTCGGAGGGCGGGGTGCTCGGGCCCTCGGCGAAGAGTTCGGCGAAGGGGTCGTCGGAGGGTTCGGTGCCCGGTCCGACGAGTTCGAGGAGCTGGACCGACAGGGAGCGCAGGATGCTGATCTCGACCGGGTCCAGGGTGACGGCGGCGCCGCCGTCCGGGGTGCGTTCGAAGAGCCCGGGCATCAGTCGCGGTCCTGCTGGAGGGTGGCCCACAGGCCGTAGCCGTGCAGGGCCTGGACGTCGCGTTCCATCTCCTCGCGGGAACCGGAGGAGACGACGGCGCGCCCCTTGTTGTGCACGTCGAGCATCAGTTTGGTGGCCTTGTCCTTGGAGTAGCCGAAATAGGTCTGGAAGACGTAGGTCACGTAGCTCATCAGGTTGACGGGGTCGTTGTGGACCAGCGTGATCCAGGGGACGTCCGACTCGGGGACCTCGAAGACCTCGCCCTCCGCTTCGGGGCGCTCGACCTCCATCGGGGCGGGGGAGGCGGCCCGGGCCGTCGCGGGACGGGGGCGGGCGGGGGCGGGCGGGAAGGAGAGGGACGCACTCACGGTGCCCATGCTGCCACTCCCGCGGCGGGGCCGCACGAACGGCCCACCCGCCCCGTCGCGGCGTGCGGATTCCGCCGATTTGAAATCGTCACTCTGACGTTAATTGGGGTAGCATCCCGTCGTATGAACACAGCGGACCTTGGCCTGCCGGTGGATGTCCCGTCGACAGCGCTCTTCACGGATCACTACGAGCTGACGATGCTCCAGGCCGCCCGGGCCTCGGGCACCGCCGACCGGCGTTCGGTCTTCGAGGTCTTCACCCGGCGGCTGCCCGAGGGGCGCCGCTACGGAGTGGTGGCCGGTACCGGCCGGGTGCTCGACGCGGTGCGCAACTTCCGTTTCGAGCCGGACATGCTGGAGTACCTGCGCGAGCACCGGGTGGTCGACGAGGACACCGTGGCCTGGCTCGCGGACTACCGCTTCTCCGGCGACATCTGGGGCTACCCGGAGGGCGAGGTGTACTTCCCGGGCTCCCCGCTGCTGCGGGTCGAGGGGACCTTCGCGGAGTGCGTGCTGCTGGAGACGGTGATCCTGTCGATCCTCAACCACGACTCGGCGATCGCCGCCGCGGCCTCCCGGATGGCCTCGGCCGCGGGTGGGCGGCCGCTCATCGAGATGGGCGCGCGCCGCACCCACGAGCTGGCCGCGGTCGCCGCCTCCCGGGCCGCGTACGTCGGGGGTTTCTCCCTGACCTCGAACCTCGCGGCCGGTTTCCGCTACGGCATTCCGACGACGGGGACCAGCGCGCACGCCTTCACCCTCGTCCACGACGACGAGCGGGACGCGTTCCGCGCGCAGGTGGCCTCGCTGGGCGCGGACACGACGCTGCTGGTGGACACGTACGACGTGACGCAGGCGGTGCGTACGGCGGTCGAGGTGGCGGGGCCGGGGCTCGGCGCGGTCCGGATCGACTCGGGTGATCTGCTGCTGGTCGCGCACCGGGTGCGCCAGCAGCTCGACGAGCTGGGCGCGAAGGACACGAAGGTCGTGGTGACCTCGGACCTGGACGAGTACGCGATCGCCTCGCTCGCGGCGGCGCCGGTGGACGCGTACGGGGTGGGCACGCAGCTCGTGGTGGGCAGCGGGCACCCGACGTGCTCGATGGTCTACAAGCTGGTGGCGCGGGCCCGCTCGGCAGGGCCGGACGCGCCGCTGGAGCCGGTCGCGAAGAAGTCGCTGGGCGGGAAGACCTCGATCGGCGGCCGCAAGTGGGCGGCGCGCCGCCGCGACGAGCAGGGCGTGGCGGAGGCCGAGGTCGTCGGGACGGGCCCGGTGCCCGAGGAGCTGGCCGGTGACCTGCTGCTGGTGCGGCTGGTGAAGGACGGGGAGATCCTGGCGAGGGAGCCGCTGGACGCCGTGCGCGACCGGCACCGCGCGGTCCGCGAGAGCCTGCCGCTGTCCGCGATCCAGCTGTCGCGGGGCGAGCCGGTCCTCGCGACCGAGTACCGGTGAGCGTCCGCGTACGGCCGTCGGGGGGCGGCCGTACGGGGGCGGGCGGGCCGCACCCCTCCCGGGCGGGCCGTCGAGTGGCTACGCTCGGCAGCCGGTTCCGCCTCCCCCGCACTCCAGCCGAAGGGCACGTCTCATGCGCCGCGCGTTGATCGTCGTCGATGTCCAGAACGACTTCTGCGAAGGGGGCTCCCTCGCGGTGAGCGGCGGCGCGGACGTGGCCGCCGCGATCACCGAGCTGGTGGCGCAGGCCCCGGCCGGCTACCAGCACGTGATCGCGACCCGGGACGCGCACATCTCGCCGGGCGACCACTTCTCCGCGCACCCGGACTTCCGGAACTCGTGGCCGCCGCACTGCGTGCAGGGCACCGAGGGGGTCGGCTTCCACCCGAACTTCGCGCCCGCCGTCGCCTCGGGGGCCGTCGACGCGGTCTTCGACAAGGGCGCGTACGCGGCGGCCTACAGCGGTTTCGAGGGCGCAGACGAGAACGGGGCGAACCTCGCGGACTGGCTGCGGGCCCACGAGGTGACCGAGGTCGACGTCGTGGGCCTGGCGACCGACCACTGCGTGCGGGCCACGGCGCTGGACGCGGCCCGGGAGGGTTTCCGCACCCGGGTGCTGCTGGACCTGACGGCCGGGGTGGCCCGCGAGTCCACCGATCAGGCGCTCACCGAGCTGGACGCGGCCGGGGTGACGCTGACCGGGAAGCCGGTCGTGGCCTAGAAGGGGCCCGGAAGGTACCCCTGGAGGTGTCCCGGAAGGTGTCCCGGACGAAGGCGTCCCGGACCCGGCTCAGGCCAGGCCCGCCGGGCGCAGCAGGGCCGCTATCGGGTGCCACAGTTCGCGGACGTCGTCCGGGGCGGTGCGCCACAGCAGCCCCTCGGGGTGGTGCAGGACGGCGGTGATCTCGTCCGGGGTCGGCGGGTGGGCGTTGCCCCGGAGGTAGACGGCGCGCAGTCCGAGGTTGCGCAGCCTGGTGAGGGCGCGGGCCCGGTTCTTGGCGTGCACGAGCACGCGTACTTTGCCCTCGCCGCGGCCCGCGCCGCGGCTCCCGCCCGGGGCGGTGTCCCGGGCGCCGCCGCGTTCGCCGTGCGGGCTGGGCAGGGTCAGGGCGACGACCACGTCACCGCCCGGCAATATGCAGAATCCTGAGCCGGCCATATCGCTGTCACACCCCCGTGAGACGTCGTGTCAATAAGGACTTCACTGACGCATTGAAACGCGATCGGCCGCCGCCCGCTAGAGGGCGACGACCGATCATGCTCTGACCTGCGGTGTTACTTCTTCAGTGTGGCCCGGTCCACGTGCACGGTGATCGTCGAGCCGCTCAGCGGCTGGCTCAGGACGGAGATCGTCGTGTTGGTGTCAGTGACCTTGACGCTGCCGGTCTTGTTCGCCGGGTCGTAGTACGTGTTGCGGTGGTCGTCGAAGACCGGCACTCCGGCCTTGGCCTTGATCTTGGCCGCGACGCCGTTCTTGTGCAGGGTGAAGCCCGCGGAGGGGTACCAGCTGAAGGCGGCGTCGTAGGGCTGGATGCGGTTGCGCATCAGGGTGCCGTCCGACCACTTCTCGGCCTTGGGGTGGGAGTCCACGGGGAGGATGAGGCCCTCACCGGGGTGGTCCGAGGTGTTGTTGTCGGCCTGCGAGGTGTCCCACTTCCAGACCACGAGCCCGGGCTGGTACGCGTAGTGCTCGACCCAGTCGGGGCGGGTGGTGGTCCAGCCGAAGTTGTACGGGCCGGTCTTCAGCGTCGTGTCGTAGGACACGTACTGGCGGTTCTCCGCGATGTAGTACTGCGCGTAGTCCTTGGTGAAGGACTCGCCGATGCGGGAGAAGCCCTTCGCGGTCCAGCCGTTGTCGCCGTTCTCGACGTCGTCGGAGAACAGCGCGGCGCCGTCCGCGGTGACCGCGAGATCGTCGGCCGCGAAGCCCTTCTGCGCCACGCCGCCGTCGGTGAGGTAGCGGAAGCGCAGGTCGATCTTCTTGCCCGCGTAGGCGTCCAGCGGGTAGGAGAGGTCGAGGTAGGAGCCGGAGGTGCCGCCGAGGGCCGGCTTGTCGCCGCCGTCGCGCGGGATCGGGTTGCCGCCCGCGGTGCCGTCCAGCGGGGTCCAGTTGGCGCCGCCGTCCGTGGAGGCCTCGGCGTAGAGGTAGTCGTAGCCCTGCTCGATGTCCCACCAGCCCTTGAGGTCCAGGGAGGCGGTGGACTTGCCGGTGAGGTCCACGGAGCGGGTCAGGGTGTTGGACAGGTTGTCGCCGCTGCCCGACCACCACTGGCTGGAGCCGCTGACCGGCTTGACGACGGTGGTGGTCACCTCCTTCTCGGGGAGGTTGACGACGAGGCCCTGCTTGTCCTTGGTGTTGTACTCCGCGACGCCCAGCTTGTGGGTCGAGCCCTTCGCGGCGTTCGCCGAGGCGTAGTTGAGCCAGCCGAGCTGGAGCTTGTCCCACGCGGTCATGTCGCCGGGCATGTCGCCGATGGCGTCCTTGCCCTGGCCGAGCCAGGAACCGGAGGACATGAGCGACCAGTAGGCGACGGAGTTGTCGTCCTTGCCGGTCGTGTCGTAGAGGTCCGGCAGGCCGAGGTCGTGCCCGTACTCGTGGGCGAAGACGCCGAGGCCGCCGTTCTCCGGCTGCATCGTGTAGTCGCCGACCCAGATGCCGGTGTCACCGATCTGGGTGCCGCCCGCCTTGTTGTCGGAGGGGCCGGTGGCGCCGGCGTTGCTGCCGTACGCGTACCAGCGGTGCGCCCAGATCGCGTCCTCGCCCTGGACGCCGCCGCCCGCGGACTCGTCCTCGCCGGCGTGCACGATCTGGAAGTGGTCGATGTAGCCGTCGGGCTCGTTGAAGTTGCCGTCGCCGTCGTAGTCGTAGCGGTCCCACTGGTCGTACCCGGCCAGCTCCGCCTTGATCTGCGCGGTGGTCTGCCCGGCGGCCTTGCGGTCGGTGACCCACTGGTTGACGCCGTCGCGCACCAGGTCCCACACGGTGGGGCAGGTCGAGTCGCCGCAGTAGTTCGAGCCGTAACGGGCCTCGTTGTAGGGCACCTTGACCCAGGCGGAGACCTCGCCGTCCACCGAGTAGCGGCCCGAGGACTGCTTCTCGTAGTACTTCTTGAGGGACTGCACGCTGTCGGACTTGGAGTCCGAGAAGTACAGGTCCTGGTAGTGCTTCTGGTTGAAGTCCGGGAGCCAGTCGGTGGAGTTGTCGTTCTTCCGGTCCGGCTCGGCGATCTGGTTGTGCAGCGGGCCGGGCTGGCCGCCGTACTTGGGATCGACCTGGTCGCCGAACTCGGCGAGGATGGTGAAGATCTTGTCGGTCTTCTCCCGGCCCAGCTCGACGTACTTGCCCTTGCCGAGCTGCAGTACGTTCGAGCCGCCGCGCGCGGTGGTCTTGTTCTCGCCCGAGAGGACCTGTTCCAGGGCCTCCTGGCGCTGGGCCTCCTGCGTCTCGCTGAAGGGGCCCTTCAGATCGTGCTGGGCGTCCTTGTGGGCGAGCGCCGGATCACGGCGCTCGATCTTCTGGCCGTCCTTGCTGCCCACCTGGCCGTCGGCGGCCTGTGCGACCCCGAACGTCGCGGCGGTGGCGCCCATCACCGCGGTCGCCACCGTGAGGGCGGCCGCTCTGACGGCTCTCCGTTGTCTGCTCACCTGTGCGCTGTCCTCCCCGGAAACCGAGTCCCGGCCGGAGTCGACGGAGCATCAACCGCTCCTGGACGGACCGGAACACACGTGCGGTACACGTGATTCGGTATTCGACCGGAGATACGCGGGAAAAGACAGACCTTGACTTGGACCGGTCATATAGGTTACTCACAGCAAAGTTTTGGGTCCTTTGTCGTAAAGAAACGGGAACGAGAGATTCCGCGATCCAGGCGGGACAGGCCGCTCTCCGGGGCGCGGGACCGCTGAGCGCCGGTCCGCGAACGGCGGACGCGCGGCGCTCGCGGGCGTGGTGAAGCGGAGTGAATCCGTGCGCCCCCCGTGCCCCTGCGCCGCCGGCCGGGTCGCGCTTACCCGCCGACCGGCTCGGGCATGGAGCCGGAGAGAGCCGCACCCCCGGCCCCTCGTGCGGTTCCCCCTCATCCCCCGTTGTTTCTAGGACGGTTACGCCATGCCGCGTCCGACGTTTCCCCAGCTCGCCTACGGCTCCGCCACCGTCGTCCTGACGACGCTCGCGACGCTGCTGCTCTCGGGTACGAGCGCGGTGGTCCCGGTCGCCGTGACGGCGGTGGTCGCGCTCGCCCTCGGAGTGCTCGTCGCGGTCCTGCTCCGGCACCGGGGCTCCGGCGCGCGGCGGCACCGGGCGGACCGGACGCCCTCGCTGCCCCGGCAGCGGACCGCCCCGGCTCCGGCTCCGGCTCCGGCTCCGTCTGCCGCTCCGAAGGCGGGCCGCTCGGTGCACTCGCTGCACCACTGAACCCGGGCCGCCGTCAGGGCGGTCAGGGGGACAGGACGACGCGCCCGCCGGGTCCGGCCGGCCTGACCCAGGCCCGCTCCACGTCCTTCAGCGGTACGGCGAGCGCGTCCACGGGCAGCGCGCCGGAGCTGATCTCCCGGGCGAGCGAGGGCAGTTCGGCGGTGATCCCGGCGGTGACCGAGCCCTGGCCGCTGCCCAGGACAGTGAGGTTCGCGGCGCGCAGCCGGTACGAGGGCAGGCTGAGGTCCGGTCCGGCGACGGAGCCGATCCGCACCCGGCGCAGGGCCCGGGCCCGGTCGGCGCGCGCGGTGAGCAGCGCGGCCATGGCCTGCTCGGCGGGGCGGCCCCACAGGTAGTCGAGGACGCCGACGCCGACGCCGCCGTCGGCGGCGGCCCGGCCCAGCCGTTCGGAGGGACACCAGGGCGGACCGCGCCTGACGTACGAGGCGTGACGTCAGGGGCCTGACGTACGAGGCGTACGAGGCCGGGCGGCCGGATACCTCCCGGACCGCCCGGCCGCCCCGCGCCTCGTGACGGCGCCCGGGGTCACACGGACACGACGACCGTCTTCGCGGCCTTGTCGTGCAGGCCCTGCTTGTACGGCTTGTCGATGAAGCTCCAGCCGCCGCAGATCGCCGTCCACACGCAGGCGCAGCAGAAGGCGAACGGCAGCCACAGGACGGCGGCGCGGGTGACCAGCGCCTGCGTGGTGGGCGTCGCGCCGTTGTCCAGGCGCGCCACGCGCAGCTTCATGATGCGCTTGCCGAGGGTCTGGCCGCCGCGCCCGGTGAGGATCACGTCGTACGCGATGTAGAGGATCGCGGCGAGCAGGGACTGCCCGAACCAGGACCCGCGGCCACCCCGGTCGGGGTTGGTCTCGGAGATGTTGAAGAGCAGGGACAGCAGGTAGACGACGATCCCGACGATCACCATGTCGATGATCCGGGCGATGACCCGCTTCCCGCTCGGCGCGAGCGGCGCCATCCCGGCGAGCGGATCGCCCCCGCCGGGGGCCCCGCCGTACGGGGAGCCTGGCTCCCCTCCGTAGGGCGGCGGCGTTCCCCCGGGCGGGCCGTACGGGGAGCCGGGGCCGGGCGGGTCGTAGCCGGAGCCCGGCGGGTCGTACGGGGAGCCCTGGCCGCCGCCCTGGGCGGCGGGCGGCGGGTCGTAGCCCCGGCCGGGGCCCGGCTCTCCGTACGGGGAGCCCTCGCCGGGCGGCGGGTCGTACGGGGAGCCGGAGGCGCCGCCCTGGCCGGCGGGCGGCTGCCGCTTGCGGAAGGGGTCGTCGTCCGGCTCGTCGCCGGAGCCGGGCGGAGGCGGTGCGCTCGTCATGGCCCGAGTCGAACGTGCGGGCGCCGGGAGCGCATCCGGCGGTGGGCCAGTCGGCGGCTAGCGTGCTACGAACGTGTGAGCCGCCTTGTCGTGCCAGCACTGGCGCCAGGGCCGGTCGAACAGTCCCCACACCACGCCGATCACGCCGATCAGCAGCAGCCCGGGGACGCTGAACACGAGCCAGCGGCGCAGGGCGGCACCGAAGGTGGGCGGTTCGTGCTCCTCGATGTCCCGCACCTGGAGCCCGAAGAGCTTCTTGCCGAGGGTGCGGCCCCATTTCGCGGTCGGCCACACGTCGTAGAGCAGGCCGAGGACGAGCAGGACGCCGACCGCCGCGCCGAGGTAGGCGCCGGTCGTGGAGTCGAGGAGCCACACCTCCACGGTGCGGCCGGACTGTTTCGCCGCGTCCACCTTGGCCTGCACGTGGTCGGCGGCGCGGCCGGCCAGCGGGAGGACGGCGGCCCCGGTGAGCAGGCCGAGCAGGACCCCGTCGAAGATCCGGGCGAGCAGCCTGCGGCCGGGGCTCGCGGGCCGGGCGGCGGCCCGGGCCTGGGCGGCGGCCACGAAGGGGTCGGTGGTGACCGGCTTCCACGGCACGACCCGCTCGCCGCCGTCCTGACCGGCCGGCCCGCCGGACCCGGCGTGCTCGGGCCCGGCGAGCGCCGACACCTGCTGCACCCAGGACGGGCCCGGGGCGGGGGCCGGTGCGGGGACGGGAGCGGGGGCCGGTGCGGCGGCCGGCGGGGTCGCCTGACGGGGGCTCGGCCCGGCGGGCCGCGGGGCGAAGGGCTGCGGGGCGGCCGGTTGCGGAGGGGCCGGGCGCGGGTGGACGGGCCGCGGGTCGGCGGGCCGCGGGTCGGCGGGCGGCGGGTCGGCGCGGTGCTGCTCGGCGGCGCGCAGCGACATGGTGCCCTCGCCCCGGGACGTACCGCCGGTGACGGCGCGCGGGGTGCGCGGGCCGGGCGGCAGTGCGGCGGCCTCCTCGGTGCGGCGCGGCGCGAGGTGCTCGGCGGCCGGTCGCCCGGCCGTCCGCCCACCCGGGTGGGCGGGTTCGACGGGTCCGGCGGGCCGGTGCAGGGCGACGGTGCCCTCGGCGCGGTGCCGGGTGTCGGGGGTCTGCGGGCGTACCGGTTCGAGCGGCGGCCGGTGGTCCTGCTCGCTCCCGCTCTCCCGGGCGGTTCCGCTCTCGCGGGATTCCGCCGGACGGGGGACGCGGCGCTCGGGCGTGCGATCGTCGTCCGGGGCCTGGTGGGGGTACGGCTGCGGGGTGGAGCCCCAGGAGACGCGCGGCTCGGCGTCCGCTCCGTACCCGGACGGGGCCCGTACGTCGACGCCCCAGGTGGGGGCGGGGCCGAAGCCGCCGGGCGGCAGGGCGGAGGCGACGTGCTGCCCCTGCGACTCGGGGCCGAACTGGCGCGGCCCGTCCTCGCTCTGCGGCCCGTCGAAGAACAGGGGGCCGGTCTCCTCCGGGGCGGTGGCCTGCGGGGCGGGCGCGGGGGCGGGGCGCGGGTACCCGGGCGGCGGGGTGAGCGGGGCGCCGTCGGCGGGGGCGGGGCGGCTGGTGCCGGGGACCCAGCCGGTGCCGCTCCAGTAGCGGACGTACCCGGGGATCGAGGGGTCCGGGTAGTAGCCCTCTGGTGGACTGGCGTCGCCTGCTGCCGAAGTGGGGGCGCTCATGATCCGCTCGTCCCGTATCTGCTCGGTGAGTGGGGTGAGGTCCACATTTACCAGAACAGGGCCCCGGCGCGGGCGGGTCCGGCAGGACCGGGGGCAATCCCGGCGGTTGTCGAAGAAAACCCGGCGAACCCGCGTAATGCTTGCCCCAGGCCGCCCTCTCCCTTGTACGGGCCTGTCGTGGGGCCGTCTTGAGGACAAGGAACAGAGGTAGCCGTGTCGCACTCCGAGGTGGAACGTGAACTCGAACTCAAGCTGGTTCTTTCGCCCGAGCGCAGTGTCGCGGTACCGGCGCTGCTGACGTACCGGACGGCCGATCCGTACGCGGTGCACATCGTGTTCCATCTCGGCTCGGAGCGTCCGGTGGCGTGGACCTTCGCCCGGGAGCTGCTGGTGGAGGGGGTGTTCCGGCCGTGCGGGCACGGGGACGTGCGGGTGTGGCCGACGAAGGTGGCGGGCCGTGAGGTCGTGCTGATGGCGCTGACCTCGCCGGACGGGGACGCGCTGCTGGAGGCTCCGGCGCTGCCCGTGACGGCCTGGCTGGAGCGGACCCTGCGGATCGTGCCGCCGGGCTCGGAGGCCGAACACCTCGGCATGGAGGACGGATTGCGGCATCTGCTGTCCCCGATGCCGGTGGACGACCTGTGGCTGGGCGACCCGTGGCCCTCGGACGAGTCGGCCGAGGGCGAGTGAGGGGCCGGTCCCCGGGCGTCGCAGGGCGGGGGTTCAGAAGACCTTGCCCGGGTTGAGGAGGCCGAGCGGGTCGAAGGTGCGTTTGACGCCCCGGTGCAGTTCGAGGGCGACGGGGCCGAGTTCGCGCGCCAGCCACTCCTTCTTCAGCAGGCCGACGCCGTGTTCGCCGGTGATGGTGCCGCCGAGTTCGAGGCCGAGGGCCATGATCTCGTCGAAGGAGGCGCGGGCGCGGGCGGTCTCCTCGGGGTCGGCGGCGTCGAAGCACACGGTGGGGTGGGTGTTGCCGTCCCCGGCGTGCGCGCACACGCCGATGGTCAGGGCGTACTTCTCGGCGACGCGGTCGATGCCTTCGAGCATCTCGCCGAGCCGGGAGCGCGGTACGCACACGTCGTCGATCATGGTGGTGCCCTTGACCGCTTCGAGCGCGGTGAGGGCCATCCGCCGCGCCTGGAGGAGGAGTTCGGACTCGGCGGGGGTGTCGGCGGGGACGACCTCGGTGGCTCCGGCGGCGCGGCACAGGGCGGCGACGGCGGCGAGGTCGGCGGCCGGTTCGGGGGTGTCGAAGGCGGCGAGCAGGAGGGCCTCGGTGGTCTCGGGCAGGCCCATGCGCGACATCGCGTTGACAGCGCGGACGGTGGTGCGGTCCATGAGTTCGAGCAGCGCGGGCACGTGGCCTTCGGCGGTGATCGCGCACACGGCCTCGCAGGCCGCGGAGGCGGAGGGGAACTCGGCGGCGAGCACGAGCTGTCGCGGCGGGGCGGGTTTGAGGGCGAGGACGGCGCGGACGACGACGCCGAGGCTGCCCTCGGACCCGACGAACAGGTGGGTGAGGTCGTATCCGGCGACGCCCTTGGCGGTGCGGCGTCCGGTGCGCAGGAGGCGGCCGTCGGCGAGGACGACGTCGAGGCCGAGGACGTACTCGGCGGTGACGCCGTACTTGACGCAGCACAGCCCGCCGGAGGCGGTGGCGATGTTCCCGCCGATCGTGCACATCTCCCAGCTGGAGGGGTCGGGCGGGTAGTAGAGCCCCTCGGCGGCGACGGCGCGCGAGAGGTCGGCGTTGACGACGCCGGGTTCCACGACGGCGACGCGGTCGACGCGGTCGATCTCCAGGACGCGGTCCATCCGGATGAGGGACAGCACGATGCAGCCGTCGTCGGCGTTGGCCGCTCCGGACAGCCCGCTGCGTCCGCCCTGCGGCACGACGGGTACGCGCAGCGCGGTGGCGGTGCGCAGGACGTGCTGGACCTGTTCGACGGTGCGGGGCAGGACGACGACGGCGGGCGTCCCGGCGGGGCAGAAGCTCGCCATGTCGTGGGCGTATCCGGCCAGGACGTCGGGGTCGGTGAGCACGGCTTCGGCGGGCAGCCCCGCGCGCAGGGCGGCGGCCAGGCCGGCGGGGTCGGTGGGCTCGGTCCGCTGCTCCCTGGTCTGCGTCATGATCCCAGCGTGGCACCGGGGCGGGGCGCTGGGAAGCGGTGTGCGGCACCGGGCGCCGGTGCCGCACACGTGCGGGGCGGCCCGGGGGTCACAGGTTGCCGCGGCGCTCCTGCTCGCGTTCGATGGCCTGGAACAGGGCCTTGAAGTTGCCCTTGCCGAAGCCCATCGAGCCGTGGCGTTCGATGAGTTCGAAGAACACGGTGGGCTTGTCCTGGACCGGCTTGGTGAAGATCTGGAGCAGGTAGCCGTCCTCGTCGCGGTCCACGAGGAGCTTGAGTTCGTGGAGGGTGTCGAGCGGGACGCGGGTCTCGCCGGCCCACTCCCCCAGCGTCTCGTAGTACGAGTCGGGGGTGTCGAGGAACTGGACGCCGTTGTCCCGCATGGTGCGCACGGTGCGCACGATGTCGTTGGTGGCGAGCGCGATGTGCTGGACCCCGGCGCCGCCGTAGAACTCCAGGTACTCGTCGATCTGCGACTTCTTCTTGGAGACGGCGGGCTCGTTGATGGGGAACTTGACCTTGAGGTGGCCGTCGGCGACGACCTTCGACATGAGGGCGGAGTACTCGGTGGCGATGTCGTCGCCGACGAACTCCTTCATGTTGGTGAAGCCCATGACCGTGTTGTAGAAGGTCACCCACTCGTTCATCCGGCCGAGTTCGACGTTGCCGACGCAGTGGTCGATGGCCTGGAAGACGCGCTGGCGCGGTGCGACGACCGGCTCGGCGGCGACGAAGCCGGGCAGGTAGGGGCCGTCGTAGCCGGTGCGCTCCACGAGGGTGTGGCGGGTCTCGCCGTAGGTGGCGATGGCGGCGGTGACGACGGTGCCGTGCTCGTCCTTGGACTCCTGGGGCTCGGCGAGCGAGCGGGCGCCGTGGGCGACGGCGTAGGCGTGTGCGGCGCGGGCGTCGGGCACCTCGATGGCGAGGTCGACGATGCCGTCCCCGTGGGCGGCGACGTGCTGGTCGAGGAAGCGGCCCCAGTCGGTGGACGCCTTGACGACGGAGGTCAGCACGAAGCGGGCGCCGCCCGACTCCAGGACGTAGCTGGCGGTCTCGCGGCTGCCGTTCTCGGGCCCGGAGTAGGCGACGAGGGTCATGCCGAAGGCGGTCGAGTAGTAGTGGGCCGCCTGCTTCGCGTTGCCGACGGCGAAGACGACGGCGTCCATGCCCTTGACGGGGAACGGGTCGGCCGCACGGGCGGTCGCGGGAACGGGGGTCTCGGAGCTGTGCGTCGGGGTAGCTGCCATGGCCGCAGAGTCCCGCCGTTTCGCAGGGTGTGCAAGAGTTACGGATTTCGCCGCACACCTTGTACAGCCGGGCGGCCGAATGACTGAATGCCCTGTACAGCGTGACCACCGGACACCGCGGGCGCACCGAGCCCGCGTCACAGGGAGGCTCTTCCTGGTGATCGACGAACTCGACGGCCGGCTGCTCGTGCTGCTCGACCAGGAGCCGCGGATCGGGGTGCTGGAGGCCTCGCGGCGGCTGGGGGTGGCGCGGGGCACGGCGCAGGCGCGGCTGGACCGGTTGCTGGCCAGAGGGGTGATCCGGGGCTTCGGTCCGCAGGTCGATCCGGCGGCGCTGGGCTATCCGGTGACGGCCTTCGCGACGCTGGAGATCAAACAGGGCAGGGGCACGCAGGTCAGGGCTCATCTGGCGCGGGTCCCCGAGGTGCTGGAGCTGCACACGATCACGGGGCAGGGCGACATGCTGTGCCGGCTGGTGGCTCGCTCGAACGGCGATCTCCAGCGGGTGATCGACCGGGTTGTGGGTTTTGATGGCATCGTCCGGGCCGCCACCTCGATCGTCATGGAGAACCCGGTGCCGCTGCGGGTGATCCCGCTGGTGCGGCAGGCGGCGCGGCCACCGGACGCACGCGGCGAGGACGGCGGCGGCCGGGACGGGCACGGGCTGGAGGACGGCGGGCCCGCGGGCTGAGCGCTCGGCGGTGGCCGGGGAGTCAGGAGCGTACGGACGTGGATTTCTGGACCTACCTCGGCAACCGCCACGAGCAGTTGCTCAACGACACGTACCAGCACGCGAGCGTCGTGTTCCAGTGCATGGTCCTGGCCACGGCGATCGGGGTGCTGGTCGGCGTCGTGACGTACCGCAGCGCGTGGGCGGGGAACCTCGCGACGACGACCACCTCGACGATTCTCACGGTGCCCTCGCTGGCGATGATCGGCCTGCTCATCCCGGTCGTGGGCCTGGGTGTCGCGCCGACTGTGGTGGCGCTCGTGCTCTACGGGCTGCTGCCGATCGTGCGCAACGCGATCGTGGGGCTGCGCGGGGTCGACGCGACGCTCGTGGACGCCGCGAAGGGCATCGGGATGTCGCGGGCCTCGCGGCTGCTGCGGGTGGAGCTGCCGCTGGCCTGGCCGCCGATCCTGACGGGTATCCGGGTGTCCACGCAGATGCTGATGGGGATCGCGGCGATCGCCGCGTTCGCCTCGGGTCCGGGGCTCGGCAACGAGATCTTCCGCGGCATCACCTCGCTGGGCAGCAAGAACGCGCTCAACCAGGTCCTCGCGGGCACCGTCGGCATCGTCGTCCTCGCCCTGCTGTTCGACGCCGCGTACGTCCTGATCGGCCGGCTCACCATTGCGAGGGGTATCCGTGTCTGACGCGTCGACCACGCCGTCGTCCCCCGCCTCCGCCGGGGCGGCCTCCGGCGCCTCGGCCGTCACCCCGGGCCCGGCGTCCGGCGGGGCGGGAGGGGTGGGGGCCACCATCGAGCTGGAGAACCTGACCAAGATCTACCCGGGGACCTCCCTCCCGGCGGTGGACAACGTGAGCCTGGAGATCAAGGCGGGCGAGACGGTCGTCTTCGTGGGGCCCTCGGGCGGCGGGAAGACGACCCTGCTGAAGATGATCAACCGGCTGATCGAGCCGACGAGCGGACGGATCAGGATCGGCGGCGAGGACGTCACCGACATGGACCCGGTACGGCTGCGCCGCAAGATCGGGTACGCGATCCAGTCCTCGGGGCTCTTCCCGCACCTGACGGTCGCGCAGAACATCGCGCTGGTGCCGAAGATGGTGGGCTGGCCCAAGGCGCGGGTGAAGGCGCGGGTCGAGGAGATGCTGGACCTGGTCGGTCTGGAGCCGGGCGAGTTCCGGGGCCGGTACCCGCGTCAGCTCTCGGGCGGTCAGCAGCAGCGGGTGGGGGTCGCGCGGGCACTGGCCGCCGATCCCCCGGTGCTGCTGATGGACGAGCCCTTCGGCGCGGTCGACCCGATCACCCGGGACCATCTCCAGGACGAGCTGATCCGGCTCCAGCGCGAGCTGCACAAGACGATCGTCTTCGTCACGCACGACTTCGACGAGGCCATCAAGATCGGGGACCGGATCGTGGTGCTGCGCGACCAGTCGCACATCGCGCAGTTCGACACCCCGGAGGCCATCCTCACCAACCCGGCGGACGACTTCGTGTCGGGCTTCGTCGGGGCGGGCGCGGCGCTCAAACGCCTCAACCTCTCGCGCGTCAGGGACGTCGGGATCACCGACTACCCGACGGTGAGCGTCGACGACCCGCTCCAGACGATCTTCGACAAGCTGCGCGCGGCGGGCCGCAACGAGTTGCTGATGCTGGACCGCAGGGGCCGTCCGTACAAGTGGCTGCGGCGCGGCGACCTGATGCGCGCGAAGGGCTCGCTGGCGCGGGCGGGCTCGCTCGTGCAGGACACGGTGACGCGGGACGCGACGCTGCGGGACGCGCTGGAGGCGGTCCTCACCGACAACGCGGGGCGGGTCGCGGTGACCGGCAGGCACGGCGAGTACGAGGGCGTGGTCGACATGCAGACGCTCCTGAACTCCGTCCACGCACTGCTGGAGGAGGACCGGCTGGAGGCCACGGAGCACCGTCACGAACTGGCGGAGCTGCGGGCCCGGCAGGAACCGGACGCGAAGCCGCCCGAGGCGCCGGGCGCGCGGGCGGGTGCGGACGGGGAGGCGGGGTGAGCGAGGACCGGGGCCCGGGATCCGGGCGTTTCGACGACCGGGAGCACGCGCGCGGCGAGGACCCGTACGAGGAGCGCGAGGGCCTGCGGGGCCCGGCGCACGCCGAGGGCGGCGGGCCCCGTCGCGGGGGCGGCTCCGGTACCGGTCCGACGCGGGCGCGGCACGGCGCGGACGGTGCGGTGCGCACCGCCGACGGTTCGACGCGGGACGGCGACGGCGGGCGGGACCTCGACGAGGCGGAGCCCGAGGACGAGCGGGCCCCGGCCACGGGCCGCGCACGGCGTCCGGCGCGGCGCATCGGCGGGCGCAAGCTGGTTCTCCTGCCGGTGGTCCTCGCGCTGACGCTGCTGGGCACGTGGGTGTACTACGACACCGCGAGCCTGGACGCGGTGGCGCGCAACTCGCTGGGCGGCGGGAACATCTGGCTGCGGGTGCGCCAGCACGTGCAGTTGACCGTGATCTCGACGTTCTTCGTGCTGATCATCGCGATCCCGCTCGGCATCCTGCTGACCCGGCGACGGCTGCGGAGGGCGGCCCCGGTCGCGGTGGCGGTCGCCAACGTCGGGCAGGCCACCCCGGCGCTGGGGCTGCTCGCGCTGCTCGTGATCTGGCTGGGCACGGGCGAGACCCCGGCGCTCATCGGCATCATCATCTACGCGGTGCTGCCGGTGCTGTCGAACACCATCGCGGGGCTGCGCGCGAACGATCCGACGCTGCTGGAGGCGGCGCGCGGGATCGGCATGTCGCCCCTCGCGGTGCTCGGCCGGGTCGAGTTGCCGCTCGCGGTGCCGCTGATCCTCTCGGGGGTGCGGACGGCGCTGGTCCTGAACGTGGGGACGGCGGCGCTCGCGACCTTCGGGGGCGGCGGCGGGCTCGGCGACCTGATCACCGCCGGGATCACCAACCAGCGCATGTCGGTCCTGGTGATCGGTTCGGTCCTCACCATCGTGCTCGCGCTGCTCGTGGACTGGCTGGCCTCGCTCGCCGAGCTGCTGCTGAGCCCGCGCGGACTGGAGGTCGGCTCATGACCGGCTTCCGGCGGGTGCGCGCGCTCGCCCTGGCCTGCGCGGGCGGGGTCCTGCTCGCGGCGGGCTGCGGCCTCACCAGCGGCAGTCCGCTCGTGGACGACGTGGGGCCGGGCTCGATCGGCAAGGGCGAGCCGCTGAAGGGCGCGAGTCTCACCGTGACCTCGAAGGAGTTCACGGAGCAGCTCGTGCTGGGCGCCATGATCGGCATCGCGTTCCGGGCGGCGGGCGCCCAGGTGCTGGACCGGACCGGTATCCAGGGCTCGATCGGGGCCCGGGAGGCCGTCAGGAGCGGCGCCGCCGACGCCATGTACGAGTACACGGGCACCGGCTGGATCACCTACCTCGGCCATGCGAGCCCGATCCCGGACCCGCACGAGCAGTGGGTCGCGGTCCGGGACGCCGACCGCAGGAACGGGGTGACCTGGCTCGCCCCCGGCCGGCTCAACAACACGTACGCGCTGGGCATGAACGCGGCCAACCAGCGCAAGTACCGCACGAAGACGCTCTCCGACGTCGCGGAGCTGTCGCACCGGAACCCGGCGGCGACGACGCTGTGCGTGGAGAGCGAGTTCGCCTCTCGCGAGGACGGCCTGACCGGCATGAAGAAGAAGTACGGCATGAACATCCCGAACGCGCGGGTCACCAAGATGGCGGGCGGCATCGTCTACACGCAGACCAGCAAGGGCGCGTGCGTGTTCGGCGAGGTCTTCACGACGGACGGCCGCATCCCCGCGCTGCACCTGACGGTCATGGCGGACGACAAGCACTTCTTCCCCAACTACAACGTCGCCCCGATGATCAACTCCAAGGCGCTGAAGGACCATCCGCAGATGGCGGAGGTCCTGGACCCGATCACCAGGAAGCTCGACAACAAGGTGGCGCAGGAGCTGAACGCGAAGGTCGACGTGGACGGCGAGGACCCGCACGACGTGGCCAAGGACTGGCTGGTCAAGGAGGGCTTCGTGACGGAGGGACGGGACTGAGGGACCCTCCGGGCACGAGATGCAAAGATTCTTTGCAAAAAACCCTTGCAGAGATTCTTTGCAACTCTTAGTCTTCTCGTATGCCGAAGGACAGCACCGAGAACACCGAACCCGGCCCCACCGGCCCGAGGAGCGGCACGGACCGCCCCACCCGCCGCCTCCTCAACGAACGCTCCCTGCGGGGCCTGGCGCATCCGCTGCGCATCCAGCTCCTCAACGCGCTGCGCCGGTACGGTCCCGCGACCGCCTCCCAGCTCGGCAAGCGGCTGGGCGAGTCGAGCGGGGCGACCAGCTACCACCTGCGCCAGCTCGCCGAGTTCGGCTTCGTGGAGGACGCCCCGGAGCACGGCAAGGGGCGGGAGCGGTGGTGGCGGGCGGTCGAGGGCGGCATCGCCTACGACGGGCGGCTGGTGAACCAGGACGACCCCGAGATCCGGGGCGCGGCCGACGTCCTCATGCACGAGGTGGCCGCCGCGCACTACCAGGAACTGACCGGCTGGATCGCGGACCGCGCGCAGTGGACGGAGGAGTGGGCCGAGGTCGGCGACATGAGCGACATGACGCTGCGCCTCACGGCCGGCCGCCTCGCCGAACTGACCCGGAAACTGCACGAACTGGTCGACAGCTTCGAGACCCCGGCGCTCGCCGCGGAGGAGGGCGCGGAAGAGGTACGCGTGCACCTGCACGCCCTGCCGTTCCGCACCTCGCGGGACTGACCACCGTCCCGGCCCCCTCGCACTCCCGCACGTACCGAAGGCACGTCCCCTCGCACGTCCCCTCGCACCACGACACGGAAGGCAGACCCGCCATGATGACGCACCCCGCCACCCACCTGTCCCTCGCCGCCCACCGCGACCGCGAGCTGCGCGCCCAGGCCGCCGACTGGGCCCGCGCCCAGGAGGCCGTACGCCCCGCCACTGGGCGCCCCGCGCTGCGCACCCGGGTCGGGTGGACCCTGGTCGACCTGGGGCTGCGCCTCGCGACGACGCCCCGCACGGCGGTCGCCACCGCGCGGGCCTGAGCGGGTCCGGCCCAACAGCCCTGCGACGGGCACGACTTCACCGGTACGGGCGGCCCTACGGGGCGAGCAGCGGCAGCAGCACCTCGTCCACGACGGCCTCGATCTCGGCGTCGGGGACGACCCCCGGTCGATGGACTCGGCCACGATCAGGCGCGGGCCGACGGCCGCGGTGCGCGCGGTGGCCCGACCGGGTGCGGCCCACGCCGCGCTCGCCTACCCGCTGGACAGGTCCGGCTTCCCCGTCGTGCGCGAGTTCCCGACCCGGGGCAGCGCGCTGGAGGCCGGGATCAGGGCCGACTGCGCCGCGCGTGGCTCGAAGGGGCCTGACCCCGCCGGTCCGGGCCCGCTCCCCGGGTACGGTCGTCGCGGCCGGTCAGCAGCCGGGCACGGACCCGCCCGAGGACAGCTTGCGCAGCGAGCCGACCGCGCCCTTCAGCGTCGTCACGGGTACGAGCCGCAGGCCCTTGGGGAGTTCGGCGCGGGCGTCGGAGCACTCGGCCTTGGGGACGAGGAACACGGTGGCTCCGTCGCGGCGCGCGGCCTGGGTCTTGAGGGCCACTCCCCCGACCGCGCCGACCTTGCCGTCCGCCGTGATGGTGCCGGTGCCGGCGATGGTGCGTCCCCCGGTGAGGTCACCGCCCCCGCCGTCGCCGTCGAGCTTGTCGACGATGCCGAGGGAGAACAGCAGTCCGGCGCTGGGGCCGCCGACGTCGGCGAGTCTCAGCGTCACCTTCACCTCGCTCGCGTCGCGCCCCAGGTAGGACAGGGCGGCGGCGGTCGCGCTGTCCTGGGACTCGCGCATGTCGGCCAGGTTGTGCTTCTCGATCTCCTTGACGTCGCCGCCCGAGGGGTACACCGAGTCGCGCGGCATGACGGCGCGGTCGGTGCGGAACCAGCCGTCGAGCACGTCGCCGAGCTTGACCGTCGCGTCGGGCGAGGTCGCCAGGATCGTCGTCATCCGCAGCTGTCCCGTGGTCTTCCGTTCGGGCGCCCCGCTGACGGTGATGACCTGGTCCCCGGCGTTCTTCCCCAGCACGTTGGCCGTCGTGCCCGGCTGGGCCACGGCGAACGGCAGCGGGGCGAGCGCGGCCACGAGGAACAGCGCGAGCACCGGAAGGGCGCAGAGCAGGAGAACACGGGGGCGTGTGAGGCGGAGGGACACGCCCACAATCTAACGTGACGGACGACAGGTCCCGCGCAGGGCATGGCTCGCCCCCGGAGCCCGGTCCGCAGTCCCGGCCCGGTCCAGGGGCCAGGCCCCGGTCCCGCGCACGGGCCCGGGACCGTCCGGTGGCTCAGTGCAGGGCGTCGGCGACCTCGCGGGCCGCGTCCACGACGCGCTCGCCCACCCGTTCGGGGACCGAGTCGGGCAGCATGACGACGCCGACGCTGCCCTCCAGGCCCGGGACACCGAGCAGCGGGGCGGCGGCTCCGCACGCGCCCGCGTCGAGTTCGTCCCTGGTGAGGGTGCAGGTCGTGATCGCGCGCCCGGAGGGGGTGCGGGCGGCGAGGATCGCCCGGCCGGCCGCGCCCTGGTCGAGGGCGTGCCGGAAACCGGTGCGGTAGGCGACGTGGAAGTCGGTCCAGGTCGGTTCGACCACGGCGACGGCGAGCGCGTCGCTGCCGTCGACGAGGGTGAGGTGGGCGGTGGCCCCGATGTCCTCCGCGAGGGAGCGCAGCGCGGGCAGCGCGGCCTCCCGCACCAGGGGGTGGACCTGCCGGCCGAGGCCGAGGACGCCGAGCCCGACTCTGGCCCGGCCGCCGAGGTCACGGCGTATCAGCATGTGCTGCTCAAGGGTGGCGAGCAGTCGGTAGACGACCGTACGGTTGACGCCGAGCCGGGCGGACAGCTCGGTCACGGTGAGGCCGTGGTCGGTTTCTGCGAGCAGTTTGAGGACCCTGAGTCCTCGGTCGAGCGTCTGAGAGGTCTCCGCGGTCACGACGCCCACTCCTTCGGATGAGGTGCGGCGGCCTCCCGGTGCGGCGGACGTGCCGCCGGTCCCGTCCGGCGACGCCCGTCAGCGGCCGCCGGTCTGTCGCACCGGCTGCGCTCCGGGGCCACGCTGCCACGGGGCGTGTGCGTTGCCCGGACACTAGCGAGCGAGTCCGCTCAGCGGAAGTCGGCGTCCAGTATCCGGGCAGTAACGGAGGCGAACCGTCCGTATTGCCCGGAGAAACGGTCCGGAACGCGTCCGGAACGCGTCCGGAACGCGAGTGGGGGGAGATCCCGGAGAGGGTTTCCCGCCGGGCGCCGCGGGGCCCCTCAGGGACGGGCGGGCGCCCGGCGGTGCGGCCGGGCGCCCGCCGTTTCTACTTCATCCGCGTGGCCCACTCGCGGACCTTGTCGATGCGCTGGCGGATCTGTCCCGCCGTGGCCTCGGCGCTCGGCGGGCCCCCGCACACGCGGCGCAGTTCGGTGTGGATCACACCGTGCGGCTTCCCGCTCTGGTGCACGTAGGCGCCGACCAGGGTGTTGAGCTGCTTGCGCAGTTCGAGCATCTCCTTGTGGGAGACGACGGGACGGCGCTCGGCGGGCAGTTCGAGGAGGTCGGCCTCCTCCGCGGGCTTCTTGCGGCTGCCCGCGATCTGCTTGGCCTGCCGCTTCTGGAGGAGTATCTGCACCTGGTCGGGTTCCAGCAGGCCCGGGATGCCGAGGTACTCCTGCTCCTCCTCGCTGCCCGCGTGGGCCTGCATCCCGAACTCGGCGCCGTCGAAGAGGACCCGGTCGAAGACCGCCTCGGACTCCAGGGCCTCGAAGGCGAACTCCTCCTGCTCCCCGGTGTCCTCGTCCTCCTGCTTGTTCGCCTCGTCCATCTCCTTCTCGGACTCGGCGTACGGGTCCTCCTCGCCGTCCTTCTTCGGCTTGTCGAGGACGTGGTCGCGCTCGATCTCCAGCTCGTTGGCGTGGGTGAGCAGGTCGGGGACGGTGGGCAGGAAGACGGAGGCCGTCTCGCCGCGCTTGCGGGAGCGCACGAAACGGCCGACGGCCTGCGCGAAGAACAGCGGGGTGGAGATCGTCGTGGCGTACACGCCGACGGCCAGGCGCGGTACGTCGACGCCTTCGGACACCATGCGCACGGCGACCATCCAGCGGTCCTCGCTCGCGCTGAAGTCGTCGATGCGCTTCGAGGCGCCGGTGTCGTCGGACAGGACGACGGTCGCCTTGGTGCCGGTGATCTCGCGGATCAGCTTGGCGTAGGCGCGGGCCTGGTCCTGGTCGGTGGCGATGACGAGGCCGCCCGCGTCCGGGATGCCCTTGCGGACCTCGCTCAGCCGCTGGTCGGCGGCGCGCAGCACGTTCGGCATCCACTCGCCGCGCGGGTCGAGCGCGGTGCGCCAGGCCTGCGAGATCGCGTCCTTGGTCATGGGTTCGCCGAGCCGCGCGGCGATCTCGTCGCCCGCCTTCGTACGCCAGCGCATGTTGCCGCTGTACGAGAGGAAGATGACCGGCCGCACGACGCCGTCGCCCAGCGCGCTCCCGTATCCGTACGTGTAGTCGGCGGCTGAGCGGCGGATGCCGTCGTTCCCCTCCTCGTACGCCACGAAGGGGATCGGGTTGGTGTCGGAGCGGAAGGGCGTGCCGGTGAGCGCGAGGCGGCGGGTGGCCGGCTCGAAGGCCTCCAGGCAGGCCTCGCCCCAGGACTTGGAGTCCCCGGCGTGGTGGATCTCGTCGAGGATGACGAGGGTCTTGCGCTGCTCGACGCGGTTGCGGTGCAGCATCGGGCGTACGCCGACCCCCGCGTACGTGATGGCGATGCCCTGGTACTCCTTGCTGAGCGGGCCCGCGCTGTAGTCCGGGTCGAGCTTGATCCCTATGCGCGCGGCGGCCTCGGCCCACTGCTTCTTCAGGTGCTCGGTGGGCGCGACGACGGTGACCTGCTGCACGACGTGGTGGTGCAGCAGCCACGAGGCGAGGGTCAGCGCGAAGGTGGTCTTTCCGGCCCCCGGGGTCGCGACGGCGAGGAAGTCGCGCGGCTGCTCCTGGAGGTACCGGTCCATCGCGCCCTGCTGCCAGGCGCGCAGCTTCCCGGCGGTGCCCCAGGGGGCGCGCCCGGGGAAGGCGGGGGAGAGGCTGTGGGAGGAGGTGGGGGTGGTAGTCACGTTCTCCGCGTATCAGGCTCGGCTTCTGGGGACGACGAGCCACCCTACCTGTGTCCGGCGGTGCGGCCGGGGGGACTTGGCGGGGGCGGGGGCGGGTGGGAGATGGGTCACACGGCGTCCCGAAGGGACCGCAGACGGGCTGAGATCAGCTGGACGTCGTCCAGATCTCCCGTGGCCACTTCGATGACGAGTTTGTAGGCGTCGTCCTGGTCGACCTCCAGCATCTCCGTGCCGTTGAAGTCCAGAAACACCACCGTGCACATCCATGCCAGACGCTTGTTGCCGTCGATCAGCGGATGATTCACCGCCAGCGACTGGAGGAGCCCAGCGGCCTTCTCGAAGAGATCGGTGTACGCCTCCACCCCGAACATCTGGGACTGCGGCCGGTGGAGGGCGGAACTCAGGAGCCCGAGATCGCGCACGGCGATCTGCATTCCAGGACAGGCGAGCTCCGCCAGCTCCAATGCTTCCGGGACTGTCAAGTACTTCACTACTCGCCCAGCCTTCGCAGCAGATCCGCGTGTCCAGCGGCGTACTTCGCGCCGAGACGCCGAACGGTGGACCTGTCCGCCTCCTGTTCCAGGTAGCGGTCGATCGCCTGAAGCACTATGGCGTGCATACTGCGGCCCTCCTCATCTGCACGCGCCTTCAGCTTTTCCTGCTGGTCGTCACGGAGACGCAGATTCATAGCCATACCAGAACGGTACCACTTATGGGGTCACCGTGGTACTTCCCGCGTCACGCCGAAGGCCCCCGTACCCGCGCGGCCACCCACACCCCCGCCGCCGCGACCGCCGCCATCGGCAGGAACACGGCGGCGAAGGCGGCCGGGTGGGAGCCGGTGGCGGCCCCGGTCACCGTGTGCGCCCCGCCCACCGCTCCCCCGCCCAGCGCCGCGAAGGCCGCTCCCCCGGCGGCGAGCAGCAGGACGTTGGAGAGGCCGTCCGCGATCTGGAGGCCGGCGGAGTTGGCGCCGGCCTCCTCGGGGGCGGAGAGCTGGAGCAGCAGGACGCTCGTGGAGGAGGTCACCACGCCCATGCCGAGGCAGCCGAAGGCCCAGGCCACGGCCACCGTCCACACCGGGACGGAGGGGATCAGGACGCTCGGGGCCGCCGCTATGGCCGCGGCCACGAGCACCATGCCCAGGATCATCAGGCGCGGACGGTGGGCCTCCATGCGCGGACGGGACTGGAGGAAGCTGCCGAGGGCCCACGTGCTGCCGCCGACCGCGAGGGACAGCCCGGCGAGGGTCGGGGACAGCCCGCGCTGGGTCACGAGCATGAGCGGTACGAAGGACTCGGCGGCGATGAAGGACCCGGCCGCGACACCGCGCAGCAGGACGACGGAGGGCAGTCCGCGCGCCGCGCGCCAGGTCCCCGCGGGCAGCAGCACGCGTACGGCGGGCACGAGCAGCGCGGCCCCGGCGAGGGCGGGCGGCAGGGACAGCCACCGCAGGTCCTGGGCCGCGTACTGGAGCAGTCCGGCGCCCAGCGAGATGGCGAACGCGAAGCGGATGCGGCGCCGGTCGGGCACGGACCGCTCCCCCTGGGCGGGCGGTCCGGCGGCGCGGCGGCGAATCTGCGGCAGGGCGAGGGCGAGCGGCAGCACGACGAGTACCGGGATGCCGACGAACACCCAGCGCCAGCCGAGGTGTTCGGTGACGGTGCCGGAGACGAGCGGACCGACGACCGAGGGCACGACCCAGCAGGCCGCGAAGGCCGCGAGGATCGACGGCTGGAGGCGGCGCGGGTAGGCGCGGCTCACCACGACGTACAGCGCGACGATGACGAGCCCGCCGCCCAGACCCTGCACCGCCCGCCCCAGCACGAAGATCCACATGGTGGCGGCGGTGCCGGACAGCAGGAGCCCGGCCGCGAAGGCGCCGATGCCGAGGGTGATGGGCGCGAGCGGTCCGGCGCGGTCGGCCCACTGGCCGGCCAGCACCATGCCGAACAGGCTGGTGGTGAAGTACGCGGAGAACGCGAAGGCGTAGAGCGGCACCCCGTCGAGTTCGCGCGCGGCCACCGGCATGGCGGTGCCGACGGCGGTGGCCTCGAAGGCGATGAGCAGCACCACGGAGACGATGCCGATGCTGAGCGCGAGGAAGCCGGGGCCGAGGACGCCGGCGGGGCGGCCGGAGGGGGCGGGGTCGCCGTGCCCGGTGACGGCGGTTTCGGCGGCCTCTTCGCCGCGCGGCTCGATCACACTCATACGGTCAGCGTAAGTGGCACAACCGGGTATGACCCCTGTCGCGCGGAGGGTGGGAACTCGTCCCTTGGTCGTAGGACGCCGGCGGTACGGGAGCTTCCGGGGGCGTGCGTGGCGCCTCCCGTTACTTCGTCGACGGCCGAAGTGTCCGCCGCATACCTTCTGCTCATGCGAACGTCTTCCCGCGCCGCCCTGCTCGCGGCCACCGTCACCGTCGTGCTATGGGCCTCGGCCTTCGTCTCGATCCGCAGCGCGGGGGCCGCGTACTCCCCCGGGGCGCTCGCGCTCGGCCGGCTGCTGACCGGGGCGGTGGTCCTCGGCGGCTTCGCGCTCGTCCGCCGCACCGGGTGGCCGCCGCGCGCCGCCTGGCCCGGCATAGCCGTCTCGGGCGTGCTGTGGTTCGGCGCGTACATGGTGCTGCTCAACTGGGGCGAGCGGGAGGTCGACGCGGGGACGGCGGCGATGCTCGTCAACGTCGGGCCGCTGCTGATCGCGCTGCTCAGCGGACGGCTGCTGGGCGAGGGGCTGTCACCGAGGCTGCTCGCCGGGCTCGCGGTGTCGTTCTCGGGCGCCGTCGTGGTGGGGCTGTCCACGTCCGGCGGCGGGCACGCCTCGCTGCTCGGCGTCGTGCTGTGCCTGTGCTCGGCGGTCGCGTACGCGGGCGGGGTGGTCGCGCAGAAGCCGGCGCTCGCGCACGGCGGCGCGCTCCAGGTGACGACCTTCGGGTGTCTGGTGGGCGCCGTGGTGTGCCTGCCCTTCGCGGGCAGCCTCGTGGCGCAGGTGGCGGACGCCCCGCTGCCGGCCACGCTCAACATGGTCTACCTCGGCGTCTTCCCGACCGCGGTCGCCTTCACGACCTGGGCCTTCGCGCTGGCCAGGACGACGGCGGGGCGGATGGGCGCGACGACGTACGCGGTGCCCGCGCTGGTCGTCCTCATGGCGTGGGCGCTGCTCGGCGAGGTCCCGGGACCGCTGACGCTGGCCGGGGGCGTGCTGTGCCTGGCGGGCGTCGCGGTGTCGCGGCGCCGCGCGGTGCGGCCCGTGGTGCGGGGCGCCGTATGACGGGGTGGGAGATGCTCGCGGTGTTCGCGGCCGGGACCGGGGCGGGCGCGATCAACACGGTGGTCGGCTCGGGCACGCTGCTGACCTTCCCGGTCCTGGTCGCGACCGGCCTGCCGCCGGTGACGGCCACGGTGTCCAACGCGCTGGGCCTGGTCCCGGGCTCGGTGAGCGGGGCGATCGGCTACCGCTCCGAACTGGCCGGGCAGCGGCACCGGGTGCTGCGGCTGGCCGCGGGCGCGGCGGCGGGTTCCCTCGTGGGGGCCGCGCTGCTGCTGGTGCTGCCCGCCGCCGCCTTCGAGCTGATCGTGCCGGTGCTCGTCGGGCTCGCGCTGGTCCTCGTCGTGCTCCAGCCGCGGATCAGCGCGCGGGTGCGGCGGCGCGCCGCCGGGCAGGGGGAGAAGAAGGACGGTCCGCTGCTGTCGGCGGGCATCACGCTGGCCAGCGTGTACGGCGGCTACTTCGCGGCCGCTCAGGGCATCATCTACCTCTCCCTGATGGGCTCCCTGCTGGACGAGCCGCTACAACGCCTCAACGCGGTGAAGAACGTGCTGGCGGCCGTCGTCAACGGGGTGGCCGCCGTCTTCTTCCTGTTCGCCGCCGCCTTCGACTGGACGGCGGTCGCGCTCGTCGCGGCCGGTTCCGCGCTCGGCGGGCAGCTCGGGGCGCGCTACGGGCGCAGGCTGAGCCCGCGGGCGTTGCGCGTCTTCGTCGTGACGGTGGGCCTCGTGGCGATCGCCCAGCTCGTCCTGCGCTGAACCGGGGCCGGGGACCTGGGCGGCCGGGCGTGAACGGCGTATGTCAGTCGCGTGGCGGCGCCCGCCGGGCCCTTGTCCGCCACCACGGCCCGGCTCTACGGTCGGGGAGTCGGGAGGTTCCGGGGCGCGCGAGCGGTCCACCGGACTTCTTCTCGGCCGTGTGCCCGAGTGGTTCAGGGGCCGGCCTGCAAAGCCGGTTACATCGGTTCGAATCCGATCACGGCCTCCGCCGCGAGGGCGGGACGCACCGAGGGGTGCGTCCCGCCCTTTCGCGTACGGACCGGTGGGGCGGGGTGCTCAGTTCGGCCTCCCCTGCTTCGCCCGCCGCAGTCGCGCTCGATCGCCGGCCTGAACGCGTACGTCCCCGCTCCGTGGAGCGCGGACCCGGGCAGACGCCTCACCCACGTGTTCATGTCCGCCGGGTACCCGCGAAACCACCGACAGACGACGGCACTTGACGGCGCCGGAGGCTACGGGTTCGCCACCGCCTGCTGGGGACGGATCGGGAGGCGGTTGACCAGGCGGCCGGTCGCGGCGCGGACCGCCGAGGCGATCGCGGCCGGGGAGGTCACCACGGGGACCGCGCTGACCGCCTTCGCGCCGAACGGGGCCACGACGTCGCGTTCCTCGATCAGCTCGACGATGCGGATGTCCGGGGTGTCCAGCGCCGTCGGCAGCGGGTAGCCCGTGAGGTCGGGGTGGCGCACCAGCCCGCGCGGGGTGCGCAGGTTCTCGGTGAGCGCCGTGCCCACGCCGAGCGTGACCCCCGCCTCGATACGGGACCTGAGCTGCGCGGGGTTGAGGACCCGGCCGACGTCCTGTGCGACGGCGAGTTCCACGACCCGGATCGCGCCCAGCTCGATGTCGACGTCGACGACCGCGCGGATCGCGCAGAACGCGAGGCCCACGAAGGCGTCGCCCTGCCCGTCCGCGTCGAGCGGTTCGGTGGGGTGCGGACGGCACTGCGCGGTCGCCCACAGCTCCTTGCCGTCCAGGGCCTCCGCGACCGTCGTGGACAGCACCCCGTCATAGCTGGTGATCTTGCCGTCGGCGATCTGGAGCAGCTCCACCGACATCCCGAAGGTGGCCGCGAGCGGCTGGAGGAGCTGGGTGCGCACCATCTTCGCCGCGCGCTCCACCGCCCCGCCCGAGACCCACGTGTGCCGCCCGTGACAGGCCGGTCCGGCCGGGGGCTGGTCGGTGTCGACGGGGGCGACCCGCACGTCCTGGATGCCGAGGGTCTCCTGCACGATCTGCCGGGCCAGCGTCGAGAAGCCCTGGCCGGTCTCGACGGCGGCGCAGATGACCGTGGCCATGCCGTCGTGGACCTTGACCGTCGCGGTCGCGACCTCGTCGGCGCCCTCCGCGCCCAGCATGTGCACCATGCCCAGTCCGTAGCCGACGCCGCGCCGCACGGCCGCCGGATCGCCCGCGCCCTCGGGGCCGCCGGGCAGCAGCCACTCGTCCGCCGGGGTGTCCTTCGGCAGTGGCGGCAGCTCCGCGTCGCGCACCGCCCGCAGGAGTTCGGCGACGGGGGCCGGGCAGGTCACCGACTGGCCGGTGGGCAGGACGTCGCCGGTCGACAGGGCGTTGCGCAGCCGCAGTTCGGCCGGGTCCACGCCGGTCTTCTTCGCGAGCTTGTCCATCTGCGCCTCGTACGCCGCGCACACCTGCATCGCGCCCTCGCCCCGGACATGGCCGGAGGGCGGGTTGTTGGTGCGCACCGCCCAGCCCTCGATGAAGGCGTTCGGCACGACGTAGGGGCCGCAGGCGAAGGACACGGCGGCGGCCAGGGCGTCCGCCGAACTGTCCGCGTAGGCACCGGCGTCCAGCAGGATCTGCGCCTCGACCTTGACGAGCCGGCCCTCGGCGTCGGCGTGGTGGCGGTAGCGCAGCAGGGTGGGGTGGCGGTGCGCGTGGCCGAGGAAGGACTCCTCGCGGTTCGCGGTGAGCTTGACGGGGTGGCCGGTGCGCATCGCGAGCAGGCCGAGCGGCAGTGTGAAGCTCGGGTCCTCGCGGTCGGCGCTCGCCCCGGGCACCCCGGTCACCACGACCTTGACCTGGTCGGGGCTGAGCCCGTAGCAGGCGGCGGCCAGTTCGCGGTCGCCGTGCGGATCGGTGGAGGCCGTGTACAGCTCGACGCCGCCGTCGGGTCTGGGCACCGCGAGACCCGCCTCGGCGCCGATCGGCGCGGGGTCCTGGCGGCCGATGCGGTACAGCCCGTCCACGACGACCTCGCCGACCGCCTCCGGGTCGCCGGAGCGCAGCGGGATGTGCCGGATCAGGTTGCCGTCCGGGTGCAACGGCGGTGCCTCGAAGGACTGTTCGGGGTCGGTGACCGGTTCGAGCACCTCGTACTCGACCATGATCGCGGCGACCGCCATCCGGGCCGTGTCGGGGTGGTCGGCGGCGACGGCCGCGATGGCCTCGCCGTGGTGGCGCACGAGCGCGGAGGCGAACACCGGCCGGTCGGCGACCCCGCGCCCGTAGGGCACCCCGGCGGCGGGCAGGTCCTCGTGGGTGAGGACGGCGCGCACCCCCGGCATCCGGCGGGCCTGCGAGGCGTCGACCGACACGATGCGCGCGTGCGCGTGCGGGGAGCGCAGGACGGCCGCCCACAGCAGGCCCTCGGCCCACAGGTCGGAGGCGTACGGGAAGGTGCCCTCGGTCTTGGCGCGCGCCTCGGTCGACCTCAGCGAGGTGCCGAGCCCGAAGGGTTCCGGTTCGGGGACCGCCACCGGCTCGGGGGCGCCCTCCTCGGCGGTGGCCACGCCGCTGTCCTCGCTCATGCCTGCCCTCCGTCCCGGGAGGCGCCGTCCTGCCCGTAGGGGCCCTGCGGGTACGCCTCGCCCTGCTGGTAGTCGTGGACCGCGTGGCCGGCGCCGTGCGACTCGCTCGGGTAGTCGGTGCCGTGCGGCGGGGTCGCCCCGGGGGGCGGCGCGTACGGTGCGGCACCGGGGTCGTCGGGAGCGGGTGCCGCGTGCTCCTGCCCGTC
This sequence comes from Streptomyces sp. NPDC049954, assembly GCF_040656295.1. Taxonomy (NCBI): domain Bacteria; kingdom Bacillati; phylum Actinomycetota; class Actinomycetes; order Kitasatosporales; family Streptomycetaceae; genus Streptomyces; species Streptomyces sp. NPDC049954. The sequence goes on from NZ_JBFALS010000014.1 coordinate 82,402, forward strand.
CTGCTGTTCTAGCTGTTCCTGCTGTTCCTGGTACGCGTGGTGCCCCAACTGGTGCGGGATGCGGGCGTGTTCCTCGGCCGGTTCGGCGGACTGCGCGGCCGCGGCCGCCTCCTCCTTCGCGGCGGCGTGCGCGTCGGCGCTCTCCTTGCGCCGCTCGGCGACCTCGTCCACCGCGTCGAGCACGCCCCGGTAGCCGGAGCAGCGGCACAGGTTGCCGCACAGCGCCTGCCGGGCCTCCAGCGTCGTGGGCGCGGGGTTGCCCTCCAGCAGGTCGTGAATGGTCATCGCCATGCCGGGCACGCAGAACCCGCACTGCACGGCGCCGGACGCGGCGAGCGCCCGCTGCACGTCGGAGGGTTCGCCGTCCCGCGCGAGCCCCTCGACGGTACGGACCTCGCTGCCGGCCGTCGTCGCGGCGGGCACCAGGCAGGAGGCGACGAGCCGCCCGTCCACCTGCACCGCGCAGGCCCCGCACTCCCCCTGCGAACAGCCGTCCTTGGCCCCGGCGAGCCCGAGCCGCTCGCGCAGCACGTACAGCAGGGACTCGCCGATCCACGCCCCGCTCACCGGCCGGTCGATGCCGTTGACGGTGAGGGTGTAGGAGGACAGCGGGTGTTCGTCGGCGAGCGGGAGCGCGTCGGCGTCGACATCGGCGTCCGGGGCGGCTACGGGTTCGGACGCCGGGTCCGCTGCGGCCTCGGGTGCGGGGTCCCCGGGTGTCGCGTCGTGGACGGAGTCGTCGGGTGCGGCGGTGTCCGGCTCCGGCGCGGGTTCGGGGCCCTGGTCCGGTACGGACTCGGGGCCCTGCTCCGGCGCGGACGCCTGGGCCGTCTCTCGCGCCGGGTCCGGGTCCGGTCCGTCGGCGGTGTCCGTCGCGGTGGCCCCGGCGGCCTCCGGCCCGTCGGCCGGCGCCTCCTCCTCGGGGGTACCGGCCCCGGGTGCCTCCGGCTCCGGCCCGGTCGCCCACGGGGCGAGCGCTCCGCCCGGCAGGGTCGCGGGGGCCGTGCCCGTGCCCCACTGGGAGCTGAGCTGTGCGGGCAGTGAGGAGCCCTGGAACTCCCCGGAGTCCTCGGGCAGTCGGCCGCCCGCGACGGGGATCGTCCACTCCCCGGTGACGTCGGAGGCGGCGGGGGCCTGCGGCTGCGTGTCGTACGCGGCCTCGACGGCGGGTTCCGGGGTGAAGGTCCACTGCGCGGGGGGCTGTGCCGCGGTGCCGTAGGCGGGCTCCCCGGGTGCCTCGGTCTCGGGCGGCGCCGGGTGCTGCCCGTCGGCGTGCTGCGGGACCGGCCAGCTCCCGGTCGCCGCCGGGTCGGTCCCGGCCGCCGGGATGCGCGGCGGTACGTACCCGTGGCCGGGCGCGGCGAGCGGCGCCGCGTCCATCAGCTCCTCGGGCAGCCGGACGAAGGCCGTCGCGTCCACGTCGTACTCGGTGCGCGGCATCGGTTCCCAGCCGCCGTGCGCGGCGGGCCCGGCGCCCTCGCCGTAGGCCGCGGGGCCGGCCTCGCCGTACCCGGCGGACGGGTCCTCGCCGTAGGGCGGGCGTTCGTCCTCGCCGTAGGGCCGGGGGCCGTCCTCGCCCCGCCGCTGCTCTTCGCTCATGTCAGCGCCCTCCCCAGTGCTCGACGGGCCAGTGCGGCGACGGTGCGCCGCAGGTGCTGTACGGCGGGCGAGAGCGGCGGGCTGACGCCGTCCTCGCCCGGTGGGAGATCGGGGACGCAGGCGGCGCCGACGTACTCGCCGAACGCGGCCAGCGCCTCGGGCGCGAGGCTGCGGTCCCCGTCCCAGTCGATGAGGGAGCCGACCCAGGCCTCGGCCTCCAGGGGGCGCAGCGGCATCGGCGCGATCGCGCCGACCGCGCAACGCACCCCGCGCCGGGCCGGGTCGAGGACGAGGGCGACGGAGGCGACGGCCCGTCCGGGGCCGGTGCGCCCGGTGGCCTTGAGGAAGACCTGCGGGGCGTGCAGCAGCGGAACCCTTACGTAGCCGATGAGTTCACCGGACCGCAGCAGTTCCATGCCGGTCAGCAGATGCGAGACGGGCACCTCGCGGCGCGCGCCGCCGGGGCCCGCGAGGACGACGGTGGCCTCCAGCGCGGCGAGCACGGGCAGCGCGTCGCCGGAGGGCGCGGCGGTCGCGATGTTGCCGCCCAGCGTCCCCGCGTTGCGGATCTGCGGGGGCCCGGCGGCGCGCGCGGCGGCGGCGAGCGCGGGGATGAGCGCGGCGAAGTCGGGGCGGCCCATGCGGGCGTGGGTGAGTCCGGCGCCGAGCAGCGCGTGCCCGTCGAGGTACTGCCAGCCGCGGATCTCGCTGATCCGGCCGAGGCCCACGAGGGCGGCGGGGCGCAGGAGTCCGGCGTTGACGGCGGCCATGAGGTCGGTGCCGCCCGCGACGGGGACGGCCGCGGGGGTCGCGGCGAGCGCCGCGACGGCCTCGTCGAGCGTGCTGGGCAGGGTGACGGTCTCCGCCTGCGATGCCTGCGTGGTCAAAGCGGCTGCCCCTTCCCGATGCCCCCGACATGTCCCGCCCGTGGCCTGTGCTGCCGTACGGTACGTCGTCACGGGCCGGACGTGGCAACTCTGGCACATTCTCGTGGCCCCCCGGCGCCGGGGTCCGCCGGGGCGGGCCGGTTCGGCGGCCGGGTGCGGGGGCACTCCGCGCCCGAAGTGCCCCTTTCCGTACCGCGTCCGGGTACTCACACGTTCGGGGGTGCTCCCTCGATCGGGCGGCCGAGGATTCCGGGGCGACGCTGCCAGGGGTGGGGTCCCGAGGCGGGCCGGTAGGCGACGCCGAGGGCGTCCAGACGCGCGTAGTGCGCGGCGTCCATGCGGTGTGCGAAGTCCGGCCAGTCGCGTTCGGCGGGTGCGGGCAGCGTGCTCCAGGCGACCTCGGCGAGGGCGGCGAGCCGCGGGAAGGTCTGGTAGTCGCGCCGTTCGCGACTGTCCATCACCTCGCTCCACGAGTTGCCCTGGGTGCCGATGACGTGCCGGGCCTCCTCGGCGGTGAGCTGCGGCGGGACGGGTTCGAAGCGGTAGACGTCCTCCAGGGTGCGCACGAAGCCGATCGGCACGGGCTCGTCCTCGCCGGGGGCCTGCCGGTGGTCGAGATAGACCTGCTGTTCAGGGCACATGACGACGTCGTGGCCCGCGCGGGCGGCGGCGATCCCGCCGGAGTAGCCGCGCCAGGAGGAGACGGTGGCGCCCGGTGCGAGCCCGCCCTCCAGGATCTCGTCCCAGCCGACGAGGCGGCGCCCGCGCGCGCTGAGCCACTGGTCGAAGTGGCCGATGAACCAGCTCTGGAGGCCGTCCTCGTCGCCGACGCCGAGTTCGGCGATCCGGGCCTGGGCGAGGGCGGAGGCCTTCCACTGGTCCTTGGGGCACTCGTCGCCGCCGACGTGCACGAAGGGCGAGGGGAACAGGTCGAGCAGTTCCTCGAACACGCCCTCGTAGAACCGCAGGACGGTGTCGGTGGGGGCGAGCACGTTGGGGTTGACGCCCCAGGTGTCCCACACGTCGAGCGCCGCGGTGTCGACGACGTCCTGGTTGCCGAGTTCGGGGTAGGCGCTGATCGCGGCCTGGGAGTGGCCGGGGATGTCGATCTCGGGGACGACGGTGACGTGCCGCTCGGCGGCGTAGGCGACGATCTCGCGGATGTCGTCCTGCGTGTAGAAGCCGCCGTACGGGGTCTCGTCCCACAGCGGGGAGGCGCGGTGCCCGCGCTTGGTGCGCCGGCGCCAGGACGCGACCTCGGTGAGCCTCGGGTACCGCTTGATCTCGACGCGCCAGCCCTGGTCGTCGCTGAGGTGGAAGTGCAGGACGTTGAGCTTGTGCGCGGCGAGCAGGTCGATCGTGCGCAGGACGTCGTCCTTGGGCAGGAAGTGCCGTGCCACGTCCAGCAGATGGCCGCGCCAGCCGAAGCGGGGCGCGTCCTCGACGGTTCCGTACGGGAGCCGCCAGGTGTGTCCGGCGTCCAGCGGGGCGCGGCGGAAGGCTCCGGGGCCCAGGAGCTGGCGCAGGGTCTGGGCGCCCCAGAAGACCCCGGCCGGTCCGCCCCCGTCGATACGTACGCCCCCGGGCCCGGCTGTCAGGACGTACCCCTCCTCGCCGAGCCGGGCGCCCATCCCCTCGGCGTCCACGCGCAGGCGTACGACGGTGCCGTGCGCGCCGTCGGGCAGGCCGAGGCCGGTCGCGGCGCCCACGGTGGAGCGCAGCCAGCGGGCGGTGGCGGCGGTACCGGGCCCGGCGTCGAGCACGGTACCGCCGTCGAGCACGAGCTCTCCGGGGATGTCGGGCGGCAGGAGGCGGAGGGGGGCGGGCAGCAGGGGTGCCGTGGCCAGGGAGGACGTCATGTGGTCTAGTCCACCAGACGCCACCGGCCGGCACCAGGGGCCATCGGTGACGGACGGCCGCACCGGCCGCCCGGCGCCGGGCCGCGGCTACTTCTTGTCGCCGCCGCCCTTTCCGTCCTTGCCGCCCTTGCCGTTGTCGCCGCCGGGGCCCATGGAGTCGTAGATCTCCTTGCACATGGGACACACGGGGTACTTCTTCGGGTCGCGCCCGGGGACCCACACCTTGCCGCACAGGGCGACGACGGGGGTGCCGTCGAGGGCGCTCGCCATGATCTTGTCCTTCTGGACATAGTGGGCGTAGCGCTCGTGGTCGCCGTCCCCGTGCGAGGTCTGTGGAATCGGCTCGACGAGGGTTCCGGTACTGCCACCGCGCTCGGGCTCAAGAGTGCTCATAAATTCCAAGGGTACCCACGCCCGCCGGGCCCGCGAAGCGCCTTGGCGCGGGCGGGCGGACGGGGCGCGAGGGCTGGAGTGCTCCCCCTCCCTCAGTTGAGGGAGGGGTCGTCCGGATAGGTGGCGATCATGGCGAGTTCGCTGCGCTGGCGGCGCAGGACGGAGCGCCACAGGCGTCCGGGGTCGGGGGCGGAGACGTCGCCCGGTTCGGAGTCGACGACGTACCACGCGCCGTTGCCGAGTTCGTTCTCCAGCTGGCCGGGGCCCCAGCCCGCGTACCCGGCGAAGATGCGCAGCGAGCCGAGGGCGGCGGCGAGCAGTTCCGGCGGGGTCTCCAGGTCGACGAGGCCGATCGCGCCGTGCACCCGGCGCCAGCCGAGCGGCAGCGAGCGGCCGGTGCCCTCGCCGGGGACGACGGCGACGCCGAGTGCGGAGTCGAGGGAGACCGGCCCGCCCTGGAACACGACGCCGGGGGCGCCCGCCAGTTCGCCCCAGCCCTCCAGGATGTCGCCCACGCCCACCGGGGTGGGCCGGTTCAGGACGACGCCGAGGGAGCCCTCGGCGTCGTGGTCGAGCAGCAGGACGACCGCGCGGTCGAAGTTCGGGTCCGCGAGGGCCGGTGTGGCGACGAGCAGTCGCCCTGTGAGCGAGGACACCTCGGTCATGGGCCCCATGATCCCGCATCCCGGCCCCGCGCGGGGAGAGGGCCCACGGGGCCCGTCTGCCGCAGCTCAGGGCGCACGGAGGCGTCCCCCGCGCACGCCACGCCGTCGGTGACGTACGGCGTTCGGCCCCGCACCGTTCGTGTTGTGGCCGACTCCTGACGGTTTGCGGCCCAGTTGAGCAGGTAACCGACCGCCGAGGGACCATTACGCTTTCTCTCGGCCCCCTGCCCACCTCTTCGGAACGCGAGATCGATGACCGTCACCGACGATGTACTCCTTGTCCACGGCGGAACCCCGCTGGAGGGCGAGATCCGGGTCCGAGGCGCGAAGAACCTCGTGCCCAAGGCCATGGTCGCCGCGCTGCTCGGCAGCGGCCCGAGCCGGCTGGGCAACGTGCCCGACATCCGCGACGTGCGCGTGGTGCGCGGACTGCTCCAGCTGCACGGCGTGACCGTGCGCCCCGGTGACGAGCCCGGGGAACTCGTGCTCGACCCGACGCACGTGGAGAGCGCGAACGTCGCCGACATCGACGCGCACGCCGGCTCCTCGCGCATCCCGATCCTGTTCTGCGGCCCGCTGCTGCACCGGCTGGGCCACGCCTTCATCCCGGGCCTGGGCGGCTGCGACATCGGCGGGCGTCCCATCGACTTCCACTTCGACGTGCTGCGCCAGTTCGGCGCGCGCATCGAGAAGCGGGCGGACGGCCAGTACCTGGAGGCCCCGCAGCGGTTGCGCGGCACGAAGATCCGGCTGCCCTACCCCTCGGTCGGCGCGACCGAGCAGGTGCTGCTGACGGCGGTGCTCGCCGAGGGCGTCACGGTCCTGCAGAACGCGGCCGTGGAGCCGGAGATCGAGGACCTGATCTGCGTGCTGCAGAAAATGGGCGCGATCATCGCGATGGACATCGACCGGACCATCCGGATCACCGGTGTGGACAGCCTGACGGGCTACCGCCACCGGGCCGTCCCGGACCGTCTGGAGGCCGCGTCCTGGGCCTCGGCCGCGCTGGCCACCGAGGGCAACATCTACGTCCACGGGGCGCAGCAGCGCACCATGATGACCTTCCTCAACACGTACCGGAAGGTCGGCGGCGCCTTCGAGATCGACGACGAGGGCATCCGCTTCTGGCACCCGGGCGGCCAGCTGAAGTCGATCGCGCTGGAGACCGACGTGCACCCCGGTTTCCAGACCGACTGGCAGCAGCCGCTGGTCGTGGCGCTGACGCAGGCGACGGGCCTGTCGATCGTGCACGAGACGGTGTACGAGTCGCGGCTCGGCTTCACCTCGGCGCTCAACCAGATGGGCGCGCACATCCAGCTGTACCGCGAGTGCCTGGGCGGTTCCGACTGCCGCTTCGGCCAGCGCAACTTCCTGCACTCGGCCGTGGTCTCGGGCCCGACCCGCCTCCAGGGCGCCGACCTCGTGATCCCCGACCTGCGCGGCGGCTTCTCCTACCTGATCGCCGCCCTCGCGGCCCAGGGCACGTCCCGCGTCCACGGCATCGAACTGATCAACCGCGGCTACGAGAACTTCATGGACAAACTCGTGGAACTGGGCGCGAAGGTCGAACTCCCGGGCACCTGACCGGGCCGACTCCTCCCGGGCGTCCGACCGGGGCCGACTCCTCCCGGAGCGGGGCCCCGGTCCGCCGGCCACTCCGGAGCCCCGGCTCTCCAAGCCCTCCGACCCCGCTCCTCAGCCCCCGTCCTCCAGGCCCCTCCGGCCCCGCTCCTCAAGCTCCCCGGCGCCGGTTCTTCTCCAAGCCCCTCCGGCGTTTGAGGAGCGGGGGCCAGGGGCGGAGCCCCAAACGCCGGACGAGACCCGCACCGAGCCCCCCACCGGCACCCCGACCAAGCCCCTCCGGCGCTTGAGGAGCGGGGGCGCGGGGGCGGAGCCCCCGAAACCCCGCACGGCCCGCACCCACCCCCCAGAGCCCGCGGCACGCGCAAGGCACGCGAAAGGGCGGTCACCCACCAACAGATGGATGACCGCCCCGGAACGCCGGCCTTACTTGCCCTTGGCCGCTTCCTTCAGCTTGGAACCCGCCGACACCTTGACGCTGTATCCGGCGGCGATCTGGATCGGCTCGCCCGTCTGCGGGTTGCGGGCCGTGCGAGCGGCACGGTGCGTGCGCTCGAAGGTCAGGAAGCCGGGGATGGTGACCTTCTCGTCGCCCTTGGCGACGATGTCACCGACCACCTCGGCGAAGGCGGCCAGCACCGCGTCGGCGTCCTTGCGGGTCACCTCGGCGCGGTCGGCCAGGGCGGCCACCAGCTCACTGCGGTTCATGTTGTGTACTCCCGTGTTCTTCTTGCCGTTGAGGCGTGAGATCGAAGCCGATGCTGCCAGGGTCCACGACGGTCCCCCGGACCCGGGTCTCCGTAAGACCCTCGCGCCCAGAGAGGCATCCTGCCCCCACCTGCGGCGGGAAAGCCAATCCGGGTCCGCCCGAGTCACACGAAAAGCGCCACTGCCTCGCTGTGGTGACGCTCTGTCCGCTCCCGGCAGCGGACCGCAGGGCTCCGGGCTTACTGCCCGCCACCCTAGGGCGCGGTCCGGGGACCCGCGATCCACGACGCGCCGGGGTGCGGGCCCCGGCCCGGGCTGCTCGTCTCGAACGTACCGCCCGGACCTGCGGCTCTTGTGCCCGGGATGCCCGGGCACACGCAGGGCGTGGCACGCGTCACCCCCCGCTGCCCCGGGGGACCGGACGGGTGGCCGAGGGGTGACCGGAGAGTGACGACGTACGGTTTACCGCTGTGCGGTGACGGGCTCGGCGGAGACCCCGGCGGCCTTCGCGGCGTCCCGGACGGCCCCGGCGACGGCCCCCGCGACCTTGTCGTTGAACACGCTCGGAATGATGTAGTTCCGGTTCAGCTCGTCGCTCGTGACGACGTCCGCGAGCGCCTCGGCGGCGGCGAGCATCATCTCGGTGTTGACGGTCCGCGACTGGGCGTCCAGAAGCCCGCGGAAGACACCCGGGAAGACCAGGACGTTGTTGATCTGGTTCGGGAAGTCCGAGCGGCCGGTCGCGACGACGGCGGCGGTCTGGCGGGCCACCGCCGGCTCCACCTCCGGGTCGGGGTTGGCGAGCGCGAAGACGATCGCGTCGTCCGCCATGGCGGCCACGTCGTCGCCGTCCAGCACGTTCGGGGCGGAGACGCCCACGAAGACGTCGGCGCCGCGCACCGCCTCGCGGAGCGTGCCGGTGAGGTTCTCCGGGTTGGTGTTGTCGGCGATCCAGCGCAGCGGGGAGTCGGGGGCGGCGTCCACGAGGTCCGCGCGGCCCGCGTGCACGACACCGTGGATGTCGGCGACCACGGCCCGCTTGACGCCCGCGGCCAGCAGCAGCTTCAGGATGGCCGTACCGGCCGCCCCGGCGCCCGACATGACCACGCGGACGTCCCCGACGTCCTTGCCGACGACGCGCAGCGCGTTGGTGAGCGCGGCGAGCACGACGATCGCGGTGCCGTGCTGGTCGTCGTGGAAGACCGGGATGTCCAGGGCCTCGCGCAGCCGGGCCTCGATCTCGAAGCAGCGGGGCGCGGAGATGTCCTCCAGGTTGATCCCGGCGAAGCCCGGGGCGATGGCCTTGACGATCTCCACGATCGCGTCGGTGTCCTGGGTGTCCAGGCACAGCGGCCACGCGTCGATGCCCGCGAAGCGCTTGAAGAGGGCCGCCTTGCCCTCCATGACGGGCAGCGCGGCCTTCGGGCCGATGTTGCCGAGCCCGAGGACGGCCGAACCGTCGGTGACGACGGCGACGGAGTTGCGCTTGATGGTCAGCCGGCGCGCGTCCTCGGGGTTCTCGGCGATCGCCATGCAGACCCGCGCGACGCCCGGCGTGTAGACCATGGAGAGGTCGTCACGGTTGCGGATGGGGTGCTTGGACTGCATCTCGATCTTGCCGCCGAGGTGCATCAGGAACGTACGGTCGGAGACCTTGCCGAGGGTGACGCCCTCGATCGTGCGCAGCTTGCTGACGATCTCGTCCGCGTGCGCCGTGGAGGACGCGGCGATGGTGACGTCGATCCGGAGCAGTTCGTGGCCCGAGGCGGTGACGTCGAGGCCGGTCACCGAGCCCCCCGAGGACTCCACGGCCGTGGTGAGCTGGGAGACCGCGGTTCCGCTCGCGGGCACCTCCAGCCGGACCGTCATCGAGTAGGAGACGCTGGGCGCCGTTGCCATGCCGACTTCCTCTGCTTTCACCTGGTGTTTCAGCGCGCTCCACACCCCCTGTCCGGGGGAGGGGACGCGCCGGACGTGCCTGTCGATGGTCCCACCTACCGACGAGTACGTGGTAGTGCCCTCCGCACAGTCCGGCGGCCGGTCTTCACCATGGTTGCGACAGTTCTCCCGTTTTCGCGCACCGCATCGCGGAAAAACGATTCCACTCTACGGTACGAGTGACCGGGGTCACCCGGCCCGGGGGCGTCGTGCGGCGGACCGGCGGAGGCCGGGGATAGCCTGCGCGCATGATCACGCGCTCCCCCGACGGCGACGTCCCCGGTCCGGTCCCCGAGGCGGGCGCCGTCCGTGAGGTCCGGCTGGACCGCTACCCGGGCGCCGAGGGGATCGCCGAACGGGATTTCGCCGTCTTCCCGGTGGCCGCGCCCGCCGGGCCCGGTCCGGGCGAGGCTCTCGTGGCGCTGCGCCGGCTGGGCCTGAACGCGGGCCTCGCGAGCCGTGTCGGCGGCCCGGACACGGCGTACGGGCCGGGGGTGCGCCTCGGCGACGTCCCGTGGAGCGACGCGGTCGTGGAGGTCCTGGCCTCGCGGGACCCGGCGCTGCGCCCCGGCGACCTGGCCCTCGGCAAGGTGCCGTGGCGCACCCGCTCCGTCCTGCCCGCGAGCGCCCTGCGCAAGCTGCCTCCGGACGCGGCGGGCCTGGGCCTGGAGTCCTTCCTGACCGTGCTCGGCCACGTCGGGTTCACGGCCTGGACGGGGCTCACGCACATCGGGCGGGTACGGGAGGGGGAGACCGTGTTCGTGTCGGGCGCGGCCGGCGGGGTCGGGAGCTGCGCGGTGCAGTTCGCGCGGGCGCGCGGGGCGCGGGTGATCGGCTCGGCCGGTTCGGCGCGCAAGCTCGCCCTGCTGACCGGGGAGCTGGGCGCCGAGGCGGCGTTCGACCACCACGAGGGCCCGGCCGCCGAAGCGCTGCGCGCGGCCGCCCCGCAGGGTATCGACCTGTTCTTCGACAACGTCGGCGGCGAGCAGCTGGAGGCGGCGCTTGAGGTACTGCGCTTCCGGGGGCGCGCGGTGCTGTGCGGGGCGGCCTCGCAGTACGCGCGGGGCGAGGTGCGCGGGCCCGCCAACTACGTGCGGATGATCTACCAGGAGCTGACGATGCGCGGTTTCACGGTCACCGCGCACGAGGAGCTGCGGCCGGTCTTCGAGGAGGAGGTGGGGGCTCTCGTGCGGGACGGGGCGGTGCGCGGCGTGCACACGACGGCCGAGGGCTTCGACGCGGTCCCGGCGGCCTTCGCGGGGATGCTCGCGGGGCACGGTCTGGGGCGCACGATCGTCTCCGTGGACTGAGCGGCGACGCGGACCCGCCGGGCAGGCGTCAACACGGGCCCGTCAACGCACTGTCCCCGGCCGGGTGAACCGGCCGGGGACAAGTGGGACGATGACGACACCGGCCCGCCATGCTCGCCTCGCGGCAAGTGGGCGCTCGAAGCGCCTATGGTTGGGCCCGGGGGCTTGGATCGAGCCGGTGCCACCTCCAGGCTAACAAAGGATCCGGGCGAGGCAATTCCCGCGCGCGAGTTCGACCACGACGGTCACCTTTCCTCCCCCGGATTCCCCCGCACGAGGGGTTTGCGCACCGGGTCGTCCTTGACGGGAAGGTGAGTCGTCCCTGGCGCGAGGACGGGAGCCGCTTCTCACTCCCCGGCCGCCTCGACCGCCGCGCGCCACTGAGGGGCGAGGGCGAGGCGCCTGAGCCGTCCGGCGTCCAGGGCGGGAGCCTTCCGGGTTCCGGGCAGTCCGTAGGCGGCGGCGTTCAGTTCCGACACGGCGACGCGGAGGCCGTCCGGGCGCAGGGTGTCGGCGGTCCACTCGGTCGGCTTCCCGCCTTCGGGGCGGGCCCGGTGGCCGAGGGCGACGCGGGTACCGTCCGCCTGCCGGTCAGCCTTCGCGAAGACCTCCTCCATCGCGGCGTCCCCCGGTTTCCACTGCTGCACGGTGACGGCCACCAGGCTCTTTCCGTGGCCGTCGTCCACCGTGACGTGGCCGAAGCCCGTGGTCCCGCCCGCGTCCGCGACGCGCAGGCCGCCCGGCACGCCGTCGCCGATGACGCGTGCGATGCGGGCGCCGGACAGCCGGCCCGGCGTGTCCGGCCCGGGGGAGGGCGCCTTCGCCAGGCGCTCCAGCAGGGGCCGCCAACTGGCCGAGGCGACGAGGTGTTCGAGCTGACGGCGGGTGAGCGGCGGGTTCTTCCGGGTCGGGGGCGTGGTCTCCCCGGTGGAGTTGATCTCCGTCACGCCGATCCGGGTGCCGTCCCGTCCGGTCCGGAACACCGTCCACCGCTGGACGCCCGCCGGTTTCGACTCGTCCGCCGGGGAGCGGTCGAAGTCGAGGCGCGCCCCGTCGCCCGTACGCGCGCCCTCGCACCGGCTGTGCGGGTGGTAGGCGGTGTCGGGGCACGCGGAGTAGTCCTCGGGCAGGGGCAGCGGGAGGCGGTCGAGCACGACCGCGATGTGCGCGCGCCCCTTCCCGTCGTCGTAGAGCACGGCGGCGCCGGGCGCCCGGCCCCCGGACGGCCCGGACGGCCGGGAGGTGCGGCCCCCGGGCAGGAGCCCGGTCAGGTTGGCCACCGCCTCCTGCGGCGTCGGGGCCGCCCTGCCCTGCTGCGGGGGCCGGGCGTCCGCTCCCCCGGAGCCGGAGCCGCAGCCGGACAGGAGCGCCGCCACGCACAGGCACAGCGCGCCGAACGCGGTGGTCCCCGCCGTGCGGCGCGGCGGCGACGCGACGGGTGCTTGCTGGTGCATGGCGGTCCCCTTCTTGCTCTCCGGGGGCTCCCGGCCGGGGAGCCCCTTCCCCACCTGTCAGGACCTCGGCGAGGTCCCTCGTGCGAGCGCGCTCAGCGCCAGGTGCGTATCGAGGAGATCGCGTCGTTGTACGGGTAGTTGAGCGTGTTCCAGGTGTAGTTGTTCTGGAACTCGCCCTGGATGCCCGTGTAGTTGTTGTCGTTCCAGGTGTAGAGGGTCGAGGCGTTGTGGACGGAGATCGAGGAGATCTTGTCCTGGAGGTCCTCCACCCCGGAGCTGGAGGTGTCCAGTTTCAACAAGTCGTTGCTGAAGGGCGGGTTGTCGGCCGTCCAGTAGTTGCAGCGCTGGAGGTTGTAGTCCACGCACAGCTGCCAGCCGTTGGGCGCCGCGCTGGCGGACGGCGCGAGGGCCAGGGTCAGGGCGCCCGCGGCGGACAGAAGGGCGCCGAGGGCCGCCACGGACTTCGTACGAGTGCGGGTGCGGGCGCGGGTGCGGGAAGGGGTTTCGGAAGGTAGGCGACGCACTTCGGCCTCCGGATCACGGGGTGTACTTCCTGACAAGGCGTCAGGAAGTCCCCACCTCCGGGGCTTTCGGCCCCGGAGATGGTTCATCCCGTACACGGGCTTCGTCCCCCGGAGGGTTCACTCCCGGCCGTGCGGCGGTGCGGCCGCTCAGTCCCTCAGCAGGTCCGGCACCCCGTGCCCGTCGGGGTCGTCGCGTTCGCCGGAGACGACGGTGAGCTGCTGGGTGGCGCGGGTCAGTGCGACGTACAGGACGCGCAGCCCGGCCACGGACTCCTCGGCGATCTCGGCGGGTGTGGCGACGAGCGTCGCGTCGTACTCCAGGCCCTTGGCCTCCAGGCTGCCGAGGGCGACGACGCGGTCGCCGAGGCCGTCGAGCCAGCGGGCGGCCTCGGCGCGCCGGTTCATCGCGACGACGACGCCGACGGTGCCCTCGACGCGGCCGAGGAGCCGTTCGGCCTCGGCGCGGACGGTCGCGCCGAGGGAGCCGCCCTCGGGGACGACGGCGAAGTGGGGCTCGATGCCGGTGGAGCGGACCGCGCGGGGCGGCTCGCTGCCGGGCATCGCGAGGGCGAGGACGCGGGAGGCGAGGTCGGCGACCTCGGAGGGGTTGCGGTAGTTGACGGTGAGCGTGAAGCGGCGCCGGGGGCGGTTGCCGAGGGCCTCGTCGCGGGCTTCGGCCGCCTCGTCGGGGTCGGGCCACGAGGACTGCGCGGGGTCGCCCACGACCGTCCACGTCGCGTGCCGGCCCCGGCGGCCGATCATGCGCCACTGCATCGGGGTGAGGTCCTGGGCCTCGTCGACGATGACGTGGGTGTACTCGGTGCGCTCCTCGGCGAGGCGTTCCGCGCGTTCGCGGCGGCTCTCCTCGCGGCGCGGCATCAGCTCCTCCAGGCCCGTCAGCTCGTCCAGCGGGTCGTAGTCGCGGGGCTTCCTGCGCGGGCGGGCGGGGGCGCCGAGGATCGCGTGCAGTTCGTCGAGCAGCGCGACGTCGTGCACGGACAGCGGTCCCGCCCCGGTCTCCGGGTCGAGGCGGCGCAGGGAGCGCGCGACGCGGCGGGCCTCGCCCTGGTTGAGGGTGCGCCGCGACCAGCGCGCCAGGCGCCGTTCGTCGGCCATGACGGCGAGGACGCGGCGCGGGGTCAGCTCGGGCCACCACGCGTCGAGGAAGGCGGTGAAGGAGTCCTCCGAGGTGATGTCCTCGTCGAATCCGGAGCGCAGTTCCGCCGCGAGTTCCGGGTCGGTGTGCCGGTTGCCGCCGCCCGAGCGCTCCCACAGGGCGTCCAGGAGGAGTTTACGGGCGCGCGGGCGCAGCAGGTTGACGGGGGCGGTGCCGCTGAGCGCGGAGCGCCGTACCGCTTCGAGGGCCGGGGCCTCCAGTTCGACGCGGCGGCCGAAGGCGACGACCCGCAGCCGGGTGGGCGTCCGGGCGGGGGCGGTCAGGCCGAGCGAGAGCTGTCCCGCCTCCTCCTCGGCGTCCGGTTCGGGGGCCGGGGGCGTCACCGGGATCTCCAGGGCGCCGCGCGCGGCCCTGCGCAGCACATTGAGCATCCGCGCGGAGCCCTTGACGCGGGCGACGGCCGGGGCGTCGTACTCGGTGGCGCCGGCCGGTCCTGCGGCCTCGTCGGCGAGGCTGCCGACGGCGCGGATCGCGACCTGCCCCTCCTCGCCGAGCGAGGGCAGCACACCCTCGGTGTAGGCGACGAGCAGCGGGGTCGGCGAGACGATGAGGATGCCGCCCGCGTAGCGCCTGCGGTCCTGGTACAGCAGGTAGGCGGCGCGGTGCAGGGCGACGGCGGTCTTCCCGGTGCCGGGGCCGCCCTCGACGAGGGTCACGGAGGCGGCGGGCGCCCGGATGACGAGGTCCTGCTCGGCCTGGATGGACGCGACGATGTCCCGCATGGAGTGGCTGCGGGCCTGGCCGAGCGCGGCCATGAGCGCGCCGTCACCGACCACGGGCAGCCGCTCCCCGTCGAGGCGGGCGGTCAGCTCGGGGCGCATCAGGTCGTCCTCGACGCCGAGGACCCGCCGGCCCTTGGAGCGGATGACGCGCCGCCGCACCACCCGGCCGGGCGCCACCGGCGTGGACCGGTAGAAGGGGGCGGCGGCGGGCGCGCGCCAGTCGATGACGAGGGGCGCGTAGTCCGCGTCGAGTACGCCGATGCGCCCGATGTGCAGGGTCTCGGCGATGTCGGCGGTGTCGTCCGGACGGATGGCGTCCTCGGCGGGTTCGACGGAGGTGAAGGCGCCGTCGGGGCCCTTCTTGCCGTCCTTGCCCGCGAGCAGGTCGATGCGCCCGAAGAGGAAGTCCTCGAACTCGTTGTTGAGCCGGTTGAGGTGGATCCCGGCCCGGAACACCTGGGCGTCGCGTTCCGCGAGCGCCCCCGGTGTGCCGACATGGCCGAGCTGAGCGGCGTCCCGCATCAGGAATTCCGCCTCGTCGATCTTCTCGACGAGACGCCGGTAGGCCCGGTCCAGATGCTGTTGTTCTACGCCGATCTCGTGGTCGCGTACGTCGGCCACCGAGGCCCCCTTCTCACGTGCTCTGAGCAGCCGTCCACCGTACGCGAAGCCCGGGGGCCCCGTGCACGCGCCGTGCCTGTTAAGAAGGGATGCGGGGGCGGGCGGTTCAGGCGGGGGCGTGGGCGGCGGCGCGGCGCCGGTGCCGGGCGACGCGTTCCCGGTTGCCGCAGGTCTCGCTGGAGCACCAGCGGCGGCGCCGGCCGCGCGAGGTGTCGAGGTAGACGATGGGGCAGTTGTCGCCCGCGCAGCGCCGCAGCCCGGAGCGGGCCCGGGGGTCGGTGAGCAGGTCGAGGGCGTCCCGGGCGACGGCGGCGAGCAGCGCGGCGCAGCCGGGGTCGGCGTGCAGGGCCCGGACGAGCCGGCCCTCGGCGCCGCGCAGGGCGCGGGGCGCCGGGGGTGCGGCGAGGGCGGCGGCGTTGACGTGGGCGAGGGAGCGGGTGGCGGGGCGCCCGTCGAGTTCCCCGCGCACCAGGTGCCCGACGTGGGCGCGCAGCTCGTGGAAGGCGTGCAGCCAGGATGTGCCGGCCTCGGCGAGCGGGGTGCCGGGCGGGACGAGCCCGGCGCCGAGGCACCAGGAGCGCAGCCGGTCGACGTCGCCGATCCGCTCCACCGGATGCGTGGTGGCCAGCAGATCGAGACAGATCCGGCCCGCGTCGAAACGGAGGGGGGTGTGGGGGTGGGGAAGTCCGGCCGCGCTCATGAACGGGTCACCGCCTGGTGGGGGTCGAAGGGGCCACCCTCCAATGTGCCTGGCGCTGCGCGCGGCGTGTAGCCCTTGACGGGTGCGGCCGTGTCCCGCATCGGCCTGCGGCCGTGGCTTGAAGCGGCCTGCGGCCGTGTCCTCAATCGCCGGACGGGCTCGATTTCCCCGGCGTTCGAGGACGAGGCCGCAGGCCGATTATCAAGCCCGTCCGGCGTTTGAGGACGAGGGAGGCGAAGCCGACCGATCGCCTCGCCCCCTACCCGGCGGCCACCGGGTCCACCGCCAGCCGGTACCCCCGCTTCACCACGGTCTGCACGAGTTCCGGGTCGCCCAGCGCGCCCCGCAAGCGGGCCATCGCCGTCTCCACCGCGTGCTCGTCGGTACCCGACCCCGGCAGGCTGCGCAGGAGGTCGGCGCGGGAGACGACCCAGCCGGGACGGCGTGCGAGCACCCGCAGCAGGGCCATCGCCGCGGGTGGCGGGACCCGCAGCTCCCCGTCGAGCAGGACCCCGCTCCCCCGTACCTCGAACCGCTTCCCCGAGACGTCCAGCACCCGTGCCCGGGACGGCAGTTCACGGCACAGGAGCTGAACGAGGGGGCCGAGCCTGAAGCGTTCGGGCTGGACGGTCGCGATCCCGTGCGCCTGGAGCGGCAGCGCCGTCACCGGACCGACGCACGCGGCCAGCATCCCGTCGCGGAACGCGGCCAGCAGGGCCGGGAGTTGACCGCGCGCCTCGGCGCGCGAGAGCAGGGACGCGGCGGCCGGCGCGCTCGTGAACGGCAGCGCGTCCACCGCGCCCGCGACGATCGCGTCGAGCAGCCGGTCGACGGGGGCCAGGTCCTCGGGCGGCAGCCACCGGTACACCGGCACGCCCACGACCTCGGCGCCCGCCTCCCGCAGCGCCTCCAGGAAACCGGTCAGCGGCTCGCCGTGGAGCTGCACCGCGATCCGTCGCCCTTCGACGCCCTCGGTGAGCAGCCGGTCGAGGACCTCGGCCATCGACTCGGAGACCGGGGACCACTCCTCACTGAGTCCGGCGGCGCGCAGCGCTCCCTTGACCTTGGGCCCGCGCGCGAGCAGGCGCGCCCCGCCGAGCACGGTCAGCAGTTCCTCGCCCAGGCCCCAGCCCCGGGCCGCCTCGACCCAGCCGCGGAAGCCGATGGCGGTGGTCACGACGACGAGGTCGGGCCGGGACGCGAGCAGCCGCCGGGTGGCGTCGAGGAGTTCGCTGTCGTCGGCGAGCGGGACGGTCCGCAGGGCCGGGGCGTGCAGGACCTGGGCGCCGCGCCGCTCCAGCAGCGCCCCCAGTTCCCCGGCCCGGCGGGCGGCGGTCACGCCGACCGTGAAGCCCGCGAGGGGGCCGTACTGCTGCTCGCTGCTCATCGCTGTTCGTCCCGCGCTCGTCGAGTCTTCCGTGCGCGCCGAGGTACGGCGCGGCCGGCCGAGCCTGCCGAGGACAGGTGACCGACCCGGTTCCACGGTATTCCGCCGGGGTCACGGAGGTGATCGCGCCCTGCCCCCGCCCCGCCGCGTACGGGTTCCGGCCCGGCCCGGCGTGCGGGACGGCGGCCGGGCGGGCCCGCGAAGGTATACGGCCCGGGCGCGGGGTGCGCACGCGGCGTAGCGGCCGGGGGACGAGCCGGAGGTGCCGGCCGCCGTCCTCCGGGCGCCCGGAGGTCCGCTCAGTCGCGGGCCTGTCCCGCGCGCCGCCCGCGCCCGTCCCCGCGCCGCTTGTCGCGTCCGTCCGGCCACAGGCGCGGGCGGCGGCGCGCGGCGACGTCCTCGACCCAGCCGACGAGCACGATCACGACGGCGAGGAGCGGCCACACCACGAGGAACATCCACAGGGAGTACGTCTGACCGAGCAGGGTCCCCGCCGCCCCGTCGGTGAACGGCAGCCGCCACGCGAGGTCGACGACCGGCACGGTGGCCATGATGAGCAGGTTGTGCCACAGGTAGATGGTCACCGCGCGGTTGTTGCTGAGTGTGACGAGCCGGTCGAACCGGGCCAGTCTCCCGGGCAGTTGCCGCCAGGACGGCGCGTACTGGAGGAGGATCACCACGAACCCGAAGGACCACAGGGCCTGCGCGAGCGGGATGTCGTTGAGGTCGAGCCCGTCCTCGCCGGGGTGGCCGACCGCCCACCACAGCCCGAGGGCCATGAGGAACGCGGAGAGGGAGACCGCGAGGTAGCGCGGCACCTTCGCGAGCGTCCCCTCCTGGTACGCCATGCCGAGCACCCAGCAACTCCCGTACTGTGCGTAGTCGGTGAGCGCGAGACCGGTCTCCCCGGGGAGCGTCACGAGGGAGGTGCCGAGCACGGCGGTGAGCGCGAGGGGCGCGAGCAGTGTCACCCAGGGCAGCCGGCGCACCGCCCTCAGCAGCAGCGGGGAGGCGATCACGAACCACAGGTAGGCGCGGATGTACCACAGCGGCCCGGCCGCCTCGTCGGGCCACGCGGACTCCAGCCAGCCGCTGTCCGGGCCGAGCCCGTCGGGGTAGGGCGGGGCACCGACCGGTACGAGGTAGGTGGCCAGCCGCAGCCACCAGCCGAGCGCCTCCCCGCGCGGCGCGCGCCACCCCGCGTACAGCATCATCGGCACGACGACGGCGGCGAACAGCCAGACGGGCGGCAGCAGTCGGCGCAGCCGCCCCCGGATCACGCCGAGCGCGGGCCGGGCCAGGGAACGCGCCATGAGCGAACCGGCCAGGGCGAACATGACGCCCATGGACGGGAAGACGATGCTCAGCCAGGCGTAGCCGAAGACGTGGTAGAAGACGACGCGCACGAGCGCGACGGAGCGCAGCAGGTCGAGGTAGCGGTCGCGGCCGGGCCGGGTGGGCGCGGCCGGCGGTCCGGGGTTCTGGCGGGGCAGCGGCGCCGTGTCCGCGGCCTCCGGGCGGGCCGTGGCGGCGTACGGCGGTGGGGCGCCGTCCGTGTTCTCGTACGGCGGGGGCGGGGGCGGGGACTGCGGTGCGCGGCTCATCCGACCGGCCTCCGTTCCTGGGCGCGGGCCTCGTCCGCACCGGTTCGTCCGGGTTTCGTGGGCGTCGGCCGGGGGGTGCCGGTGGCGTCCAGGACGCCGGTGCGGCGCAGTTTCTGCCAGCGCAGGCGGCCGCCGGTCAGCGCGGTGATCCAGGACTGGAGCAGGACGACGTACATGAGCTGCCGGTACAGGATCTGCTGGAGCGGCAGCGACACGAGGTGCGTCATGCGTTCCCGGTCGAGCCGGAACGCGTAGGCGGCGCACACCACTTGGAGGGCGAGGACGCCGAACCAGGCGCCCAGTGTCCGCGCGGTGGGCCCGAAGACGAGCCCGTACAGCAGGAAGACGTCGATGAGTGGGGCGAGCAGCGGCGCCAGCACCATGAACAGGGACACGAGCGGCAGTCCGACGCGGCCGAAGCGTCCCGAGGCGCCCCGGTCGAGGACGGCGCCGCGGTGCTTCCAGATCGCCTGCATCGTGCCGTAGCTCCAGCGGTAGCGCTGCGACCACAGTTGCCGCACGGTCTCGGGCGCCTCGGTCCAGGCGCGGGCCTTCTCGGCGTACACGACGTGCCAGCCGTCGCGGTGGATCGCCATGGTGATGTCGGTGTCCTCGGCGAGGGTGTCCTCGCTCATCCCGCCGACCCGCCGCAGCGCCGACATGCGGAACGCGCCGACGGCGCCGGGGATGGTCGGCATGCAGCGCAGCACGTCGTACATGCGGCGGTCCAGGTTGAAGCCCATGACGTACTCGATGTGCTGCCAGGCGCCGATCATCGAGTCCCGGTTGCCGACCTTCGCGTTCCCGGCGACGGCGCCGACGCGCGGGTCGGCGAAGGGCTGGACGAGTTCCCGCACCGTGGAGCCCTCGAAGACGGTGTCGCCGTCCATCATGACGACGAGTTCGTGACGGGCGTGCGCGATGCCGTTGTTGAGGGCGGCGGGCTTTCCCGCGTTGCGCTGGCGCACGACGCGCACGTCCGGCAGCCCCAGCCGCTCCACGATGCCCGCGGTGTCGTCGCTGGACCCGTCGTCGATCACGATGACCTCGACGGGGTGGTCGCTCTTCGTGAGCGAGGTGACCGTCGCGACGATGCACTTGGCCTCGTTGTACGCCGGTACCAGCACCGTCACCGGTTCGGTGACCTCCGGGCCCCAGCGGAATCCGCGCCGGCGCACCTTGCGGGAGTGCGCGAAGGACAGGACGAGCATGAGCACGAAGCGGCCGATGACGAGGCTGCCGGTCACGGCGAGGCCGACGACCAGGACCGAGGTCAGCCGGTCGGAGGCGGCGACCAGCCACACCCAGGCCCTGCCCTTCCACAGGTCGGGCCCGGTGACCGGGGCGAGCGCGCTGGGCGCGTCCAGGGCCTCCGTGAGCGTGCTGAACCGGTAGCCCTTCGCCTGGAGTCCGGGCAGGTAGCGGTCGAGCGCGGCGAGGGTCTGGGAGCGGTCGCCACCCGAGTCGTGCATGAGGACGACGGCGCCCCTGCCGTCCTTCGGTGTCGCGTTACGGATGATCGTGCCGACGCCGGGCCGCCGCCAGTCCTCGCTGTCGTAGTCGTTGACGACGGTGAGGTAGCCGCGCCCCCCGATGTACCGGGTGACCGGCCAGGACTTGTCGTCCATCGCGTTCGCGTACGAGGAGTACGGCGGCCGGAACAGCGAGGTGCGCACCCCGGCGGCGCCCGCGAGGGCGAGCTGGTTCTGCGACAGCTCCCAGTCGATCCGGGTCTTCGACTGGTAGGAGAGATCAGGGTGGTTGAAGGTGTGCAGGCCCACCTCGTGCCCCTCGTCGACCATGCGGCGCACCAGCGCGGGGTAGCGCGAGGCCATCGTGCCGGTGACGAAGAAGGTGGCGTGCGCGTGGTGCTTCCTGAGCACGTCGAGGACTCTGGGCGTCCACTCGGGGTCGGGGCCGTCGTCGAAGGTGAGGACGAGCCGGTGCCCGGGTATCCGCAGCGACTTGGCCTGCCCGCCCCGCGTGTCGATGACGGGCCCGCCGTCGATGATGCGCTCCGGCACCCGGTCGGTGGACGCCTCGGGGCGGACGCGGTGGTCGGCCATGATCTCGCTGTGCACGTAGCCGCGCAGCATGAGCATCGCGAAGACCGCGACGAGGAAGAGGACGGGAAGCAGGTAGCGCAGCGGCAGGCCCCGGCGCCGCCGGCGTTTGCGGGGCGGCCGGGGCCGGGGAACTCCGGAGCGGGTGTGCGCTGCCCGCGAGCGGTTGGTCATGAGCGGATGAGCCCTTCCGGGGCCGGGCGGCCGGCCCGTCACGGGCGGCCGGAGTTCCTACGGGGAACGAGAACGGGGAGAACGGGGAGGGAGAAACGGGGTTCCGGGCGGGGCGCGGGGCGCGGAGGGACGTCAACGGCCCGCGCGCAGTGCGCGGTTGAGCGTCACCGGCAGGGTGGACTGGACCGTGCTGCCGTGAGGACGCCGCCCGCCCGGGCCCGCACGCGGCGCTCCTCACCACTTCGTACGGCGGTGCTCCTCACCACTTCGTACGGCGGCGACGGAGGCGGTGGCGGTCCGGCACGGCTCGGCTCAGGCCGCGCCGTTCGCCCCCGAGTCGCCGGAGGAGGAGGACGAGGCGGACGCGCCGGGGCGGGGGCTGCCGCCGCCCTGGCCTCCTGGGCCACCCGGGCCGCCGGGACCGGCGCCCGCGTCCTGCGTGCCCGAGGGCTCGGGGAGCGGGGTCTCGCCGCCGGTCTGCGGGACGGTGCCGCCGCCCGTCTCCCCGGCGGGCGGGCCGCTCGGTTCGCCGCCGGTGCCGCCGGTCCCGGTGCCGCCGCCGGGCGCGGGGTCGGTGCCGCCCGTGCCGGTGCCGGGGTCGCCGGTGCCGGTTCCCGGATCGGTGCCGCCGGTCCCGGAGCCCGGATCGCCGGTACCCGTACCGGGGTTGCCCGAGCCCGTACCGGGATCGGGCTTGGTGCCGCCGCCCCCGGTCCCACCCGTTCCGGTGCCGGGCGTCTGACCGGCTGATCCGCCCGCCGTGCCCGTACCCGAGCCCGAGCCCGAGCCCGTTCCGGGGCCGCCGCCCTTGCCGGGGGCGGGGGTGCCGCCGGTGGCGCCCTTGCCGGGCTGCGTCGCGGCCCCGGACCTGTGCGCGCTCACGGGGGCCTTGGGGACGCGGACGCCCACCGCCGCGTCCTCCCCGGGCAGGGCGGGTACGACGAGCCCGGGTCCACCGCCCGCGACGGGCAGGCCGGTGACCCCGGGGCCGGGCGCCACCGTCCCCTCGTTCACGCCCCCGGCGCCCTCGGCCGGCTCGGGCACGGTCCTCACCTTGCCCGCGGGCCGGTCCTTGACGGGACCCGGCAACGGCAGCCACGGAGCGTGCGCGTTGCCGGACAGCAGGGTCGCGGCGATCACGACCGCGTAGATCCCGCAGGCCACGCCGAGCAGGAGACCGATCCGGCGGTACCGCCTGCTGCGCCGCCCCGAGGAGTCCACGAACACCGGCCCCTCCGGGCCGGCGCCGCCCTCACCCGGCACGGCGGCCCCGTCCCGGCCGGGCGGTCGCCCCACCCTGCGCCCGAGTCCGTCGAGCTGGACGGTCACCTCGTGCGGCTCATGACTGCGCCCGGTTGAGGCGTCTTCTCGCCAGGTTTCCACGTGTGCGCACTTCCCCCATTGTGGCTGTACGGGTGCGCAGGCGATCCGGGCGCCGCCTCAAGCCGGACCGGGCCCCCACCCGGTCCGAGCGCCCCCTTTTGTCCCACTGCGCCCGGGGGAGCAACGTAGCGCAGCAAAGAATGGTCATACGACGTTTTCCGCCCGACTCACCATGATGAGTGCATCTTTGGTCGGAAGCCATGCGGAATCCGGTCGGATGAGCCATGATTCCTCGCTCGCCAGATCACGGGCGGCGCGGCGCAGGGCGTCGAGCGCGGGGTCCCGTCTCCCTCTGCGCCAGACCAGGGACACGGGAGAGAGCGGCACGGGGTCCACGAGCGGCCGGCTCACGGTCCCCGTCATGGCGGGGAATCCGCGCACCGCCAGTACCGGACACCTTCTCTTCGCCATGATCCGGGCGAACTCGGCCTCCCCGACGGCGAGCGGGGCGGGCGGGGCGAGCAGGACGCCGTAGGGGGCGAAGAGCCGGCGCGCGAGGTCCGTCCACTCCTCGGTCCTGGGGTTGCCGTCGCCCGCGTACACCTCGTGTCCGGCGAGCGCGGCGAGCGGTACGGCGGACAGCCCGGCGAGGGGGTGGTCCCCGGGCAGGACGAGGACCATCGGCTCGTACCGCACCGGCTGTTGCTCCAGGCGGGCGGCGACCCCGGGGGCGAGTCCGGCGAACCGTCCGAAGGAGGCGTCGAGCCGTCCGGCGAGGATCTCGGCGGCGGCGTGCGTGAGCCCGCTCTCGTACCGGATCATGAGTTCCCGCTCGGGGACGAGCGCCCGGGCCCGTGCGACGATCCTCTCCCCCACCAGGCCCGGTGAGTTGACGTCCACGAGCAGCGGTTCGGCGCTCCCCCACGCGGCGAGCAGCGCGTCCTGCGGCACCGGCCACCCCGGCGGGGGCGCGCCGCCGGGCCGTCCCGTGACGCCCGTCAGCGGTGCCGGGCGGGCCTGCGGCGCTGCTCGGAGTCGGTCAGGGCCGGCCGCCGGTAGTCGCAGTCCGCGGGGTTGAGCGTGACGCCGGGGGCGACGATCTCGTCGATGCGGTCGAGGATCTCGTCGTCGAGCCGGACCTCGGCGGCGGCGAGCTGGTCGGTGAGCTGGTCGACGGTGCGGGCACCGAGGATCACCGAGGTGACACACCCCTGACGCCCGGAACCTATGACACGCAACACTAATGTCGCAAGTAGTCGCCTGTACGGATTACGGATGTAGCATGTCGCCGTGACGGCCCAGAAGCAGCAGACGGAACAGCAGACGGAAGCGCAGACGGAACAGCAGGCGCAACGCCCCTTGCGAGCCGATTCCGAGCGGACCGTGCGGAAGATCCTGGAAGCGGCCGAGCGCGTCCTCGCCGCCAACCCGGCGGCGACCATGGAGCAGCTCGCGCAGGCCGCCGGCGTCGCCCGGACCACGGTCCACCGCCGGTTCGCCACCCGCGAGGCGCTCCTGGACGAGCTCACCGGCTGGGCCGCCCGCCAGTTCGCGGACGCCGTCGACGCCGCCCGTCCGGACGCCGCCCCGCCACTCGTCGCCCTCTACCAGGTCACCGCCAACGTCCTGCGGGTGAAGACCGGCTGGTCGTTCGCCATGAACCGCACGGCCGGGGACGCCCACCCCGAGGCGGCCCGCATCCACGCCGAGGTCCGGGCCAGATGTGTCCGGCTGTTCCGCCGCGCCCAGGAGGCGGGCGTGCTGCGCCCCGACATCGACCTCGACTGGACCCGGCGCGTCTACTACGCCCTCATCCACGAGGCGGCCGGGGAGGACACGGGCGGCGACGCGGACGCGGACGCGCTCGCGACCCGCGTCGTGGACACGCTGCTGCGAGGAGCGGGGGCTGCGGCCGGGCTCGCAGGGCAGCCGGGGATGTGACGGCACACTTCGGCCCGGCGCGGGCGGGCGCGGGTCCCGGCCGGGCAGGGGCGAGCGACATCGGCCCGCCTGAGGAAGGCCGAGTCCGCCGCCACGGACGCGAGCCCGGTCAGCGCGGAGAGAGCGGACCACCACACCTGAGGCGGGCCCACCGGCCCCAGGCCGGTCCCGGGGAAAGGCCACCCGAAACGGCCGCCGGCTCCCGCCGCCCCCTTACTCCCGGACACCGCCCCCGTCACCGGGCTCCGGAGGCGGGGACGGCGCCGGGCCGGTGCTGCCTCGCGGGACCAGTTCCACCGGCAGGACCACGTGCTCGGCGCGGTACGCCTCGGGGTCCTGGATCAGGCGGTAGGTCAGCTCCGCCGCCGCCTCGCCCAGCCGGCGGGCCGGCTGGGCCAGCGTGGACAGGTCCCAGGGCGCCGCCATCGCGTGGCCGTCGAAGCCCAGGATGGACATCCGCTGCGGCACCGGGACGTTGACGCCGCGCAACACCGTGAGCAGCCTGAAGGCGATGTCGTCCGTCTCGGCGAAGATCGCGGTGGGGGGATCGTCGAGGCTCAGCAGCCGTCCCACCGCCGCGTCCAGGCTCGGCCCCTGCCAGTTGGCGACCTGGCGGACCAGGTCCGCGTCCTGCGCGAGGCCCGCCTCGGCCAGCGCCGTGCGGTAGCCGTCGAGGCGGGCCCTGCTGCTCCAGGCGAAGCCCGAGGCGTCCGCGGGCTCCAGGTAGGCGATGCGCCGGTGGCCGAGGTTGAGCAGGTAGCGGGTACCGCGCCGGGCGGCCTCCACGTCGTCCACGTAGACACCGGCCCGGTCCTTCTCGTGCTGGCTGACGAAGACCAGCGGCATGCCCAGGTCGTCCAGCCGCGCCCGTTCCCCGGGGGACAGCGCGAAGCTGACCACGAGCAGGGCGTCGGCGTTGCGGCGGGCGGGCAGATGCTCGAAGAACCGCCCGCGCTGCTCGGGGGTGGTGACGCTGTAGACGAGCATGTCCAGTCCGGCCGCGTTGAGCGCGGGCGCCAGTCCGGCGAGCGCCGCGCCCAGGAACCAGGAGTCGAGGTTGGGCACGAGCACGGCGACCCGGCCCGTACGCCCCGTGACCAGGCTGGACGCGCTGCGCGAGATCGCGAACGACAACTCGCGCGCCGCCTTCTCCACACGCGCCCGGGTCGCGGGAGACACCGTCGACAGACCGCGCAGAGTGCGGGAGACGGTCGAGGGGGAGACCCCGGCCCGCCGGGCGACGTCCGCCAGCGTGGCGCCCTTCTCAGCGGCTTCACCGACCATGTGCGGGACGCTAACACAGCGGTCACCCGAGCGGCCCGGACGTGATGACAGCGCTGTCATTCTCCACCTCCGCCGCTGAACTCCACCATAAGAAGATTGCCCCGTTTCCTTGAAAGTACTGCGACCATTGACACACCGGACTCCCGATCCTACGGTGACAGCGCTGTCATCAGACAGTCCGAGAGGGGAGGAGTACGCCATGTCCCTGCACCGCAGAGCACTGCTGACGGGCGCCATGGGCGCCGCCGCGGCGGGGCTGCTGACCGGATGCGGAGGGAAGGACCTCGACGGTCTGCTCGCGCAGGCCGCGACCGTTCCCCGCAAGGGGGCCCGGCTGACCTGGTGGGTGTCCGAGATCCCCTCACGGCGGGGCGCCGTCGTCGTGGACCTGATCATCCGCGCCTTCGAGCGAAGGCATCCCGGCGTCCGCGTCTCGAAGATCAACGCGCTGTCCACCTCGGACGGCAACCGCAGCGCCATCACCACCCAGCTCGCCGGCGGCTCCCCCCAGCCCGACGTGTACCAGGGCGACACGACGTGGCCCGCGCAGCTCGGTCACTCCTCGCTCGCGCTGCCGGTGGAGAAGCTGCTGCCGGCCGGTTTCTGGGACGCCTACCCGGCGGCCCTGCGCGACAGCTCCACGTACGAGGGCCACGTCTACGCGGTGCCGTTCTTCACCGACAACAGCTACCTCTACTACCGCAAGGACCTCCTCGCCAAGCACGGGCTGCGCGTCCCCCGCAGCTGGGAGGAGCTGCTGCGCACCTCCCGCACGGTGCAGCGGGCCGGGGACACGGAGACCGGGTTCCTGTGGCAGGCGGCGGTGACCGAATCGCTGACGGCCAACGTCACCGAGTTCCTCGCCGACGCGGGCGCCGAGGTCCTGGACGGGCGGGGCAGGGCCGTCCTGGGCGGCGCGGCGGCGGAGCGGGCGTTCTCCCTGATGGCCGAGTTCACCGCCCGCGGGGTCACGCCCCGCACCGTCGCCACGTACCAGGAGTCGGACTCGCAGGACGCCTTCGCCAACGGGCGCGCCCTGTTCCTACGCAACTGGTCGTACGCCTGGGTCAACGCGAACACCCCCAAGGTCTCCCGGGTCGCCGGGAAGATCGGGGCCGCCCCGCGTCCGGGCTTCGAGGGCACCGGCCGCTCCGGTGTCTCCTGCGCCGGTGGCTGGAGCAACCTCGTCAACCCCAACTCCCGGGAACTGGGCGCCGCCATGGCCTTCGCCCGGTTCTGCGCCGGGGAGGAGGTGCAGCGCCTCCTCGCCCGGGAAGCCGGGGTCGTCCCCGCGATGACCTCCGTGCTCGACGGCCCGGAGGCCCGCACCGCAGGTGACCCGACGGTTCTGCGCGCCACAGACCTGCGACTCGTCGCCCGGCCGGTGCAGACCCCGTACTACCCGCAGGTCAGCAAGGCGCTGTACACCCCGGCGAACGCGGTCGTGCGCGGCGGTCTCTCCCCCGCGGACGGAGTCCGTGCCGCGGCCGAGGGGCTGCGTACGGCCCTGGAAGGAAAAGCGCTGTGACTTCCGTACTTCCGGCGAGGACGGCGGGGAAACCGCCGAAGAAGGACGTACCCGCCGGGGCCTCCCAGCCGTCACCCCGGGGCTCGGCGGCCCGCCGTCGCGCGCGTACCGGGTGGCTGTTCGCCTCGCCCGCGCTCCTCGTCATCGCCGCGGTGACGGTCTTCCCCGTCGTCTTCTCACTGGTGCTGTCGTTCTGCGAGGTCCGGCTCGAATTCGGCGGACTGCGGCTCGGCTCGCCCACCCTCAGTCATTACGAGGCGCTGCTGACGCACTCCGAGTGGTACCGGGCCCTCGCGTTCACGCTGGGCTTCACGGTCGTCTCGGTCTTCGTCGAACTGGTCCTCGGGACCCTCACGGCGCTCGTGCTGGAACGGCTCGGCGCCGCCCGCGGCTGGATACTCGCCCTGCTTCTGCTGCCCTGGGCGCTGATCAACGTGATCGCCGCCCAGCTGTGGTCGTACCTGTTCAACGGGACCTACGGCGCGATCAGCTGGCTGTGCGAAGAGGTGCTCGGCAGCACGCCCGACATCCTCGGCCGGCCGGTGCCCGCGATGGGGGCCATGGTCGCCGTCGACGTGTGGAAGACGACACCGTTCGTCGCCATCGTCGTCCTCGCCGGTCTGATGCTCATCCCCGGTGACGTCTACGAGGCCGCCGAGATCGACGGCGCGGGTGTGTGGACCACGTTCTGGAAGGTGACGCTGCCGCAGCTGCGGCCCATCGTCGCCATCGCGGTCCTCTTCCGCATCCTCCAGGCGTTCGGGATCTTCGACCTGCCGTTCGTGCTGACCCAGGGCGGTCCGGGCACGGCCACCCAGTCGGTGGCGATCCTCGGGTACCGGATCCTCTTCCAGAACCTCGACTTCGGAGGCGGCGCCGCCGTCGCCGTCACCACCGCCGCCATCGTCCTGGGCTGCTGCCTGTTGTTCCTGCGCGTCTTCCGCGCCCACGTCGACGAGGGAGGCCGGGCATGAGCCGCCACACCCCGCGCACGGGACTGCGCCGTTACGTCAATCTCGTCAACCTGGGCGGGCTGCTGATCGCCGTGTGCGCCACGCTGCCCCTGTTCTGGATGGCGTCCGCCTCCTTCAAGGGGCCCGAGGAGATCAGCGCGACGCCGCCCTCCCTGCTGCCGAAGCACCCCACACTGAGCAACTACGAGAGCGCCTTCACCCGCAACGGGATCGGCCACTACTTCCTCAACAGCGTCGTCGTGGCCGGTGTCTCCACCGTGCTGATCCTGTCCCTGGCGTTCTTCGCCGGATACGCCCTCGCCCGGCTGCCGTTGCGGGGCCGCGGGGCCGTCATGACCGCGCTGCTGATGCTGTCGGTCTTCCCGCCGGTCGCCCTGCTCGTGCCGCTGTTCCTGATGGAGCGCCAGTTCGGCGTCCTCAACAGCTATCCGGGCCTGATCGTCCCCTATGTGGCGCTGAACCTGCCGTTCGCGATCTGGATCATGCGCAACTACCTCAGCGGTATCCCGGGCGAACTGGAGGAGGCCGCCGTCGTCGACGGCGCGGGACCGCTGCGCACCGCGCTGACGGTGATCCTTCCGCTGGCCCGGCCGGGACTGTTCACGGCCGGAGTGTTCTCCTTCACGGCGACCTGGTCGGAGTTCCTGCTCGCCCTCACGTTCAACGGCTCCGACGACCGCCGCACCGTGTCCGTGGGCATCGCGCTGTTCACCAGCCAGTACCAGGTCCCGTACGGGACGATCTTCGCCGGCGCGATGGTGGCCACCGTGCCGATCGCCCTCCTGGTGCTGATCTTCCGCCGGTCGGTCGTCTCCGGTATGACGACCGGCGCCGTGAAGGGCTGAGCGGCCCCGCACGAAGCCTTGTTCTTCTTTCCGGGAGGGGCGGCGGCCCCGACGGCCGTCGCCCCGCCCCCGGCTGACGGCTCCGACGGCCGCCCCCGCCGCTTCCCCACACCCGCACCCGCACTCCGCCCCGTACCCACGCCCGCACCACTCAGCTCAGCCAGTCCGGACACGCGCCCGAGAGGTTCACCGATGCCGCACCCCGACTCCCCCGCCCCCTCCCCCCACGACGCGGACTGGTGGCGGCAGGCCGTCGTCTACCAGGTCTACCCGCGCAGCTTCGCCGACTCGGACGGCGACGGCATCGGCGACATCCCCGGCGTCACCTCCCGCCTGCCCTACCTCGCGGAACTCGGCGTGGACGCCGTCTGGCTGAGCCCGTTCTACCCCTCGCAGCTCGCCGACGGCGGTTACGACGTCGCCGACTACCGCGACGTCGACCCCCGCCTCGGCACCCTCGACGACTTCGACGAGATGGTCGCCACCGCCGGCCGGCTCGGCCTGAAGATCATGGTCGACATCGTGCCCAACCACTCCTCCGACCAGCACGTCTGGTTCCAGGAGGCGCTCGCGGCCGCGCCCGGTTCGGCGGCCCGCGAGCGGTACGTCTTCCGCGACGGCCGGGGCGAGAGGGGTGAACTGCCGCCCACCGACTGGCCCTCCAGCTTCGGCGGCCCCGCCTGGACCCGGATACCCGACGGCCAGTGGTACCTGCACCTCTACGCTCCCGAGCAGCCCGACTTCAACTGGGACAACCCCGAGGTCCGCGAGGACTTCCACGACACCCTGCGGTTCTGGTCCGACCGGGGCGTCGCGGGGTTCCGCGTCGACGTCGCCCACGGCCTCGCCAAGGACCTGCGCGCCCCGCTGCGCGACCTCGGGGAGCAGCGCAGCTACCAGCCCGACGCCCTGCCGGTCGACGGGAGCCACCCGCTCTGGGACCGCGACGCGGTGCACGAGATCTACCGCGGCTGGCGACAGGTCTTCAACGCGTACGACCCGCCGCGCTTCGCCGTCGCCGAGGCGTGGGTGCGCACCTCCCGGCGTACGGCCTACGCCTCTTCGGACGGGCTGGGGCAGGCGTTCAACTTCGATTTCCTCGGCGCGCGGCTCGACGCCGGCGAACTGCACTCCACCATCGACACCGCGCTGGCCGACGCCCGCCGCGCGGGGGCGACCAGCACGTGGGTGCTCTCCAACCACGACGTGGTGCGGCACGTCTCCCGCTACGCCCTGCCCGTCGACTACACCAAGCAGGACATCGAGGCGTGGCTGCTCACCGACGGCCGGGAGCCGGTCCCGGACCGGGCGGCGGGCGTACGCAAGGCACGCGCCGCGGCGCTGCTGATGCTGGCGCTGCCCGGGTCCGCGTACGTCTACCAGGGCGAGGAACTGGGCCTGCCCGAGGTCGCCGGCCTGGAGCGCGCGGATCTCCAGGACCCGATGTGGGTCCGCAGCGGCGGACGCGTCAAGGGGCGCGACGGCTGCCGCGTACCGCTCCCGTGGACCGGCGAGGGCAGCAGCTTCGGTTTCGGCCCCGGCGGCTCGTGGCTGCCGCAGCCGGCCGACTGGGGCCAGTACGCGGCCGACGCGCAGAACGAGGACGAGGACTCCTTCCTGCGCCTGTACCGCGAGGCCCTGCGACTGCGCCGCACACTGGTCGCGGACGAGGACCTGAAGTGGCAGTCCTCCCCGGACCAGACCCGCCGGGGCCTGCTGTGGTTCGCCCGCGCCAACGACTGGCACACCCTCAGCAACCTCGGCGACCAGCCCGTACCGCTGCCGCCGGGCGAGATCCTCCTCGCCTCCGGCCCCCTGCCGGACGACGAACTCCCGCCGTGGACCACGGCCTGGCTGCGCACGGGCTCCGCCTCCGCACGCTGAGGCGCTCTGCCTGGCCCTCCCGTCGCGAGGACGGCGGGTGGGGCCCCGGCAGTCCGCCCCCGAGACACCTAGCACCACCGCCCCGGGACCGGACCACGCGGCACCGGCGGGCGGGGCGGCCCGGCCCGCGTGACGGACACGTAGCTCACGTACCGGGGCCAGGGGTTCGTCGTACGCACGGTGGCCGACTGGCTCGCGTCCCAGCAGCCCACCGCCGCACACCTCGCATAGCGCAAGGCGGGCCGGCTGCGCCCGTCCCGGCCCTCCGGCACCGCAGCCACGCGCTATGCCCTCTGGGCCTGCGCCCGCTCTCGTACCCACGCGGCCAACTCCCGGGCCAGAGCAGCCGATGCGCCGCCCAGGTGGACGAGGGGGCGGTTCTCGAAGCCGGGGAAGTCGCCCCGCAGCGAGGGGAGTGTGATCCCCGCGAGTTTCAGCGCGTCGGCGAGGTCCCTGGCAGCGAGGTCACCCTCCCGGAGCGCCTCCTCGCTGCTCGGGCCGGGGCGCCCGGTCGTGTCCGTGCCCGGCCCCGACCGCGAACCGTACACACTCGGTCGTACGTGGTTGTCGTCCATCGCTCATCTCTCTTCTCGGCGTCGAATCGCTGGCGGCGGGTCCCGTTCAGGGCACGGCGAGGACGAAGTACACCGCCTTGCCGGGTGCCGCGCCCCGTACTCCCCACTCGTCCGCGAGAGTGTCGACAAGGAGCAATCCTCGCCCGCCCGGCTCGGGTTCCCCGGCTTCCTCGCGGCGCATCGACGGGATGCCGTTCCCCTGATCGATGACCGTCACCGTGAAGGCGGCCCCCGACAGTTCGCAGGTCACCCGGCAGTCGTCTGCGCCGTCCGCGTGCAGCACGGCGTTGGTGACCAGCTCACTCGCGAGCAGTTCGGCCGTGTCCGCGAGACCCGCGTCGAGCCCCCATCCCAGGGCGCAGTACCGGACGGCCCGGCGCGCCGGTGGCACGGACTCCTCGACGGCAGGACAGCGAAGTTCCTGTTTGCTCTTCCACACCAGGGACGCACCTCTCGGTGTGTGGTGCCGTTCGCCCCAGGGCGTTCGGGCGCACCACGCAGCGGCATCACACATCGCCATCGATCATGACTTTGCGTGACCATCGAGCATCAAAGTAGTCGTGCAATTACCCGCATTGCAAGTCCCTGATTGACTTACACCCCTTAGGGGTTGCTTGCGGCCCAGGTGAGCAACCGGGCAAACTGACGCGACACACCTTCAGGGAGCGTGATGGGCCAGACGATCAGGAGCCGCCGGCTGGGTTCGGACCTGCGGCAGATGCGGCGTGGGATGAACCTGACGGCCGAGGCGGTGGCCGAGGAACTCGGCTTCTCCCAGTCGAAGATGAGCCGGATAGAGAAGGGCGAGGTCCGCGTCTCCCGCACCGACCTCAAGGCCCTGCTCGCGCTCTACGGCGTCACCGACGAGCGACAGGTGTCCGCCTACGTGGAGACCGCCAAGGACGCGCGGCTGCAGGGCTGGTGGATCGCCTACGAGGACGCGTTGCCGCGCGAGTACCGGGACTTCATCGAGCTGGAGGGCGCGGCGACGGGGATTCGCACCTTCGAGGGCATGATTCTGCCCGGGCTCGCACAAACCCCGGACTACATCCGGCACGTCATCGCAAGCGGTCCGGCAGTTCTGCCCCAGGGGCACGCCGACTCACTGATCAAGACGCGCTTGGAGCGGCAGACGATCCTGGAGGGGCCCAACGCGCCCCGGCTGTGGATCATCGTGACCGAAGGAGCGCTGCGCCAGGTGGTGGGCGGCTACGACGTCATGACTGCCCAGCTTCAGCATCTACAGAAGCTGATGGCCAGGAACAACGTCACTCTCCAGGTGCTCCCCTTCGAGGCGGGAGCGCACGCGGGAGCCCAAAGCGCCTTCGTCATCTTCGACTTCCCGGTCGACACCAGCATTGTTAGTGTGTCCAACCTGACCGGCACACTCTTCATGGATCAGCCTGGCCGTCTCGAAGCGTTCTCCGGAGCTTTCGACCACCTCCGTGCGAGCGCTCTGAGTCCCGCCGATTCATTGAGCCGCATCACGGAGGTCATGGCCGAGATGCGTCGAAGAGCAACAGACAAGAGGACGCAAGCATGAGCAAGCCCGTCGTCATCGGCCCCTTCGTCAAGGCCACTGCGAGCGGTCAGCAGGACAACTGCGTCGAGGTGGCCCCGCTGTCCGACGGCGGACGCGCGATCCGCGACAGCAAGCGCAAGACCGGCCCACTCCTCCTCGTCACCAACACCGGCTGGAACACCTTCACCGACAGCCTCGACGGCGGCGACCTCGGCTGACGGCAACGGCAGTTGCCTGAACTGGAGCCCCGGCGCCCGTGCGGCACCGGGGCTCCGGCTCGTGCTCCGAGGCGACGGCCTACCCCGCCGCCCCCGACAGTCCTACGCTGGCTCCATGAGCGCCCAGCCGAGCAACCCCACCCTCACGGGCCCCTTCGTCAAGGCCACTGCGAGCGGTCCACAGGACAACTGCGTCGAGGTGGCCCCGCTGTCCGACGGCGGACGCGCGATCCGCGACAGCAAGCGCAAGACCGGCCCACTCCTCCTCGTCACCAACACCGGCTGGAACACCTTCACCGACAGCCTCGACGGCGGCGACCTCGGCTGACCCGGCCAGGGGAGGGCCGGGCCTCTCGGGCCCCGGCCCATTCCCTCGTGCTCTGGCGACGTCACGCGAGTACGCCAGGATCCGGGGCGCGTCGCCGCCTGCCACCGCGATGCGAGGGCCATGTCGAGAAGGCTCTGCCGGGGGGCTCTGCCATCGGCTCCGCGCGACCGAATCCGGCCCCTGTCACCCCCGCACACCCTTGACGGTCTCACCCCGCCGAGCGATCGTCGTGCAAGGCAGTGCAATCGGCTCGGGTCCGGAGGCGGTCATGGCGTTACGGTTCATCGGGATCGATCCTGAAACAGGTCAGCAGGGTTCGCCCACGGTGTGGGTCGACGAGGAGAACGCGGAGCTGGTGTTCCAGGGCTGGAAGCCCGGCACCGAGTTGCGGGCCGAGTGCGCGGCGACGCGGGTCCCCGGCCACGCCGAGGGGATTCCGGCGAACGAGGCCGTCGTAAGGGTCCCGGCCCGCATGGTGTCGATGATCAGGGAGGCGTGCGATGTCGCGGAGCGACGAGCCGGGCTTTGAGGAACTGCTGGCAGACGCCCGCCACTCCGCCTGCCACCTGGAGATGCGCGACGTGTACGGGGTGGGCGACGAGACGGCCGACTTCGCGCACTGGAAGCGCACCGGCGAGCGCGACACGGACCCCGCCTCGGCGTACTGGACCCCGTGGGTCGATCTCGTCAGCCGCACGGTCGCACGTGGTGTGGCGATGCGCCGGGCCCGTGTCGTCTCGGAGCCCGTCACCGCCTACATCGGGTACGAGCACGCCGGCGCGACGGTCAACGTCCACGCCGGCGAGGACCTGCGATGGCTGCCCCGGAGGCTCGCCTCGGACATCGCCCTGCCGGGCAACGACTTCTGGCTCTTCGACCGCACCTCGGTGTTGTTCAACCACTTCTCCGGTGACGGGAACTGGGCTGAGCCGAAGTGGGAGGTGCGCACCGAGCCCGCCGTCGTCCAACTCGCCGCGAGCGCCTTCGAGACGGTGTGGGAGCGAGGTATCCCGCACGAGAAGTACACGATCTGACCAGCCCGACCGAAGAGCCGGCCCCCATGACCACCTCACCCTCGTCCGCCGCTCAGGCCGCACGTGAACGCCTCGCGGCAAGGCTGCGGGACATTCGCCGCGATGCCGGCCTGACCGGTGCGGAACTGGCTCTCCGGTGCGGCTGGAGCCCCTCGAAGCGTTCCCGGATCGAGAACGCGAGGACGCCACCCTCGGACGCCGACGTACGAGAGTGGTGCACGGCGTGCGCCGCCGAGGACCAGGCAGCCGACCTCGTCGCCGCCAATCGCCAGGCCGACCAGATGTACGTGCACTGGAAGAAGCTGCACCGCCACGGCATGAGCCGGGCCCAGGCCGAGGTGCTCCCGCTGTACGCCGGCACCAGGCGTTTTCGGATCTACTGCTCCAACGTGGTGCCAGGCATCCTCCAGACCGAGGGTTACGCGACCGCGCTGCTCTCTGCGATCGCCCGCTTCCAGGGCACGCCGGACGACGCGCGGCAGGCCGCCGCCCGCCGCCTGGAGCGCTCCGGAGTCCTGTACGAGGGAGACCACCGGTTCGCGTTCCTGCTGGAGGAGACGGTGCTCCGCTACCGCATCGGGCCGCCGGACACGATGGCCTCCCAGCTCGGCTACCTCTTGGCGGTCATGGCGCTGCCGAACGTCAGCCTCGGCGTCATCCCGTTCGACGCCGAACGCCGCGTGTGGCCACTGGAAGCGTTCTACCTCTTCGACGACCGCCAGGTGAGCTCCGAACTGCTGACGGCCGCCGTCAACGTCACCGCGCCCGGCGAGGTCTCGACCTACTCGAAGGCGTTCGCCGAGATGAGCGAGAGCGCCGTCTACGGGACCCGTGCCCGCAGGCTGATCACGGACGCGATCAACACCCTCGGGTGATCCGCGTGCAAGGCCGTGCAACAAAGTGGTGCGCTCCGCACGGCCGCCTCTAGCGTCATGCGTACGGCGATCAGCGTCCACCCGGTCCACGTCGGCGGCACCCTCAGCAAGCCGCGCACGCGGCGCGGGCCGGGCGGCCCGCCGCTGACATCGAGCGTGCCGCTGGTCCGCCGGTGCCACCGCTGGAAGGCCGTACAGGAGACGGCCTCAGCGTCCCCCACTCACCGAAGGGACCGCATGACGTGAGCACCGCCCTCGAACCCCGCACCACGCCCCCACGGACCCGTGACCCGCGTGAACTCCTCAACGCGGCACAGCGGCACGTGAGGCACCTGCCCGTCAACGTCTCCGACTGCGGCCTGACGCCCTGGGACCGCGAGATCGCTTTGCTGCTCCGAGACAACGAGATGGTGCGCGACATGGCCGAGCGCATCCTGGGCAACGCCGTGATGTACCTGATCACGGCGATCGAGCGCCCCGACTGGCACCTCGGTGTCGGCAAGCTCGTCGACAAGGGCGTCCACCAGATCTACCTGGACACGCCGGTGCTGTTCGCCTTCTTCACCACGCACAACAACGGCGAGTTCAAGCACCACGCGCCGTTCATCCGGCGCCGCAGGGACGGAATCGTGCTGCGCACCGCCGACCTGTTGCGCGAGAACGGCTTCACCCCCGACGAGGAACTGTGGGCCGTGGACGGCGCCGACTGCTCGCCCTGCGACGACAAGGTCCCCGACTCCCACTGATCCCTGGCCCCGCTTCGCGAGGGTGCGGGCCCCGAGCCGGGAACCCCTGACTCGAATCCGGCCCTCGCGAGGCGCTACCCGCCCCCACCACGTCACCGAAGGAGCCCAGTTGCCCGCCCACCACGACATCGCTGCCGAGCGCGAACTCTGGGACACCTACGCCGAGAGCGCCTTCAAGCCCGAGGCCGAGCCGGCCTTCTGCTGGACCCAGTACCCGGGACACGGGCCCGGCCCGGAACTCCTCGGCAACCCGGCGACCGTCCTGGACATCGGATGCGGCACCGGGCGCGCCCTGGCCGCACTCGCCGGGCGGGGCGTGCAAGCCACAGGCGTCGACCTGTCGCCGGTCATGGTCGCCAAGACGCGGGAACGCTGGCGGGCAACCGGCGCCAGGTTCGAGTGCGCCGAAGTCCTCGACTACCTCTCGGAGCCGGCCGCCAGGTACGACGCCGTGTACTCCGTCTTCGGGGCAGCCTGGTTCACCGACCCCGCCCGTTTGTTTCCCCTCGTGGCGCGGAGTCTCAACCCCGGCGGGGTACTCGTGTTCTCACAGCCTCCCGCGATCCCCGGAGCGTACGGGCCGCAAGGCATGTACAAAGGCGGATTCGCCGGGCCGGCCTTGTTCACCTATCGCTACAGCCACACCCCCGAGACATGGGAGCGCCTCCTCCTGAGCGCGGGTTTCGCCACCGCTCGGGCCACCGTGCTCGACGCCCCGCGGCAAGGCCACATCGGGACTCTGATCGTCCGGGCCGAGGTGCGGTGACCGCACGCTGCTCGTAGAAGACGCTCAGGCTGGGCGCCGGGGCGGTCACCGCCGCGTGTTCCGGGCCCACACACGGGAACAGCCCCCGACCTGCCTATGTCTCGGCAGGTCAGGGGCTGTTTTACATGGGGTGGTGGAGATGGCGGGAATCGAACCCGCGTCCAACGGTGCGGAACCAGGGCTTCTCCGAGCGCAGTCCGCTTCGCTTTTCTCGGCCCCGGAGATCTCGCGGACAAGTCTCCGACGGGCTCAGTCACTGTTTGATTTCCCACCAGGCCCCGTGACCAGGTCTAGTGGTTTAGTCCCCTAGCTGATGCCAGGATCCGGGTCGGGAACACTCCCGGGCTGACACTCCGCAGAGTCTTCGCTTAGCTGCTAATTAGGCAGCGAGGGCGAAGGCGGAGGAATCGCGCTTGGTATTGGCGATTATTGTTTGCGACATATGGTTTACGAGATCATTGCCGCTTCCTCGGCTCGCTTCCCCTGCTTCGACATCCGCTGTCGAAACCGATCATCCCCATGTGGTGTTGTCAAGACCGCCGCCCCGGAAGGCGCCGGTCGCCCGCACCTCGGAGGGTGCGTGGCCCATCGTACGTGAACAACGCGGGCCGGGGCCAGCGCATTCCCGCGCGCCCGGCCCGATCCGTCCGCCACCGCGGGTGACGGACCGGTGCCGGTCAGGCCGCGCGCTGCTTGCGGCGGGCCGCCGAGATGGCGCGCTGGGCCTCGCGGGTGTCCTGCTTCTCGCGCAGGGTCTGGCGCTTGTCGAACTCGCGCTTGCCCTTGGCGAGGGCGATCTCGATCTTGGCGCGGCCGTCCTTGAAGTACAGGGCGAGCGGGACGATGGTGTGCCCCGTCTCCTGGGACTTCGACTCCAGCTTGTCGATCTCCTCGCGGTGCATCAGGAGCTTGCGGCGGCGACGGGCCGAGTGGTTGGTCCAGGTGCCCTGCGTGTACTCGGGGATGTGCACGTTGTGCAGCCATGCCTCGTGCCCGTCGATCTGCACGAAGCCGTCCACCAGGGAGGCCCTGCCCTGGCGCAGCGACTTGACCTCCGTACCGCTGAGCACCATTCCGCACTCGTAGGTGTCGATGATGGTGTAGTCGTGTCGCGCCTTCTTGTTCTGCGCGACCAGCTTGCGTCCTTTTTCCTTAGCCATGGTCCGTCCATTTTCGCACTACGAGGGGTGTCCGAGGCCACTCAATACCGTGCGGGCCTGCTCGTCGCCGCCGGGGACGTCCGGGACGAGGCCGGTGCCGTCCACGTCGCGGCCCGCGGGGGTGCGCCAGTGGCCGACGGTGCGTTCGGCTGCGCCCCCGTCCGGCAGGGGTCGCGGTTGCTGCACGGAGCCCTTGCCGAAGGTCCGCTCGCCGACGACGACGGCCCTGCCCCGGTCCTGGAGCGCCCCGGTGAGGAGTTCGGCCGCGCTCATCGTCCCCGCGTCGACGAGCGCGACCACGGGTCTGCGGGCGTCGGGGCCCGGCTCCCCCGGGTCCGGGCGGTCCGCGTAGAGGGCCTGCTGGGCGCCGTGCGCCTCGTACGTGGCGACGAGGCCGCCGTCCAGGAAGGCGCCCGCCGCGTCGGCGGCCTCGGTGACCAGCCCGCCGGGGTTGCCGCGCAGGTCGAGCGCGATGCCGGTGCCGTGCGGGACCTCGGCGACCGCCTCCCGCAGCCGGGCCCCCGAGCCCTTCGTGAAGGCGCTGACCTTGATGCGTACGGCCTCGGGGCCCAGCGGGTGCACACTCACCGGGGGCGTGGTGACGGTGGCGCGGCGCAGCCGTACGGTGTGCTCCCGGCCGGCGCGCTCCAGGCGCACGGTGACCGGGGAGCCGGGGCCCGCGTCGGGGCCGCCGCGCAGCAGGGCGACGACCTCGGTCACGGGAACGCCCTCCGTCGTACGTCCCGCCACGGTGAGCAACCGGTCGCCGACGCGCAGTCCGGCCGCCTCGGCGGGGCCGCCCGGCCGCAGGCGCCGTACCCGCAGGGCGCCCTCGGCGTCGTGGGCGACGGACAGGCCCACCCCCGTGTACGCGCCCTCCAGGGAGCGCCGGTACGCGGTCCAGCCGGCCGCGTCGTAGACGGCGTCCCAGCGTCCGCCGCCCCTGCTGACGGGGGCCGGTGCCGTGTGGCGCTCCAGGGCCCCGGCGGACGGGGCGGGGGACGCGGGCCGGGCGACGGCGGCCGCCGGGGCCGGTGCGCCCGCCACGGCGGCCTGCGGGGGCCAGCCGCCGCACACTCCGGCCACGAGGACCCCCGCGAACAGCAGCGGTACGGCGGCGCCGTGGCCGCCGGTGCGCGGGGACCGGCTTCGGGGAAAGGCGTCGGAATCCGGCATGGCGGGGAGTCTAGGACACCGCGGCCGGGCACGGGGGAAACCCTCGCGGCGCGGGCCGCGCACACCCCGGGGGCACCGTGCGGGCCACAAAGAACCGGCGCCGCACGGTCGTTGACGGACCGTGCGGCGCCGGGAGGCTCCCGGGAAGGGAGAAGAGCCTCAGACCTTCAGGTACTTGCGCAGAGCGAAGAACGCGGCGATGGCCGGCATCACGATGCTCGTGGCGAGGACGAGCGGCAGCTTCTCGATCACGGCGTTCCAGCCGATGAAGTCGATCAGGCTCAGCTTGTCCGCGAGGTTGAGGCCGCCGTCGATGATGAGGAAGCGGCCCACGACCAGGAACCCGCAGGCGGTGATCCCGCCGATGAGCCCGGCGACCGCGGCCTCCATGATGAACGGCGCCTGGATGTAGAAACCGGAGGCGCCGACCAGGCGCATGATGCCGGTCTCCCGCCTGCGGCTGAACGCGGAGACCCGGACCGTGTTGACGATCAGCATGAGCGCGACGACCAGCATGAGCGCCATGAGGGCCCGCGCGGCCCAGTTCATCCCGTCCAGCAGGCCGAAGAGGTTGTCGAGGATGCTCCGCTGGTCCCGCACCGAGTGCACGCCCGCGCGCCCCTTGAAGGCGGAGGCCACGACGGCGTAGTCCTTCGGGTCCTTCAGTTTGACGCGGAAGGACTCCTGCATGAGGTCGGGGGTCAGCTGGGAGGCGATCGGGGAGCGGCTGAACTCCTTCTGGTACAGCTTGTACGCCTCGTCGGCGGACTCGTGCTGGACGGTGTCGACGACCGGCATCTTCTTGAGGTCGGCGAGGATCTGGGCCTTCTGCTCAGGGGTGACGGCGCCCTTCGAGCAGGCCGCGTAATCCTTCTCGTCGGTCTTGCTGCACAGGAAGACGGTGACGTTGACCTTGTCGTACCAGTAGCCCTTCATCGAGTTGACCTGGTCGCTCATGAGCAACGAGGCACCGAAGAGGGCGAGGGACAGGGCGACGGAGACGACCACCGCGAAGGTCATCGTGAGATTGCGTCGGAGACCGACCCCGATCTCCGACAGGACGAACTGGGCGCGCATGGCGTCCTTTCAGGATCTGCGGGCGCCGGCGGGGCGGCCGGCCCTGCCCCGTGGCGCCGCGTGCTCAATGCTGATAGCCGTAGACGCCGCGCGACTGGTCGCGGACCAGACGGCCCGTCTCCAGTTCGAGGACGCGCTTACGCATCTGGTCGACGATCTGCTGGTCATGGGTGGCCATCACGACGGTCGTGCCGGTCCGGTTGATCCGGTCCAGCAGCTTCATGATGCCGACGGAGGTCTGGGGGTCCAGGTTGCCGGTGGGCTCGTCGGCGATGAGCAGTCTGGGCCGGTTGACGAAGGCCCGCGCGATGGCCACGCGCTGCTGCTCACCACCGGACAGCTCGCCCGGCATCCGGTCCTCCTTGCCGCCGAGGCCCACGAGGTCGAGCACCTGCGGCACCGACTTGCGGGTCTCGCCGCGCGATTTGCCGATGACCTCCTGGGCGAAGGCCACGTTCTGCGCGACGGTCTTGTTGGGCAGCAGCCGGAAGTCCTGGAAGACCGTGCCCAACTGGCGCCGCATCTGCGGCACCTTCCAGTTGGAGAGCCGGGCGAGGTCCTTGCCGAGGACGTGCACCTGTCCGTGGCTCGCGCGCTCCTCGCGCAGCAGCAGCCGCAGGAAGGTGGACTTGCCGGAACCGGAGGACCCCACCAGGAAGACGAACTCACCGCGCTCGACCTCCAGGGAGACATCCCTGAGCGCCGGCCGGTTCTGCCTGGGGTAGGTCTTGGAGACGTTGTCGAATCGGATCACGAATGCACCACGGATCGCTGGCTGGGGGTAGGTGTGCGTGACCCTACGCGAACCGGGGTAGGACGCGCAGGCGACGGCCCCGCACCGGCGGGGGGCTTTCCGCAAATCCAGGCATGTTCAGGGGCAAAGCAGGCGCCCGAAACCGTGCGCGGGGCAGGGCCGGGGGGCGTGGTCGGGGCCGGGGCGCGCCGAACGCATCCGGAGCTGGCACAGTGGAGAGGGGAACGTCCGGGATTCCCCGGCGTCTGACGCGGTGTGCCGCGGGAGGATGGTGCGCATGACCTACGACCGACTGGTGTGCGCGAACTGCGCGTCGCCGGTGAGCGAGGGCAGGTGCCCGGTGTGCCGCGCGAGCCGTGAGCGACTTCAGCAGGACGGCCCGCTGGGCGGGCTGAGCCCGGCGGCGCTGCTGGCCGTCCTGGTGGTCCTGGTGGCCGTGGTGGCGCTGCTCGCCCACCGGAGCGGCTGACCCGCCCACCGGCCCCGGCCGGGCGGCCCTCGGGCCCCTCGCGCCCCGAGGGCGGCGGCGCGACCACGAGATCGGGTGCGACGACGAACGAGCGCGGCCACGAACAGCGGGAGGGGCCCGGAACACCGTGCACGGTGTTCCGGGCCCCTCCCGCTGTGTGCGTACGTCCGCTGCGGCGCCGGCGTCCGCCCGCGTCCTGGAGTCAGGCCGCGGTGCGGTTGTTCGCGAGGCGCGGCAGGAAGCGGAAGCCGATGCCGCCCGCGATCATCGTGGCGGCGCCGAGGATCAGGAAGGTGGTGTCGCCCGAACCGGTCTCGGCCAGTTCGTCCTTCACCTCGCCCTGCTCGACGGGCTGCGAACCGGCGTTGTCGGGGCCGGGGCCGGAGATGTCGTCCTGGCCGGCGCCCGGGGTGCTTCCGCTGCCGCCCTGGGCGGGCAGGGAGGGGTTGGCGGAGGGGGCCTCGGTGGAGCCGCCGCCGGGCGCGCTGGGCTCCTCGGTCGGCTGGGTCGGTTCTTCGGTGGGCTGGGTCGGCTCCTCGGTGGGCTGAGTCGGCTCCTCCGTCGGCTGGGTCGGCTCCTCGGTGGGCTCGGTCGGCTCGTCCGTGGGCGGCTCCGTGGGCTCGTCCGTGGGCGGCTCGGTCGGCTCGTCCGTGGGCGGCTCCGTGGGCTCGTCCGTGGGCGGCTCCGTGGGCTCGTCCGTGGGCTCGTCCACGGCGACCGACGGCGTGGGAGAGGAGAACTCCAGAGCCTGCGCGGCCCCGGCGGCGGTGAGCGAGGCGCCGGCGGCGATCACGGCGCCGGCCGCGATTCGCGCCACGCGGACCCGCATCTTCTTCGTCATGAGCGTGCTACCCCCAGTAGCTGAAAGGTCGGGTGCGGCGGTGCACGGGGCCGTGGACACCGGGGGCCATGGACCGCTCCCCCGTTCACACACGCCCCGGAAACACGCATGCCGCGCGCCAGCCTCGCGGTCTCCGCATGGGCGCGTCAAGCGCGTTGCGGGGCGATTGACCGGATTGCGGTGCTTGGCCCTGTCAAGGAATTGTGTACGTCTGCGAGAGCCCGGCGTACGGCACGTCAAAAAGGCAACTGCCCGGCCATGGCGGGCAGTTGCCTTGTCGACAAAGGTACGGGAACGGCCCGCGAGGGGAGCGGGGCGACCGGCGGGGCGCTTAAGCGGCCTGCTGCTCCTGCTGCTTGCGCCAGCGGATACCGGCCTCCAGGAAGCCCTCGATCTCGCCGTTGAACACGGCCTCCGGGTTGCCGACCTCGTGGTCCGTACGCAGGTCCTTGACCATCTGGTACGGGTGCAGGACGTAGGAACGCATCTGGTTGCCCCAGGAGTTGCCGCCGTCGCCCTTGAGGGCGTCCATCCTGGCCTGCTCCTCCTGACGGCGCCGCTCCAGCAGCTTGGCCTGGAGCACGTTCATCGCGCTGGCCTTGTTCTGGATCTGCGAGCGCTCGTTCTGGCAGGACACGACGATGCCGGTGGGCAGGTGGGTCAGGCGCACCGCCGAGTCGGTCGTGTTGACGCCCTGGCCGCCGGGGCCCGAGGAGCGGTACACGTCGACGCGCAACTCGGACTCGTCGATCTCGATGTGGTCGGTCTGCTCGACCACGGGAAGCACCTCGACGCCCGCGAAGGAGGTCTGGCGCCGGCCCTGGTTGTCGAAGGGGGAGATGCGCACCAGGCGGTGCGTGCCCTGCTCGACGGAGAGCGTGCCGTAGGCGTACGGGACGTGCACGGCGAAGGTCGTCGACTTGATGCCGGCCTCCTCCGCGTACGAGGTCTCGTACAGCTCCGTCTTGTAGCCGAGGCGCTCCGCCCAGCGCAGGTACATGCGCTGGAGCTTCTCCGCGAAGTCGGAGGCGTCGACGCCGCCGGCCTCGGCGCGGATCGTGACGACCGCCTCGCGCGAGTCGTACTCGCCGGAGAGCAGCGTCCGGACCTCCATCTCGTCCAGCGCCTTGCGGACCGAGGTCAGCTCGCTCTCCGCCTCGGCGCGGGTGTCCGGGTCGTCCTCGTCCTCGGCGAGCTCGAACAGCACGCTCAGGTCGTCGATCCGGCCGCGCAGCGTCTCCGCCTTGCGGACCTCGGCCTGGAGGTGCGAGAGCTTGCTGGTGATCTTCTGGGCCGCATCGGGGTCGTCCCACAGCGAGGGCGCGGCCGCCTGCTCCTCCAGAGAGGCGATCTCCCCCCTCAACTTGTCGAGGTCGAGGACGGCCTCGATCGACTCCATGGTCGAGGAGAGGGACTTCAGCTCTTCGGATACATCGACGACTGCCACGTCTATCAGGGTAACGGGTCGCGGCGGGGAGCCCGTGCGAGCCTTCCGCGCCCGCCCGGCCGGCGGGCGCGGACACCTGGTCACGGCCTCGTCCGGGCCCTGGTCGGGGCCGTGCCGGTCCCCTGGTCAGGGCCGCG
The DNA here is from genome assembly GCF_040656295.1 of Streptomyces sp. NPDC049954. NCBI lineage: Bacteria > Bacillati > Actinomycetota > Actinomycetes > Kitasatosporales > Streptomycetaceae > Streptomyces > Streptomyces sp. NPDC049954. Next base: position 126,672 of record NZ_JBFALS010000014.1, read on the forward strand.
CCGAGATCCCCGGCTGCGGTGCTCCCTCGTCGTCGCTCCCGCCGAAGGCGAACCAGCCCCCGACCCCGAGGACCGCGGCCAGCAGGACGGCGCCCACCCCCACCCGTACGCGGCGGCGACGGACCGCCTCGGCGCGGGCGCGGGCCGCTCCCGGCCGGGGCGCCCCGGCGGCCCGGGGGGCGCGGGCCGTGCCGCGCGGGCCGCCGGAGAGTTCGTCCGGGCCCGGGACCCGCATGCTGGTGTGGGTGTCGCGGCCCGAGTCGGACTCGGCGGCGCGCGGCACCAGCGGTACCGCTCCGCGCCGGGGCGGCTCGGCCTCGGGAGCGGGCTCCGGCCCGGTCTGCTCGTACGGGCCCTGGGCGGGCGCGCCGTCCTCGTCGGAGTCCGGCTCGTCGACGTCCAGCGGCGGGATGCCCGCCAGCAGCGGGAGCTGGTCCCGCAGGCGCTCGGCGAGTTCACCGGCGCGCAGCCGGGAGGCGGGGGCCTTGGCCAGGCACTGCAGGAGGAGCCGCCACAGCTCCTCGGGGATGCCGGGCAGCGGGACGACGGTCTCGGTGACGTGCCGCCGCAGGATCGCGCCGGGGTGCCCGCCGCCGAACGGCGTGAAGCCGGCCAGCAGCTCGTACAGGACGGTCGCGAGGGCGTAGATGTCGACGGCGGCGCGCGGCGGGAGGCCCTCGACGATCTCGGGGGCCAGGTAGTCCGGTGTGCCGATGATCCTGGTGGCGCGGGTGCGGCGGGGCGAGTCGATGAGCTTGGCGACGCCGAAGTCGGTGAGCAGCGCGGGGTGCGCTCCGCCCGGGCCGAGCGGCCCCTCCATGTCGAGCAGGATGTTCTCCGGCTTGACGTCGCGGTGGACGACCCCGGCCTTGTGGGCGAGGGCGAGGCCGTCGGCGATGTCGGCGACGATCGCGACGGCGGCCTCGGGGGCCATGCGGCGTTCGCGGTCGAGGCGGGTGCGCAGGTCGGTGCCGCGCACGAGGTCCATGACGAGGGCGAGGTCGTTGCCGTCCACGACGAGGTCGCGGACCGACACGATGTGCGGGTGGTCGAGGCCGAGCAGCGCGGTGCGTTCCCCGACGAAGCGGCCGACCAGCTCCTCGTCGGCGGCGAGGTCCTCGCGCAGGAGCTTGATCGCGACGGGTCCCCCGGGTCCCTCGCCCAGCCACACGGTCCCGGCGCTGCCCCGCCCGAGGATCTGGTGAGCGGTGTACCGGCTGCCGATCTTGCGTGCCAAAACTGCTCCGACAGGTCGGGCCCCGGCGCGACCCGGGGCGTGAGGTGGCGATGGACCGCAAAGTTACGCGCGTCCCGGGGGGTCCTGTGCCCAGGATCGGCGCATACGGCACCCCGGGCTGTCGGTTCGTGCGGTTTCCTCCCGCTTTGCGCGGCGGGGGAGAGCGGGGCCAAGTCGACTTGTCGGCACAGTCGCCTGTGCGGTCCTCGCGGCGGGCGGCCCCGGCGGCTCGCTGGGGCCGACCGGCCCCCCGGGCGCCGGCCGGACCGCTCAGCTGCCGGTCAGGTCGCTGATCCAGCCGCCCACCTTGGACACCCAGGTCGTCAGCTGGTCCCAGTAGCCCCGGCCGCTGCCGATCCAGTCCTGGAGCGGGCTGACCTCCCACACGATCCAGCCCACGACGAACAGGATCACGACGGTGAACAGGCAGCCCTTGAGGCAGCCGAGCCCGGGGATGTGCATCGGGTTGGCGCTGCGCCTGCGCGGTTCGCGCGGCGGCCTCGGCTCGCGGCGCGCGGGCGGCGGGGCGGCCGGGGCCTGGCGCTGCTGCGGCTGCGGACGCTGCTGCTGCGCGGACGGCGGGGCGTACTCGGGCGGCTGCGGCGTCTGGTAGGGCTGCTGCCTGGGGTACGGCTGCTGCTGCCCGCCGTACTGCTGGGGCTGCTGCTGCGGGTAGCCGTAGCCCTGCGGGCCCGGCCGGTTCTGCGGCTGCTGGGGCGGGGCGGGGCGCCGCTGCGGCCTGCGGCGCAGCGGGTCCTGCTCCGGGTCGACGTACTGGACCGAGGTCTGGTCGTTGCGGTCGCGCGCCGCGCGCATCTGGTTCTGCCAGGGGTGCGGCTGCCCGGGGTCGCCGGAGCCGGGCGGTACGGGCGGCATGACGGCCGTGGGGTCGGCGGCGCCCTGGTGGTGCGGCAGGACGGAGGTCGGCTCGGCGTCCGGCCCGGCGGGCGTGCGGTTGCCGGTCTGCGGGAGGACGTCGGTGGGGGCGGCCGGGTCGTAGGACCCGGCGTTGTTCGGCAGGACCTCGGTCGGGTCGGCCGCGCCCGGCGCTCCTGGGACGGGGGCGGGGTCGGGGTCCGGGGCGAGCAGCGCGGCGACGCCGTCGGCCGCCGCGATCTGCGCCGAGTTGGCGTGCACGCCGACGCCGTCGGCGACGGTGCGCAGCGCGCGGGCCAGGTTCTCCGCGCTTGGCCTGCGGTCCGGGTTCTTGCTGAGGCAGCGCTCCATGACCGTCCACAGCGGTTCCGGGACGTTCGGCGGGCGCTGCGGTTCCTCGCTGAGGTGGCGGTGCAGCACCTCCAGCGCGGAGTCGCCGCGGAACGGCGGGCGGCCGGTCAGCAGCTCGTACAGCAGGATTCCGGCGCCGTAGATGTCGACGGCGGAGGTCTGCGGGCGGCCCTCGGCGGACTCCGGCGCGATGTAGGCCGGGGTGCCGACGAACTCGTGGGTGCGGGTGAGGCCCGGGGAGTCGGCGAGGCGGGCGATGCCGAAGTCGGTGAGCAGCGGGTGCATCCCGCCCTCGGGTTCGTCCCGGAGCAGGACGTTCGCGGGCTTCAGGTCGCGGTGCACGACGCCGTCTGCGTGGCTGGCGGCGAGCGCGTCGGCGATCTGCGCGGTCAGCAGGCTCGCCGCGACCGGGCTGAACGGGCCGTTCTCGCGCAGGTAGCGGTGCAGGTCGGGGCCCTCGACGAGGTCCATGACGAGGGCGAGCAGATCGCCTTCGACGACGAGGTCGCGGACCTGGACGATGTTGGGGTGGGTGAGCCGCAGCAGCACGGAGCGCTCGCGCAGGAAGCGCATCACGATGTCCGCGTCGTTCGCGAGCTCCTCCTTGAGGACCTTGATCGCGACGAGTTCGCCGGGCTCGCCCGGCACGGACGCCTCCGCGCCCGCGGTCTCCCGCTGCCGCGCACGCCAGACGGTGCCCGTGGCGCCGCGTCCCAGCGGCTCCTCCAGGAGGTACTTGCTGCCTACCGGCCGCACGTCATGCGCTCCCTGATCATCTGGCGCGCCACGTCACCGGCTGCCGCCGGCTCCGCCGCTCTTCGGACGGCCGCCGCCCTCGACGAGGGCGTCCGCCGCTTCGGACAGTCCCGCCCACTGTAGTGCGCACGCGTGGTTCCCCGGCTCCGCGTGCGGCCGCCGGACCGTCACTCCGTCCGGCGGTCCGTGTCACGGAAGACGCGTGCGGGGCCGGGGTGGTTGCCGGGCGGCCGGGTGTCCTTCCGTGCGACCACGTGCTCTCCCGGCGGCCCTTCCTGCGACGTTGCGGCGGGCGGCCCGGTCCGGGGGTCGCCGGCCGCCGCCCGCCGGTTCCCGCGCGAGGTCGCCGGTCGCCGTGAGGAAGCTCGCAGGCCGCGCCCCGGCCTCCGTGAGGAACCTCGCACGGCGACCGGCCTCGTTCGAGCAGGAACTTTTCCGACCGGAGCCGACCATTCAAGATCAATTGACGCCAGGTGCCGGGCGTGTTGTCGGTGGCAAGTGCGAGGATGCCTGTCGTACAGGCCGACGTGCCCGTGCGCGGCGGGGGAGCCAGGCCGGTTTCCGCTGCCGGGCGCCCGCACAGAAGGGACCGCTGACCGCGATGCAGATTCGGCTGACCCTCCTCGGGCCGCGCGGCGGCCATCCCGCGCGCACCTGCGACGTACTGGTCACCGCCCCCGCCGGTACCACGCTGTCCGCTGTCGCGGCCGGGCTCGCGAGCGCGGCGCAGGCCGGCGAGGGCCCCGCGGTGCTCTACGCGGGCGGGCAGCGGCTCGACGCCCAGCGCGCGGTCCTCGGTGAGCCCCCGTTGGTGGACGGCGCGGTGCTGTCCCTGGGCGCCCCGGTGCCTCCCGGGCCGACCCCGGACGGCTCGACCCCGCAGCTGCACATCCTGTCCGGGCCCGACGCGGGCGGCGTCCATCTGCTGCACGGGGGCGAGATCAGCCTCGGCCGCTCGGCGGGCGCCGACATCACGCTCGACGACCCAGACGTCTCCCGTACGCACTGCGCGGTGACGGTGGACGGCGCGGGCCGGGTGCGGGTCGCCGACCTCGGCTCGACCAACGGGACGACGCTCGACGGGCGGCGGGTGGGCCCGGAGCCCGTGCCGCTGTCGCGGGGCTCCCTGCTGCGGGTCGGGGAGTCGGTGCTGCGCGTGGTGCCGGGCGCCGCGCCACCCCTGGCCGCGACGACGCCGGACGGCGAGGGGCACGTCCGGGTGCGGATCGCCGACCGCCCACCGGCCGAGCCGGCCACCCCGGCGCGGGGCACGGACCTGCCGGGCCTCGCGGAGACGCTGGAGACCAGGAGCGCCCCGGACGCCTCCGGTGGGCTCCCGGCCCGTCCCGAGGTCCCGGATCCGGCCGCGGCGGACGGACCGGGGCCGCACGTCGCTCCCCCGGCCCCCGCCGAGGAGACGCGCGGCGGGCGCAGGCGCGGGCTGTCGAAGTGGACGCGGCGGTTCGGCGGCCGGGCCGGGGAGGAGGTGCCCGACACCCTGCCGGGGCTGCGGGGCGGCGCCGCCGAGAGCGGCACCGGCCGGTTCCCCGCCACCTTCGCGGGCGGGCAGCTCCGGGCGGGCGGCGCCGATCCCTGGCCCGATCCGGCCGCGCTGCTGCTCACCGCGCTGGGCCCGGGCACCCGGCTGTGGGAGCGCGGCCCCGGCCATCCGGAGAGCCTCGTGGTCCGGGTCGGCACGGCCGACCGCACGGGCCAGGACGGGGTGACGCTGACCGTCCCGGTGACCGTGAGCCTGCGGGAGGCGGGGGCGCTGGGGCTGGCCGGTCCGCGTGAGCGGCTGCTCGGGCTGGCCCGTTCGGTGCTCGCCCAGCTCGCCGCGCTGCACTCCCCCGACCTGCTGGAGATCGTCCTCGTCAGCGCCGACCAGCGGTGGCCGGTCGCCGGGCGCACCGCCGACTGGTCCTGGCTCGGCTGGCTGCCGCAGGCCCGGCCGACCCGGGGCCAGGACTGCCGGGTCCTGGTCGCCTACGACCGGGAGCAGGCGCGGGCGCGGATCGAGGAGCTGCGGCGCCGTCCGCACGACGCGGCGCGGGCCCCGCACACCGTGGTCGTCCTGGACGGGGACCCGGGCACCCCGGCCCTGCGTGAGGCGGCGGCCTGGTGCGCGAGCGAGGGTCCCGCCGCCGGGGTGCATCTGCTGTGCCTGGCCGAGACGCCCGCGGCGACCGCCGTCTCCCCCGTGGCCGACACCTTCGAGACGGCCTGCGCGGGGATGCCGGCCTTCCGGGACTGCGGGGCCGTCGCGCTGCTGAGCGGGGAGGTCGCCACCGGGCTGCACCTGCTGCGCACGGTGGGCGGCACGCCCGCGGGCTCGGGCACCGTGGGGACGGCGGACGGGGTGTCGGCGGCCTGGGCGGAGCGCTTCGCCCGCGCGCTCGCCCCGCTGCGGACCGACGCGGCCCCCGGCGATCCGCAGGGCGCTCTCGCCGCGCCGCTGCCGCAGGCCGCGCGGCTCCTGGACGAACTGGGGCTCGCGCGGGCCACGCCCGCCTCGCTGCTGGCCCGGTGGGCGGCGGCGGCCGATGAGGCCGCGGCGCGCGGCGGCCGGGCGCTCGCGGTGCTGGGCGCGGGGCCGCACGGTCCGGCGACCGTCGATCTGGACGGTGCGCACGGTCCGCATCTGCTCGTGGAGGGCCCGCCCGGCAGTGGCCGCACCGAACTGCTGCGCTCCGTCTCCGCCTCACTGGCCGCCGGGGAGCGGCCGGACCGGCTCGGGCTCGTACTGATCGACGGCGGCGGCGCCCCCGCGCACTCCGGTGACGGGCTCGGCGTCTGTCTCGACCTGCCGCACGTGTCGACCCATCTCGTCGCTCAGGACCCGGTGCGGATGCGGGAGTTCGCGCAGTCGCTGACCGCCGAGCTGAAGCGGCGGGCGCGGCTGCTCGACGGCACCGACTTCCTCGGCCGGCACGCTCTCTCGCGCCCCGGCTCCCCGGCCGGCGGCGGGCTCGGCGACCGGCTCACCGGCCCGCGTCCGGCCCGCGGCTCCGAGGCCGAGACCCACGGCCGGGGCATCGCCGGGGCCGCCTCCGCGCGCCGGCGCGAGTCACCCGCGCAGGGCGAGCGGCGCCGCGAGACGCGTGCCGACCTCCCGCCCGAGGCGGCGCTCGCCGAGGAGATCAGGACCGGGGCGTACGGAAGCGCCGCCACGCGCACGCAGCGGCGCATCGGATACGGCGACTACCGCGACTACGGCGACCGGGAGGTGCCCCCGCAGCGCGACGGCACGCTCCGTACGGACGTGCGCGAGCGCGGGGAGACGCGCGGTCCGGGCGAGGCGTACGAGGTCCGCGCGGCGCGCCAGGTCCGGGACGCCGGGGACACCGGCCGTGCGGTCCGCTCACCCTGGGACGTACCGGCCGCCCGTGGGGCGCGGGACATATCCGAGGCGCGGTCCGAGCGATCGGCGCGCACGCGGGAGGCGGCGCGCCCGGAGACCGCGCGCCCCGAAGCCGTACGGCAGGAAGCCGCGCGCCCCGAGGCCGTACGGCAGGAAGCGGTACGCCAGGAAGCGGCGCGGCGGGAGGCCCCCGCCGGGCATCCGGCCGACGCCCCGGTGGCGCGGTCCGCCGGGCACGCGGCGGCCGAGCGCGGCGCGGTACCGCCCCTGTACGGGGAGCGGACCCGGCCGCGCGCCCCGCACGGGGAGTCCGTCCCACCGCAGCCCGGCGCCCCGCGCGCGGAGCGGTCCGGGGACGGGGACCTGGACGCGCCACCCAGCCGCACGCTGCGCCTGCGGCCGAACTCCCGTACACAGCAGTCGGGTTCGCCGACCTCCGCCCAAGCGGCTTCGCGGACGGCCGCGCAGGCGGTCGCGGAGGCGGCGGAGGACGAGTCGCTGCCCCGGCTGGTCGTCGTCGTGGACGATCTCGACGCGCTGCTCGATCCCCCGCTCGGCTCCACGGCCCGGCCCGCGGCGGGTTCCGTCGTGCGGGCACTGGAGGCGGTGGCGCGCGAGGGGGCGCGGCTCGGGGTGCACCTGGTGGCCGCCGCCACCCGCACCGAACGGGTCGCGGTGACCGAGCTGGCGCGCGGCGCGGGGCTGCGGATCACGCTGGACGCGCCGTCCACCGCGCCCGAGGACCCGGCGCCGGGTCGCGGGCGGCTGCACACGCCGGACGGGGCGGCGCTGCCCTTCCAGGGCGGCCGGGTCACCGGGCGCATTCCGCGTACGGCGACGCTGCGGCCCACGGTCCTGCCGCTGGAGTGGGAGCGGATGGGCGATCCCCCGGCCCGCCGGCCGGTGCGGGAGCTGGGCAACGGGCCGACCGACCTGGCCCTGCTCGCGAGCGCCCTGGACCGGGCGGCCCGTTCGACGGGAGCGCAGGGTCCGCCCCCGCTGATCTGAGCGCTCCCGGCACGCCACGGGAGGCGGGGCGGGCACCGGCCGGTGCCCGCCCCGCCGCTCGCCCGCCACGCCCGTCCGTCGGCACCCGGGGGCAACGCGCCCCGCACGCCCCCGCGCCCGACCCCACCGCGCCCCGCCCGTCCCTCGCGCGCCACGAGGTGCCCGAGGCCCCTCAACGGCACCGTTTTACACCCCAGTTGCCCGGACGCCGCATCTAACGACCGCATCACGATGGCCTGTTCAGAGGCGGTCCGTCCCTTGCCCGCCCCCGGCGCGCAGGCGTAGACACGTCCCGACGGGGCAGAGGTCCCCTCTCTGATCCGACGATCAGTGTCTGAACGATCTTGTGAATGACGGCAGTTGAAGAGAACGGGGCAATGATGCGCGCAACTCTTCGGATACGCAGGTCCGCGATCGTGGCGGTCGCGGCGGGGGCGCTGCTGCTCTCCGCCTGCGGTGGGGACGACGACGGGGGCGACGGCGGCGAGAGCGGCAGGCCCGAGTCCAAGCCCGCGGCCGCCGGGCCGAAGCTGCCGGACCTGAAAGGGCAGACCGTCAAGGTCGCCGCCGTGTGGAGCGGCGAGGAGCGCAAGGCGTTCCTCAAGGTGCTGGCCGACTTCGAGAAGCGGACCGGGGCGAAGACCGAGTACGTCCCGGCGCAGGACCCGGTGATCGGTTTCCTGGAGTCGAAGATCGCGGGCGGTGAGCCGCCGGACGTCGGGATGCTGCCGCAGGTCGGGGCGATCGAGCAGGCCGTGGACCGCAAGTGGGCGAAGCCGGTGGGCGCGGCGGCCAAGGCGGAGCTGGCGAAGAACTACGGGCAGGGCTGGCAGGACCTCGGCAAGGTCGGCGGGACCCAGTACGGCGTGTACTTCAAGGCCGCCAACAAGTCGCTGGTCTGGTACAACACGGCCGTCTTCGAGAACGCGGGCGCGAGCGAGCCGAAGAGCTGGGCGGACTTCATGAAGACCGCGCAGACCATCTCCGACTCGGGGGTCACCCCGGTGTCGGTGGCGGGCGCGGACGGCTGGACGCTGACCGACTGGTTCGAGAACGTCTACCTCTCGCAGGCGGGCCCCGAGAAGTACGACCAGCTCGCGAAGCACGAGATCAAGTGGACCGATCCTTCCGTCAAGGAGGCGCTGACCACGCTCGGGCAGCTCTTCGGGAAGCCGGAGCTGATCGCGGGCGGCGCGAAGGGCGCGCTCGGCACGGAGTTCCCCGCCTCGGTCACGCAGACCTTCACCGGCGGCGACCAGCCGAAGGCCGGGATGGTCTTCGAGGCGGATTTCGTCGGCATCAACATCGCGCAGACCGACGCGAAGATCGGCACGGACGCGAAGGTGTTCCCGTTCCCCGCGGTCGGCGACGGGAAGGCCCCGGCGGTGGTCGGCGGGGACGCGGCGGTCGCGCTGACGGACTCGAAGGGCGCGCAGGCGCTGCTGACGTACCTCGCCTCGCCGGAGGCGGCCGGGATCTGGGCGAAGACCGGCGGGTTCGTCTCCCCGAACAAGTCGCTGGACTTCGGCGCGTACCCCGACCCGGTGCAGCGGGACATCGCGAAGTCGCTCATCGCGGCGGGCGACGACATCCGCTACGACATGTCCGACCAGATGCCGCAGGCCTTCGGTGGTTCCCCCGGCAAGGGCGAGTGGAAGGCGCTCCAGGACTTCCTGGGGCAGCCGAAGAACGTGACGGCGATCCAGCGGCGGCTGGAGAGCGACGCGGCCAAGGCGTACAAGGACTGAGGGGATGGCCGACCCGTCCGCCGGGGGCGCCGCGCAGACGCCGCCCCCGGCCTCGCCGCCGTCCCCGTCGCCGTCTCCGTCGTCCTCGTCCCGGAAGGGTGCCGGGAGCCCCCGGGGCACCGTCCGGAGCGTGACGCGGACCCGCCGGTCGATGGCCGTGGCCTTCCTGCTGCCCGCGCTGGTGCTGCTGGGCGCGCTCGTGGTCTACCCGATCGGGTACTCGCTGGTGCGCAGCCTCTTCGACAAGCCGGGCGACGGCTTCGTCGGCTTCGACAACTACGTCGAGATGTTCACCGACGCGAACATCCGCACGGCGATCAAGAACAACGCGATCTGGCTCGTGGTGGCGCCGACCGTGGCGACCGCGCTGGGCCTGGTCTTCGCGGTGCTGACCGAACGGGTGCGCTGGGGCACGGCGTTCAAGATGCTCGTGTTCATGCCGATGGCGATCTCGATGCTGGCCTCGGGGATCATCTTCCGGCTGGTGTACGAGCAGGACCCGGACCGGGGCGTCGCTAACGCCCTCGCGGTCACCGTGCACGACACCTTCGCCTCCTCCTCCGCCTTCCCGAAGGCCCATCCGGGCCCGAGGTCGCCGCTGGAGAAGGGGCCGGGCGGGAGCTTCGTGACGCGGGAGCCGGTGCGGGCCGGTACGCCGGTGACGCTGCCGCTGGTCGGCGTCGCACCCGACGTCATGCCGGACGGGGCGGCGCCCGCGAAGCAGGCCGCGCCCGAGCCGGGGAAGGTCACCGGCACCGCCTGGCAGGACTTCACGAAGGGTGGCGGCGGGACACCGGACACCGTCGACCCGAAGGAGCTGGGCTACGCCGGGATCACGGTCGAGGCGGTCAAGGACGGCAAGGTCGTGGCCTCGGCCACGGCCCGCGCCGACGGCACCTTCACGCTTCCGGCCGCCGCGGACGGGGCGCTGTTGCGCTACCCGGCGGACAACTTCCGCGAGCCGTACAACGGGATCGACTGGCTCGGTCCCTCGCTCGTGACCTGGGCGGTGATCGGCGCGTACATCTGGATGTGGGCCGGTTTCGCGATGGTGCTGATCGGGGCGGGCCTGGCGGGGATGGAGAGGGAGCTGCTGGAGGCGGCCCGGGTCGACGGGGCCAACGAGTGGCAGGTGTTCCGGCGGGTCACGGTGCCGCTGCTCGCTCCGGTGCTCGGCGTCGTCCTGGTCACTCTCATGATCAACGTCCTGAAGATCTTCGACCTGGTCTTCGTGGTCCCGCCGGGAGCGGTCAGGGACGACGCGAACGTGCTGGCCCTGGAGCTGTACAACACGGCGTTCGTGGACGGCGACTCGGGCGTGGCCAGCGCGATCTCCATCTTCCTGTTCGTGCTGGTGGTGCCGGTGATGCTGCTCAATGTCCGCAGGCTGCGCAGGGAGGCCCGGCGATGACCACCGTTCCGAGTGAGGCCGTGCCGGAGCCCCTGGGGAAGGAGTCCGGGGCCGGGGCGCCCCGGCCCGTCCAGGCCAGGAGACCGCTCGCGGCGCGTCTGGCGGGCTATGCGGCGGGCGGGGTGATGCGCCTGTTCCTGCTGGTCGTCGCCGTGTTCTGGCTCGTGCCGACGCTGGGCCTGCTGCTGTCCTCGCTGCGCTCCCCCTCGGACATCGGGGAGAGCGGCTGGTGGCAGGTGTTCACGAAACCGGCCCAGCTGACCGTGGACAACTACGCGCGGCTGCTGGACGACAGCACCATCACGCACTCGCTGTGGTCGACGGTGCTGATCACGGTGCCCGCGACGCTGCTCGTCGTGGTGATCGGCTCGCTGGCCGGGTACGCGTTCGCCTGGATGGACTTCCCGGGCCGCGACTGGTGGTTCCTGCTGGTCGTGGGGCTGCTCGTGGTGCCGGTGCAGGTCGCGCTGCTGCCGGTGTCGAAACTGTTCGGGGCCATCGGCGTCTTCGAGACGACGATCGGCGTGATCCTCTTCCACGTCGCCTTCGGGCTGCCGTTCGCGGTGTTCCTGCTGCGCAACTTCTTCGCCGAGATCCCGCGCGAGCTGCTGGAGGCGGCGCGGCTGGACGGGGCCGGGGAGCTGCGGCTCTTCACGCGGGTCGTGATGCCGCTGGCCGGTCCCGCGATCGCCTCGCTCGGCATCTTCCAGTTCCTGTGGGTGTGGAACGACATGCTGATCGCGCTGATCTTCGCGGACTCGGGCAGCCCGCCGATCACCGTGGCGCTCCAGCAGCAGGTCCGCCAGTTCGGCAACAACGTGGACATCCTCGCGCCGGGCGCCTTCCTGTCGATGGTGATCCCGCTGATCGTGTTCTTCGCCTTCCAGCGCCAGTTCGTGTCGGGGGTGATGGCGGGAGCGGTGAAGTAGAGCGAACGCCGGCCGGGAGAATCCGGGAGGAGCCGGGAGAACCGGTGAAGGGCGGCGGGGCCGGATCGCGTGACGCGGTCCGGCCCCGCCGTCGTGCGTCCGGCCGCCCTCGGCCCCGCTCGTCCCCGGCCCGCCCGTCCCCGGCCCCGCGCGCCCGGCGGCCACGCTTTTGGGCGCCGAACATTCTCCGTTGACGGACAAAGGGCGTAAAAGTGGGATGTGCCGCTTTATGGCGGCCGCCGCAGGGAGTCGGTCTCCGTGCGGAACCACCCGTGGGAGCGGCCCGCGGGGACCGCCGGCCGCGGGACCCGTCCACGGCCGGTGACCTCGATCCGAGAGGACTCCTGGATTCCGTGGACTCCGTGAGCGGTACGCCCGGTGGGTCCGAGGGCGCGGGAGCGGCCGGCGGCGGAAGCGAGGCGACCGGCGCGTTCGGCCCTCCCCCCGCCGTGCCCCGTACCGCCCCCGTACTGCCGCCGCTGCGCCGGTCCAGGGTCGCGGGGGCGAGTGGCACGCGGCCCTTCGGGCGCTGGCGGCCCACCCCGTACTTCGTGTTCGGCGGGCTGGTGTGGATCGGGATCACGCTCGCCGCGTGGGCGCACCCGGTGTGCTGCGACGCGGGTCAGCACGCGGCCGTCGTCGAACGGCTCAAGGCCGACCTGTTCCACCCCGCGCACCCCATGGCGGACCTGCCGGGCGCGGGCAGCCCGTACTACTCGCCGTACGCCCTCGCGCAGGCCCTGTTCGCGAAGGCCACCGGCTCCGACGGCTGGACGGTGTTCCGGCTCGCGGCGCCGGTCAACCTGCTGGTGCTGCTGCTGGGCCTGAACGCCTTCGTCAAGCAGTTCAGCCGCCGGCCGTGGGCCCCCGTGCTCGCCCTGGTGTTCCTGGTGGCGCTGTGGGGTACCGAGCCGCTGCGGTGGAGCGGCTTCCTCGGGCTGTTGTCGCTGGTCAGCGTCGTCGGCTATCCGAGCACCTTCGCGATGGGCCTGGCGCTGACCGCGTGGGCGGTGGCCGCGCGGCTCACCTCGCCGGAGCGCGAGTTCCCGGCCACGGCGTGGGCGAAGGCGGGGCTCGGTGTGCTGTGCGGGCTGATCCTGCTGATCCACGCGATCAGCGCGGTCGCGGCGGTCGCCGGGGTCGCCGTCCTGGTGCTGACCCGGTGGCGCGGCTGGACGTGGCGGGCGGCGGCGGGCTGGGCCCTGGTGCCGCTGGCCGCCGTGGTGGCGGGCGCGGTGTGGCCGTACTTCGGGGTGTTCTCGCTGGGTTCCGCCTCGGACGTCCTCGACCCGACGCACCGTCCGCTGTACCGGGAGCTCGTGGGCCGGTACTGGCTCGTGGCCCTCGTCGGGCTGCCCGCGCTCGCGCTGCGGCTGCGCCGGGACCGGCGCGATCCGCTCGGCTGGATGTTCCTCGTCTTCCTGGTGGTCGCCTGCTATGGGTGGGCGAGCGGGCACTACACGTACGGCCGCATCCTCGGGATGACGGCGGTGGTGCCGCAGGTCGCGGCCGCGCTGGAGCTGGCCTCGCCCCGGCCGTGGCGGTGGTGGCGCACGGCGTACGGCGCGGCGGCGGCCCTCGCGGTGTGCCTCGGCTTCCTGTTCGCGCAGGCCGGGGCGGTGCTCCCGGCGTCGGCCCTGCCGAAGGGCAGCGCCCGGCCGCCGGACTGGCCCTCGTACGCGTGGGCGGCGGAGCACGTGCGGCCGGGCGAGCCGCTGCTGACCGTCCAGCGCATGGCGACCCGCAGCCTGCCGGGCTTCGGCGTGGACATGGCCGCCCCGGTGTGGTCCGATCCGGCGCTCGCCGAGCGGGACCGCGCGGCGCGCTGGCGGGCGGCGCACGCGTACGTGTCGGGCAGGGCGGACGCCGCGCGGCGCGCGGGCATCGTGCGCCGCTACCACGTGCGCTGGCTGCTGCTGTCGCGCTATCAGCGGCTGCCCGCGGAGGCCGTGGTGGTGGACTGGAGCCGGGAGACGGGCGAGGTCCTCGCGCGGGTCCCCGGCGGGGGCGGTGAGCGCGGATGAGCGCGCTGTCCGCGCAGGCCGACATCGTCGTGATCGGCTATAACGACGCCCCGCACGTCGCCGACGCGGTGCGCTCGGCGCTCGCGCAGGGCCCCGGGGTGCGCGAGGTCATCGCCGTGGACGACTGCTCCTCGGACGGCAGCACGGAGGTCCTGGCCGCACTGACCGCCGACGAGCCCCGGCTGCGCGTCGTACGGCGCGCCACGAACAGCGGCGGCTGCGGCACCCCGCGCAACGAGGGCCTTGCCCGCTCGACCGCCCCGTACGTCATGTTCCTGGACAGCGACGACCTGCTGCCGCCCGGAGCGCTCGACGCCCTCCTGAACGCGGCCCGGGAGCACGACGCCGAGGTCGCGGCCGGTCTGTGCGTGCGCCGCGAACTGCCCGACGGCCGGGAGACGCCGTGGCAGCCGCGCCTGTACGAGCGGCCCGCGCTCGTCGAGGACCCGGAGGACCTGCCGCGCCTGGCGCAGGACACCCTGTGCGTCAACAAGCTGTACCGCACGGCGTTCCTGCGCGCGCAGGGCATCCGCTTCCCCGAGGGGCGCTTCGTGTACGAGGACTTCGTGTTCGGCGCGCGGGTCCTCGCCGCCCGGCCGCGCGTCGCGCTCATCAGCGACCTGGTCTACGTGTGGCAGGTGCGGCGCACGGCGGAACGTCCCTCGCTGTCCCTGGACCGCTCCGACGTCGCCAACTGGCAGGCCAGGATCGAGGCCCACCGCCAGGCCGTCTCGACCTTCGAGGAGGCCGGGCAGCCCGGGCTCGTCCGGGCCGCGCGCGCCACCTTCCTGGAGCGCGGACTGCGGATGTACCTGCGGGAACTGCCGCAGCGCGGCGAGGAGTACCGGCGGCAGTGGTGGCGGCTCAGCCGTGCCTACCTCGCGGGCTTCGCCGCCGGGGACTTCGCGGCGGCCCCGGGACCCGGCCGGATCGCGGGCCGGGTCGTGCTCGCCTCGGCCGCCCCGCGCGACCTGGAACGGCTGCGCGACCTGGTGTCGCGCCCCTCACGCCTGCTGCCGCCGTACGCCGAGGACGAGGAGGGCCGCCCGGTGTGGGCGCGCGACCTGCCCGGGGTCGGCCTCGGCCCGCTGCTGCGCCGTCCCGTACGGGTCCTGCCGGTGACGGTGGACGCCGCGCTGCGCCCGCACGCGCCGGGCGGCGTGCTGCGGCTGCGGGTGCACGACCTGTACGGGCGGCTCGCGCGGGCCCGGCCGACGGGCGTGCAGGCCGAGTTCACGCACCGCTCCAGCCGCCGGTCCGTCCAGCGCAGGACCGCCGCCCTCACGCCGGGACCCCGCCCGGGGACCTGGACGGCGGACCTCCGGGTGAACCTCGCCGACCTGGAGACCGGCTCGTGGGACCTGTGGCTCCTGCTGGGCTTCGCGGACGGCACGACGCGCCGTACGACGGCGCGCGCGGTGGCCTCCCGGGGGCTGCTGCGCCGCACCGCGCTGCCCAGCCGCCGGCACGGCTTCGTCCTCGTCCAGCCGTACGCGACGCACTCGGGCTCGCTCGCGCTGCGCGTCGCGCCGGGACTGCGGGGCGCGGCGGTCGTCGTACGGCGCAGACTGGCGCGGCTGGTCGGGGCCCGCTGAGCCCCGCCCTCTAAAGCTCCCGCAGCGCCCCGGCCACGCCGTTCGCGAGCGCCGCCGCGTAACCGCGCCCGGTCTTCGTGCGGACCACGACGGTGCGCCAGTACAGCGGGCCCGAGACGAGGTCGAGCGCGAGGCCCTGGTCGAGGCCCGCGCTCAGTTCGCCGCGCGCCACGGCCGCGTCGAGCACCCCGCGGAAGGCGCCCTGCTGGCCCTCGCGCAGGGCGCGCTGCAAGGCTTCCTGGAGGTCGGGGGTGCGGGCCGCCTCGGCCAGCAGGTCGGGGACGATCTGCGAGGCGACGGGGTGGCGCAGGGCGCGGGAGGTGACCTCGTACAGCAGCGTGAGGTCGCCGACGAGGGAGCCGGTGTCGGGGGCGGGCAGGCCCGAGGCCGCTATGGCCGACACGAGGTCGAGGACGAGGTGCAGCTTGGAGCGCCAGCGCCGGTACACCGCCGTCTTGCCGACGCCCGCGCGGCGCGCGATGCCCTCGATGGACATCCGCCCGTAGCCCACGGCGGCCAGCTCCGCGAAGACGGCGGCGCGGATCGCCTCCGTCACGTCCTCGCGCAGCACGGCCGCCCCGGCCGGGGCCCGCCCGCTGCGGGGGCCGCCGCCCGTCCCGCTGTTGTCCTCGCCGCTCGCCATGGCCCCCAGCATAGGGCGATACGACGAAACGGTTGCGTTCCGACGTCGTGAGGTTCTAGGCTCAGCGCGACGACGATACGGTTGCGTCCCGACGTGAACCGCGAGCGAAGCGGACGTGAACGACCGGAGCCGACGACTCGCGTGTGCCGAGGTCACCGCCCCGGCCCGCGCGACCCAGCACCTCTCCCCCCAGGCGAATCCCCCCAAGGCGAAAGCCTCGTAGGCGAAAGCAGCCCGCCCATGAGCCAGGTTCTCGACACCCCGCCGCCCCGGCACGAACGGCAGGACCCCGACGCGGGGCTGAGCCCCGCCGAGCTGGCCGCGCGTTACGGCCTCACGGTCAGCGGGGCCCGGCCGAGCCTCCCGGAGTACGTCCGCCAGTTGTGGGACCGGCGCCACTTCATCATCACCTTCTCGACCGCCAAGCTGAGCGCGCAGTACAGCCAGGCGAAGCTGGGCCAGGTGTGGCAGGTGATGACCCCGCTGCTCAACGCGCTGGTCTACCTGCTGATCTTCGGCCTGCTGCTCAACACGAGCCGGGGCGTCGAGGACTTCGTGCCCTTCCTGGTGACGGGCGTCTTCGTCTTCACCTTCACGCAGTCCAGCGTCCTGGCCGGGACCAGGGCGATCTCCGGCAACCTGGGCCTGGTGCGGGCGCTGCACTTCCCGCGCGCCTCGCTGCCGATCTCCTTCTCGCTCCAGCAGCTCCAGCAGCTTCTGTACTCGATGGTCGCGCTCGCCGTGATCCTCGTGGCCTTCGGCGTGTACCCGAGCCCGTCGTGGGCACTGATCGTGCCGGCGCTGGCGCTCCAGTTCGTCTTCAACACCGGGCTCGCGCTGATCATGGCGCGGCTGGGTGCGCGGACCCCGGACGTCGCACAGCTCATGCCCTTCGTGATGCGCACCTGGATGTACACCTCCGGGGTCATGTTCAGCCTCCAGAACATGCTGTCCAAGCACGATCTGCCGCACTGGCTGACCGTGGCCATGCAGTGCAATCCGACGGCCGTCTACATCGACCTCATGCGTTTCGCGCTGATCGACAGCTTCCACGCCGACCAGCTCCCCGACCACGTGTGGGCGGTGGCCCTGGGCTGGGCGCTGCTGAGCGGCGTGTCCGGGTTCGTCTACTTCTGGAAGTCCGAGGAGAAATACGGCCGTGGCTGAACCGACCACCGCGATCCCCGCCGCGTCCACCGGCCCGGGTACCGCGTCCACCGGCACCGGGCGGCGCCCCACCGTGATCGCCTCGCACGTCGACGTCGTCTACCGCGTCAACGGGGCCAAGGGCGGCCGGGGCAGCGCCGTCGCCGCCCTCAGCCGGATCGCGCGCCGGGGCGGCTCTCCGGGCGGGCGCCGGGTGCACGCCGTGCGCGACGTGTCGTTCACCGCCTACCGGGGTGAGGCGATCGGCCTCGTCGGCACCAACGGCTCGGGCAAGTCGACGCTGCTCAAGGCGGTCGCGGGCCTGCTGCCGGTGGAGAGCGGGCACATCTACACCGACGGTCAGCCCTCGCTGCTCGGCGTCAACGCGGCCCTCATGAACGACCTGACCGGGGAGCGCAACGTCCAGCTCGGCGGGCTCGCGATGGGCATGAGCCGCGAGCAGGTGCGCGAACGCTACGAGGAGATCGTCGAGTTCTCCGGCATCAACGAGAAGGGCGACTTCATCTCGCTGCCGATGCGCACGTACTCCTCGGGGATGGCCGCCCGGCTGCGGTTCTCGATCGCCGCCGCCAAGAACCACGACGTGCTCCTCGTGGACGAGGCGCTGGCCACCGGCGACCGCAAGTTCCAGAAACGCTCCGAGGCCCGCATCCGCGAACTGCGCGCGCAGGCCGGCACGGTCTTCCTGGTGAGCCACAACAACAAGTCGATCCGCACGACCTGCGAACGCGTCCTGTGGCTGGAGCACGGCGAGCTGCGCCTGGACGGGCCCTGCGAGGAGGTCATGCGGGAGTACGAGAAGTTCACGGCCCGCTGAACCGGAGGGGCCGTGCGACGGCCCCTCTCCCCGTGTCACGGCCGCCCGGCGCGTCACCGCCGCCCGCCCCGACAGGCCGCCCCGACAGGCCGTCTCGTCACGCCCCCGCCACGGGCCCCGTTCACACCGGACGGGGCCCGTTCCCGTGGCGGCGACCGGTCGGCCCCCCTCCCCCGCCCGCGTGACCCCTCACCCGGACGGTCCCGGTCACCCGGCCGCGCGCACCGCCGCGCCGCACACTGGGGTGGCGTCGAGCGGAAGGGGCTGTCGTGCCACCTCGTCTCACTGTCGTCGTCCACGGGCCCGAGGTCCGGGGCCGGTTCGCGGAATGCCTGGAGAGCGTCGCGCGGCAGGCCACGCCGGAGCGGCCGGGGGTCGAGATCGTCGTGGCGGGGACCGACGCGCCGGCCCGCGGGCTCGCCGAGGAGGCCGCCGCGCGCGATCCCCGGTTCGTGCCCCTGCCGCTGCCCGACGGCACCACGGACGCCGAGGCCCGCCGGGCCGGCGCACGGCGGGCGAGCGGCGAGTGGCTGCTGTTCGTACGCGGCAAGGACCGGCTGCCGGTGGGCGGTCTGCGCGCGGCGACCGGCGCGATCGAGCTGTGCGCCGCGGCCGTCGAGACGCGTCCGGCCGACGTGGTCCTGATGGACCACGTGCGGACGACCTGGCGCACCGGGGCCGCCCCCTCGCCGGACGGCCCGCTGCTGGCCCGCGCGGGCCACGCCCCCGTCCCGCCCGACGCGCGCCCCGAACTGCTCGACGTCGCCCCGCTGCTCGGCAACCGCCTGGTCCGCTCCGCGTTCTGGGCCGCGCACCACGACGTACTGGCCGCGGGCAACGAGCGCTACACGGCGTACGCGCTGCTGCTGGCCGCGGGCCGTGTCGCGTGCGCCGACCAGATCGTGCTGGAGGACCGGGTGGAGCGCGCCGCGACCCTCCCGCCGCCCACCGCCGACGGGCCCCTCGGCCTGATCGAGCCGTACGTCGCCGCCGACCGGCTGCTGACCTCGCTGCACCGCCCCGCCGCGCTGCGCCACCGGCTCTACGACCTCATGACGCACGAGTGGCTGCGGGTCATCTCGGCCCGCACGCTGCCCGGGGACGCCGCCGAGGACTTCTTCCGCGCCGCCTCCCGGGCCGCCCGCGCGTGCCGGCCGCCCGGCCACGAACGGCCCGAGGGCCTGGAGGGCGTACGGCAGTCGCTCCTGGAGGCCGGGGCCCACCGGGCGTATCTGCGGCTGGCCGCGCTCAACGACCGGCGCCGCGCGCTGCGCGCCGGGGTCCGCAGGCAGCGCCACAGACTGGGCGGGAAGATCCGCGCCCGCCGCTACCGGGGCGCCCTGGAGCGGCCCCTCGATCCGCACCTGGCGGTGTTCAGCGCGTACTGGGACCGGGGCGTGGCCTGCAATCCGGGGGCGATCGCCGAGGAGCTGCGCAGGCTCGCCCCGCACATCCACCCCGTGTGGGTCGTGTCCGGCGCGCGGGTGCCGCTGCTGCCGCCCGGCACCGACCACATCGTGCCCGGGACCCCGCGCTACAGCGAGGTCATGGCCCGCGCGACGTATCTCGTCAACAACGTCAACTTCCCCAACGCGGTCGTCAAACGGCCGGGCCAGGTGCACGTGCAGACCCACCACGGCACCCCTCTCAAGTGCATGGGCCTGGACCAGATCCCCTACCCGGCCGCCGCGAAGGGCCTCAACTTCCGCCAGTTGCTGCGCCGCGTCGACAAGTGGGACTACAGCGTCACGGCGAACGCGCACTCGACGCGCATGTGGCAGCGGGCCTACCCCTCGGGCTACACGGAGCTGGAGCACGGCTACCCGCGCAACGACGTGTTCTACGCGGCGGACGCCGAACGCGTCCGCACCGTGCGGGCCCGGCTGGGCATCCCGCCGGGGGCGAGAGCACTGCTCTACGCGCCCACCCACCGCGACTACGAGGCCACCTGGTCACCCCGGCTGGACCTGGCCCGCTTCGCCGAACGCCTGGGCCCGGACACCGTGTTGCTGGTGCGCGGGCACTACTTCTACAGCGGTACCCCGACCCCACTGGCCGGGCTGCGGGCGGCGGGCCGGGTCCTGGACGTGTCGGCGTACGACCCGGTCGAGGAGCTGGCGCTCGCCTCGGACGCGCTGGTCACGGACTACTCCTCGATCATGTTCGACTACGCCAACCTGGACCGGCCGATCGTCGTGTACGCCGACGACTGGGAGGTGTACCGGCGCACCCGGGGCGTCTACTTCGACCTGCTCGCCGAGGCGCCGGGGACCCTCGCGCGCACCGAGGACGAGCTGGCGGAGATCTTCACCTCCGGGGCCTGGAACGACGCGGCCTCGGCCGCCGCGCGGACCGCCTTCCGGCGCCGCTTCTGCGAGTTCGACGACGGGCGGGCCGCCGAACGCGTCGTACGCCGCGTCTTCCTCGGCACCCCCGAGGCGCGCCTGCCCCCCGTACTGCCCCTGCACGAGCGGACCCCCGCCCCCAGCCCCGAGGAGGCGGTGCGGCGATGACCGCGACCCCCGTGACCCCGGCCGGCCCCTCCCCTCAGCCCCGTACGGACGGCGCGGCCCCGGCCGCCCCCGACGTCGCGGTCGTCGTCATCGTCTACAACGACGCCCGCAGGCTGCCGCGCGCCGTGGAGAGCGTGCGCCGCCAGACCCACCGCGCCGTCGAGATCCTGATCAGCGACGACCACTCGACGGACGAGACACCCGAGGTGGCGCGCGCCCTGGCCGAGAGCGACGAGCGGATCAGGTACCTGCGGCTGCCGCACAACAGCGGCGGGTGCAGCGCCCCGCGCAACGCCGCGCTCGACGCGAGCACCGCACCGTACGTCATGTTCCTCGACAGCGACGACGAACTCCCGCCGCAGTCCGTCGAGTTGCTGCTCGCCGCGCACCGGGAGCGGCCCGTGGACTTCGCGATGGGCGCGGTGCGCCGGGTGCGGGTGGACACCGGCCGCTCCTCGCTGTGGATGCCGGGGCTGGTCGCGCGCCGGCGCACCGTCGAGGGCATCGACGCGGAACCGGAACTCTTCTTCGAGCACCTGTCGACCAGCAAGATGTACGCGCGCGCCTTCCTCGACCGGCACGGGCTGCGCTTCCCCGAGGGCATCCACTACGAGGACCAGTTGTTCTCCGCGCAGGCGTACTGCCTCGCGACGGCGTTCACGGTGATCCCGCAGACCGTGTACCGCTGGTACGTCGAGCCGTACGCGGCCTCGTCCGCCGCCTCGATCTCCAACCAGCGCGACCGCCTCGACAACGTCCGCGACCGCGTCCACGTGCAGCGGCTCATCGACGCGTTCCTCGCCGAGTCGGGGCACGAGGCGGTCCGTCCACAGAAGGACTACAAGTTCCTCAAGCACGACTTCCGGATGTACGCGGGCGACCTGCCGCTGCGCGACGACGCGTGGCTCACCGGCTTCGCCGGCCTCCTCGTGCCCTATCTCGACACGCTCGCTCCCGAGGCGTACGCGCGGCTGCCGCGCACCGAACGCGTCGTGGCGCGGCTCGTGCGCGAGCACCGGCTCGACGAGGCGCGCACCGCCGCGCGCGGCCTCGGCCTGCCGGTCGGCCCGCGCACCGTCGTACGGGACGGCGCGGACCGGGTCTACTGGGGCGACACCGTGCCGGAGACCGAGGAGGCGCGGCGCGAACTCGACCTCACCGAGGAGGGCGTGGAGGCCGGCCCGTTCGCGATCGCCGCCTTCCGGCACGAGATCACCGGACTGAGCCAACTGGTCGGCACCTGCCTCGACTTGACGATCCGCACCTATGACCCGCTGCTGCGGCTGCCGATCGGCCCGCAGATCGCGCACCTGGCCCTCGCCCCGGGCCCGTACCGCTACACGGTCGCCTTCCGGCTCGACCCGGTGCGGCCCGGGGTGTACGAGGGGCGGGTGCGGGTCGACCCGGCGCGGGCGCGGCTGCCGCTCCAGGGCTTCGACGGCATCCGCCACCCCGTCCTGGAGCTGCGGCAGGGCCGGCTGCGCAACAGCGGCCCGCTGCTCGCCCCGCGCGACTTCCCCTCGCGCACGACCTGGGTACGGGCGTACGGCGGGCTGTCCGAGCACCGGGTCACGGTCGGCCCGGAACCGGCCGGGGCGGGCCGGCTCCAGGTGCGCTGGCAGCCGGCCGGGCCCACGGCGGGCATCCGCCCGCTGGCCCGCGCCCTGTCCCACGGCCCCCTGCACCGCCTCGCGGCGCTCGCCAGGGGCGCGGTGGGCTGAACACGGCCGGAGCACGGTGCGCTGAACCGGCCGGGGGCCGGGGAGCGGTGATCCGCTCCCCGGCCCCCGGCCGTGCCCTGCGCCCTCGGTGGCGCCCCGGTCAGCCGTGCGCCCGCAGCAGCGTGCGCATCGTCCGCATCGCGACCGAGAGGTTCGCGAGGTCGAAGCTGTCCGAGTTCTGGATCTCCTCCAGCGTCGAGCGGGCGCGCGTCAGGATCGGCGCGTTCTTCTCCTCCCAGGCCGTGAACCGCTGTTCGGGGCCGTCCTCGCCGCCCCCGGCGCCCAGGACGTCCTGGGTGAGCCCGGCGTGCGCCGCGTACAGGTCCTCGCGGATGGAGGCGCGGGCCATCGACTGCCAGCGGTCGGCGCGGGGCAGTTCGATGATGCGGTCCATGAGCTGGGTGATGCCGAGCCGGTCGGCGAGGTCGTAGTACACCTCGGCGACGGCCAGCGGGTCGTGCCCGGAGCGTTCGGCGACGGCCACGACGTCGAGCGCGGGGAAGACCGAGGAGAAGCCGGCGACCCGGGTGGCGAGTTCCTCGGGCACCCCTTCGCCGGTCAGCTCGTCGTGGATCGAGCGGTACCACTCGGCGTCCGCGCCGCGCAGCAGCCCGGGCAGCCGGTCCCACACCTTCGTGACGTCGGCGCGGAAGAACTCGATGGTCTCGGCGAGCTGGAGCGGCTGCGGCCGGTTGTTGAGCAGCCAGCGGGTGCCGCGCTCGACGAGCCGCCGGCAGTGCAGCCTGATCCGGGTCAGGACCTCGGCGGGCACCTGGTTGTCGAGGCGTTCCACGGCGTCCCACACGGCGCTGAGCCCGAAGATCTCCCGGGCCGCGAGCTGGGCGCGGACGATCTCCTCCAGGGAGGCCCCGGTCTCCTCCCGCAGCCGGTGCAGGAAGGTGCTGCCACCGCTGTTGACGGTGTCGTTGACCAGGACCGTCGTGATGATCTCGCGGTGCAGCGCGTGGTTCTCGATCTGCTGCGCGTAGCTCTCGCGCAGCTGCTCGGGGAAGTACGCGAACAGCAGCCCGCGCAGGTAGGGGTCGTCCGGCAGCGGGGTGGAGATCAGCTCCTGCGCCGCGGTGATCTTGGTGTAGGCGAGCAGGACGGCCAGTTCCGGCTGGGCCAGTCCCCGTCCGGAGCTGAGCAGTTCCGCGATCTGCCGGTCGCGCGGCAGGAACTCCAGGGCCCGGTCGAGGTGGCCGTCGGCGACGAGCCGCTGCATGAGCCGCTGCTGCGCGTGCAGCAGCGAGGGGGCCTGCGCCCTGGCGTTGGCGAGGGCCACGTTCTGCGCGTAGTTGTTGCGCAGCACGAGCCGGCCGACCTCGTCGGTCATGCTCGCGAGCAGCTTGTTGCGCTGCTTGACGGTCATGTCCCCGTCCCGCACGACCGCGTTGAGCAGGATCTTGATGTTCACCTCGTGGTCGGAGGTGTCCACGCCCGCGCTGTTGTCGATGGCGTCGGTGTTGACCTTGCCGCCGCCCCCGCCGTTGCCGAGGCGGGCGAACTCGATCCGGCCGAGCTGGGTGAGGCCGAGGTTGCCACCCTCGCCGATGACCTTGGCGCGGACCTCGGCGCCGTTGACCCGGATCGCGTCGTTGGCCTTGTCGCCGACGTCGGCGTCGCTCTCGGCGCCCGCCTTGACGTAGGTGCCGATGCCGCCGTTCCACAGCAGGTCGACGGGGGCCTTGAGGATGGCCCGCATGAGGTCGGCCGGGGTCATCTTGGTGACGGTCCCCTCGATGCCGAGGGCCTTCCTGATGTGCGCGTTGAGCTGCACCGACTTGGCGCCGCGCGGGAAGATCCCGCCGCCCGTGGACAGCAGCGCCCGGTCGTAGTCGGCCCACGAGGAGCGGGGCAGTTCGAACAGGCGGCGCCGCTCGGCGTACGAGGTGGCGGCGTCGGGCTGGGGGTCGATGAAGATGTGCCGATGGTCGAAGGCGGCGACCAGGCGGATGTGCTCGCTCAGCAGCATCCCGTTGCCGAACACGTCCCCGGACATGTCGCCGACGCCGACGACCCGGAAGTCCTCGCTCTGGGTGTCGTGCCCCAGTTCGCGGAAGTGCCGCTTGACGGACTCCCAGGCGCCGCGCGCCGTGATGCCCATGCCCTTGTGGTCGTAGCCGGCCGAACCGCCGGAGGCGAAGGCGTCGCCGAGCCAGAAGCCGTAGTCCTCGGCGACGCCGTTGGCGATGTCGGAGAAGGTCGCGGTGCCCTTGTCGGCGGCGACCACGAGGTAGGTGTCGTCCTCGTCGTGGCGCACGACCCCGGTGGGCGGCACGACCTCGCCGCTCACGAGGTTGTCGGTGATGTCGAGCAGCGCCGAGATGAACGTCTTGTACGCGGCGACGCCCTCGGCCAGCCACGCGTCCCGGTCCACGGACGGGTCGGGCAGCTGCTTCGCGACGAAACCGCCCTTCGCGCCGACCGGCACGATGACGGTGTTCTTGACCATCTGCGCCTTGACCAGGCCGAGGATCTCGGTACGGAAGTCCTCGCGCCGGTCGGACCAGCGCAGACCGCCGCGCGCGACCTTGCCGAAGCGCAGGTGGACGCCCTCGACGCGCGGGGAGTACACCCAGATCTCGAACGCGGGCCGGGGCGCGGGCAGGTCCGGGATGGCCTGCGGGTCGAACTTCATCGACACGTAGGAGTGCGGCTCGCCGTCGTCCGCGCGCTGGAAGTAGTTGGTGCGCAGCGTGGCCTTGACGACGGTGAGGAAGGACCGCAGGATGCGGTCCTCGTCGAGGGAGGCGACGGAGTCCAGCGCCCCGTCCAGCTCCTCCAGCAGCCCGTCGAGGAGCTCGGTCCCGGCGTTCTGCCGCTCCGGCGACATCCGCGCCTCGAACAGGGAGACGAGCAGCCGGGTGGTGTGGATGTTGTTGCGGAGGGTGTCCTCCATGTAGTCCTGGCTGAAGGTGGCCCCGGCCTGCCGCAGGTACTTGGCGTACGCGCGCAGCACCATGGCCTGGCGCCAGGTGAGCCCGGCGGCCAGGACGAGCGCGTTGAAGCCGTCGTTCTCGGCCTTTCCGCTCCACGCGGCGCCGAAGGCCTGCTGGAAGCGCTCGCGGGCGTCGTCACCGAGGTGGTCGCCGCTGCCCTCGGGCATCCGCAGCCCGAAGTCGTAGATCCAGGCGGTGTCGCCGTCGGCGCAGCGCAGCCGGTAGGGGCGTTCGTCGACGACCTCGACGCCGAGCCGGGTGAGCACCGGCAGCACCGAGGACAGCGAGATCTCGCCGCCCGCCCGGTAGATCTTGAAGCGCTTCGTGCCGGGGGCCGCGCCCACCGGCTCGTACAGGCTCAGCGCGGAGTCCCGCACCGTGGAGCGCTCGGCGTGCAGCTGCTCCAGGTGGGCGAGGTCGGCGACGGCGGAGCGCGGCGCGTGGTCGGCCTTGTAGCCCTCGGGGAAGGACTTGCCGTAGCGGCGCAGCAGCGCGGCGGCGCGTTCCTCGCCGAACTCCTCGTGCAGCGCCTCGGCGAAGCCGTCGGACCAGGAGCGGGTGGCCTCGGTGAGGCGGCGTTCGATGCGGTCGGCGTCGGCGTCGGTGAGCACGGGCAGTTCGGTGCCGGTCGCGACGCGCACGACGAAGTGCAGCCGGGAGAGGACCGACTCGGTGTTCCAGGCGGTGAAGTCGACGTTCTCGCCGTTCAGCTCCTCCTTGAGGATGTCGATGATCCTCAGCCGCACATCGGTCGTGTACCGGTCGCGCGGCAGGTAGACGAGGGCCGAGTAGTAGCGCCCGTACACGTCCTTGCGCAGGTACAGCCGCAGCCGGCGGCGCTCCTGGAGGTAGAGCACCGAGGTGACGATGGACCGCAGTTCGTCGGGCGGGGTCTGGAACAGCTCGTCGCGCGGGTACGTCTCCAGGATCTGGAGCAGGTCGCGGCCGTCGTGGCTGTTGGGCGTGAACCCGGCGCCGCGCAGCACCTCGTCGACCTTGCGGCGCACGACGGGCACCCGGCGCACCGACTCGGTGTACGCGGCGGAGGAGAACAGCCCGAGGAAGCGGCGTTCGCCGACGACCTCGCCCTTCTCGTCGAACTTCTTCACGCCGACGTAGTCGAGGTAGCTGGGGCGGTGCACGGTGGCGCGGCTGTTGGCCTTGGTGAGTACGAGCAGCCGGTGTTCGCGGGCCTTGGCGCGGGCGTCGGCGGGCAGCCGGCTGAAGGACGGGCTGACCGGGTGGTCCTCGTCCTTCTCGTGGTGCGGGTCGGAGCGCAGGATGCCGAGGCCGGTGCCGGGGACGGCGGCGAGCGAGTCGCCGTCGATCAGGTCGTACTCGCGGTACCCGAGGAAGGTGAAGTGGTCGGCGGCCAGCCAGCGCAGCAGCTCCCTGGCCTCCTCGACGTCGCTGTCGGGCAGGTCGGCGGCGTCGGGGCCCTCGGGGAACTCGGCGGGCAGTTCGTCGGCGATGCGCAGCGCGGCGTCACGCATCTTCTCCCAGTCCTCGACGGCCTCACGGGCGTCGGACAGGACGCGCAGCAGGTCGGCGGTGATCTGCCGCAGGTCCTCGCGGTCGGTCTCGCGGTCGATCTCGACGTGGATCCACGACTCGGTCAGGACGTCGTGCGCCCGCCCGTCGGGTGCGGGCCGGTGCGGCAGCACTTCGAGCAGCTTGCCGGTGAGGTCGCGGCGGACGGTGAGCTGGGGGTGGATCACGACGTGGATGCCGCGGTCCTGGCGGGACAGCTCGTTGGTGACGGAGTCCACCAGGAAGGGCATGTCGTCGGTGACGACCTCGACCACGGAGTGCGGGGAGGCCCAGCCGTTCTCGTCGACGGTCGGGGTGTGCGCCTGGACGTTGGCGGTGCCCTGCGGACGGTTCGCGGCCAGCCGGAGGTGGGAGAAGGCGGCGCCGAAGAGGTCGGCCGGATCGCGGCCGGTGATGTCCTCGGGGGCGGTGTGCAGGTAGTAGCGCTGGAGGTAGGAGAGGACACGGTCGGCGTCCGGCGCGTCCGGGGTCTCCGGAGCGTCCGGCGCCCTGCCCTCGGCCGGCCCGTTGTCGTCACCGATCGGTAGGTGCCCACCGACCGGACTGTTCTCAGCGACCCGGGCAGCCCTTTCGAGCAGCTCGGCCTTGGCTTCGTCCAGCTTGGTCTGCATGATCCTCTGGCTCCTGTCGCGCGCCGTTGCGTGACGTTGAAGGAAAGTGAAGACGGCACGAGGGGTGCGTGCCGCTCGGGGCGTAACGCCGCGGCGCGGGGTGTCCGGTCTCCGACGACGTTATGCCGGTATCCGCGCCGGGGGCGGCCATATCCGCCAATCCCGGCATCGCGCCGTTCCCGCGCGGTCGGTCAGCGGAGCCCGGGGCACAGGACACGTGCGCCGGGCGCGGGGCAGGGGCGTCGGCGCCCCCGCGGCATATCGCGCTGATCACGGCACCAGGCTAACCCTCCGGGGGCGAGGCGCGTCATGAGCCGTATTCGTACACATCAAGGGGCCCAAGTTTGACGCCCCGCACAGCACCGAAGGTGGTCGACGTCACGTAAGGGGGCAGGTGGCGGCGGTCGCCCGGGGGCGGGCGGGACGGGGCGCGCAAGGGCTCGGCGGGCCCCTCCGGGGAGCGGCGCTACAGCTCGGCTGCTCGCTCCACGGCCTCCTGGAGCGAGTCCACCACGGGGACGCCGACCGTCTCCAGGCTCGCCCGGCTGTGCGAACCGCCGGTGTAGAGCACGGCGCGGGCCCCGGCGGCGAGCGCCGCGACCGCGTCGTCCACGGCGTCCCCGACGACCACCGTGCGCGCGGGATCGACCTCGGGCAGCCGGGCGAGATGGCGCACAAGGTGCGCCGCCTTGCCGCCGCCGGAGGGCCCGGTGCGTCCCTGCACCCGCAGAAAGTACGACTCGATACCGAACTCCCGTACCAGCGGCACGAGTTCCTCGTGCCCGTACATGCTCAGCAGTGACTGCCCGTGCCCGGCCTCGTGCCAGGCGCCGAGCACCGTACGCGCCTGTTCGGCAAGACCGCAGCCGAGCCGGGCCTCGGCGTAGTGCCGCTGGAAGGCGCCGTCCATCCGCTCCCACTCGGCGGCGGTGGGGGCACGGCCGAGCAGCGTCTCGTAGAACGCCGGGACCGGCACCCGGTACAGCTCGCGGTACCGCTCGATCGTCAGCGCCCGCAGCCCCGGCATCCGGAGTTCGGCGAAGGCCGCGTTGGTCGCCGCGAGGACCGCGTCCATGTCCTGGAACAGCGTCCCGTTCCAGTCCCACACCAGATGCGCGCCACTCCCAGCCATACGAAAAAAATACCGCGCCGGATCGCGGGCAGGCGGCCCGACCGGGGCCGCAGCGCGCCCGCTTCGGGGGCTGAGGACTGTCCCGCAATTCCTGGCGGGACAGCCCTCAGGCCAGCAGGTCCGGGATCTCCTGACGGGCGAACCACAGCAGTTCGTGGTCCTCCACGCCGTCCACGACGGACACCGCGTCGCGGTCCCCCCGGTCGGCCGCGCCCAGCGCCCCGGTGGCGGCGGCGACGTCCTCGACGGCGTCGCCCGCGTCCGCGTGGACCGCCGCCGCCTTCGCCATCCGCACGGCCCCCTCGACCCGCACCTCGCCCGCGGAGGCGGGGTCCGGGTCGGGGTGCGCCGCGGCGTCCGGTACGTCGACGGCGAGCACGACCCGGCGACGTACGGCCCCCGGGTCCGCGGCCAGCAGCCGCAGCGAGGCCCCGGCGGCCCGCCCGAGGGCCGCGTACTCCAGCTCCTCCAGGTCCTCGGACCCGTACCAGTCACGCAGCGCGGGGGTCACGGCGTAGGCGGTCACCGGCCCGCCCGCCAGTTCGCCCGCCTCGTGGGCCCGCGCGAGAGCACTGAGGGTGAGGGGGACATAGACACGCATGAGAGGCCGCTTTCTGGTCGGAGACCGCCAGGATACGTGCGTACGTCCCCCTTCGAACGCCTGTCACCTCCGCCCCCGTTCGTCAACACCTCACGGGGGCGCGCGAGCCGCCCGCGCCGCACGCCCGGCCCCTTCGTGTCCCCTTCACCCTGATAAGTGAATCCGGCGAACCCCATAACCGTCACACAGAGTTACTTGCCCACCCTGGCCAGGCTCCCGTAGAAGTCCGGAACACAGCGGTTACCGACGGGTAGAGACACGCGCTGTCACCGAGGCCCGATACGCGCGGTGACGGAACCGGGCGCAGACCGCACCGACAGTGACCACCGCAGGCAGAGACCGGGGACCCCATGAACAGGCACAGGCCGGCCGCGACCCGCAGGCCCCCCACCCGTACGGACGCGAGGGCTCCCGGCGCTCGCCCGCGCCCACGCGCCCCGCACCGCCGCACGACTCCGCACGAGGTCTTCGCCGAACGCCTGCTGTCGGTGCTGTGCGGACTGCGCCCCGTGCACCACCTGATCGGGCACGCCGTCGGCGAGGCGTACGAGCAGGCGGTGACCCTCGCCCCGGTCGCCGCCTACCGGACCGCCCACCCGGTACTGCGCGGCTGCCGCGGCGTCCCCCTGCGCCGGGGCGTGGTCGAGGCGTGCGCGAGCGTGGAGATCGGCCCCCGGGTCCACGCCCTGGCCTTCCGCCTCGAACAGGGCGAGGACCACCGCTGGCGCTGCACCGCCCTGGAACTGGCCGGTTCACACGGCGGAGCGGGCGGCGTGTGAGCGAGCCGGGAGCGGAGGGTGGGACGCGGCGCGGTGGGCCGGAGGGACGCGACGAGGTGGGCGGGACGCGGCGCGGTGGGCCGGAGGGACGCGGCGCGGTGGGCGGGACGCGGCGAGGCGGGCTGGAGGGCAGGACCCGGCGAGACGGGCCCCGAGAGACCGCACGCGGGCCGGAAACCGCCTCCAGCGCCCCCGAAGCCCGTGGAGGGCCCCGGGGCGGCCCTCCAGCCCTCCCCGGGGCCTCCGGGCGGGCGCGCAGCCCGGCTCAGGGATGACGGGCCCTCACTCGTATCGAGACCCGCCACCCCGGAGCACGGCGACGGGCGACGGGCCTCAATACGAGTGAACCGGGCACCTACTTCTTGCGCCGCCGGCCCTTCTGCGCCTTGCGCCGCTCCGCACGCGTCAGACCGCCGCCGGAGGCCGGCCACCGCATCGAAAGGCGCGTCCCGCGAGAACCCGCCCTCCACCACACCACGCCCCCACCGGGCCCTCCGGGCGTGCGCACGGCACGGCTCAGGAGCGGCAAGCCCTCACACGCGACGAGGCCCGCCATCCCCGGGCAGGGACGACGGGCCTCGACACGAGTGAACCGGACGCCTACTTCTTGCGCCGCCGGCCCTTCTGCGCCTTGCGCCGCTCCGCACGCGTCAGGCCGTCACCGGAGGCCACCGCGTCGGAAGGCGCGTCCTGCGAGAACTCGCCCTCGACCACGCCGCCCTCGCCGTCGACGGTGGGCGCCGAGAAGTGCAGCCGGTCGGGCCGCTGCGGGCTGTCGAGGCCCTTCGCGCGGATCTCGGGACGCACCGCGCCGGCCGGGACGGCGTCCTGCACCTTGTCCATGGAGAGCGCGGAGTCCTGCACCTCGACCTCCTCGACCTGCTGCTCGACCTGGACCTCCAGGTTGAACAGGTAGCCGACGGACTCCTCCTTGATGCCGTCCATCATGGCGTTGAACATGTCGAAGCCCTCGCGCTGGTACTCGACCAGCGGGTCCTTCTGCGCCATGGCTCGCAGGCCGATGCCCTCCTGGAGGTAGTCCATCTCGTAGAGGTGCTCGCGCCACTTGCGGTCCAGCACGGACAGGACGACCCGGCGCTCCAGCTCACGCATGATCTCCGAGCCGAGCTGCTCCTCGCGGGCCGCGAACTGCTCGTGGATGTCCTCCTTGACGGCCTCGCTGATGAACTCGGCGGTCAGACCTGCCCGGTCGCCCGCCTCCTCCTCCAGCTCCTCGACCGTGACCTTCACCGGGTAGAGCTGCCGGAAGGCGCCCCACAGCCGGTCCAGGTCCCACTCCTCGGCGAAGCCCTCCGCCGTCTCCGCGGCGACGTACGCGTCGATCGTGTCGTCCATGAAGTGCACGACCTGGTCCTGGAGGTCCTCGCCCTCCAGGACGCGGCGGCGCTCGCCGTAGATGACCTCGCGCTGGCGATTGAGGACCTCGTCGTACTTCAGGACGTTCTTGCGGGTCTCGAAGTTCTGCGTCTCCACCTGCGACTGCGCGGAGGCGATGGCGCGGGTGACCATCTTGTTCTCGATCGGCACGTCGTCGGGGACGTTGGCCATGGCCATGACGCGCTCGACCATCTGCGCCTTGAACAGCCGCATCAGGTCGTCGCCGAGCGAGAGGTAGAACCGGGACTCGCCCGGGTCGCCCTGACGGCCGGAACGGCCGCGCAGCTGGTTGTCGATACGCCGTGACTCGTGCCGCTCGGTGCCCAGGACGTAGAGCCCGCCGAGCGCCTTGACCTCCTCGAACTCCGCCTTGACGGCGCGCTCGGCCTTCTCCATCGCGGCCGGCAGGGCGGCGGCCCACTCCTCGACGTGCTCGACCGGGTCGAGACCGCGCTGGCGCAGCTCGGCCTCGGCGAGGTCGTCGGGGTTGCCGCCGAGCTTGATGTCGGTACCGCGGCCGGCCATGTTGGTGGCCACGGTGACGGCGCCCTTGCGGCCGGCCTGCGCGATGATGGGCGCTTCCCGGTCGTGCTGCTTGGCGTTGAGCACCTCGTGCTGGATGCCGCGCTTGGAGAGCTGCTGCGAGAGGTACTCGGACTTCTCGACCGAGGTCGTGCCGACCAGGATCGGCTGGCCCTTCTCGTGCTTCTCCGCGATGTCGTCGACGACCGCGTCGAACTTGGCGACCTCGGTGCGGTAGATCAGGTCGGACTGGTCGGCGCGGACCATCGGCCGGTTGGTCGGGATCGGGACGACGCCGAGCTTGTAGATCTGGTGGAACTCGGCGGCCTCGGTCATCGCCGTACCGGTCATGCCGGAGAGCTTGTCGTAGAGGCGGAAGAAGTTCTGCAGGGTGATCGTGGCGAGGGTCTGGTTCTCGTCCTTGATGTCCACCCCTTCCTTCGCCTCGATGGCCTGGTGCATGCCCTCGTTGTAGCGGCGGCCGGCGAGGATACGGCCGGTGTGCTCGTCGACGATCATGACCTCGCCGTCGATGACGACGTAGTCCTTGTCGTTCTTGAACAGCTCCTTGGCCTTGATGGCGTTGTTCAGGTAGCCGACCAGCGGGGTGTTCACCGACTCGTAGAGGTTGTCGATGCCGAGCCAGTCCTCGACCTTGGCGACGCCGGACTCGTGGATCGCCACCGTCCGCTTCTTCTCGTCGACCTCGTAGTCGCCGGTCTCCTCGATGCCCTTGAGCTGGTTGCCGGCCTCGCCGCGCTCCAGCCGCTTCACGAGCCGAGCGAAGTCGCTGTACCACTTGGTGGCCTGGTCGGCCGGTCCGGAGATGATGAGCGGCGTACGGGCCTCGTCCACCAGGATCGAGTCGACCTCGTCGACGATCGCGAAGTTGTGGCCGCGCTGCACCAGCTCGTCCTTCGACCACGCCATGTTGTCGCGCAGGTAGTCGAAGCCGAACTCGTTGTTCGTGCCGTACGTGATGTCGCAGGCGTACTGCTCGCGGCGCTGGGCCGGAGTCATGTTCGCGATGATGCAGCCGACGCTGAGGCCGAGGAACTTGTGCACCCGGCCCATCAGCTCGGAGTCACGTTCGGCGAGGTAGTCGTTGACCGTGATCAGGTGCACTCCCTTGCCG
Source organism: Streptomyces sp. NPDC049954 (assembly GCF_040656295.1). NCBI lineage: Bacteria > Bacillati > Actinomycetota > Actinomycetes > Kitasatosporales > Streptomycetaceae > Streptomyces > Streptomyces sp. NPDC049954. The sequence continues at coordinate 159,500 of NZ_JBFALS010000014.1, forward strand.
GAGAGCGCGTTGAGGTACGCGGGCAGCGTGCCGACGAGGGTCTTGCCCTCACCGGTCTTCATCTCGGCCACGTAGCCGAGGTGGAGGGCCGCGCCCCCCATGAGCTGCACGTCGTAGTGGCGCTGGCCGAGCACCCGCTTGGCAGCCTCGCGCACGGTCGCGAAGGCCTCGGGCAGCAGGTCGTCGAGGCTCTCGCCGTCGGCGATCCGCTGCCGGTACTCCTCGGTGAGGGCGCGCAGCTCGGCGTCGGAGAGGTTCAGGAAATCCTCTTCGATGGAGTTGACCTGGTCCGCGATGCGGTGCAGCTTGCGCAGGATCTTGCCTTCGCCTGCACGCATGATCTTTGAGAGGACGGACACGGGGGTTGGTCTCCTTGCCGGTCGGGCCTGGCACGGTTTGAGTCTTCGGGCAACGGCCATCGTATGCGAGGACCCGGCCGCGCCGGGAGGTCTGCCACCACGTCAACGGACGGGGAGGGCAGAAGGTGCCGTAACCCCGCCGGCGAATCGCGGGCGCGGTCGCCGGAAACAGGACATTCCCCGAGCGGAAGGCGCGAACACCGATGGAACCGGTAGCCCTCACCACCGAACGCCTCCTGCTGCGGTGCCCGGTCCCGGGGGACGCCGAGGAGGTGCGGGCCGCCTGCCAGGACCGCGAGATCCACCGCTGGACGGCCGTACCCGCTCCGTACACGTGGGAGCACGCCGTGGAGTTCACGTCGAGAACGGCCCCGGCGGGCTGGCGCGAGGCCTCGATGTACACCTTCGCGGCCGTCCTGCGCACGGCGCCGGGCTCCCCGCTGGTCGCGATGCTCGCGCTCACCCCGCGCGGCCAGGGCTGCGCCGAGATCGGCTACTGGGCCGTCGCCGAGCACCGGGGCCGGGGATACGTCACCGAGTCGGTGCGCGCGGTCTCCCGCTGGTCCTTCGCGCACGCCGGCGTGGCCCGCCTGGAATGGCGCGCCGAGGTCGGCAACACGGCCTCCCGAACGGTGGCCGACCACACGGGCTTCACCCACGAGGGCACGCTGCGCTCGGCCGTGCTCCACCACTCCACGAGAAGAGACACCTGGCTCGCCTCCCTCCTCCCGACCGACCCGATCCCCCGCCCCCAACGCCACTGACCACGACATCGACCGAGCCAACTCCAGCCCGCCCGACCCGGCCCCACCCAGGCCGTCCAACGCGCCCCATCCACCCCGTCCGTCCCACCCCACCCAGCCCGTCCGACCCGGCCCCACCCAGCCCGTCCGGCGCTTGAGGACACCTCGCCCGCCGCAAGGCCGACCCACATCCACCCGGAGCCAACTCGCCAACCCGAGCCAATTCCAGCCCGTCCGGCGCTTGAGGACACCCCCCGGCCGCAAGGCCGACCCACATCCACCCGGAGCCAACTCCCCGACCCGAGCCAATTCCAGCCCGTCCGGCGCTTGAGGACACCCCCCGGCCGCAAGGCCGACCCACTTCCGTACAGCCCCCGCCCCCACCCAGCCCGTCCGGCGCTTGAGGACACACCGCAGCCCGTCCGGCGCCTGAGGACCCCCCACGCTGTCCGAGCGGAGCCATAGGCTGCACCGCATGACCACCGCCACCCCGATCTCGGCCCCCGAGGCCCGCAGAATCGCCCTCCGGGCCCAGGGCCTGCTCGGCGCCCCCGACCGCCGCGCGGCGACCCGCGGCGTGTTGCGGCACCTCGGCGCGGTGCAGCTCGACACCATCTCCGTCCTCGCACGCTCGCACGAACTCATCCCGTACGCGCGCCTGGGCGCGGTCAGCCGCCCCGCGATCGAAGAGGCGTACTGGGCCGCTCCCCCGGCCCCGGCCCACTCCTTCGAGTACTGGTCGCACGCCGCCTGCATCCTCCCGATCGAGGAGTGGCCGCACTTCGCGTTCCGCCGCCGCGGCTACCGCTCCCGTCCGCAGTGGAACCACGACCTGAGCCCCGCCGCCTACGACGCGGTGATCGCCCAACTCCGCACCGAGGGCCCGCAGACGGCCACGGAGCTCGGCGGCGCGAAGAACGGTGGCCCGTGGTGGGACTGGTCGGACGCGAAGATCGCGGTCGAGCGCGCCCTGATGTACGGCGAGGTGGTCTGCACCCGCCGCACCGGCTGGCGCCGCGTCTACGACCTCGCCGAACGGGCCGTCCCCAAGGAGCTGTTCCACGACGACCTCGACGACCTGGAGTGCACCCGCCGCCTGATCCGCCAGGCCGCCGCCGCCCTCGGCGTCGGCACCCGCTCCGACCTCGCCGACTACCACCGGCTGCGCGCCGAGCAGTTCGACGCGGTGATCGACGACTGCGGTCTGGTCCCGGTCACCGTGGAGGGCTGGGCCAAACCGGCCTGGGCCGACCCGAAGGCCCTGGAGACCGTCCCGCGCGGCCGCCACCGCACGACGCTGCTCTCCCCCTTCGACTCACTGATCTGGGAACGCGCCCGCACCGAGCGCCTGTTCGGCTTCACGCACCGCCTGGAGGCGTACGTCCCCAAGCCCAAGCGGGTGTACGGCTATTTCGCCATGCCCGTCCTGGCGGGAGGCCGTCTCGTGGGCCGGGTCGACCCGGCGCGCGAGGGCCGCACCCTGGTCGCCCGGCAGGCGTCCCTCGGCGGGGACCAGCCCGGCGGGGTCGCGGCGGAGAAGGCGGTAGGCCCGACGGCCGAGGCGCTCGCCGAGGCGGCGACCTGGGTCGGCTGCACGGAGATCCGCGTCGAACGCGTCGACCCCCCGGAGCTGCGCGCCGCCCTGACCGTGGAAGCGACGCGGGCCGTCGCGGCCCGGCAGTAGGGGGCAGGGCGGCAGAAAAGAGCGGCAGAAAAGAACCGAGGAGGAGGGGCCGGGGCCAGGAAGGGGCCGAGGCCGGGAAGAGGGCGCGGGGCGACTTGTCCGGCAACCCTCCGGAGCACGCACCCGCACGGACATCCGCCCGTACCCCGGCACGGACGCTCGCAGGGAAAGAACCCGTCGGCCTCGATCCGCCGACGTCGTCCCGTGAATCCGCCAACTCGTCGTTCATCCGCCGGGGCGACCCACGAAAGCACACCGCGCCGACCGGATCGGCGAAGCCTCCTGATCAGAAACCGCCAGGATCAAGGCCGCCGGGATAAGAAACCGCCAGGATCAGAAGCCGCCGGGATCAGCGGTCCCCCGGATCAGCAGCGGTCCTCCCGGATCAGCGGCTCCCGGATCAGCGGATCAGCGGATCAGCGGATCTCCAGGATCTTCTCCCGCATCGCGTACACCACGGCCTCCATCCTGGAGTGCAGCTGGAGCTTCTCCAGGATGTTGCGGACGTGGTTCTTCACGGTGTTCTCGCTGATGAACAGCTCTTTGGCGATGTCCCGGTTGTTCATCCCGGTGGCGACGAGCTTCAGTACCTCAAGCTCCCGGTCGGTCAGCCGGGGCGCGGGCACCAGGCGCCGTTCGTCGGTGCGCTGGATCATCGACTTGAACTCGGTCAGCAGCTTCGAGGCCATCGAGGGGCTGATCTGGGACTGCCCGTCGGCCACCGCGCGGATCGCCGTGGCCACCTCGTCGGTCGAGATCTCCTTGAGCAGATAGCCCGTGGCCCCGGCCTTGATCGCGTCGTAGAGGTCGGCCTCCTCGTCGCTGATCGTCAGCATGATGATCTTCGCGCTGGGGGCCACCTCCTTGATGGCGGTGCACGCCTCGATCCCGCCGCGCTTAGGCATCCTGACGTCCATGAGGACGATGTCGGGCAACAGGTCGGTGGCCTTCTCGACGGCCTCCGAGCCGTCCCCGGCCTCGCCGACGACCTGGATGTCCTCCTCGGCGGCCAGCACGATCTCCAGCCCGCGCCGGAACAGCGCGTGGTCGTCGACGACCAGGACCCTGATGGGCTCCTCACGCGGCCGGGCCGCCGCCTCCGGGAGGAGGTCGACGGAGCCGCCGTCGACGCCCTCGTCCCGAACCGGTCCGAAGCTGTCCGCCATCGTCTCTCCCCCTGCAGGCCACGACCTGATGTCAACTGTGCCAACCCGGGTCGGCAGCGCACCGGTTGGCCGATCCGGCCATGATTCCATGGACCGGCACAGCGACGACGTACCCATCGCGGCAGGCTGATGCCCCTGGGGGCGCATCAGCGCACGCCAGGGGCATGGGAGGGCCGCCCGCGCGGCCGACCGCGCGGGGAGCTCTTTTCAGTCTTCCGGCTGACCCCCGAGCGCTCCGCCGGCCCCTGCGGGCTCGGGCGCCGAGGCGATCATCGGATCGGTGTTGAGGTGAATCACGCCGTAGTCGTAGGCGTGGCGCCGGTAGACGACGCTGGGCTCCTTGGACTCCGCGTCCACGAAGAGGTAGAAGTCGTGCCCCACCAGTTCCATCTCGTACAGCGCCTGGTCCAGCGACATCGGCGCGGCCACGTGGTTCTTCTCGCGGACGACGAGGGGCCCGTCCCCCTGCACCTCCAGCGAGCCGACCTTCGTCGTGGGCACGCCGTCGTCCGGCTCGGTGTCACCGACGAACGTGCCGTCCTCGTTGAGCTCCGCGGCGTCCGGGATGCGTTCGCCCACCTCGGCCGCGGTCAGCCGGTCGCTGCCCCTGCGGGAGCGGCGCTTGTCGTGCTCCTTGCGCATCCGTGCCGCGAGCTTCGCCGTCGCGAGGTCGAGAGCCGCGTAGGGGTCGGCCGCGCAGGCCTCCGCGCGGATCACCGGCCCCTTCGAACGCAGGGTGATCTCCACCCGGTCGCAGCGGTCGGCCTGACGCGGGTTGTGTTCCTTGGACACCTCGACGTCCAGACTCATCACCTTGCCGTCGAGCTTCAGGATCTTGTCCACGTTCAGCTTCTCGGCCACGTGCTTGCGGAACCGCTCGGGCACCTCGGTCTTGCGGCCCTTGACGACGATGTCGATGTCCACGCAGAACTCCGTTCCCGGATTCACTCCGCCTTCGGCGGAGAATCTCCCTCTTGCACCAGGCTTCCGGCTCGTTCCCCGAAAGCCCCGGACTCGGTGGCTTCCACCTCCTCCACCCCACGGGGGGGCACGATGCCCGGACACCCGCCTCGGCGTGACCACCGGGCAGCGTGTTCGGCTTCATCGAGGGGCGACATCTCGCTGAGAAATGGCTTGAACCTTTCCTCACCTCCGAACATAGCTCGATCGGAGGGGTGTCGGCACCCTCTACCGGCCATTACCTCCGTTCAGGGGAACTACTCCGTACTTCACCTGCGATGACGAAAGTTTTTTGTCGGTTCCGGTTTATTTCGAAGGGGCGCGGAGAGGCAGCGACGACGGCCGCGGTGATCATTTCCCGTTCCCGCGTCATGGCCCGCACCTCGTGTCTCCGTGCACGTCTCTCCGTGGTTCCCGCGTCCCCCGTTTCCGGGGCTTGCGCCGTTGTCAGGACTCCTTCCACATCTGCGGCGCGTAATGCACGGGCGGCCTCGGTAATCGTGGCCCCGGTCGTCATCAGGTCGTCGACCAGGACCAGGACGGTGCCCACGGACCGGCCCGTGCGCGTCGCGGGCCGCAGCAGGACCTCGCAGCGGGGCCTGACCTCCAGGGCACCCGACAGGTTCGCGAACCGCTCGGCGGCGTCCAGCCCCGCCTGGTCGCGTACGGCACCGCGCAGGCGCAGCACGGGCGCCGACCGCGCGAGGAGGCCCTGCGCGCGCAGCGTCCCTGCCGCCGCCCGGGCGAGGCGCAGCACCGGGTCGTGGCCCCGGGCCCGCACCGCCGCCCCCGCCGAGGGCACCGGCACCAGGACGACCTCAGGGCCCGGCGACCGGCCCTGCTCGCGGGACCGGTCAGTGGCTGACGCCCCCCGGCCCCCGCCCACCGCGTCCGCCACGGAGTGCCGCACCGCTCCGGCGAGGGCGGGTCCGAGTACCCGCGCCAGCCCGAGGGCGCCGCGTTCCTTGTGCGCGAGCAGCAGGGCCCGCACCGCGTCCCCGTACGCGGCCGCGGCGGTCACCGGGGGCAGGCCCTCCGGCACCCGCTGAGGCCACACCCGCAGGGGCGGCGCACCGCACAGAGCCTCCCGGCACCGCCGGCACACGTGCGTACGAGGGGCCCCGCAGCCCCCGCACTCGGCCGGCAGCACCAGGTCGGCGAAGTCCTCCCACCACCCGCGCATACCGCCACTGTGCCAAGCGTCCAGCCGCCCGGCCACCCCTGTGGAAAACCCCCTGTGGACAACCACTGTGGGCAACGCTCCGAGCCGTTCCGCCGACGACGCCGCCCACGAGAGCGCCGCCCACCAGCGGCCCGTGCGGCCCCCTGCGCGACCGCCTGGGCCGGGCCCGCGGCCGCACCCGCTACCCGGGGTAGAAGGGCGCCGTCCCGTCCTTGAACACCGTCTGCCAGTTACCCCCGGCCGGGAGCCGGACGATGCCGTCGTCCGAGTGCGCGATCAGCGGCTGCCCGGCGTCGCCGGAGGACGCCACGTCGGTCACCCCGGTCAGCCCGGGCAGCGAGGCCTTCGCGGGGACCGAGCCGTCGCTCTGCACGTACCGCAGTTGCTGCACCCCGCGCGACTCGCGCCCGACGACGACGAGCCGGCTGCCCCCGGCCCAGGACATCGCGGTGACCTCCTCCATCTGCGGGGCGGCCGACCGCAGTCCGGCCACCGAGACCTTCGGGTGCTCGGCCGTGCCCGAGCGCTCGATCCGTCCGGTCCGCAGCGAGGTCGTACCGCCGTCCCGGATCAGCAGCGCGATCCGCACCCCGTCGGCCGACACCCGCACCGACTCGATCCGCGCCTTCGCGCCGAGACCGGAGACCGGCACCTCGACGGGTTCGCCCGCGCCCTGGTTCAGCCACAGCAGCCGGGGCGCGCGCGGGTCCCGGTCGGCCACCCACAGGTCGCCGAACCCGTCCCAGCTCGGCGTGGACAGACGGTCCTTCTCGTCCTTGGCCGTACTGCGCACCCCGGTCGTGTCCAGCGACTCCTTGCCGCCGAGTTCCGCCGTGAACAGCCGCTTCCCGTCGAGCGAGACGCCGGCCGCCCGCTCCTCGTCGAGGGAGACCGCGGCCGAGCGCAGCGACTGCTCGCCCTCACCCAGGGGTCCGGGCACCCGGACCTCGGTGGTGCGGCTGTCGGCCCGGCCGGACATCCGGACGAGCCGGTGCTCCTTGTCCAAGAAGTACTGGTAGGCGGCGTGGCCCGCGGTGCGCGAGGTGACCAGGTTGTCGGCCTGCTCGTCGTCGACGACGCACAACTGCGTGTCGTTCTCCCCGCGCAGCTCGACCTGGTCCACGCTCGTCGACGTCAGGTCCTTGAGGGAGTAGATGAGCTGCGCGGCCATCTGCCGGCACTGCCCGAGGTGGACGTCCTTCGACGTCTTGTTGAGCGGGACGACGAGCAGGTTCTGGTCGTCCGGCGCGAGGGACTTCGTGCCCTTGCGCAGCCGCGTGCCCTCCGGGAACGGCGAGTCGGCCACCCCGCTCAGCCAGCTCGTGGGGCCCTTCAGCAGCTCCTGGACGGTGACCGTGACCGGGTCCTCCCACGAGCGCACGTAGATCGGGTCGGCGACCAGCCGCTGCTGGGCCTGCGTCCCGTTCACCGAACGCGCCCCGAAGTAGTACTTGTTGACGGGCCAGTAGAGGCGCTGGAAGTCGAGCCGCCCGAGCACCACCCCGGCCGGCGGCCGGTCGATCCGCCACTCCTGGTCGCCCTTGTCCCCCTTGGCGCCGCGGACGAGATGGATGGTCTCCTCGTACGACTGCTCGTGCGGCCGGTACGCGAGCCGGCTGTCGACCCGGGCGACCTCCTGGCCGGTGAGCGTGAACGTGTACTCCTCACGGTCCTTGTCGGACGCCCCCTCCTCCTCGGAGTGGACGCCCGCCCCGTCCGTGAGCACGGTCGTCGACTGCTCGGGACGCCACTTGCGCGAGGCGTCCTCGGTCAGGTACTTGCGGGCCACCGCGTAGTCGGGGTCCTCGCTGGTCAGCGCCTCCAGGAAGCCCTCGACGACCTCCACCGGCTCCGCGCCCTCCCGCGGGGCGAGCGCGAACACCCGCACCCGCGAATCGGTGCGCGGCGAGGAGTCGACGGGCTGGACGTCGCCGCTGTCCGGCATCGAGGCGCAGCCGCTGACCAGCAGGGCCGCCGAGGCCAGCGCCGCACCCGTCCACCAGCGCCGTTCAGCTCTCATGCCGCCCCGTCCCCCGCTCGGCCCCGAAGGCCCCGTCGTCCACCGCACCCCGCACGTCCTCGTCCCCGCCCTCGTCCACTCCGACCGCCGTGCCCGGGGCGTGCCCGGACCGCCGCGCGGCCGTGCCGTTACGCGGCGCGGCGCCCCGCTCGGTGGTGCCCCGGGTCACGACCCGGGCCCCGCTGCCGGGCAGCGCCGTCGGGTCCGCCGAGGGCGGCGCGGTGCCGCGCAGCGGTACGGGCCCGCGCGCGGGCACCGACACGCCGCACTCCTCGCCCGGTGACCGCGGCTCGGCGCCCGCCCCGCGCGCGGGAGTGGCCGTACGGGACCGCGCCTCGCGCGCCGCCTCCCGCTCCGCCCGCCGGGCCCGGGAGTCCTCGGGCTCCAGCGGTATCGGCGATCCGCGCAGCGGCTCGTCCGCCGTCCTCGGCAGGGTCAGCCGGAACTGCGAACCGCCGCCCGGCTCACCCCACGCCTGAAGCCAGCCGCCGTGCAGCCGCGCGTCCTCCAGCGCGATGGACAGGCCCAGGCCCGTACCGCCGGTCGTCCTGGCCCGCGCCGGGTCGGCGCGCCAGAACCGGCTGAACACCCGCGTCGCCTCGCCGGGCTTCAGCCCGACGCCGTAGTCGCGTACGGCGACGGCGACCGCACCACCGGCGGAGGCCAGCCGCACCACCACCTCGCGGCCCTCCCCGTGCTCGACCGCGTTGACCACGAGATTGCGCAGCACCCGCTCGATGCGGCGGGCGTCCGCCTCCGCTATCACCGGCTGCTGGTCGCCCGTGATCAGGATGCGGCTGCCCTTGTGCGCGGCGAGCGGCTCCGCGCCGCTGACGGCCCGGCGCACCACCTCGCGCAGGTCGATCGCGTCGGCCTCCAGCGCGGCGGCCCCCGCGTCGAAACGGCTGATCTCCAGCAGGTCGGCGAGCAGCGACTCGAAGCGGTCCAGCTGATCGGCGAGCAGCTCCGCCGACCGGGCCGTGACCGCGTCGAAGTCGGACCGCGCCTCGTGGATGACGTCGGCCGCCATCCGCACGGTCGTCAGCGGCGTCCGCAGCTCGTGCGACACGTCCGACACGAAACGCCGCTGCAGCCGCGACAACTCCTCCAACTGCTGGATCTTGAGCTGGAGGTTCTGCGCCATCTTGTTGAACGCCTCGCCCAGGCGCGCGATGTCGTCCTCGCCGGTGACCTTCATCCGTTCCTGGAGCCGGCCCGCGGACAGCCGCTCCGCGATGGACGCCGCCATCCGCACCGGGGTCACGACCTGCCGCACCACGAGCCAGGCGATGGCGCCGAGCAGCACGACGACGAACAACCCGGCCGTCGCGAGCGTCGTCTTGACCAGGCTGAGCGTCTTCTCCTCCTGCTCCAGCGAGAACAGGTAGTACAGCTGGTAGGGGGTGCCGGTCGGATCGTTCAGCTCGCGGCCGATCACGAGGGCGGGCTTCGGCTGCTCCCCGTTGATGTACACGATGCGGGTGTAACTGCGCAGCGCGCCGCTGCTGCGCGTCACCTCGTCCCGCAGTGCGGCGGGGACGCTCTCGACCGGCTGCACCCCGCCCGAGGCCCGCGGCCCCCGGCTGCTGGTCGACTCACCGGTGTCCTTCGCGCCGAGGGCCACGACGTCGAAGGAGCCCTGGCCCCCGCTGGACAGCTGGGTGGCCAGGTCCGACAACCACTGGATGACGTTCTGCGGGGCGCTGCCGTCGGGCGTGGCCGCGCCGCCGGAACTGTTGTCCGGGCCTCCCACCGCGCCGGCCGCGTTGGCCTGCTCCTGCGCGACGAGGAAACCGCCCCTGGCCTGACTCTGGGCGGCCTTCTCCTTCGCGTCGAGCAGCCCGTTGCGCACCTGGCCCACGACGACGAAGCCGAGCAGCAGGACGACGCCCAGCGACATCAGGAGCGTCGTCACCACGATCTTGAGCTGCAGGTTGCGCCGCCACAGCCGCGCCGCGGGCAGCAGCGGACGCCGCACCCAGCGCGTGAACAGGCGCAGGAAAGGGCTGCCGTTCACCCCGCCGCCCAGGGCCCGGCCCCCGTCCACGAGGCGGCCCAGCCGCGTACCCCTGCCCCGGACGGTCCGCTCGGGCGGGCCCACCGGTGTCCGGCCGGTCGCCGAAGCGGCACTGTCCCGGGACATGTCAGCTCGGTCCGGCCTTGTAGCCGACACCGCGCACGGTCACCACGATCTCGGGCCGCTCGGGGTCCCGCTCGACCTTCGAGCGCAACCGCTGGACGTGCACGTTGACCAGCCGCGTGTCCGCCGCGTGCCGGTACCCCCACACCTGCTCCAGCAGCACCTCGCGGGTGAACACCTGCCAGGGCTTGCGGGCGAGCGCGACCAGCAGGTCGAACTCCAGCGGGGTCAGCGCGATCGACTGCCCCTCCCGCTTCACGGAATGACCCGCCACGTCGATCACCAGATCGCCGATCGTCAACTGCTCGGGGGCCGGCTCCTCCGACCTGCGCAGCCGTGCCCGGATGCGCGCCACCAACTCCTTCGGTTTGAACGGCTTCACGATGTAGTCGTCGGCCCCGGACTCCAGGCCCACCACCACGTCCACCGTGTCGCTCTTGGCCGTGAGCATCACAATGGGGATGCCCGATTCCGCACGGATGAGCCGGCACACCTCGATGCCGTCCCTCCCGGGCAGCATCAGGTCCAGCAGCACCAGATCGGGCTTGGTGTCGCGGAAGGCAGCCAACGCCTTGTCCCCGTCCGCCACGAACGACGGCTCGAAACCTTCACCACGCAGCACAATGCCGAGCATCTCGGCCAGTGCGGTGTCGTCGTCGACGACAAGGACTCGTCCCTTCATGCCTGACATCATCCCATTAGCTCATCGTTACCTGACGTGACCTGGCACACAGCTCCTGCAGGGCGGCCCCCGTGACCGGGGAAACCACCCCTTCCTCCGTGACGATCGCGGTCACCAGTTCCGGCGGCGTCACGTCGAACGCGGGGTTGTACGCCTGCGTCCCCAGGGGCGCCAGCGGCACCCCCGTACCCGCTTCGATCCCCGGGACCCGCGCGTGCGGGGCGGTGATCTCGGTGACCTCGTGGCCCCCGCGCTGCTCGACCTCGATCGCCCCGCCGTCCGGCGTCCCGAGGTCCACCGTGGTGACCGGCGCGACCACGACGAACGGCACATGGTGATAGCGGGCGAGCACCGCGAGCGGATAACTGCCCACCTTGTTCGCCACCGATCCGTCCGCGGCGATCCGGTCGGCGCCGATCAGCACCGCGTCCACCTCACCCGCCGCGAACAGTGAACCCGCCGCGTTGTCCGTCAACAAGGTGTACGCCATTCCGCGCCGCGCCGCCTCGTACGCGGTGAGCCGGGACCCCTGGAGCAGCGGCCGGGTCTCGTCCACCCAGAGCCGCCGCAGCCGTCCTCGGCGGTGAGCGGCGAGCGCCACCGCGAAGGCCGTGCCCTCGCCGCCGGACACGAGCGCGCCGGTGTTGCAGTGCGTGAGCAGCCGGAGACCGCCGCCCGGCAGGAGTTCGTCGAGCAGGGCCAGACCGTGCCGGGCCATCGCCGAGGACGCCGCCGCGTCCTCCCGGTGCAGGGCCCGCGCCTCTTCGAGCGCCGCGGCAGCCGCGCCGGCCCGGTCCTCGCCCGCGGCGAGCGCCGCGCCGAAGGCACGCTGTGCCCGGCGTGCGCCCCGGGCGAGGTTCACGGCGGTGGGGCGCGCCCCCGCGAGGGCGTCGGCGGCCTCGTCCACGTCGAAGCCCCGGGCGGCCGAGAGCGCCACCCCGTAGGCACCGGCGATACCGAGCAGCGGCGCTCCGCGCACCGCGAGGGTGCGGATCGCCTGCACCAGCGCGGGCGCGTCCGTGCACACCAGCTCGGCCTCCTCGGCCGGCAACCGGGTCTGGTCGAGGAGGACCACGACGGGTCCTTCGGGCGGCTCCTCCCAGCGGATCGCGGATATGTCGGGGGGCGGTGTCTGCGCAGCTTGCGCGTGCGGATCGGCCATCCGCTCAGTCTGCCCTCTGGGAGCCGGACAATTGAAGACGCGCAGCCCATGCGGCACCTGGTCCACTGGGCGCGCCCCCATGACACGATGGCTGCCAAGCTGCCGCCGCGACCGCGGCCGGGCACCGTGAAGGAGCGACGATGAACGACACTCCGGGCTGGGCCTCGCCCGGATCGGGCCCCTCGAACGGTCCGGACCGGAGCGCACAGGGCGAGGACGACCACGGCCAGGACGTGCGGGATCAGGACGGCTCCCGGAGCCGGGCCGCCGACGACCGGGACGGGCCGGACGGCCGCCCTGCCGACGACCAGTGGGCGAAGCAGCAGCCGCCCCCCGCCTCCTGGACGTCTCCCGGCACCCCCGGCCCGGGCCCGCAGTCGCCCTCCGGTGTCCCCGGCCGGCAGCCGCAGGTGCCGCCGCAGCAGGGCCCTCCTCAGCAGCACGGCCCGCAGAGCTGGGGCGCCCCGGGCACCCCGCCGTCCGGGCCCCCTCCCGCTCCGCCCGGCCCCGGCGGAGGCGGACCCGGCGGCGGCTGGGGCGCTCCGGGGAACGGCTGGGGCGGGCCCGGTGGCGGCTGGGGCGGCGGACCCGCGGGCTGGGGAGGGCCGCCTCCCGCCGCCAAGCCGGGCGTCATCCCGCTGCGTCCGCTCGGCGTCGGCGAGATACTCGACGGTGCGGTGTCCACGATGCGCGCCTACTGGCGCCCCGTCCTCGGCATCTCCCTGACCGTCGCCGCCTTCACCCAGGTCCTGTCGGTCGTGGTCCAGGGCCTCTTCCTGGACTCCGTCGACTCCGACGCCCTGTCCGACCCCTCGGCGAGCTTCAGCGAGATCAGCGACGCCCTCGGCACCACCCTGGTGGGCAGCGCCGTCGTCCAGCTCATCGCCCTGCTCGGGTCGATCGTCGCGACGGCCATGCTCACCATGATCATCAGCCGCGCCGTCATCGCCCGGCCGGCGACGACGGGCGAGGCCTGGCGCGACGCCCGCCCGCAACTGTGGCGGCTGCTCGGCGTGACCCTCCTCGTCCCGGTGATCGTCATCGCGACGGTCCTCGTCTGCACACTGCCCGGCATCGTGGTGAGCGCCGTCGGCCCGGCCGACGGAGGTCTCGCCCTGGCGGTCCTGGGCGGCCTCGCCGGACTCGTCCTCGCCGTCTGGCTCTACGTCCGGTTCGTCCTGGCCTCCCCCGCGCTGATGCTTGAGAAGCAGGGCGTCATCGCCTCGCTGCGCCGCTCGGCGAAGCTCGTACGGGGCTCCTGGTGGCGGGTCTTCGGCATCCAGCTGCTCACCCTGGTGCTGGCGGTCATGGTCCAGGGCATCATCGGCATCCCCTTCGGGCTGATCGCCGCGGTGTTCGGCGGTGACCAGGTCGGCAACTTCCTCGTCGAGGGCGGCGACTTCGGCTGGACGTACCTGATCGTCTCGGCCGTGGGCACCGTGATCGCCACGACCTTCACCTTCCCGATCACCGCGGGAGTCACGGTCCTCCTCTACGTCGACCAGCGCATCCGCCGCGAGGCCCTGGACATCGAACTCGCCTCGGCCGCCAACCGCCAGGCCCCCGGCCGCTCCGACGCCGCCCCCGGGAGCTGACGGGGTGACAGCCACGGGGGGAACACCGTCCTGGGCGGCCGCCGACGGCCTCGCCCGCGCCACGGACACGCCACCGCTGACCGTGCCGGCCGAGGACGCGCGCCGGGCCGCCGAGCGCGAGCTGAGCAGGCCGATGTACCACGAGCACGACCCCAACCTGTTCCAGCGCGCCCTCAACCGCTTCTGGGACTGGGCCGGCGGCCTCCTGGACCGGGCCGCCGGAGCGACCCCGGGCGGAACCCTGGGGCTCGTGGCCGTCGTCCTCGTCGTCGCTCTCGCCCTGCTGGCCCTGTGGTGGCGGCTCGGTTCCCCCCGCAGCTCCCGCACCACGCCCACGGCCCCGCTCTTCGACACCCGCCCGCGCAGCGCGGCCGAGCACCGGGCGACCGCGGAGGCCCACGCCGCCCGCGGCCACTGGAACGCGGCCGTGCAGGAACGCATGCGCGCCGTCTTCCGCGCCCTGGAGGAACGCGCCCTGCTCGATCCGCGGCCCGGACGCACCGCCGACGAGGCCGCCGCCGAAGCCGGCCGCTGCCTCCCCGCGTACGACAGGGAACTGCACTCCGCCGCCCGCGACTTCGACTCGGTCGCATACGGCGGCCACAGCGCCGACGCCGCCCTGTACGAACGGCTGACCGCCCTCGACACCGACGTCGAGGGCAGCCGCCCGGTCCTCACGACGGACGGGGGCGCAAGCCGGTGACCATGAGGCCCACAAGGACGACGAGGCCCACGAGCGCCACCGTCGCCCCGCCGTCCGCGCCCGCGGGATCCGTGCCGCTGAACAGGTCGCCCCGGCAGATATGGACCCGGAACCGGGGCCTGCTCATAGGCTTCACGATCCTGCTCGTCGCGGCGCTCGCGATAGCCCTGGCCCGCTCGGGCGCCCAGCACGGCCGGCTCGATCCGCGCTCCGCGGACCCGCAGGGCAGCAGAGCCGTCGCCGAACTCCTCAAGGACAGGGACGTCACGACCCGCGTCGTGACCACCCTCGACGGGGCCCGCGCGGCCCTCCGCCCCGACAGCACCCTCCTCGTCGCCCGCCCCGACGCGCTCAGCGCCGAAGGACGAACCGCTCTGCGGCGGACCTTCACCACCTCGGGCGCCCGCACGATCCTCGTCGCCCCCACCGTCTCGACACGGGACCTGCTCCCCGACGTCACCTTCGTGGGGACCAGCGACTCGACCGGCCTTCCCCCCTCCTGCGACCTGCCGGAGGCCCGCCGCGCCGGCCCGCTGTCGACCGGCGGACTGCGCTACTCCACCACCCGCGCCGGGGCCGACCTCTGCTACCTGAGCGAGGGCACCCCCACCGTCCTGCGCCTGCCGCACACCGCCGCCCAGCAGCGCGACGGGCACACCGCGCCCGGCGGGCCGCACGACCGGCAGCCCACCCAGGGCGACACGGTGGTCCTCGGCACCGCCGGCATCCTGGCCAACGAACATCTCGACGAGCGCGGCAACGCCTCGCTCGCTCTGCAACTCCTCGGCTCCCGCTCTCATCTGGTCTGGTACCTCCCTTCCTCCGACGACCCCGGCACCGACTCCTCCGGCACCGAGCACGAGCAGAGCTTCTTCGACCTCATCCCGTCCGGCTGGCGCTGGGGCACGCTCCAACTAGGCGTCGCGGCCCTCCTCACCGCCCTGTGGCGCTCTCGCCGGCTCGGCCCCCTCGTCGACGAGAACCTCCCGGTGGCGGTCCGCGCCTCCGAGACCGTCGAGGGCCGCGCCCGCCTCTACCGCAAGGCGGACGCCCGGGACCGCGCCGCGCAGACCCTCCGCTCGGCGGCACGCACCCGGCTCGCCGCCGTGCTCGGCGTCCCCGCCGCCGAAGCACACCTGCCGGAGACACTGCTGCCGCCCGTCGGTGCCCGGCTCCGCACCACCGCGCCCGACACCCTCCTGCCCCTCCTTTTCGGTCCACCGCCCGCGACCGATCTCGCACTTGTCACCCTCGCCGACCGCCTCGACGCCCTCGAAAGAGAGGTACGCACCTCATGACCGCCCCGACCGCCGACGTCCCTGGCGACGCGGACCAGGCCCGCGCGGCACTCGAATCGCTGCGCACGGAGATCGCCAAGGCGGTGGTGGGCCAGGACGCGACCGTGACAGGTCTCGTCGTCGCCCTCCTGTGCCGGGGCCACGTGCTGCTCGAAGGCGTCCCGGGCGTCGCCAAGACCCTCCTGGTGAGAGCCCTGGCCGCGTCACTCGAACTCGGCACCAAACGCGTGCAGTTCACCCCAGACCTGATGCCCGGCGACATCACCGGCTCCCTCGTCTACGACTCCCGCTCGTCGGAGTTCTCCTTCCAGCCCGGCCCCGTCTTCACCCACCTCCTGCTCGCGGACGAGATCAACCGCACCCCGCCCAAAACCCAGTCCTCCCTTCTGGAGGCGATGGAGGAGAGGCAGGTAACAGTGGACGGCGTCTCCCGCGCCCTGCCCGACCCCTTCCTGGTCGTTGCGACCCAGAACCCCGTGGAGTACGAGGGGACTTACCCTCTCCCCGAGGCCCAGCTCGACCGCTTCCTCCTCAAACTGAACGTGCCGCTCCCGTCCCGCGACGACGAGATCGGCGTACTGCTGCGCCACGCGGACGGCTTCAACCCCCGTGACCTCGTGGCCGCCGGCCTGCGCCCGGTGGCCACGGCCACCGACCTGGAGGCCGCCCGGCAGGCCGTGGCCAAGACCTCGGTCTCCCGCGAGATCGCGGGCTATGTCGTGGACGTGTGCCGCGCCACCCGCGAATCGCCGTCCCTGACCCTGGGCGTCTCTCCGCGAGGTGCTACCGCGCTGCTGTCCGCGGCCCGTGCCTGGGCCTGGCTCACCGGCCGCGACTACGTCATCCCCGACGATGTCAAAGCACTGGCCCTGCCGACGCTCCGCCACCGCGTCTCCCTGCGCCCGGAGGCGGAGATGGAAGGCGTGACAGCCGACTCCGTCATCTCGACACTGCTTCACCACGTCGCCGTACCGCGCTGAACCGAGGACTCATGGCTATCACCGGACGGGCCGCCCTCCTCGCGGCGATCGGCTCTCTTCCCGTAGGCGTCCTCGATCCCAGCTGGACGGGAATGCTCGCGGTCAACACTCCCCTCGCACTCGCAATGGTGTACGACTACGCCCTGGCCGCGCCAGTCAAATCCCTCTCTTTCACCCGATCCGGTGATACGTCAGTTCGACTCGGGGAGTCCGCCGAGGTCGGCCTGACCCTCGTCAATCCGTCAAAGCGCTTGCTGCGCGCCCGAGTCAGGGACGCGTGGCCGCCGAGCGCCTGGGCGCCGGGCACCTCGTACGAAGCGGCTCGTCACCGGGTGCGGGTGCCGGGCGGGGAACGCAGGCGGCTCACGACGTCCTTGCGGCCCTCCCGCCGTGGGGACCGCGAAGCGGTGCGCGTCACCGTCCGCTCCTTCGGTCCGCTGGGCCTGGCGGCGCGTCAGGGCAGTCACGCCGTTCCGTGGCAGGTCCGGGTGTTGCCGGCGTTCGCGAGCCGCCGCCATCTCCCGTCGCGGCTGGCCCGGTTGCGTGAACTGGACGGTCGCACGAGTACGTTGACGCGTGGCGCGGGAACGGAGTTCGACAGTCTCCGTGACTACGTGCCCGGGGACGACACCCGTTCCATCGACTGGCGGGCTTCGGCGCGCCGCAGGTCGACGGCGCTGCGTACGTGGCGCCCGGAGCGCGACCGGCGCATCCTCATCGTCCTCGACACGGGCCGTACGTCGGCGGGGCGGGTCGGTGACGCTCCTCGCCTGGACGCGGCGATGGACGCGGCCCTGCTGCTGGCCGCGCTGGCTTCCCGGGCGGGTGACCGGGTGGATCTCCTGGCGTACGACCGTCGGGTGCGCGCTCTGGTGAAGGGGAAGTCGGCCCACGAGTTGCTGCCCGCGATGGTGTCGGCGCTGGCTCCTCTGGAGCCCGAGCTGGTAGAGACGGACACGAGGGGGCTGGTGGGGGCTGCGCTGCGCAGTGCCTCGCGCGATGCGCTGGTCGTTCTCGTCTCCACCTTGGAGGCCGCGCCGGTCGAGGAGGGCCTGCTCCCTGTTCTGGCTCAGCTCACCAGGCGGCACCGTCTGGTGCTGGCCTCGGTGGCGGACCCCGAGGTACGGGAGATGGCCTCGGCCCGCGGGGATGTGGACGCGGTGTACCGGGCGGCTGCGGCGGAACAGCATCTGGCCGAGCGGGCCCGGGTCGCCGAGCAGTTGACGCGTCGGGGTGTGACGGTGGTCGACGCCGTCCCGGACGAGTTGCCGCCGGCTCTGGCTGACACGTATCTGGCGCTCAAGGCGGCCGGCCGGCTCTGACGGGGGCAGCCGCTCCGGTCTGTCCGGGCGGAATTCCCCTGCCCTCCTCATCACTCCTGGAAATCGCCCCCGGAACGCGGAAAAGCCCCGCACCATAAAGGTGCGGGGCTTCCCCAGCAAAAATTGTTCGGCGGCGTCCTACTCTCCCACAGGGTCCCCCCTGC
>NZ_JBFALS010000015.1:0-144108 GCF_040656295.1 Streptomyces sp. NPDC049954
GCTGGCCCGCGCACCACCGGGTGATTGCCCGCAAGGAGCCGCTGCATCCGCGCTACGTCAAGGACGCCAGCGCCTACGAGCTGAAACAGGAAGCGCGCTACCAGACCTTCGCCACCAACAGCCGCCGCGGCCAGATCGCCCACCTCGATGGCCGACACCGCAAACACGCCCGCGTCGAGCCGAAGATCCGCGATCAGAAAGCGTCCGGGATCGGCCTGCTGCCCTCGCGCGAGATGGAGGTGAACGCCGCCTGGCTCACCGCCACCACTCTCGCCGCCGACCTGCGCTGCTGGTTCCAGCTCCTCGCCCTGGACGGCGACCCCGCCAAAGCCACCCCGAAGACCCTGCGCTACCGCATCCTCCACGTTCCCGCCCGCCTCGTGCGAGGCCAGCGCAAACGACGCCTGAAACTGCCCGACACCTGGCCCTGGAACACCGCGATCATCCGCGCCTTCGAACGGATCCTCGTCCTGCCACACCCCACCTGACCAGCACGAATCACCTCACCGAGTGCCGAGAGGAGGCTCACCCGCACACTCCGGGCCCGTGGAACCCGGCGTCATCCGGCACGTCAGCCGACGCGCACCCCTGACCGGAACCGTCACCGGACAGGGATCAACGCGACACCACGGACGCAAGATCAACTGGCCGCCGCCGTGAAACAACGAGGCAAGGCCGGCATCCCCTTCTACTGGCGCATTGAACAGGCCGCCACCGGTGTCCCCATCGTGTACACCTACGTCCTCGACCCCGCCACCAAGGCTTACCGGGACGGCGAGATGTTCACCGGCGCGATCAAGACTGCCGCGCCGTTCCCCGTGACGGTCGATCTTGGCGTCCTGTAGGGGCACCGAGAGGTCGTCCACCATCGACGCTTGACCTTTAACGCACGCATCGTGCTACTTCGCAGTCCGATCGACAAGCGTCTTCCATCTCCGGACCTGGCGAACCTCCTGCTAGGCCAATTCTTCAGGTAGGCGATAGCGCACGCATGGGCGGCGTCAGCAGTACGGCCAGCTGATCCCTTGCCCGCCACCCCTGATCGCACGCCAACGTTCCACGGGAACCCGGCCCACAGCGGCGTAAATCCAGCCTCCGTAAAGGGCCTCGTCAACGATCTTCTCAAACGTGTGCCAGTCGGCCTGGTGCCCGCAGGAGGCGCAGCGGTTGGGGTTGAACCCTCGCCCGCGCTGCCATGCCGGCCTGTCAGCCAACTGCTCGCGGAGGCCTGGCTCACTGTCCGGCTCCGCCAGGATGTCGCGGGCCGTCTCAACCGCTTCGGGAAAGTCCGTGGTGGTGAACTCGTCGCCCCGAGGCCTGTGTGAAGGCAACAGCGCGAATACCCACCAAAAGGAGAACGAACACCGCTCGCACGGCGCCTCGAAGGTCAGGACATCCACCCTCAGCGAGTTCATTCTGACCTCCACAGTGATCGTCACACATGCCTTGGGGCATTCAGACGGGTAACCGTCACTTGGCTCAGCCGACCCGCGCAGGCGGCCGAAAGGCCGCGGGCTCCGTCTGCTACCGGTCGACGACATTGCCCACAGCCTGGAAAGAGTACGGGGACCTGGCATGCGCGAGTCGGCGGGGCATGCCCCGCCCCCAGGCACCGGCCCCGCACTACGGAGCGAGACCCGGTCCGTCCCCGACCACCCCTGACAAGACGATCCCCGAAAATCCGCACCGATGCCGGGCACGGTTCTCTCCCAAGAGTGACCCGGCAGCTTCGGGGGCAGTCCGGAGGACCATGGGAGAGGTGCCGTCAGTCGGAGTCGGCGACTGGGCGCGGGCGGGACGAGGACGGTGACCGAGCGCCCTGACACGCAAGCGCCTCGGAGTTCGGGTACCGCACAGCCTTGTCCGAGGGTGAGCGCACGGGGCGGTGCGCCGTCGCTCCGGAAGGACTCCCCTCATGACCGTGGCACTGCTCTCTGCCGTGATCTGCACTGGTCTGCACTCGTGCGTTCACCCCCAGCGCGCCATCTGCCCGCTGACCCTTCTGGTCGGCCACCCCAGCGCGGAGGATGCTCGCCACCAACCCCGAACAGACGCGTGCGCGACCGCCGTTCCTCGCGGCAGAGGACTTCACGCCGCACCAACGCTCGTGAGCTGTGCGGCCGGCCTTCCGGTCTGGGTCACGATCCGCACGGCCCTTCACGCACCGCGTCGAAGGTCCGTCTCTTACGCCTCGTCTCCCCACAGCCCCCCGCATCTGAGGTGCCTACGGCGCGAGGGGACAGCCGTACGTACCCGCACGGCGACAAGGACGCGGAGTGCGGTGTCAGGGGCGGTGGGACCGGCAGATCGTGCAAACCATCGGCATACGGGGCCGGGTGTGCACCGCTTCCCCTTGCCTACAGTCTGGAGGTCGGCGCCCAGCCGCCACTTCACCCGCGTCGCCGCCGACAGGCGGACGCTCACAGCAGAGTTCTGCAGGAAGTGAGTCACCACGCATGGACCGTTCACGCACTGACGCCGCGCCGCCTCCCGTCACATCATCCAGGGACCTGTCAGTCGCCGGGTCGCCACTCGCCGACGGTGAGCTGTGCGACCGGTACGCCCGCGTGCCCACGGCCGCGGTCAACGACGTGCTCCGCAGCAGGGGGCTCGTCCGCCAAGTGATCCCCCACGCGATCGTCCCGTTGCGGGACGACATGCGACTGACCGGTGTGGCGTTCACCATCAAGGGTGCCAAAAGCCTCCAACTGGACGGCGAGATGGAGGAACGGGCCGCGATGCTGGAGGAGATCCCGGACCACTCCGTCTGCGTCTGGGACACCTCCGGCGACGACGAATCGGCACAGTGGGGCGAGGTCATGACCATGGCCGCGCAGCGAAGGGGCTGCCGTGGTGCCGTGGTCGACGGCGGGGTGCGGGACACGGAGAAGATCTCGGACCTGGACTTCCCCGTCTTCGCCCGGTACCGGACGTCCAACGGCATGCTCGGCCGCTTCCGGATGACGGGCTGGCAGACCGACATCCGGCTTGGTGAGGTCACGATCTCGCCGGGTGATGTCATCGTCGGCGACCTCGACGGAGTGATCGTCGTCCCGCGCGCTCTGGCCGAGGAGGTCCTGCTCGCTTCCGAGGAGGTGGAGGAGACCGAGATCGGGATCAAGGAGATGGTCTCCTCCGGCGTGGAGCCCCGAGAGGTGGTGAAGCGTGGTGGCTACTTCTGACCCCGGGCGGTCCGGTGACGTGACAGACCACGCCCCGCATGCCACACCTCACGATGTCGCGGTCGGGCTCTTCCTCCACTACGAGGCCATCGAGGAGATCAAGGCCTACTACGGTGTCCTGGCGATCTACGCGCTGGGGCGTGCGGCGGCGGAGGCCGGCGACGAGGCCGGCGTTCGGCGCGCGGAGTCGGTGGTCCGCCAGTTCCCCGACGAGATCACACATCCTCCGTACAACTTCCCGAGCTACCGCATCGGCGGGATCGCTCACGCGTATCTGAGCACGCTGGGTCTCCTCGACGACCGCTCGGAGCTGCTGCGGCAGTACGCGGACGAGATGATGACGGCGACGCGCGACGAGAAGGGGATCCTCGCCATGCCGGGGTGTCCCGGACTGATCTGGATCGACGTCGCGATGGCATCCGCGCCTTTCCTGATGTACGCGGGCATCGCCCTGGACGAACCCCGCTACGTCGACGAGGCGATCAACCAGGCCGTGCTGATGTACGACGAGTTCCTCGACCCCGGCAACGGTCTGCTGCACCAGTGCAAGGGGTTCGTCGCCGAGGGGGTCGTCTCGCAGGACCACTGGGGGCGGGGCAACGGGTGGGGCCTGTTCGCTCTCGCCGAGCTCCTGCGCGCACTGCCCGAGGGCGCGGACCGGCGCGCGGAGGTCGTGGAGCGGTTCCTCGCCCTGTCACGGAGCCTGTTGCCGCATCAGACCGGCCGGGGGATGTGGCGTCAGGAGATACCCATGGCCGATGCCTGGGAGGAGTCCTCAGGAACCGGCCTGATCGTCTACAGCCTCGGGGTGGGGATCCGGCAGGGGGTGCTGGTCGGCGAGGAGTGGCACGAGGCCGTCAGGGCCGGGGTGCACGGCCTTGCCCGGTGGTGCGTCAACACCGACTTCTCCACGGAGAACAGCTGTCCGGGCACGCTGTGCCCGGGCGAGGGCGAGGCCGCGGGGACTCCCGCCGCCTACGTCGGTCTGCGTGCGCCCTTCCGGGACGAGCCGCACGGGTTCGCCGCGCTGATCCTGGCGATGTCCGTCGCGCCCGTCGTCGGCATCGAATCAGTGCGGCTTCGGCCCTCCCGGCAGTCCGGGCCCTATCTCTCCTCCTCCCCGACCACTGATGAGGCCTCCCATGTCCTTGGCGAATGATCCCCGCGCGATGAGCCGGCTCGATGTGCGGCGCGTTCTCGACCTGTGCCGGAAGGACCCCCGGGCGCAGGGCATGCTGGATGTGCTGACGCAACGTGCCGAGCGATGGGCCTCTTCCCCGACCCTCGTCGATCCGGGCGACGCGGCCGCGAGGGTGGACTGGTGGTACGTCTGCTGGGAGCGGCTGAGCGATGTCGCGCTCGTCCAGGCGCTCATGCCGGACGAGCGCCGGGCCGCCTGGCTCACCGACGAGGTGATGAGGATCTGCGGCCTCCCGGCGGACGAGTGGACAGGCCCCTCGTTCCGGCCGCGGTCCTCACCTCCGGTCGGCACCCTGGAGACGGCCCACATCGGTCTCGGCGTCACCACGGTCCTGGAGCTCTGTCCGGACCTCTTCGACGAGGCACAGCGCCGCCTCGTCGAGCAGGCCCTCGTCAGCAAGGGCCTCGAACCGTGCCGTCGCTTCCTGGAGGGCAACGAGCGCGTGCCCGGGGACGGGGAGACGGCGCCCGACGTGTGCAACTGGTACCTGGTGCTCCTGAACGGATATGCCGCCATGGCCTTGGCGACAGGCTCCGATGCCGACATCGAGACGCTCCCCGGCCGGTTCCGGTTCGGGGCCGCGCTGTGTCAGGACGACAGCTACGCGGAGTGGGTCCAGTACTGGGGCTACGCGATACTGCACCTCACGCACCTGTACGAGCTGGTGATCGCCGCCGGCGTCCCGGGGGTGTCCCCGGAGTGGATCACGCCCCTGGGCAACGCGCTGCCGTGGGTCGCGCAGTCGGTGATGTTCGAGCAGAAGCGCAGCTCGTGGGGTGAGGGCCGCTATACGGCGATGGTGAATTTCGGGGACACGGCTCTGACGGGGCGGCCACCTGCCGATGCCCTCCTGTGCCTCGCGAGGTTCCTGCCCCACTCCGGCGGGACGGGGCATCAAGGTCTCGCACGCTGGCTCTTCGAGACCACCTACGCGGACTTCGAGCTCATGCCGGGCGGAGCTTCGACCTTCGGCTTCTTCAACGGGATCAGCTGGCGGAGCCTCAACCACCTGGCGGATGCCGCCGAGCCCGTGTCGCCCTCGGCGGCCGGACTCGCGACAGGGCAGGGCTTCAGTACGGGCGCGGTCGTCGTCCGCGACTCCTGGCAGGACACCCGGACGGTACTGGCCGCGCGCACAGGCCACGACAAGCTGCCCACCGTCTCGCACCGTCATGCCGATGACGGGAGCTTCGTTCTGGGGCATCGGGGGGAGGTCCTGTTCACGGACCCGGGTCACTGCTGCTATCGCCTCCAGGCGGAGTCGGACGCCAAGTCGGCTTCCGCGCACACCGGTTGGTCGTTCTCCGATCCCTCGACAGGTGAGACGGTGACGCAGAGCCTTCCGCTGACCGTGGAAGCCCAGGGGGGCCGAGTCGGGCCGCGCCTCGTCGACAGCCCGTCCGTACAGGGACCGGTCACCGTCTTCAGCGCCGATCTGGCCGCCGCCTACCGGGATTCGGCCGTCGTCCGTGCCCGGCGCACCTGGATCAGCTGGCTTCCGCATGTCGTCCTGATCGTCGACGAGATCGATACGCGGCACCCCTTGGTCGTACACTCTCACTTCGTGATCAACAACCGCGACGATCACCTGCGGACCAACAGGGCCACGGACAGCCGGCTCGTCTTCCGGCGTGGCGAAGCGGCGGCCAAGTTCTTCCAGCTGGCGTCCGAGACCGATCAGCGCCCGTCGATGTCTCCCGTGCAGACGCGTTGGTCCGCTCTCCATGACATCTACAGCCCGCACCCGAACTCCCCCGGCCAGGGCAAGGAAGGAAGCGGCGAGGTCCACACGTTCTCCTCGGCGACCGCCGGGTCTCACCATCGCAGCGTCTACTCGATCATTCTGGACGAGGAGTCGGCGATCCAGGGCTGGCACATCTGGCTGCGGAGCGGGAACGTCGCGGTGGTGCAACGTCCGGAGGGCAGTGAGATCTCCTTCGACCTCGACCACTTGCTGGACAGCGCGACGTGACGAGCCGTTCTTCGGGTGATCAGCGGCGGCAGGTCCCTGTCCTGCCGCCGCGGGACCCGTTCGACTGCGCGGTCAGCGACATCGACTACGTGCTGATCCGCCAGACCGGGCCCAACTGGCGGATCACCAACCACGCCAACACGCAATCCCACATCATGGTCTACGCCGTGTCGGGCAAAGCGGACTACGAGATCGCCGGCCAGGCCTACCGTATCCGGCCCGGGGCGCTGATCCTGATGCCTCGCGGCACCGTGCACACGGCCAGCAGCGATCAGGAGGACCCCTGGCACTTCATGTCGGTCGCCTTCCGGGTGACGGCGGCCGGCCAGGATCCGGACGCGCTGCTCGGCACCCTCCCCGTCGTGAGCACCGATCTGTCCGGAGGGGTCACCACCTCCTTCGCGCAGCTGCACACCGCGTGGACGTCCCGGGAGCCCGGGTCCTCGCTGCAGATGCGGGGGCTGACCTCGGCGGTGCTCTTCCGCGTGATCCAGAAGCACGGCCAGTCGACGCTGGAGGCGCCGCACGCGCGGCGCATTTCCGCCATCATCCAGCTCCTGGCGGACAACTACGCGACCACGTACACGGTGCAGCAACTGGCCGCCCTGTCAGGGTTCAGCCCTTCCCATTTCCGGACCACATTCAAGAAGGTCACCGGAGTGTCGGCGACGGCGTACCAGCAGAACGTCAAGATCGCGAAGGCCACGGAGTTCCTGCGCAGCGGGGAGTTCAACGTCACGGAGACCGCACGCCTGACCGGCTTTCGGGACGTGCACTACTTCAGTCGCCTGTACAAGAAGATGACCGGCACCAGCCCCTCGCACCTGTTCCAGAGCGGTTTCACCGTCTGAACGGCCGGGACGGGCGCCGGTCGCGCGTCATCGCGCCAGCCAGCCGCCGTCGACGGGCAGCGTCGCGCCGTGCACGTAGTCGGCCGCGGCGCTGGCCAGGTACACCGCACTCCACGCGATGTCCGAGGGATCGCCCCAGCGGCCGGCCGGGATCCGGTCGAGGATCGCCCTGCTGCGGTCCGGGTCGTCGCGCAGCGCGGCCGTGTTGTCGGTGGCGATGTATCCGGGGGCGAGGGCGTTCACGTTGACACCGGATCCGGCCCACTCGTTGGCGAGCGCCTTCACCACGCCCAGGACGCCGTGCTTGGCGGCGGCGTATCCGGGGACCAGGATGCCGCCTTGGTAGCTCAGGAGTGACGCCGTGAAGATGATCTTTCCCGCGCCTCTCCGCACCATGGCGGCACCGAGGTGCCGGGCCAGCAGGAACTGGGCGGTCAGGTCCACCTGGAGGACCAGGTCCCAGTCCTCGTCGGAATGGACGGCCGCCGGCGCCCGGCGGATGACGCCCGCGTTGTTGACCAGGATGTCGATCGGCGGGTCGGCCTCGGTGAGCGCCGCCGCGAGGCCGGCGACGGCTTGACGGTCCGCCAGGTCCGCCTGGACGGCCTGGAAGGACCGCCCCTGCGCGCGGACCGCCACGGCGGTCTCGCCGTCGTCGGTGAGGGTGCTGGAGACGCCGACGACATCGGCTCCCGAGCGGGCGAGTGCGACGGCTATGGCCTGGCCGATGCCACGGCTGGCCCCGGTGACCACGGCCCGGCGGCCGGAGAGGTCGAACGGTGAGCGCGGTTCTGTCATCGGGCCTCTCCTGTGCCGGTGCCGACGAGGACCTTCATGACCCCGTGGCCGGACTCCATCGCGGCGAACGCCTCGGCCGCCCCGTCGAGCGGGACGATCGTGGAGATCATGGCCTCGGTGGGCACCGTTCCGTCGTGGATCAGCTCCACGGCCTCGGCGAAGTCCCTCCGTTCGTACAGCCGGGCGCCGACGAGGGTGAGTTCGCGCCAGAAGATCCGGTGCAGGTCGACGCTCTGGGGGCGGGGGTGGATCGCGACGAGGCAGAGCCGGCCGCGGACACCGAGTACCTGCACTGCGTTGGCCAGGCCGGCCGCCGCTCCCGAGACCTCGAAGGCGACGCAGGCGCCGGCACCCTCGGTCCACTCCTCCACCGTGGCGTTGGGGTCCTCGTCGCCCGGGTCGACGGTGCGGAATCCGAGCCGGGAGATGAAGTCCCTTCGGTAGGTGTCCGGTTCGACGACCAGTACGGAGCCGCCGGCCCGGCGGGCCAGGAGCGCGATCAGCACCCCGATGGGCCCGGCCCCCACGACCACCACGGTTTCGCCCTCCGAGACCCCGGCCCGGCGGACGTCGTGGACGGCGACCGCCGTCGGCTCCACGAGTGCGGCCGCCGCCAGGTCGATGTCGGGCGGCAGGGCCACCACCACGCCGGCCGGAACGGTCCAGCGTTCCTGGAGGGAGCCGGCGGAGTCGACTCCGATGAAGTCCAAGGACTGGCATATGTGCTGATGGCCGCCCCGGCAGGCCGCGCACGCACCGCAGGAGCGCAGCGGCATCACGGTCACCGGGTCCCCGGGCGAGAGACCGGTGACCCCCTCGCCGATCGCGCTGATCCGTCCGGACATCTCATGCCCGAGGACCGCCGGCCGGCTCACGCGGCCGTCCATGTCGCCGTGGAAGATGTGCAGGTCCGTCCCGCAGATCCCGGTGTAGGCCGGGGCGATCTCCACCTCGCCCGGTCCCGGTGGGCGCCGGTCGACGTGCGCCGTGACGATGGAATGAGCACCTGCGTACTGGACTGCGAGGGGCATGTGAGGTCTCTTCTCCGAAGGAGGCGTGCAGGAAGTGGGTGGGGGAGGCTCGCCCGGCCGGGTGTCAACGCGACCGGGGAGCTCCCGTGGACTCGAAGAGCAGCTCGCGCACCACGACGTGAGGGGGAAGGGACATGATGTACAGCAACGCGGAGACCACGTCCTCGGGTGACATCAAGGACTCCCGCTGTACGGGCCGGTCGCCCCAGAACGGCGTGTCCGTTCCTCCCGGAGCCAGATGCGTGACCCGGATCCGCTGCTCTTTCAGCTGCAGGGAGAGGGCCGCGGTGAACATCGCCACGGCCGCCTTGGCGGTGCAGTAGCCCGGGGCGGTGGCGTTCGGCCGCAGGCCCGCCGCGGAACCCACGTTGACGATCAGGCCCTGCGCGCCGGCCAGATGAGGTATGGCGTGCTTGCAGGCGAGCATGGTCCCGGACACGTTGACGTCCAGCATCCTGCCGAGGTCCGCCGCCGACGCCTCCGCGATCTCGCCGGGGACCGACAGTCCGGCAAGGTTGACGAGGACGTCGAGGCCGCCCAGTTCACCGACGGCCGCCTCCACGAAGCCGGCCACCTGCTCCTCGTCGGTGATGTCGGCGACCCGGCCGAAGACGCCGGGCACCTCCCGCGTCAGAGAGTCGAGGCGTCGCTTGTCGGAACCCGTCGCCGCCACCGCCGCGCCGCGTTCACGCAGAGCGGCCACCAGCGCTCGGCCGATACCACCGGTTGCTCCCGTGACGGCTATCCGGAGACGGGAAAGGGAATCTGCTGCGCACATCCGACAACTCCTCAACAAGTCCTGGACCTGCAACTGTGGCCGTGGAGGGCGGGCCCGTGCCATTGACTGGAAGCTCCTCCCTTGCACAATCCGCCGCTCGGCCCCGGTCGCCGGCGCCGGTCGCCGGCGCCGGTCACCGCGCGGGGTACAGCGACCGGTGGCGTCGGCGGAACTCCGCCGGGGCGATGCCGTAGGTGGCCGAGAAGGCGGCGTAGAAGCGGCTCGCCGAACCGAATCCGGCGGTGTGCGCGACCTGTACGACGGACAGCTCCGTGGTCAGCAGGAGGTCGTGCGCCAACGAGGTCCTGCACTGCCGGATGTAGGCGCCGATCGTCACTCCGGTCACCGCCTTGAAGACGGTCATGGCGTACCCCGGGGCGAGTCCGACCGCCTGGGCGAGGTCCCGGACGGACAGCGGCTCGCGGAGGTGGTGCGCGACGTACTCGGCGACGGCGGCCGCGTGGGCCGGTCCGCCCGCCGGGGCCCGCGCGGCATCCTCCTCCACCGGCCCGGCGGACCACAGCCAGCGCACCACCGCCGCCTCGGCCTCCAGGGAGACGGCGTCCTCCGGGCCCAAGCCGGGTGTCTCCCAGCGGCCGGTCACGTGGGCGTCCGCGTCGTCCTGGCGCACGATCACGGCGGTGTCGCGCAGCAGCCGGCGCATGACCGCGGCGCGGCCGCGCCAGTGGTGCAGTTCCGAAAGGGGGATGGTGACCCAGCGCACCGTGCACTCCGGGCCGGCCCGCACCAGACGGTGCGGAACCGCCGACCAGATGACGGCGACGCTCCGGGCGGGCACCACGACGTACCGTCCGCGCACGAGGTAGGCGAGGTCGCCGCCGCGGACGAGGTTGATCTCGATGCCGTCGTGCGTGTGCGTGCGGCCCATCGGTTCCGGAGCACCGGACCAGCAGTGGATCTGGACCATGCCGGTCTGCCCTCCTCTTTCCCCCGCCCTGCGTCTCCCCACCTCTGAGCAGGAGCTGAGGATACGGGAGAGAAGGAGAACAGAGCCGGAGGTTTCTCCCGCTTCCTCGCCCTAGCGTCGTCCATGGCGTCGCCCGGCGCCGGCAGACGGCCCGTCACCAGGGAGAAGAACGATGACGACGACATCCCACCCGCTCGCCCTCACCGGCGCGGACAAGGAGCTCTTCGACGAGCAGGGCTTCCTCGTCCTGCGCGACCGGATACCGCGGCACCTGCTGGAGCGGTGCCGTGTCGCCGCGCAGGAGTGGATCGACGCCGCGGACGGCGTTCCCGCCGGCCATCCGCGGTCAGCGGACTGGCACCGCGCCGAGCGCGGGGGCAGCTCCCGCCTGTTCCGGGTCGACTACGTGCACGACAAGGGCGGTGAGGCGGCTCTCGAACTGCTCGGGTCCCCCGAGGTCCTCGGCATCGCCGAGAGCCTGGCCGGCCCGGACTTCGTGCCGACCTACGAGTCCCTGGTGTTCAAGGGGGCCGGCGACGGTCAGCCCGTGCCCTGGCACCAGGACGCCGTGCACCCGCGCCGGCACCGCGTCTTCAACGTCGGCGTCTACCTCGACGACTCCCGCTCGGGCGAGGGCGCGCTACGGGTCCTGCCCGGCTCCCAGCGCGGCGCGGCCGACATCTGCGCCATCGAGCGGGACGGGGGCTGGGAACCGGACGGCTTCGTCGAGGTGGAACTCGCGGCCGGTGACGTGCTGGTGCACGACACCATGCTCGTGCACGGTTCACCCGCGGTCCGGGGCAACCGCCTGAGGCGCACGATCTACCTGGAGTTCCGTCCGGCCCGGCAGATCATCGAGGAGGGCCCCTGGGACCGTGCGTGGATCGACGCGCGGCTGCGGCTGGTCCCGCTGGCCCTCGCCTCGCACGGCGCGGTCCTCCCCCACAGCCGCCCCTTCCCGTGGAATCCGTCCCCGCGGCTGCGTCCCTCGCCTGCGCCCGGCCGGGAGGCTGAGCTGCGCATCGTGCACGGCGTCCACACCCCCGGCTCGTACTGCAGCGCGGGGCCGCCCGCCGTCCAGTAGGCCGGGCGCCCGCCACAAGGGCCGGCGCGACGGTCAGTGCCGTCGCGCCGCGCCGAGTGCGTCGGCGAGGACACGCATCGACTCCTTCTGCATCCGGTCCACCCTCTCCTTGGCCGCTGCGGCCTTCGCCCGGGCGGCGGCGGGGTCGGCGGCCATGCCGAGGACGGCGGGCGCGATGCCGGCCACGGACGCCGGGTCGTCCATGTCGAACAGCCAGTCACCGAGCCCGATGTCGCGCCACATGAACCCCTTGGACGTCTGTTCCTTCCACCGGCACACGAGGGCGGGCACTCCGTGGCCGACGGCCATGATCGGCGAGTGCATCTCGCTGCCGAACAGCCCGGCGGACCGGGCGTGGACGCTCAGCGCCTCGGCGAGACTCCAGAAGTCCTCCCGCCACACCACCCGGCTGCGGACGTCCGAAGGCAGCCGGTCGTAGATGTTCTCCCGTGCGACCTTCATCTGCGAGCGGTCCTCGGGGCACAGCAGCACCTTGAGGCCGGTGTCCCGTACCACCGCCTCGATCGCGGCGCGCAGCGGTGCGTGGTCCTGCTCGCGCATCCGCTCGTTGTACGCGTGGTCCCGCCGGTCCTGCTCCGTCATGGGCCGGTCGTAGATGTCCCAGTACGGGCTCACCCTCAGCCGGCTCAGGCAGCACAGGAACGTGCCGTCCTCCAGTCCGTTCGCGTCGAGGAACTCCCGCGCGGCGGTGTCGTCGCGGAGATCGACGGCGAACGCGCTGTCGGGGGTGAGGTCCACCACGGGTGCGCTCACCCCGGCCTCACGAGCCCGCTGGAGGGAGACCGAGTCCCGGAAGTACGCGAACTCGGCGCCGCTCAGCAGGCGGACCGTCTCCTCGTCGGTCTCCTGGAGCGTGATGCCGTACACCCCGTACGGCTTCCCGGTCTCCGCCCACCGGGCCAGCTCCTGCGCCCCCATGAGCTTGGGCCCCGACCCGTGCAGCAGGAAGTCGTTGTGGGCCAGAGCCGTCGCGAGGTTCTCCGCGGTCTTCTCCAGCACCCGCACGCGGGGGAACCGGGCGGCGATCTGCGCTTCCACCCCGTTGTCCACGGCACTGGGCCACAACTGCACCTCGGCTTCGGGGAGGTACTTCTCCAGCAGGGCCAGCAGTCCCGGTGTGTGCGCCACGTCGCCGATGTTCACCGTCTGCCACGCGGAACGCAGCAGGATGCGCGGGGGACGGGCGCCGGATGGTTCATGGGCCATGATCAGGCTCTCATTCGTATGAGGGTCAGGCGATCTGCGCGAGATCGGGGAGCGGTCACGGGGAAGCGCAACAGGCGTCCGTGCACGAGACGTTCGAGCCCGTCCACCGCCGAGCGGCCCAGCCGGGTCAGTTCGTTTCCGGAGGACCCCGCCAGGTGCGGTGTCAGCACCGTCAGGTCGTCTGCGTCATCTCGTCCCCGTCATGTCGTCTGCGTCGGGCCGTGTGCCGGACGCGTCGACGCGACGGCCTTGGCCGTCCCGGTCCCCGGCGGGTCGAGGCGGAACGCGTCGCGGTGTCCGTCGCCCCAGCGGACGCTCACCGTGCTGCCTTGCGCGTCCACCGTCACGTCGACGGTCACCTTCTCGGCGGACGTGACGATCGTGGGGTCGCCGGCGAGAACCAGCAGGGCCGCGTAGACCTCGCCGTAGCGCACCGGCTGCCCGCTGGTGACCGTGGGGACGGCCGCGTACCGGCCGAACGCGCTGGTGCCGTCGGCCTCCACGGCCGCCGCGTCCGGGAGCCCCCGCAGTCCGATCGCCACGCTGGTCGGTCCGTTCGCCGCCGTCACGTCGGCCCGCGCGGGCGAGGTGCGGGCCCGGACGGGTTCGTCGCCCGCGACGGGCAGGCCGCTCATGCTGAGCGTCCACGGCCCGTGGTCCTCGGGGAGTCCGGGGGCCCGGCTGTTGTCGGCGTCGGCGTCGGCGTTCCGCGGTTGCCAGGCGTCGACGCGTGCGAGCCGTACTTCGGCGCCGTGGTGCAGCACCGACGCGGTGGTCACCACGGGGCCGGTGGTGAACCGGGTCGAGTCGGGGACGAAGTAGTCGGGGAGTTCACCGTCGAGCCAGTGGGCCCGGTGGCGGGAGACCCCGACCCGGCCGTCCAGCCGCAGCCGCTGCCAGGGCCGTCTCAGGGAGGGCGAGCCGTCCGCGCGGACCAGGGCGACGTGGGCGTCGACCGGACGGGAGTCCGCGGTGCCGCCCACGGCGGGCCCGGAGGCCGTCGCGTACGCGTACCGCGCGTACACGCTGTCGTCGGACTCCAGGAACCTCGGGTCGGCGTGGTCCCCGCCGTGCTGGACCAGCCGCACGATCCCGTCCCGGCGGGTCCCCGAGACGAGCCACCCAGGGGCGGTGAGGGGGAACTCGGTGTCGGCCTCCTCGACGGGCAGCGGTTCCTCGGCAGCGGTCCACACCGGGTGATCGGCGGGCAGGAGCAGCCCGGCGAAGCCCTTGCTCGCCCAGTAGGGCGAGGCCGGACCGGAGTACGGCTGCCGGATGCCCGGGAACGCGTCCCGCCACCCGAGGGACAGCAGCCCCCGTTCGTCCACGCAGCCGCCGTCGAGGAAGTACCGCAGCACACCGCTGGCGAGCCGTCGGGTCAGGCCGGGAGCGAGGGGGGTGGCGTCGAAGAGCGCGCCGGTCCAGAAGGGGGCCGCGACCGCCATGCGGTAGGTCAGCGAACGCCCCTGGAACATCGGCGCGCCGTCGGCGCCGACGAGGTGCACCGCGTCCTGGAGATAGCGGGAGAGCCGTTCGCGGTACAGCGTCAGCTGGTCCGGGTAGGCGTCCGGTCCGGCGATGCGGCAGAACCAGAGCGGGTAGAAGTGCATGGCCCAGCCGGAGTAGTAGTCGAACCTCCGGTAGTCGCCCTCCTGGTCCGTGCCGTCGGCGTACCAGCCGTCGCCGGCGTAGAACTCCTCGTTGAGTGCCATGACGGCGGCGACGTCGTCGGGCGACCACGGCGCGCCGACCGAGCGCAGGAAGGCGTTCGTCACCCCCTGGAACCACGCCCAGTTGTTCCGGCTGGGCACCTGGCCGACCGCGGGTGCCAGCCACTCGGCCACCCGCTGCCGTACGGCGTCGTCCAGCCGGTCCCAGACGAGTGGACGGGTCTCGTGCAGCGCGAGCACGATCGAGGCGGCTTCCACCTTGGCCTGCGGGGTGTCCCGCAAGGTGGGCCAGCGCTCGGGCGAGGCGGGGTCCGTTCCGGCGGCCAGGCCGTGGGCGTACCGCTCCGCGAGCTGGAGCGGGTCGTGCTCCCCCGGTCCGGCGAGCCGGAAGGCCGCCAGCAGGAACGTGCGGGCGAAGCCTTCGAGGCCGTCGCTGAGCCGGCCCGACCGGCCGGCCGGGCCGGGCAGGTCGATCAGTGCGTGGGTGCTGGAGGCGTAGGGGCGTACCGCTGCGAGCAGACGGTCCGCGGTGTGCTCCCAGTGGGCGCGGGTCCAGCCGGTCAGCGGCGACAGCGCGCGGTCCTCCGGGGGCGGCGGGGCGGCTGTGGCTGCCATCGCGTTCTCCCTTCCGGTGATCGGTTCCGGTGATCGGTGCGATACGGAGCGGCCGGGCGCCGCCTCGTGGTTACGGGAGGTCAGGCCGCCTCGATGGCCTTCGTCAGCTCGTCGCGGGCGCTGTCCCCGCCGCTCTGCCGCCACGTGTTCATCGTGTCGTCCCAGGAGGAGACGGGCTTCCTGCCCTGGAGGATCTCGATGCGCGAATCGTCGAGGATCTGCTGGAGCTGGGCTTCCTTGCGGTTCAGCGTGGCCGAGTAGAAACCGAAGCAGGGGTCCTCGACGGAGGTTTCGAAGTGCACCTTCTCGAAGGTGTGCATACCGCGCACCACGTCGTCGTTGCGCGGGTAGTTGAAGACGTAGGGCGAGTCGGTGATGAACTTCACCCCGATCGACGTCTCGGCCTTCCCCTTGTCGGTGAGCGTGGGCGCGCCGTCGGCGTCCCAGGTGTAGTGGACCCCTTCGAGGCCGTAGCGGCGCAGGAGGAACTCCTGGCTTCCGATGGGTGCGGCGAGCCAGTTCGCGATGTCCAGCAGCTCCCTGGTGCGGTCCTTGCTGCTCTTCTTGATGGCGCTGAAGCCGCCCCAGAACGAGGGAGCCTGCAACCAGGGCGTTGGTGTGACGCCTTTCGCGAAGGAGAAGGCCGGCCGCCCGGTGATCCGGTAGGAATCCCCGGCGATGTTCTGGTCGTACAGGTCGGTCCAGCTGTTGTTCGGGTTCTGGATGAACGCGACCGTACCGGCGTTGAACCACTGGGCGTGCGGGGCGGTGGCGAGGAACGCGTCGGGGTGGAAGAGGCCGGCCTTGCGGACCTTGAGCATCGCGTCCAGAGCCTGCTTGGTCTCCTCCATCTCGTTGACGTTGGTGAGCTTTCCGCCTTCGGTCTTCCAGTTGTTCGGCAGGCCGAGCATCTGCTGGACGTAGAGCACCATGCCCAGGGGGCTGGCCAGTCCGTAGCGGTGCTTCGCGGGGTCGGTGTACTCCTTCAGGGCCGCGAAGAACTCGTCGAAGGTCTTCGGAGCGGGGTCGATGCCCTGCTTCTCCAGCAGGTCGTCCCGGCTGAAGAGCGCGATGTTCGCGCGCGGCCGCGGTATGGGAAGGCCGTATATCCCTCCGTTGACGGCCGACACCTTCCAGGACGACTGGGGGAGGTTGGCGAGGTGGGGGTAGTTCTTGATCTCGTCCCCTGCCAGGAACTCGCTGAGGTCCTGGCACTTGGCTTCGAGGAAGGGCGCCAGCTCCGGGACCGCGCCGTTGGTGATCTGGGTGAAGTCGGGCAGGTCGTCGCCCGCGACGAGAGTGGCGATCTTGGTCTTGTAGTCGCCGGAACCGACGACGCTCATCCGGAGGTCGACGTTGAGTTTGCCGTTCAGCGCGCGCCAGTACTTGTTGCGGTCCGCGCCCGGCGGGACGGGCGTGTAGGTCTGGACGAACCCGGAGACCTTCCCGCCCTTGCCCGGCGCCTTGCGGACCGACTTGACCGACTCGCGGGGGAAACCGAAGTACCCGTCGGTGCCGTCCTTGTTGACCTTGGGCAGGTCGGGCTTGATGCCGCCGAGCTTGCTCGGGACGTGGTGGGGCAGCTCGGCCTGCTTCCCGGGCTCGGCCGCGCTGCCACCGCCCCCGCCGCACGCCGTCAGGAGCGGGCCGCCGGCTCCGGCGGCGAGCGCGACGGCGGTGCCCCGCAGGACCGTACGGCGGCTGAGCGCGTGGTGGTTGTCGTTCATGAGATCCTCTGTTTCTTTCGAACAGCACGGAGAGACCGGATGGCCGTACGCCTCGTACGGCTCCTGCGATGCGCCCGGATCAGCCCTTCACCGCACCCG
The DNA here is from genome assembly GCF_040656295.1 of Streptomyces sp. NPDC049954. Taxonomy (NCBI): domain Bacteria; kingdom Bacillati; phylum Actinomycetota; class Actinomycetes; order Kitasatosporales; family Streptomycetaceae; genus Streptomyces; species Streptomyces sp. NPDC049954. Next base: position 17,164 of record NZ_JBFALS010000015.1, read on the forward strand.
TCAGCATTCCCTTGGTGAAGTGACGCTGGAGGAAGGGGTAGACCAGCAGGATGGGAATGATCGACACCAGCAGGATCGCCATCTGTATGGACTGCTGGGGCGGCAGGGACTCCGCGGAGGCGTTCAGCTGGTCGACGCCCAGTTCGGTGTTGTTGACCACGTACGTGCGCAGGACCAGCTGCAACGGCCATTTGGAGCTGTCGTTCAGGTACAGCAGGGGTGCGAAGAACGCGTTCCAGTAGGAGACCGCGTAGAAGAGCCCGATGACGGCGAGCACCGCGCGCGACAGCGGGAGGATGATCCGGAAGAGGACGGTGAGGTCGCTGGCGCCGTCGATCCGTGCGCTCTCCAGCAGTTCCTGTGGCAGATCCATGAAGAAGGCGCGCATGACGATGACGTTGAAGGCGTTGATCGCCGTGGGGAGAATGATCGACCAGTAGCTGTTGACCAGCCCGAGGTTCTTCACGAGCAGGTAGCTGGGGATTATCCCGGGTGTGAAGAGCAGGGAGAACAGCACCACCATGAGCAGTGGTTTGTGGGCGTAGGAACCGGGCCTGCTCAGGCTGTAGGCGAGCAGCGCCGTGCATGCCAGGCTCAGCAGGGTTCCCGTCACCGTGACACCGATGCTGACCGCGAGGGCGCGGGTGACGACTCCCCCGTCGAAGATCGCCGTGTAGGCGTTGAGGGTCGGGTGGTCCGGCCACAGGACGTAGCCGCCCGCGTTGGTCACCTGCTCACGCGAGGCCAGGCTGGTGGAGATCATTCCGATGAAGGGGACGATCACCACGGCGCAGACGAGGGTGAACACCACCGCCTTGACGGCCCCGGCGAGCCGGGGCACGAGGCGGGGGGAGAGCGGGGTGGAGGGATGGACAGGGGTGTAGGTCATGACTGGTAGATGCCTCGCTCTCCGAACAGGTGGGCCACCTTGTTGGCGCCCAGTACCAGGGCGACGCCGACCAGGCCCTTCACCAGCCCCACGGCGGCGCTGACGCCCCACGCGCCGCCGACGATGCCGTTGTTGTAGACGTAGGTGTCGAGCACGTCGCTGGCGTCCTTACCGACGGGCCCCTGCTGGAGGATGATCTGCTCGAAGCCGACCGTGACGGCGTCTCCGAGCCGCAGGATGAGGAGCAGGATGATGATGCCGCGCAGCCCCGGCAGCGTCACGTGCCACATCTGGCGCCATTTGTTCGCCCCGTCGACGCTGGCGGCCTCGTAGAGGGACGGCGGGATCTGGGACAGGGCGGCCAGGAAGAGGATGGTCGCCCATCCGGTGTCCTTCCAGATCACCTGGCTGGTGAGGAGCGCCTTGAACCACTCCACGTTGCCGATGACGTGGACGGCTCCCACCCCGTGGTCGCGCAGCACGCTGTTGAGCAGGCCGGCGTCTCCGAGGAACTGCTGGAACATCGCCACGACGATCACCCAGGACAGGAAGTGCGGCAGGTACAGCACGCTCTGCACGAGCCGCTTGACGCGTTCCGACGTGAGGGTGTTGAGAGCGATCGCCAGCACGATGGGGGCCGGGAAGACGAGAACCACCTGGAGGAACAGCAGGACAAGGGTGTTCTGGAGGGCGTTGATGAACTGCGGGTCACCGTTGAAGATGACCTCGAAGTTGCGGAACCCGACCCATTCGCTGTTCTTGATGCCGGTGAAGGGCTGGTAGTCCTGGAAGGCGATGACGTTTCCCAGGAGCGGGAGGTAGTGGAAGAGCAGCAGGATGGCGATTCCGGGGACGGCGCAGAAGAGCAGGAGCCGGTCCCGGCGCAGACGGCGCCATCGGGACTCGCGCGTCTGCTGGTGCCCGGTGTCCCCCCGGGCGTTCTTCGAGGCGTTCTTCGCGGACTTCGGCGGAGCCTTCTTCGAGGCGATTCTCCGCGGCCGTTCCAGTCGATCGAGCATCAAGGCCACCTGACGTCATGAGGTTCTCGGTTTCCGCACAGCTCCACCAGCCGGCGGTGTGGCGGTCGACAAGCCTGCCGGGGGGCGCTCCTCTCACTCGCGCCGCCCGTCACGCACGGTTCAGACGACTTCCGCCAGCAGCAGCACGACCTGCAGGGGGCGCAGCTGCGGCATGGTGACTCCGACCCGGCCGAGCACGGCCCCCGAGACCACCGCGCCGTCCTCCGGCAGGCCGGGGACACGATCGGCACGCGATACCGCCACCTCCGTCGGAGGCTGGATCGAACGAATGCGGTACTGCCTGTCGGGAAGCAGTCCGGGGATGGTCATCCGCGGCGGTGTGGTGTTCAGCCCGTCGTCGAACTGCACGCAGGCCATCAGGGCGGCGGTGGCGTCCGGGGCGACGACCCCGTGCATCCACGGCCGGCCCTCGCCGGTGTCCGCCCTGACGACCCTCCCGGTGTGCAGGAGCGTCCGGTGTTCCTTGTAGAGCTCGACCCAGCCCTTGAGCGCGTCCCGTTCCTGCGGGCCGGCCTCGCGTACGTCCCACTCGATGCCGAAGTGCCCGAAGAAGGCCGTCGCGGCCCGGAAGGCGAGGGGCACGTACCGGCCGGTGTACATGGAGTAGGGCGCGGAGACGTGTGCGCCCAGGTACTCCGGGGGCACGAGCTGGCCGGTCCATCGCTGGATCGGCTGGCGCGCCAGGGCATCGGTCATGTCGGAGGCCCAGACCCGCTGGACGCGGTCGAGGACCTCCAGGTCGACGCGGGCGCCTCCGGCCGAGCACGACTCCCACTCCACGTGCGGGTGCCGTCGGCGAAGCTCGTCGAGCAGGGTGTAGTAGCCGAGGGTCTGCGCGTGGACGGCCGGCCCTCCGGCGCTTCGGCCCGAGCCCGCGTCCAGCAGCGCCCGGTTGTGGTCCCACTTCACGTACGAGATGTCGTACTCGGTGAGCAGGGCGTCGATGCGTCCGAGCAGGTACTCCACGGCCTCGGGCCGTGAGAGGTCCAGGACCAGCTGGTTGCGTTCCAGCAGCGGTACCCGCTCTCCGGTGGACAGGATCCACTCGGGGTGCCGGCGGCAGAGGTCCGAGTCCTGGCTGATCATCTCGGGCTCCACCCAGAGCCCGAACTGCATCCCGAGCTCCCGGACGCGGGTGACGAGAGGGTTCAGTCCGTCCGGGAACACGGCCTCGTCGACCCACCAGTCGCCCAGCCCCGCGTTGTCCGCTCGCCGGCCGTGGAACCACCCGTCGTCCAGGACGTACCGCTCGGCTCCCACCTCGGCGGCGAGTTCGGCGAGTTCGATCAGCTCCGCCGTGTCGTGGTGGAAGAGGACCGCCTCCCACACGTTGAAGTTCACCGGCCGGGGCGAGGCGGGGTGGGCGGGGAGGGATCGCACGTAGGTGTGGAACTGCTCGGCCAGTCCGTCGAGACCCTCGTCGGAGGCGGCGAAGTACACCCACGGTGTCTCGTATCTCTCGCCCTGGCCGAGGGCTACCTCGCCCGGCAGCAGGAGCTCCCCACCGCCGATCGTGAGCACGTCCTCGCGCAGTTCGGTGCGGTAGACCTGGTTGCCGCTCCATCCCACGTGCGCGCCCCACACCTCGCCCGAGGCGAACCCGAAGCCGCTGGTGCCGACGATGTTCAGCGTGGCCGAGTCGTGGCCCGGCTTGCCTCTGCGGCTCTCGCGCAGCCACAGCCCGTCGACGAGGGGGCGGCGCTGCGGGGTGCGTTCGTGCAGGATCCGGCCGGTGAAGTCGAGTCCCTCGCGTGCCGTGGCCGGTACGGGGACGACGACGTCGAGGGAGTCCACGACATAGGGCGCACGTCCGGTGTTGACGAGTGCGTGGCGCACCCGCAGCGGACCGCCCGCCAGCGATTCCACGGTCGTGGTCAGGGACAGTTCGGCGACGGTGTCGTGCGCCTCCATCGTCAGGACGGCGCCTTCGACGCGAGCACTGTCCAGGGTGAACGCCGGAGCCCAGTCCCGGCCGCTGCGCGGGTCGTCGCCGGTGCCGGCCAGGCGGTGGCCGCTCAGGCCGGGGCGTCCGAACCAGCCTCGCCAGTGTTCCGGAAGCAGTGGTACCGCCGACTCCGCGCCCGCGGCGCGTTCCGCCTGCTCGGCGCTCCAGGCAGCGGCTCCCTCGGCTCCGGAGGCCGTCCCGCACCAGACGACCGCCGGGAGGGCGGTGGACGACTGCTGGAGCAGCAGCCTCGTACGCCGGTCGCCGATCGCGTGCAGAGCCGGGAACAGCAACGGGAAGTGAGGGGACTGCGCCGAAGGGGACGAAGGCGGGTGGAGGGAGACCACGGCGCGAACCTCTTTCATCGGTGGAAACGACGTGCACATCGTTCTGGTGGGTCGGTGGACAAGGCGGTTGGTGATACGGCGCCCGCCTGTGTTCCGTGGGGAACGGGTCCGGCGGGCGGGAGGGTGCTGGAGACCGGAAGAGCCTGGTCAAGGCGTGGCGGCGGATGCGTGTGCGCCACGGTCCCCGCCGGGTCCCCGCGGCAACGTGCCGCCGTCGTGGTCCGGTCCGTGTGATCGTCCCGGTGCCTGCGCCGGTCGCGGGCGAACCGGCCGAAGGAAGGGACCGGGCATTCCGGGGCCGCCGGTGGGAACGACGCGTTCCGGACCGGTGGTCCGGCCGTTCGGGCCCTCACCCACGAGGCGGTGTCTCCGGTTACTCCGTGGGGTGCCCGGGGCCGCTGTGCTCTCCCTTCGCGTCGTGCTTGTCTGCCTGCCCGCCCGGGCAACACCCCTTCGTGCCCGGGTGGGGCGGGCGGATCGTTGTCGGTGCGGTTCGCCCGTCAGTGGTGGACGAGTTCGCGGATGCCGCGCGCGGCCAGACGCGCGGTGTCGTCGACGTGCTCGGGGAGGACGAGTGCCGGCCTGACCCCTTCGTCGATGAGGGAGAAGAAGCGGTCGGCGGCCTTGAGTCCTCTGTCCCCTCCCTCGGGGAGGACCAGTCCGACGTGGCGGCCGACGGGCCGGACCGGTTCGGCCCGAAGGTCCTTGATGAGGCGGGCGAGGCGGGCACCGGTCGGCTTGACCTCGTTGTCCACGGTCAGGAGTCCGAGGTCGTACTCGTACTCCACGAAGGCGGTGTAGCGCCGATCGATGTCGTGACTGCCCCACCAGGTGCAGCCCCAGATGCCCTCCGAGGAAAGCGTGTTGCGGACGAAGGTGTCCGCCCACTGCGGGATCGACTCCGCCGGACGTTCCACCGGCGAGGCTCCGAACTCCTGGAGCCACTTCGGCCGCCTCGGCCGTTCGGCGTACGCCTCGGCGAGCTCGGCCATGTACTCGCCGAGGTGCAGGACACCGGTGCCGTCCTGTCCGTAGCGCTCGATCGCGCCCGTCCAGTACGGGTAGCAGTGCAGCACGCTGGCTGAGCCCTGTGCGGCGGCTCCCGCGGGGGAGAACGTACGCGCTTCGAACCAGGGTTGATGGTCCACGCCGTTGACGTGGAAGCCACCGGGCGCGATGGCCTCGCAGTGGTCCAGCAGGCGAGCGGCCCACTGATCTCCCGCTGCCGCAGGCACGTCGCCGCTGGGCACCGACAGTTCGTTGCCGAGGTCGAAACCGAGAAAGCGGGGGTGGCCGCCGACGCACTCGGCGACCGCGTCGAACAGGAGCAGCTCCGCGCGGACCACGTCCTCGTCGGTGATCATGGAGCGGCCCTTGAGCCACGCCGGCAGAAAGGTGAAGCCGCTGAGCCAGCCGTCGAGCACCGACACCGAGACGTCCAGGCGTACGTCGGGGCGATCGGCGAGGTCCATCAGTTCGGCCAGCCGTTCCAGGGCCGTGCGGTTCACCACGGCGGGGTCGGGCTGGAACACCGGCCACAGCAGCTGGACGCGTACGTGGTCCATGCCCAGGTCCGACACGGCACGCAGGTCGTCCAGGACCGATACCGCGTCCCATTCGGTCCACGAGTGCCACCAGTTCTTGCTGGGCACGTAGTTCACGCCGAACCTCGGTGCCGCGTCGCGGGATGCCGCCATCGCTCCTGCCCCTCTGCTGACCGCTCGTACTCGCGCCGCCCCGGGTCCCGGGGCGGCCTCTTCACCGGTACACGCCTGTCACCCGCACCGTGGACAGGACGTGAGAACGCGTCGGCCCGGGGGGCAGACGCGCGGAGTTACCGGTGCCGTCGTGTCAGGCCCCCGCGCCGAGCCGGCACGGCACGCGTGCCGGGGCGGGGTCCTGACTGCTGGCTGAACCTGCGCCGTCCGGTCCTGCCGGTCTCCCTCGCGAGGGAGCGTCCCGGTGACCACCCGGCCGGGGCCGGGAGGGGCCGGACGACGTCACACCGGCCGGGGCCCCGGTAACTCCGGTTCCGCCGGGCGCTTCCCGGGCCGCACGGACGGCGGACAATCCAGCCGGTACCCGCCCACTTCGAGGGGGAGAACAGTCATCGCTCCTCCTCGTCGACGTGGGTTAATCCGGATGGAACACTGCTGACACACGTCATGGAACCGCGCCCAGCCTGCAGGTTCCTCCTGTCGGCTCCTTCGACCTTCCTGGATCCTCAGATGCTGGAATCACTCACCCCCCGTACCGACCCGTCGATGCTCGCCTGCTGGCGCGGCCTGCCCATGTTGATGGAACGGGCCCACCGGCACGACGACATCGAGTTGAACCTCTGCATGGACAGCGAGCTGATCTATATCGTGGGAGGGCGTCAGCTCACCTTCGCGCCCGGGGAACTGGTGGCCTTCTGGGCCGCGATACCGCACAAACTGATCCACGTGGCCCCCGAGACCCCCATGGGGTGGCTCTACATCCCGCTGACCACCTTCCTGGGCTGGCGACTGCCTGCGGCCGGCGTGACGGCCCTGCTGCACGGCGAGCCGGTACAGACCGGCAGGGCCGGCCGGCAGAAGGGGGACGCCGACCTGCTGAGCCGGTGGCAGACCGACCTGAGCACCGACGACGCCGAGTTGCACCGCATCGCCCTGCTGGAGATGGAGGCGCGGATGCGCAGGCTCGTCCACCAGTCCTTTCCCGGCGCGCGGGACGCGGACGAGCCCGGGGGGCACAGGTCGGTGGAGCACGCGGCCCGGATGGCCCAGTTCATCTCCGCGCACTTCCGTGAATCACTCACCGCCGAGCGCATCGCGGCCAGCATCCCCCTGCACCCGCACTACGCCATGACGCTGTTCAAGGAAGTCCTGGGAACGACGCTGAACGGGTACATCAACCAGTGCCGGGTGGCGGATTCCCAGCGGCTGCTGATCACGACGGACCGGCCCGTGGCCGAGATATCCGCTGCCGTCGGCTTCGGCTCGCTGAGCAGCTTCTACGCGCACTTCACCGAGACCTGTGACACCTCACCGGGCAGCTACCGCAAGGCCCACCACGGCCGTACGCCGTTCGCGAGCGTGGCCGGGGACGACCCGGTCACCGTGATCGACAGGGCCTCCGCCTGATCCCCGGAGAAGTGTCCGTCAGCGGCCGCTCGCGTGGCGCTCACCGCCCCCGCCGCACCACCCTCATCGCATTGAACACGGGGAGAAATTTCAGCGGACGAGGACGAGGAGGTGTGCCGGAAGCGCGAAGGACCGCGCCGCTTCATCCGGGCTCGTACCGCTTCAACCCGCTTGCGGATCGTCTCACAGCGGGGATTCTCCACTGAACGATTGACCGCGACTTCAGTTGTCTGTTCAATTCCGGTACGTGCGTCACCTCCACCCCATCCGTCTGGAGAATCGTGGACACCACTGCGAAGCCCACTCACCTCGGCATGCGCCCGCACCCCTCGCTGACCCACGTGCGCGAGGACTTCGTGTGGGGGGTGGCGACGTCGTCGTACCAGATCGAGGGCGCGGTCGGCGAAGACGGCCGGGAGCCCTCCATCTGGGACACGTTCTGCCGCACTCCTGGGGCAGTCGCCGGAGCCGAGAACGGTGATGTGGCCTGCGACCACTACCGCCGTATGCCGCAGGACGTCGAGACGATCGCCGGCCTCGGTGTCGACGCCTACCGCTTCTCGGTCGCCTGGCCGCGCGTGCAGCCGCAGGGGAGGGGACCGGCCAACGCCAAGGGCCTGGCTTTCTACGACCGGCTCGTGGACGAACTGCTCGCCCGGGACGTCGATCCGTGGGTGACCCTGTACCACTGGGACCTCCCCCAGCGGTTGGAGGACCTCGGCGGCTGGCCCCACCGTGACACCGCCTACCGTTTCGCCGACTACGCGGGGCTGGTCTTCGACGCCCTGGGCGACCGGGTCCAGCACTGGACGACCCTCAACGAGCCGTGGTGCTCGGCCTTCCTCGGCTACGCGGAAGGGGTCCACGCCCCGGGGCGCCGCGACCCGCAGGCCGCGTTCAGCGCCACGCATCACCTGCTGCTCGGCCACGGTCTGGCAGCACAGCGGCTGCGGGCCGCGGCCGACAGGCCCGTCAGCGTCGGTATCACCCTCAACGTCAGCGACCACCTCGCCGCCAGTGACAGCCCCGCCGATCTCGACGCGCTGCGCAGGGCCGACGGCGTGTCCCATCGTCTCTTCCTCGACCCCCTGCTGCGGGGCGGCTACCCGGCGGACGTCGTGGCCGACATCGCACGCGACGACCTGCGCCTGCCGGTCGTGGACGGCGACCTGGAGACCATCGCGGAACCGGTCGACTTCCTGGGGATCAACCACTACACCCACCTCACCTTCGCGGCCGACCCCGAGGCCGGCGAGGGCCCGGCGTACAACGGCGGCATGAAGACCGTCCCCACCGGGGCCGAGCAGACGGCCATCGGCTGGGAGATCGTGCCCGACGGCCTGACCCGCCTGCTGCTGCGCCTGACCCGCGAGTACCCGGGCACTCCGCTCGTCGTCACCGAGAACGGCGCGGCGTTCGACGACAGCGTGTCCGGCGACGGCCGGGTGCACGACGACCGCCGGGTGGACTACTTCAGCGCCCACATCGCGGCGGTGGACGAGGCAGCGTCCCAAGGCGCCGACGTCCGCGGCTACTTCGCGTGGTCGCTGATGGACAACTTCGAATGGGCCGAGGGCTACCGGCGGCGGTTCGGACTGGTTCACGTGGACTACGCGACGCAGGAACGCAGGCTGAAGGACAGCGCACGCTGGTACACGGCGCTGCTCGCCCAGCACCACTCCCGCGCAGCGGCCACCCCGGCGGCAGCCACTTCGCCGTCGCCTGAGGGAGGGGGCGGGCGGCCCTGAGCGCGGGCAGCCCCGGTAGGTCCGCTTGCGCGGACCGGTGAATACTGTCGGTCCCACCGGAGAGCCGGTGGTGCGGGGTGCCGGACGGGTGTGCCGGGCGGACGGCGGACGGAGCGACGGGTGGCGGGCAGAGCGACGATGCGGGAGGTGGCCGACCGGGCCGGTGTGGCCATCGGCACCGTCTCCGCCGTGTTCGCCGGGAAGACCTGGGTGTCTGCGCGGACCCGGACGGCTGTGCGCGAGGCCGCCGAGGAGATCGGCTACACACCGCCCGCACGGGGACTCGCCCGTCCCGCCGTCACCGATCTCGGGTTCGTCTCCTGGGTGGAAGAGGCCTTCTCCCCCGCCAACCCCTATTTCGCACGGGTACTGCACGGCGCCCAGCAGGCGTGCGCCGACCACGGCATCTCCCTCCGCTTCGAGGTGGCCGACCCCGCCTCCGCGCCCTTGCCGCTGTGCGTGGAACGCGCGGAGGTGGCCGGCGTACTGGTGCTGGGGCACGCCGTTGACGACGCGTACCTGCGTCGCGTGCTCGACCGGGGGGTTCCGGCCGTCCTCCTGGAGTGCGAGCCGACCGGCCTCTCCGTCGACCATGTGCGGCACGACGACGAGAAGGGCGGCCATCTCGCCGCCGCACACCTGTTGTCGCTGGGCCGGGTGCCACGGATGCCCGGAGTGGTCTCCGCCGACGAGCGGATCACCCCGGTACGGGCCCGCCTGGCGGGCTTGCGCAGGGCACTCACCGAGGCGGGGGTCGGTTTCGACCCGCGATACGTGCGGCCGGGCACACTGGACATGGCAGGCGGCCTGCGGGGCATGACCGAGCTGCTCGCCCTCCCGGTGCCGCCCTCGACGGTCCTCTGCGCCAACGACGAGTCCGCGCTGGGGGCCCTGGAGGCGCTGCGGTTGCGCGGGCTGCGGGTTCCGGACGACGTCGCGGTGGCCGGGTACGACGACATTCCGCACGCCCAGGTCTCGGACCCCCCGCTCACCACGGTCGCCACCGACAAGGAACTCGTCGGCGCGCAAGCCGTGTGGCACCTGCTGGAGCGCCTGCGGCGGCCCCACATCGCAAGCCGGGACACGCGGCTCGCGGTGCGCCTGGTGAAACGTGCGTCGACGCTCGGCGGCGTCTGACCTTCCGCACACGACCCTCCGCCCGGAGGGCCCGGACCGTCACCGGCCCTCGGTCCCCCCGGTGCCGTGACGGTACGCGCTGGGCGGTGCCCCGAAGTGCGCGCGGAAGCGGCGGGAGAAGTGGAACTCGTCGTGGAATCCGTAGAGGCGGGCGACCTGGCGGACCGTCATCGTGGTCATGCGCAGCAGCCCCGCCGCCTCCCGGAGCCGGTGTCCGTTGCGGTACGCCAGCGGGGCCTGGCCCACCTCGGCCACGAACCGCCGCCGGAACGTGTCGTACGGCAGCCCCACCGCCGCGGCGACCTCGCGCAGGTTCACCGGCGCCCGCAGGTCCTCGGTCAGGAGGGCACACGCCTGCTCGACGGGGCCGCGTGGTCTCGTGGTGCCGGGGGTGTCGGCCGCTGTGATGTCGACCAGCAGGCCGGCGAGAGCGAGGAGTTGGTGTTCGGCCTCGGTGACGTCGGCCTGACCGGCCGCGAGCACGGCTCTGAGGGCGGGTGCCGGGACCGGTGTCCGCGGAAGGCGCGGACCGTTCCCGGCCAGGATGCCGACGGCGGCGAGCGTGTCCGTCAGCGGGCCGGTGACGATGGTGAAGAGCTCCGTCCAGGGGGTCCCCGGCGGCGTTCCGTACCGGTGGGGCACGCCCGGAGCGACCACCGTGACCATGCCCTGCTCGATCGCCTGTTGTCGTCCTTCGTCGTCGTGGTAGGTGCCGCTGCCCTTGATCACATGGGACACGACCCATCCCGGCGCCGTCCTGAACCTGTCCGACGGCAGAGGCTCGGTGTCGACGAGCTCGCCGGCGAGCAGTATCCGGCCGAGCCGCGTCGGTCGTCCGTCGACCCTGAAGATCCGGTCACCCGGGGTCATGGCATTCACCGCCCAGAACGTACATGCATCGGTCAGGACATCCATTCACGCGCCCCGGCGGGCGCCCTAGCGTTGCCACCACGGATCCGGAAGGACACCTCACCCGGCGCACCAGTCAGCACAAGGAGAGACCCAGCATGACCACGGACTCAGCCGAGCACAGCCGCACCGCCCTGGTCACCCAGGAGATGGCCGACCAGTACCGCCGGGACGGCTATTTCGTCATCGAGTCGGCACTGCGGCCCGAGGAACTCGAACTGCTGCGCAGCGGTGCCGACCGCTCCGTCGCGAAGACGGACGCGGCGATGGACGCGGCCGGCGCGGACCGGCTCGGCATCAACGCGCGCGGCAAGCGCTACTTCAGCAACATGAACTACCAGGACCTGCCGGAGCTGCGCCAGTTCCTCTTCGGCGAGACCATGGCGGAGATCTGCCGGGCCGTCCTCGGCCCGGAGGCCTACCTGTTCTGGGAGCAGTACGTCATCAAGGCCGGCGACAAGGACACCTCGTTCGCCTGGCACCAGGACTCCGGCTACGTGCACGAGGACCACGAGCCCTACCTCACGTGCTGGATCGCCCTCGACGACGTCACCGAGGAGAACGGCGCCGTCTACCTGCTCCCCTACTCCCGGTCCGGCATCCGCTCCTACATCAAGCACATCAAGGACGAGCGGACCAACGACCAGGTCTGCTACTTCGGGTCCGACCCGGGGGTACCGGTCGTCGCTCCGGCCGGGTCCATCGCGGTGTTCTCCAGCGTGATGATCCACCGCAGCGGTCCCAACCTCACCGACCGCTACCGCCGCGTCTACACGGCCCAGTACTCCGGCGAGATCGTCAGGAAGAAGGCGGAGGACGGCGGGGAGCCGTACGGTGCGTTCGAGCGGTTCCTCGACGGCGGCAGGATCGTCGGGGCCTGACCGGTGTGAGGGGTGGTGCCCGCGGCTCGCGGGCACCACCGGATCACGGCCACCGGATCACGGCCACCGGATCACGGCCACCGGTTCACGGCCGGCCGGGAGGTGTCGCCCCGGCGGCTCCCAACACGCGCGCGGGGAGCGCCGCCACCCGGTCGGCGGCAGCGGACAGTGAGTTCTCGTACCACCCGGCCAGCCGGGTGTGCAGCACGTCGTTGAACGGGGCGGTCCACCGTTCCTCCAGGTACCCGGGGCCGAAGTACACGCCCAGCAGGGAGCCGGCCGTCGCACCGTAGCTGTCGGTGTCGTTGCCCTGGCTGACCTGCTTGCAGATGCCGTCGCCGACGTCCGAGGCGAAGCGCAGCGTGTTGATCAGGGTCCCGCTCTCCTGGAAGACACGGCAGTGGCCGTACTGCGCGTACCGGCCGTGGATGGCCCGGTAGCCCTCCAGCCAGTCGTGTGCCTGCGCCACCAGCCCGAGCGAGTCCGAGACGATGGCGAAGAAGCGGCTGCGCTGCGGTACGTAGCGCAGCGCGGTGGCGAAGACGTCCAGCGGGTCGGTGGCGGTGAAGGCCGCGGCGATGGCGGCGGCCGCGAACATCGCCCCGTAGATCCCGTTGCCACGGTGAGTCAACGACGCGTCGCGCCAAGCGAGTTCGGCCGCGAGGTCGGGACGGCCCGGACAGGCGTAGCCGTAGGCGTCCGCGCGGATCATGGCGCCGCACGCTTCGTCGCCGGGGTTCAGCCGTGCCGGAAGTGCCTCCAGCTCCTCGGGCGTCATCGTCGGGTAGTCGTCCAGGCCCATCGCGAGGCCCTGACGGGTGAGGAACGTCCGCTCCGGCCCCCAGGTGAAGGCGAAGGGGATGTTCTCCAGCCACATGCTCCGCAGGTTGGCCTTGGTGAAGCCGGGCCCGTACCGTTCGAGCGTCATCACCCCCAGCAGCGTGTAGTTGATGTCGTCGTCCGGGACCACCTGGGTGATGTTCTCCCGGGTGGTCCCCGGCCAGTCCGGGTGGAAGGCACGGAAGCCGCCCGCCGTGCACAGCCCGGAGGGGATGTAGTCCCGCAGGGGCCATTCTCCGAGCCGTTCCAGAGCCGACCGCAGTTCGTCGAGGGTCGGCATGACCTCGACCGGCTTGCCCAGGACGCAGCCCGCCACCGACCCCAGGAACCCGGCACGCGCCCGTTGCCCCGCCGTCTCGGCGCACACCGCGCCCGAAGCCTCCGGGAGCAGACGGGCGGACGGGTCCTGCTCGGCGCGGATACCCGCCAGGTCGCTGGGCTCGACGTACTGCCAGTCCGCGCGTACCGGTGCCGCGTCGATCTCGGCAGCCAGTCCGGCGAGGGCCTGGTAGTCGTCCGGAAGCCGCTCCAGGCGGCCCGCCATGCCGGTGACGTCGCGGCCCTGCTCCTCCTTGTCCCGGAGCATGGCGTTCAGCTGCTGACGCAGCGCGGGGAAGGGTGCGAACACTGTTTTTCTCCCTGTGTGTGGGGTGGGCCGGGGCTCGGCGCGGCCGGCCCCGTGGCCGCCCACCAGCGGTCCGTCGTGGTCGCCGGTGGGCGGGGGTGAAGGGCCGGCCGCGGCTGTCGCGTCAGGCGGGTGCGGTCGTCTTCCGGTGGGCGTCGATCAGCTGGGCGAAGCGCCTCCCGCTCGTCTTGACGGTGCGGCGCTGGGTCGCGTAGTCGACGTGGACGAGCCCGAAGCGCTTGCCGTAGCCCCAGCACCACTCGAAGTTGTCCAGCAGCGACCAGGCGTAGTAGCCGTCCAGGGGCACCCCTTGGCGTACCGCGGACGCGCAGGCCTTGAGGTGGCGCTCCAGGAAGTCGACCCGCTCGGGGTCGTGCACCGTTCCGTCGGCCCCGACGACGTCGTGCTGGGCGGAGCCGTTCTCGGTGACGACGATCGAGGCGGGGGCGTACTCCTCGTGCAGCCTCATGAGCGTCCGTTCGAGGCCCTCCGGATGCACCTCCCAGCCCATCGCGGTCGTCCGGGCCCCGGGAACGGGCACGGCACGGAAGGAGGGCGCCGGTTCACCGGGGGCGGCGGCGACCACCTGCCGGAGGTAGTAGTTGACGCCGATGTGGTCGAGCGGGGCGGCGATGATCTCGGCGTCGCCCGGACGCTCCGGCAGGTCGACGCCGTACACCTCGCGCATGTCGGCCGGGAAGCCGCGCCCGTGCAGCGGGTCGAGCCACCAGCGGTTGCTGTGCCCGTCGGCCCGCCGGGTGGCCGCACGGTCGGCCTCGGAGTCGGTGGCGGGTTCGCAGGGAGTCAGGTTGAGGACGATGCCGACGTCGGGGGTGCGCGCGGCGTTGGCCCTCAGCGCCTGGGCGGCGATACCGTGACCGAGCAGGAGATGGTAGGAGGCCTGAACTGCGGCGGTCAGGTCCGTCGTCCCGGGGGCGAGGTGGCCTTCGAGGTGGCCGAGCCAGGCCGCGCAGTACGGTTCGTTGAGGGTGGCCCAGTGCTGGACGCGGTCGCCCAGCGCCTCGGCCACCGTCGCGGCGTAGTCACCGAAACGCTCCGCCGTCGCACGCTCCGGCCAGCCACCCCGGTCCTGCAGGGCCTGCGGCAGGTCCCAGTGGTAGAGAGTGGCGTACGGGCGGATTTCCGCTTCGAGCAGGCCGTCCACGAGACGGTCGTAGAAGGCCAGGCCGGCACGGTTGACGGCGCCGTCGCCCTGGGGGAAGACCCGAGGCCAGGAGAGGGAGAAGCGGTAGTCGCTCACCCCCAGCTCCTTCATCAGCCCGATGTCCTCGGCCCACCGGTGGTAGTGGTCGCACGCCGTGTCGCCGTTGTCACCCCGCTCCACCACGCCGGGGGTCTCGCAGAACGTGTCCCAGATGGACCGCCCCCGCCCGTCGGCGGCGGTGGCTCCTTCGATCTGGAAGGCCGAAGTGGCGACTCCCCAGCGGAACGAAGGGGGAAGGCCGTGGAGGGACCGCATGGAGCAACTCCTGTTTCCTGGTGCGTGAACGAGGTGAGTGAGGGGGACGAGCGGGGTGGCGCGGGCGCGGCGACGCGACGGTTCTACGGCCTGTCCGCGTGCCGGCTGGGGACGTACTCGTACGCTCCGCGGTCCCAGCCGGCTCCCTGCGGACGGGGAACACCGGCGAAATCGGTCCTGGTCCGGGTCGGCACGCCGCTGTCGACGGCCACGGACGACGCGGTGGGCCGGAAGTCCGCCTTCTCCGGCTCCGTGCCCGGGGCGGTCAGCCGGGGATCGGCGACAAGGTCGTGCGGGCCCTGCACCTGGGGAGTCGTCCCGCCCCAGTAGACGTTGTAGTCGTAGACGACATCGGTGTTGCCCTGAATGAAGTTGGTGGGCTTTCCGGGACTCGCCACCGAGATGTTGTCCAGCACGTTCACGTCCTCGCTGTTCCAGGCACCGATGTTGGGATAGGCGATCTCACGGCCCTGGGAGTTCAGGTAGGCGGTGTTGTGAACGATGTCCACATGGCTGGACTTGTAGGCGTGGATGCCCGAACCGCCGTTGTCGTACGAGACGTTGTTCTCCACGAGCGAGCGCCCCGCGTAGGGCTTCCCCTCCGTGCCCTCGCCCGTCAGCGTGCTGTCGACGATGATCCCGTTGCCGTCCGAGTAGCAGTCGCAGGCACTCCACTTCACCTTGGTCTCGTTGCCGTACACGAGGTTGTCCCTGATGATGATCTTGTAGCCGGTGTCGCTGTCGACGTCCACGGGGGTCAGCACGGAGATGCCGCTGTTGGCGTAGACGGAGTACCACGCATTGGAGTGCACGGTGTTGTGCTCGATCAGCAGGTGGTCGGCGCCGGTGCTGGCGATCCCGCCACCCGGGCAGTCCCACACGTGGTTGCCGCTCACGACGACGTGGTGCGGTGTGCGCCCCGACGTCTTGTCCGCCCGCAGATCGATGCAGTTGGTGTTGAACTTCGCCTTGCCCGGGACGGAGCCGGCCTCGGCCTCCGCGAGGGTGTACCGGTCGCTGGGGCCGCGTACGTCGAGGCCGGTGACGGTGATGTAGGACGCCCCGGCGACCAGGACGCCGTTCCATCCGGTCACCGGCGCGATCACCGGGTGCTGCCCGGGGTACGGCCGGTAGGTGATGGGCTTGCCGGCCGTCCCCGAGCGGGTGATCTGAACGACCCCTTCCGAGGACACGTCGCCGTACGTCCCGTTCATGACGAAGACCGTGTCGCCCGGCAGCGTCCGGTCGGCCGCCTGCTGAATGGTCTTGAACGGGCTGCCGGGTGAACGCCCGTCATTGCTGTCCGATCCCTTGGTGCTGCTGACGTAGTAGGCGCCCGTATCGGCCGCTGCCGGGGGCGAGGCCGCGAGCAGCCCCCCGAGAAGCGCTGCGGAGGCGAGGGCGGCCTGGGCGACGAAGCGGTGGGTGTGCGTCATGAGGTTCTCCCTGTGACGATGAGGAGCGGGTGCGTTCCCCTCGCGGTGGCGCCGACCGGGCAGAAGCGGCCTCCAGGGCGCCCGGAGGGGCTCCCGTCCCGTGCGGCGGGGCGGTTCCGGCTGGTGGCGCGCGGACACGGTCGGCCGGGTGCTCGCGGGGAGGCGGGAGGCCGGTGCCGCCCTCCACTGCCGACCGAGCACACGGGGGGCGATGGGCGCTTGTACCGAGGGCGAGGCTCAGCCCCGCTCGGTGTGGTGCCGAGCGGAGAAGGCCGGCCCCCGGCAGGTCTGAGCGAGAGCGGACCGACCCCGGCGCGACGCCTACGTCGCGGGCGAGGAGTGCGGTTCTCCTCCCCCGGGCCCGGCGGAGACGGGGTGATGCCGGAGTGTCCCGAGCCGCAGGCGGATGCTGTCGGCGAATCCGCTGCCGCCCGGTGAGGGGACGGCGTGCCGGCCGGGACACACTGTCGCCTCGTGATTCGCCACGGCGCATTCCCTTCTCAAGACGTGATGAGTCAGCTGACCGGCTCTCGGTCTCTCGGTCTCTCTCGGACTCTCGCTCTCTCTCTTTCGGACGTTGAGGCAGCGGACGGGAACCCGGTCGAAGACCCGTCACCGGGCACGGGACTCCGCCGAACACCACCGTGTTCAGGCGGTGGAGGCAGTGGAGGCAGTGACACGGGAAGCCGGCTGGACGGAAGGTGAGCGAAGGGTGGAGGAAGGGCTGCCGACATCCGCTATGGAACTCTCTCCGCCGACCGGCTTCCTCCTGTGAGCCCGTGCAACCTTCCTGGTTCCTCAGATGACGGGAGTGCACCGTGCTCTCCGGTGTCGAGCCCGACAGTTGGCAGACCTCGACCGCTGCCGAGACCGTGTCGGACAGCGCTGTGCCGTGGGGGCCGCCGGTCTGCCGCGACGCGCGCTCCTCGCCGAGGCGGCGCCGGAGTCGCGCGGCGGCACTCCCTTGGTGAGTCACCGTCGCGGTCCCGCCAGGCGCCGAGGCCGAACGTGAACCGGCCCGTTGCGGGCAGCGGCACACCGAGCGCCGCCCGGGAACGGCAACAGCCCGGGAAGAGCCCGGGAAGAGCCCGGGAAGAGCCCGGGAAGAGCCCGGGAAGAGCCCGGGAAGAGCCCGGGAAGAGCCCGGGAAGAGCCCGGGGAAGATCGCCTTGGGAGGAGCGCAAGGAGGACACGCCCCCCTGCTGACCAGCCACTTCAGATGACGGGGCTACAAAACGCGGGTGCGTAGCCGGTCCTGTCACGCGCCCCTGCCAAGAACTTGGTGGAGCCCGGGTGGTCACAGGAAGTGGAGACGCGCACGGGTCGCGGATGCGGCAGTGAACACGTGCATGCCCGGCGGCATGGGACCCGACCTCCGCCAAGGCAGCGGCCCACTCCGCCTGCGGACGTTCCCACGGGCGGAGCGGGCCGCACTCGTTTCGTCAGCATCCGACGTCAGCGTCTGCCGAGTTCCGGCGGTGCCACTGAAACGCCGTCCGCTGCCTGGACGACGGCGCGCCGCGGTCCACGGCCGAACTGTTGGCTCCCGGACGTCACATGAGCAGCAGGGTCTTCCCCAGGGCGGTGCGGTCCTCGATCGCGGCGTGCGCGTCCGCGGCGCGTTCCAGTGGGAAGGTCTGCCCGATGACCGGCCGGACCAGCCCGGCGGCGGCCTTGGACATGATCTGCTCCGCCCAGCGCGTCACGTTCGGCCCGAAGTCGAAGAGCTGCTCGATGCCGATCACGTGCACGCGCTTGGAGCGCGCCTCGCCGGAGTCGATGAGCGTCGCCTCGCCGCTGGAGGCACCGTGCACCGAGAACCGGCCCCCACGGGCGGTCGTCTCAAAGGCGGCCCGGCCGATCTGTCCGCCGACGCCGTCGAACACGACGTCCGGTCCCGCACCACCCGTCACCTCCAGCACCCGCTTGGTCCATGACGGTTCCGTGTAGTCGACCGTGGCATCGGCACCCACTTCCCGCACCAGGTCGAGCTTGCGCGCTCCACGGGCGGCCCCGACGACCCGGCCGCCCGCCGACCGGGCGAGCTGGACCAGGAGGCTGCCGACGCCTCCGGCCGCCGCCTCGACCAGCACCCAGTCTCCCGGGCCGACACCGGCGTTGGCGATGAGCCCCTGAGCGGTGCTGCCGTCACTGTGCAGGGCGACGGCCTCCGGCAGGCCCAGCCCCTCCGGCACCGGAAACAGGTCCTGGACATCGGCGACGGCACGCTCGGCGAACCCACCCGTGCCCCCGGTCCCGGCGACGACCCGCCGCCCCAGCCACGCCGGGTCCACCCGTGCCCCGACCGAGCCCACACGGCCGGCCACCAGAACGCCCGGCACGTACGGCAACGACGGCCTGGCATGCCACCTGTCGACGCCCCGCCGTATCTGCGTCTCGACGAAGGTCATGCCCGCGACCGCCACATCGACGACGACCTGCCCCTCGCCGGCCACCGGATCCGGTGCCTGACCAGGCACGAGCACCTCCGGGCCGCCGAACCGCGCCACTTGGACCAACCGCAAACCGAACGCCTCCTCGCAGCGACCACCGGGACGCACCAGCCTGCGCGCCCCACCCTTGCCGTATCAACGACGGATCAGGCCACGACCCTTCACTCAGAGCTAATGAATCAGAGCGCGTGAATCCGGGGCGGTCCGGGCGGCAGGCCGGTGTGGTTCGCGCGCCCTGCGGTGCGGGCCTGCCGCGTCTCGCCGTGCCGGATCAACGCACCGCATCGGAGCGGCACTCCTGGAAGTGACCTGCTCCGCTACGCGCCGGACCCGGACAGGAGCCGGTCGGTGTCGGCGGACGCCTCGGCGAACCCGCGGATGAGCGGTGACTCGCTCGCCGTGCGCCAAGCGAAGGCCCACCGGCAAGCGGGCGCGTCGCGGATGGGGAGGTAGACCAGGTTGGGCCACGAGTAGAAGTCGGGCACCTCAGCCGGTACCGCGGCGGTCGCCTGGCCCGAAGAGACCGCGCTGAGCACCTCTTGCCAGGTGGTGACCCGGGGGCCGCGGCGGACGGGTCGGCCGGCCGGGGTGTACCGGGGATTGAGGACCTCCTCCATGGAGGAGGGGATCGACCCGCCCTCGACCACGGTGCAGTCGCCGAAGTCCTCCAGACAGATGGACTCCCCCTCCGCGAGGGGATGGCCGGCGCAGACCATCAGCAGGAGGGCCGAGGTGTGCGCGGTCGGCAGGACGGTCAGACCGGGCTCTTCGACCGGCAGCCACACGTACACCACGTCCACGTCACCTGACATCAGCAGGTCGAGGGGGGACGCGGGCTGGATCTCGCGGTGCTGGAGGCGGGCGTCGGGGTGGCGGGCGAGGAACAGGCCGAGCGTGTTGTCGATCCGCGCGGAGTACGGGCCCATGGTGCCGAGAGTCAGGGTGCCCGTGACGCCCTGAGCGGTGGCCCGTGCCGCCTCGATCCCCTGCGTGATCTGCCGGTGCCCGTGCTGGAGCGCTTGGTGCAGCTGCTCACCGAGGGCTGTGAGGCGCACGGTGCGCGTGGTGCGGTCGAACAGGGGAGCGCCGATCCGCCGTTCCTGCTTCTTGATCGACTGGCTGACGCGGCCCGGGCTGATGCCAAGTCGCTCTGCGGTGCGGCTGAAGTGCAGCTCCTGGGCCAACGTCAGGAAGATCTCGATCTCCCGCATCTCCAACACGGCCCCCCGATTCATTAGCGCAAAGTCAAAGGACGTTACCAGAAAGGTCGTTGATGGCCCGGCCGCGCCGAGGAAGACTGGGGCGTGCGGCACTCTGCCCGAGGGGCGCTCGCGAGCAGTGGATCGGGCTGCCGCCCCAGGAGGTACCGTGCCAGTCGGCTATCTGATCACTGTGACGATCGTCGCGCTCGGCACCCTGTGCGCACTGGTGCCGGTGCCGTGGGAGCATCCGCTGGGCCGCCCGAGCTACTTCCTCGGCCTGGCCGCCAACGAGTTGCCGTTCGCCGCCTTCTTCTGGATGCTGCTGCTCCCGACGGTGCTGGCCTTCGCCGAGGGCGACATCGACTCGGCGGGCGCCTGGGCGGTCGTCGGGCTGGCCGCCGTGACCGTGCCCGGACTCGTGGTCGTCGCCCACCGCGCGTGGAAGGACCGGGACCGGATCGAGCGCGCCGTGGCCGAAGGTCTCGGCGACGGATGGCGCTCCACCATCGACGCCGACCTCGCCGAAGGACTCCGGCGCCGCCTCCCGTGGGCCCGCGTCCTGTTCCTGCCCGTCTTCCGGCGCCGGTGGGACGTCCGGCGCGTGGCGAACCTGTCCTACGGCGACGCGGGCCGGCGCAACCGGCTCGACGTGTACCACCACCGCTCCCGCCCGGAAGGCGCGCCCGTGCTGATCCACGTGCACGGCGGTCACTACAGCGGGGGGCACAAGAACAGCCAGTCGCTGCCCCTCCTCTACCGGCTGGCCGGCCGCGGCTGGGTGACCATCAGCGCCAACTACCGCCTGAAGCCCCACGTCCGGCATCCCGACCACATGATCGACCTGAAGAGGGCGATCGCCTGGGCCCGGGAGCACGCCCACGTGTACGGAGCCGATCCGTCCACCCTGTTCGTCGCGGGCAGTTCGGCGGGCGGGCACATGGCCTCGATCGCCGCACTGACCCCCAACGACCCCGCGTTCCAGCCGGGTTTCGCGGACGCGGACACCTCCGTCACCGGGGTCGTCGTCCTGAACGGCTTCCTGGGCTCGTACTGGGACCAGGGACCCGAATCCTCCCCTCTGGGCCATGCCCGGCCCGACGCGCCCCCCATGTTCATCGTCCACGGCGATCTGGACCCGCTGGTGCCCGTGTCCGACATCCGGAAGGTCGCCGGCCGGCTGCGCCGTGCCTCCTCCGACGCCGTCGTCTACGCCGAACTGCGGGGCGGGCACCACGCCTTCGACCTGTACCACTCGCTGCGCTTCGAAGCGGTCGTCGACGCCATCGAGGCCTTCGCCGCCTGGGTGAGAACACGGGAGAGGACTCCCCGGCCGTGACTCGGCCGCAGCGTACGGGTGCGCGCTCGTCGCCATCGCCCCCGGGCCGAAGTGACTGAACTGTTCCCTTCAGCGGGAGGCGTCGTAGGAATCCACCACGAACGAGATGACCCGGTCCTGCAACGCGGTTCCTGAGGCACCGGCCCGCTTGATCATGTCTGTCCCGTGGAAGCCGCTCTTGTCGATGACGAGCTTCTTCCTGTGGGCGGCGGAGGCCGCGTAGACCTCTCGGACCTGCTCCTCCACCGCGCCGTTCATGTCGCCGGGAGACACCACCAGCAGCGTCGGGACGCTCAGCTTCTGCTGCCTCACCGCGGCCACGGCGTCCGCCTCCAGGCACCGGGCGGGTGAGGACATCATCAAGAGCCCCACCACGCGCAGGGGCGTGTCCAGGCCGGCGACCGCTGCCGTCGTACCGCCGCACGAGGCACCCGCAAGGAACACGCTCTTCGCACCGACACGGCGCAGTTCAGCCAGCCCGGCGCGGGCATCGCGGTCGATGTGCTCGTTGACGGCCACGTGCTCGGACGCACCGTGATCGCGGTACTCCGGAATCACCACGTGATAGCCACGCTCCGCCAGTCGTCTCCCGATGTCGACGAAGGAGCAGATGCTGTATCCCTGCTCGTGGTCCAGGAGGACACCGTCGGGCCCGTCCCCCAGGACCAGCGCCGACAGATGCACCTTGTCGCTGGTCGTCAGCGTGGTGACCTTGCTCCGCAGTTCCTTGGGCACGCACGTGTTGACGAGATGTCCCCGTGCCGTGCGCACGGTCCGGTCGGGCGAGCTCGGCTTGTACGGGACCGGCTCGTGATCGGGCGGCGCCGCGGGGGCACGGCTCCCGGTCCCGGACGGCACCGGCGTGGTGGACCTCGCCGCCCCGTCCGCGTCACGCGCCGGCTGGCCGCCGGGCCCGAACAGCCCGACGCCGGCCCCAGACAGACCAGCGCGGCAACGGCGGCGGCAACGGCTCTGACTCTCAGCACGGTTTCCCTCGGATCTCACCTGCACGTCGGCGTCCCGTGCGCCGGCAGGGCACACCAGTCCGTGCCGGGACGGAACATCCCTTCATGCCCTGACAGACGTACGGGCCTGCCCGAGGTTGCAGGGCCGCCATCGATGTGTGACGTCCCCGCCAAGCGGGCGGACAGACGGGCCACAGCCGCACGCCCGCACCGCCCGCACCGCCCGGGGAACTGCAACCTCTCGGTGCCCCACACGTCCTTTCGGACAGGGGGTCCGACAGGGGGCGTCCCCTGAAAGCCCTGAACCGCTTGATCACTCGACAGCTCGATAGGTCGTCCATGCCAGAAACAACCCGCCGGGAAGCCGGCTGCGGCAGCATCCCGGCGTCGCCCCGGCGCCCCGGACCGGATCACTGCCGGCCCGTGCGACGTCACGACGTCACCGCCCCGTCCGCGGGGACAGGGCGCTGATGGCCGCCGTTCTCCCCCAGAGAGGTGCTTTCCCCCGCAGCCGGTGGCGGGGGCTGCTGGCCCGCCTCTCGCAGGACCGAGGCAGAGCGGACCTCAAGGGCCGGCTGTCCGGCACGGCGGCGGAAGAGATCGACATGCTGTACCGCCACCGCAGGCTCGATCTCGTACGCCTGGCGGTCTTCCTGGTCGACGACGTCCCCACGGCGGAGGACGTCGTCCAGGACGCCTTCGCGGGCCTCTACCGGCGCCACGGCGGCACCCTCGACAGCATCGCCGATCCCGAAGCGTACGTACGGCGCAGCGTGGTCAACACCTCCAGGGACGTCCTGCGCAGGAGGCGCACCGTGCGCGCCTACATCCCCCCGCGCGTCCTCCCCGCGCCGCCACCGGAAGAAGAGGTCCTCCTCAAGGAGGAGCACCAGGAAGTACTGTGCGCGCTGCGGCTGCTGACCGTGCGCCAGCGGGAGGTCCTCGTCCTCAGGTACTGGTCGAACCTGACCGAAGCCGACATCGCCGCCACGCTGGGCCTGTCCCGTGGTGCGGTGAAGTCCACAGCGAGCCGCGCGCTCACCGCGCTGGCGAGAAGACTGAAGGAGACGCCATGACAGCCGTCGAGGACCGCCTTCGCGCCGCACTCCGGGCCCGGGCCGGCCAGGTCACCCAGCTGCGGCCGCCCCGCCCTCCGTCGGCCGGCGCGCGGATGATCGTCCACCCCGGACTGCGCAAGGCCGCGGTGGTCCTCCTGGCCGCAGTACTGGCGACCGTCCTCCTCGTACTGCCACGGCTCCTCTCCCGCGACGCCCCACCGGGACCGGCCGGCACGCCTCCACCGGCCGGCCCGAGCAACAGCACATCGCCTTCGCCCGCCCCTCCCCCACCGGACGAGGAGCCCATGCCGGTCGCACCGTAGAGCGGCCGGGGCCGGGGCGTTCCCACTCAAGGGAGATCCAGCCGGGGTATCCCTCTTCCCTCAGTGCGTCGAGGATCCGGGCCACCGGGAGAGTGCCGTCCCCCAGGAAAACGGGGGTGTGGCCGCGCCCCCCTGCCTCGTGTTCCACGCAGTCTGTGGTAGGCGGGCGTGACGGCCCCGGAGGCCGGGTGAAGCGGACGCGGAGCAGCGTCCGCCCGGTCCGGAACCGTCCCGGAACAGCTCTGCCCGGAACCGTCCGGTTCCGGGCAGAGGCATGCAGGCACGCAGGCACGCAGGCACGGTCGAGTACGGCTGCGGACACCCGCGTACGGGCCCGGCCGGGGCAACCCGCAGCCCCAGCCGTCACCCGCCCACCGGGCCACCCGGCCACCGGATGCCCGCACCGCCTCGGCCGGCCGGGCCACCGGCGGGCCGGGTGCCCTACTTCGCCTTGCCGGTGGCGGACGCCTTCCGCTGTTCCGGTGCCGCCTGGGCGGGGTTCGTCCCGTCCTGGCCCGGCGCTTCGCCCTGTTCCTTGAATTCGACCCGGCGCATGTGCCTGTTCATGGACTTCATCAGCCCCCACACCGCCACCGCCATCACGGCGAAGACGACGAACCCGAGGACACCGGGCGTCACCTTGTCGTCGTCGACTTCGGCGAGAGGGAGGAGATGGATCATGGCCTGGCCTGCGCTCGCGCTTACGCTCATTCAGCCATTGTCGCGGATGCCCGCAAACAGGTCGTCCTCGGGGAGGGAGGTTTCGACCAGAGACTTCGCGAGTTCGTACTCCTCGGTGGGCCAGATCTCCTTCTGGATCTCCATCGGGATGCGGAACCAGCCGCCGTCCGGGTCGATCTGGGTGGCGTGCGCGATGAGTGCCTTGTCCCGTACCTCGAAGAAGTCGGCGCAGGGGACGTGCGTGGTCAGCGTGCGCTCGACGTGCCCGGACTCCTCCCAGCGCTTGAGCCAGTCGCCGTAGGGCGACTCCAGTCCGCGGGCCAGCAGCGCCTCGTGCAGGGCCTCGGTACGGGGACGGTTGAAGCCCTGGTTGTAGTAGAGCTTCGCGGGCTGCCACACGGGGCCGAACTCGTCCTCCGGGTAGCGCTCGGCGTCGGACGCCCCGGCGAAGGCCACCATGGAGATCTTGTGGGTCATGATGTGGTCGGGGTGCGGGTAGCCGCCGTTCTCGTCGTAGGTGGTGATCACCTGCGGGCGGAAGGAGCGGATCGAGCGCACGAGCCGGCCGGCGGCCTCGTCGACGTCCTGGAGGGCGAAGCAGCCCTGCGGCAGCGGCGGCAGCGGGTCTCCCTCGGGGAGCCCGGAGTCCACGTAGCCGAGCCAGCTCTGCTGGACGCCGAGGATCTCGCGGGCCTCGTCCATCTCCTTCCTGCGGACCTCGTGGATGTTCTCCTCGATGTAGGAGTCGCCCTGGAGCTTGGGGTTGAGGATGGAACCCCGCTCGCCCCCGGTGCAGGTGACGACCAGCACGTCCACCCCCTCGGACACGTACTTGGCCATCGTGGCCGCGCCCTTGCTCGACTCGTCGTCGGGGTGGGCGTGGACGGCCATCAGGCGCAGCTGTTCAGTCAAGGCTCGTTCCTCGGTGATTCGTCTCTTCGTCGCGTGAGCGCGATGCTTCGTCTGCCACTGCGCGGGGCGCAGTGTCCGTCGGACGCCTGGGGCCTCGGGGACGGGGTCGTGGGGTGGGGTCGGGCGGCCGGACGGAGGCTTCTATAGTGACCGAACCGGGGGCGGGAAAATTCCGGCTTCCGCGCACCGCGGAACTCCGAGCACCGCGGCGCCGAGCACCGCGGAACTCCGAAGGGAACGATCATGACGGCGGTTCGCCCCGAAGGTCGTTACGGTCGTAGCGCCGACCGGGACGCGGACCGCAGGCTGACGGTCATCGGCTGGGTGCTCGGCGTGGTCGTACTGGCCCTGGTGGGCTGGTTCGGCTACGGCTACGTCTCCGGCCAGGACATCAGCGCCGAGGTCATCAAGTTCCAGGTGGTCACCGACCACGAGGTGCAGGTCCACCTGGAGGTCCGCAAGGACGACGGGGCCAAGGGCTACTGCACGATGCGTTCCCAGTCGGCGGACGGCGCCGAGGTGGGCCGGGCCGACTTCCGGTTCGACCAGGACCAGGGCCGCGTCGACAAGGTGGTCAAGCTGCGCACGACGGCGCGCGGCACCAACGCCGAACTGGTCGGCTGCCACACCGGCTGAGCCGCCCGGCGCCCGTTCCGCGCGGGCCCCGCCTTCCCGCGCCCCGCGCCCACGACCAGCGCCGACGAATCCGGCACGGCTTATGTCCTCCCCTCGGGGCGCCGGAATTGTTAGGCTCGTGGTTTCGCCCACCGAGGAGGGACCATCCTTCTGGTAGGGCGTTGCTTTGTATTCCGAGTACCTACGAGGAGCACCTGTGACCCAGACCAGCGACAACGTCACCTGGCTGACCCAGGAGGCGTACAACCAGCTGAAGAACGAGCTGGAGGATCTGTCTGGTCCCGCGCGCATCGAGATCGCCAAGAAGATCGAGGCGGCGCGCGAGGAGGGGGACCTGCGCGAGAACGGCGGGTACCACGCGGCCAAGGAGGAGCAGGGCAAGCAGGAACTCCGGATTCGCCAGCTCACGCAGCTCCTCGACCACGCCAAGGTCGGTGAGGCCCCCGCCGACGACGGTGTGGTGGAGCCGGGCATGGTCGTGACGATCGCCTTCGACGGCGACGAGGACGACACGGTGACCTTCCTGATGGCCTCCCGCGAGTACGCGAGCAGCGACATCGAGACGTACTCGCCGCAGTCGCCGCTGGGCAAGGGCGTCAACGGCAAGAAGGTCGGCGACGTCGCGCGGTACGAGCTGCCCAACGGCAAGACCGCCTCGGTGACGATCCTCGCCGCGAAGCCGTACTCGGGCTGAGCCGGCCCGCCGTCCCGCATCCGTGACCGTGCGGCCGTCACCGTGCGGCCGCGCGCGTGCCGCGCTCGTACGGCCGTGGTCCTCGGGGTCGCGGTGGACGCGTGCCCGTCCGGGCGCGGGACCACCCGCAGGTGTCCTCGTAGGGGCCGCCCGCCATGCCGTTCACCGGCGGCGGGCGGCCCCTGTCGGCGTGCGCGGGCGGCTCAGCTCGTGGCCCTGCGGTAGCGGCGTACGGCGAGCGTGCGGAACACGAGGACGATGAGGACCGAGTAGATCAGTGAGGCCCACACCGGGTGCTGCATGGGCCAGGCGCCGGAGGGCGCGCCGCCGGGCAGGGCGTTGCCGAACAGGTCCCGGCAGGCCTGCACGGTCGCGCTGAACGGGTTCCACTCGGCGATGTGCCCGAGGACCGCCGGCATGTTCTGCGAGGGTACGAAGGCCGTGGACACGAAGGTCAGCGGGAACAGCCACACGAGGCCGCCCGAGGTCGCCGCCTCCGGGGTGCGCACCAGCAGGCCGATGAGGGCGCCGATCCACGAGAAGGCGTAGCCGAGCAGGAGCAGCAGCCCGAATCCGGCGAGGACCTTCCCGAAGTTCTCGTGGGTGCGCCAGCCGACGATGAGGGCGACGCCCGCGAGGACCACCAGGATCAGCGCGGTCTGCGCCGAGTCGGCGAGGGTGCGGCCGCTGAGGACGGCGCCGCGGCTCATCGGCAGCGAGCGGAACCGGTCGACCAGGCCCTTCTGCATGTCCTCGGCGAGTCCGGCGCTCGCTCCGGCGGTCGCGAAGGTCACGGTCTGCGCGAAGATCCCCGCCATCAGGTACTCGCGGTAGGCGGCGGCGCTCAGTCCGGCGCCCGGCAGCGCGATGGAACCGCCGAACACGTAGCTGAACAGCACGACGAACATGACGGGCTGGACGAGGCCGAAGACCAGGACCTCGGGAATCCGCACCATCCTGATCAGGTTGCGTTGGCAAATGACCCAGGTGTCGTGGAGGGACTGTCCGAGGCCGCCGCCGGAGGCGGGCACGGGCGGGCCGTCCCGCAGCGGGCTGCTGGTCTGCGCGCTCATCGCACCGTCTCCTCGCCGTCGTCTTCGCCGTCGTCTTCGCCGTCGTCTTCGCCGTCGCCGTCCTGCGGCCGGCCGCCCCGGCCGCCCCGGCCGTCCCGCGTGCTGCCGCCGCCTTCGCCGTCCCGGGCCCGACCGCCGTCACCGGAGGCCCCGCCCGCTCCCGCCCTCGTAGCGCCCGCCTCGGGACCGTCCGGCTCCGGACCGTCCGGTGTCGTACCGTCGTCCGGCTTCTTGCCGTTCGCCGCGTCCTCGGCCTCCTGCGCCGCGTGCCCGGTGAGGGTGATGAACACGTCGTCGAGGGTGGGGCGGCGCAGCCCGATGTCGTCGATCTCGATGCCCCGGGAGTCGAGCGCCCTGATGACCTCGGCGAGCAGCCTGGCGCCGCCCTCGACGGGGACGGTGAGGCCGCGGGTGTGCTCGGAGACGGTCGGCTCGCCCCGGGCGAAGCCGCGCAGGACCTCGGCCGCCGAGGTCAGGTTCTCCCGCTCGTGGACGACGAGTTCGACGCGCTCCCCGCCGACCTGCGCCTTCAGTTCGTCGGAGGTGCCGCGGGCGATGACCCGGCCCCGGTCGATCACGACGATGTCGTGCGCGAGGTGGTCGGCCTCCTCCAGGTACTGCGTGGTCAGCAGGAGGGTCGTACCGCCCGCCACGAGGTCCTGGATGACCTCCCACAGCTGCTGGCGGTTGCGCGGGTCGAGGCCGGTCGTGGGTTCGTCCATGAACATCACGGGCGGGGACACGACGAGGGCGGCGGCGAGGTCGAGGCGGCGGCGCATGCCGCCGCTGTACGTGCGCGCCGTGCGGTCGGCGGCGTCGGCGAGGTGGAACTGCTCCAGCAGTTCACCGGCGCGGGCCTTCGCCGCCTTCCCCTTGACCTGGTAGAGCCGGCCGACCATCTCCAGGTTCTCCCGGCCGGTGAGGTACTCGTCGACGGCGGCGAACTGCCCGGACAGGCCGATGACCCGGCGTACGTCGTTGGGGCGTTCCACGACGTCGATCCCGGCGACGCTCGCGCGTCCCGCGTCGGGCCGCAGCAGCGTCGTCAGGCAGCGCACCGCCGTCGTCTTCCCCGCCCCGTTGGGGCCGAGGACCCCGAGGACGCTGCCCTCGGGTACGTCGAGGTCCACCCCGTCCAGGGCCCGGACCTCGCCGAAGTGCTTGACGAGTCCCTCGGCGTGCACGGCACCCGGCATGTTCGCTCCCCCAGTCGTCCTAGGTCGGCCGCGGCCCCGCGTCGCGGGACAGTCGAAAGCCTAGGGTCGGGTCCCCGGCGCCGCGCGCCGGAGCGCGCTCCCGGGGGACGGCCGGGACGCCCGGGGGAAACGGCCGTGGGGGGCGCTCGCGGCAGACGCGACCGGCGGGCCGGCGGGCGGGCCGGTTCAGGCGTCCCGCGCGTCACCCGTCGTCGTCGCCCCGTATCCGGCCCCGCGCAGGGCCGCCTCGACCTCGGCGCGGTGGCCGGGGCCCTGTGTCTCCAGGTGCACCTCGACCTCGGCCTCGGTCAGGGCCAGCCGGGCGTCGGTGCGGACGTGCCGTACGTCGAGGACGTTCGCGTCGGCCGCCGACAGGACGCCGAGCAGTCCGGCGAGGGCGCCGGGCCGGTCCGGCAGGCGCAGCCGCAGGGACAGGTAGCGGCCGGTCGCGGCCATGCCGTGCCGCAGGACGCCCTGGAGCAGGAGCGGGTCGACGTTGCCGCCGGACAGGACGGCGACCACGGGCCCTTCGAAGGCGGCCGGGTCGGCGAGCAGCGCGGCGACGGGGGCGGCCCCGGCGGGTTCGACGACGAGTTTGGCGCGTTCCAGGCACAGCAGGAGCGCGCGGGAGAGTTCGGCCTCGGTCACGGTGCGGATCTCGTCGACGACGTCCTTGACGAGGGCGAAGGGCACGTCGCCGGGGCGGCCGACCCGGATGCCGTCGGCCATGGTGCTGGGCGCGGGCACCGCGACGGGCCGGCCGGCGGCGAGGGAGGGCGGGTAGGGCGCCGCCCCGGCCGCCTGCACGCCGATGACGCGTACGTCGGGCCGCAGCGCCTTGACGGCGACGCCGACGCCCGCCGCGAGCCCGCCGCCGCCCACGCCGACGAGGATCGTGCGGACGTCGGGGCACTGCTGGAGGATTTCGAGGCCGACGGTGCCCTGTCCCGCGATGACGTCCGGGTGGTCGAAGGGGTGGATGAAGACGGCTCCGGTGGCCTCGGCGTACTCGATGGCGGCGGCGAGGGTCTCGTCGACGACCTCGCCGTGCAGGCGGACCTCGGCGCCGTACTCGCGGGTCGCGGCGACCTTGGGCAGCGGGGCGCCGGTCGGCATGAAGACGGTGGCGTGCACGCCGAGCAGCGCGGAGGCGAGGGCGACGCCCTGCGCGTGGTTGCCGGCGCTCGCGGCGACGACCCCGGCGGCCCGCTCCTCCGGGAGCAGGCCGGCGATCCGCACATAGGCGCCGCGCAGTTTGAAGGAGCCGGTGCGCTGGAGGTTCTCGCACTTGAGGAGCACGGGGGCGCCGACCAGCCCGGACAGGTGGCGGCTGGTGTCGAGCGCGGTGACTCTGGCGACGCCGTCCAGCATCTTCTGCGCGCCTCGTACGTCGTCGAGGGTCACGGAGGGCAGCGAACGGGCCGTGAGGTAGTTCATGCGGTCCAGTGTCCCAGCGCCCGGGGAGGGCGGGCACGGAATGGTCGCAGCGGTAGGTGAGGGATGAATCCGGATACCTCCTGCGGGGCCCCGGGTCAAGCAGGTCTGGGGAAGAAATGACCTTCCCTTGGTTTACGCACCCCCGGTCCGTATGGCGTCGTTGCCGCGTACGCTGTCCCCCAACCCAGCCAGCCAAGCATGAAGTGAGCCCCGGCCATGCCCACATCTTCGGACATGACGACCGAGAGCGATTCCGGTCTGCTCGAAACCCTCCAGCACGCCGTGGCGGTCTTCGCCCGGCGGGCGGAACAGACGCGCCTCGGCGGGATCGGCCAGGTCCGCAACTCGATGGACCGCGCCGCGTACCTGCTGCTGAACCGCCTCGACAACGAAGGCCCCATGGGCGTCAAGGCCCTCGCGGCCAGCATGGGCATCGACTCGTCCACGGTGACCCGGCAGGTGGCCCCGCTCGTGGACACCGGCCTGGTCAAGCGGACCTCGCACCCCGAGGACGGCCGGGCCGTCGTGCTCCAGCTGTCCCCGCGCGGGCAGGCCCGGCTCGCGGAGGTCCGCGCCTCGCGCCGGGCGCTGATGGCCGAGCTGACGGACAGCTGGGCGCCCGAGGAGCGGGAGATGTTCACGGCCCTGCTCACCCGGTTCAACACGGCTCTGCTCCAGCGGCAGGCGAGCCGTGAGAGCCGTGCGGACAGGGCGCCGGGCGAGAGCTCCGGTGAGAACGGTGAGGGGCCGGACCTGGCCCGCTGACCCCGGCCCGCCGGGTGGCGGCCGCGAACCCCCTGGCCGCGTGCGGGGGTTGACGGGGCGCCGTCCTGGCCTTCTGATGAGATCCGGTCGGGTCTCCGGAGGGCGGGGGGCGAGGGTGCGCGGGAGTGGTTCCATCCAGCG
This sequence comes from Streptomyces sp. NPDC049954, assembly GCF_040656295.1. NCBI lineage: Bacteria > Bacillati > Actinomycetota > Actinomycetes > Kitasatosporales > Streptomycetaceae > Streptomyces > Streptomyces sp. NPDC049954. The sequence continues at coordinate 48,438 of NZ_JBFALS010000015.1, forward strand.
GCGGCGCGCGGACCGCGAGTTCGAGGCGTACGTGGCCGGTGCCGCGCCGCGTCTGCTGCGTACCGCGGCCCTGTTGACGACGGAACCGCCCGGGGCCGCCCCGCTGGCCGGCCGGCTGCTCGAACTGTCCCTGGCGCGCACGTACGCCGCGTGGGAGCGGCTGCGCCGGGGTGAGGACCCGTACGAGCACACGCGCAGCGATCTGGCGCTGCGCTTCGCGCGCTCCGCCTGGCGTCATCGCGCCCCGCGCGGCGGCCCGTTGTCCGCGCTGGAGCCGCGCGCCCGGCTCGTCCTCGTCCTGCGCCTGTACGAGGGGGTGGCGGCGGAGCAGATCGCGGCACTCCTCGCGCTGCCCGGGGACCGGGTCGAGGCGGTGTGCGCGGGGGCGGTCCACACGCTGCTGCACCCGCCGAGGGCGGACGGCGCCCGGCACGTGGGGCCGGTCGCCTCGTGAGCGCGCGGCGGCGGGGCGGGGGCGCCGGGTGAACCTTCCGGAGCGCAAGGAGGCGCGGGCGCGAGCCCTGTTGGAGGCGGCCGCGTCGCCGCCGGTGCCGGCGGGGCTGGCCGGGCGGGCGCTGCGGCGCGGCCGGCGGATCGCGCGCCGTCGGCGGCGGCTGCGCCGGGCGGGCTGGTGCGCGCTGGGCGTGGCGGTCGCCGTGTTCACGGTGTGGGCGGTGGTGGCGAGGCCGTGGGTGGAGCCGCCGACGGTGACGACTCCACCCCTTCAGTACTGGTGAGGTCAGTACTGCTTCAGTACTGGTGAGGTCAGTACTGCCGAGGGACCCGCGGGCCCCTCAGGTCTTCGCGGTCCGGCCGAAGGTGGCCCGGCCGAAGGTGGCCCGGCCGGGAGCGGTTCAGCCGGGGCCGGTTCAGCCTAGGGCCTCGCGCAGGTCGGCGATCAGGTCGTCGGCGGACTCGATGCCGACGGACAGCCGGACGAGGTCGGCGGGGACCTCCAGCGGGGAGCCGGCGGCCGAGGCGTGCGTCATGCGGCCGGGGTGCTCCAGCAGGGACTCGACGCCGCCGAGGGACTCGCCGAGGGTGAACAGCCTGGCGCGGTCGCACACCGCGACGGCCGCCTCCTCGCCGCCCGCGACCTGGAAGGACACCATGCCGCCGAAGGCCCGCATCTGCTTGGCGGCGGTCTCGTGGCCGGGGTGCTCCGGCAGCCCTGGGTAGAGCACGCGGGTCACCTTGGGGTGCCGGGTGAGCATGTCGGCGACGCGGCCGGCGTTCTCGCTGTGCCGGTCCATGCGTACGGCGAGGGTCTTGATGCCGCGCAGCACGAGCCAGGCGTCGAAGGGGCCCGCGACGGCGCCCATGGCGTTCTGGTGGTACGTCAGTTCCTCGCCGAGCGCCTCGTCGGAGGTGACGAGGGCGCCGCCGACGACGTCGGAGTGGCCGCCCATGTACTTGGTCGTGGAGTGCACGACGACGTCGGCGCCGAGGGCGAGCGGCTGCTGGAGGTAGGGGCTCGCGAAGGTGTTGTCGACGACGAGGCGGATTCCGGCGGACCGGGCGACCTCGGCGAGGGCGGTGATGTCGCTGATGCCGAGCAGCGGGTTGGAGGGCGTCTCGACCCAGATGGCCTTCGTCCGGCCGGTGAGCGCGGCGCGCACGGCTCGCGGGTCGGAGGTGTCGGCGACGGAGAAGTCGACGCCCCAGCGGCTGATCACTTTCGCGAACAGCCGGAAGGTGCCGCCGTAGGCGTCGTCGGGGATGACGACGTGGTCGCCGGGGCTGAGCAGGGTGCGCAGCAGGCAGTCCTCGGCCGCGAGTCCCGACGCGAAGGCGAGGCCGCGCCGGCCGCCCTCCAGCGCCGCGAGGTTCTCCTCCAGGGCGCTGCGGGTGGGGTTGGCGCTGCGGCTGTACTCGTAGCCGCCCCGCAGCCCGCCCACGCCGTCCTGTTTGTACGTCGACACCTGGTAGATCGGCGGGACGACGGCGCCGGTGAGGGGGTCCGCGGTGTTGCCCGCGTGGATCGCGAGGGTCTCGAAGTTGTCGAACGCGTCGACGGGGTGCCTGTCGGTCATGGGCCCCGAGCGTAGTGCCCCGGCGAAGGTGGCCGGGGTTCGCCAGAACGTGTGCGCGTCTGGTTCGCTTGTCCGTATGGAGATTCTGTGGGTCCTGTTGGGTGTCGTCCTGATCGGCGCCGTGCTCGTGCCGCTGCTGCGGCGGGGCGCCGGCGGCGGCATCCGGCAGGTGCTGCCGGGCTCCCCCGACGCGGCGGACCCCGCCGAGTACGGGTTCATCCGTCAGGAGGACCTGGACGTACGTATGCCCGGGGCGGACCAGGACCTGCTGGACGTCCTGGAGGTCGTGCAGCACACGCGGGAGTGGCGGGCGGCCGCTCAGTTGCTCGCGGGCACCGACAAGCACGGTGAGGCGCGCTGGCAGCGGGTGCAGTCCTTCGCGGGGGCGGCCTCGCTGGAGCTGGCGCGAAGGCCCGGGGAGGGCGGCGGCTGGCTGCGGCGCTGGCGCGCCGAGGCGCCGAAGGACGCCGGGGGCGCCGCCGTGCACGCCGAGTTCCTGGTGCAGCAGGCGTGGCGGACCTCGACGCCCGGTTCGGACGAGTTCCGGATCATCCTGGAGGAGGCGCGCGCGGCGAGCGGGCAGGCGGCGCTGCTGGCCCCGGGCGATCCGGTGCCGTACGTCACGGAGCTGACGGTCGCGCGGGGCCTGGGCGTCCCGCACGAGGAGTTCGAGCAGATCTGGCTGAAGATCCTGGACCGGGCCCCGGCCCACATGGGCGCGCATCTGGCGGCGCTCCAGTACTGGTGCGAGAAGTGGCACGGCTCCGCCGACCTCGCCGACTCCTTCGCGCAGGCCGCCGCCGCCCGCGCCCCGCGCGGCTCACTGCTGGCCGCACTGCCCCTGTTCTCGCTCTACGAGCACCTGCCCGAGGTCCCGATGGTCCGCGACTTCTACGGCACGGCCGTCGTCTCCCGCGCGATCGAGGGCGCCCTGTACGCGGTCCACCAGGCGCGCGCCGACGACCCGGTCCTGCCCCTGGTCCGCCATCTCCTGCTGATGTTCCTGGTGCGGGCGCAGCGCTGGGGCGAGGCGATGCAGCAGATCGTCCACGTCGACGGCTACGTGGGCGCCCTGCCGTGGACGGCGAACGAGGACCCGGCGGCCGAGTACGCGGTCTACCGCGCGCTGGCCGTGGCCGGCTACGAGGCGAACGGCGGCAGCCCGGCGACGCTTTCGCAGTGAGCCCCCGGGTTCCGGCCCGTCCGCTGCGGTGGGGACCCGCGCGCCGGGCCGTCGCGGGTGCGGGGACTGTGCCTCCGCCTCGCATAACGTGCTGTCCGCCCGTATCGCCCGCTCGCCCCTCAGGACACCCCACACGCACCACGCCACCGGAAGGCGGATTTCCCGATGTTCTCGTCGACGCTTCCTCTCCCCGTCCCCGCCCCGCCGCTCACCACGCCCTTCGGTTTCGCCTCGACCGCCGAGGACGTGATCGAGGGGATCGACCTGAGTGGGCGCCGGGCCGTCGTGACCGGGGGTGCTTCCGGGATCGGGGTCGAGACGGCCCGGGTCCTCGCGTCGGCGGGGGCCGAGGTGACGCTCGCCGTGCGTGACGCCGAGGCCGGGCGGAAGGCAGCGGCCACGATCGGCGGGCGGCTGGGGAAGGACTCGGCCGGTTCGGTGCGGGTCGCTCCGCTGGACCTCGCCGACCGGGCCTCGGTGCGCGCGTTCGCCGAGTCCTGGACGGGGCCGCTGCATCTGCTGGTCAACAACGCGGGCGTCATGGCGTCCCCGGAGACCCGCACCGCCGAGGGCTGGGAGTTGCAGTTCGCGACGAACCACCTCGGGCACTTCGGGCTCGCGACCGGGCTGCACAGGGCGCTCGCGGCGGCGCACGGGGCGCGGATCGTGTCGGTCGCCTCCAACGCGAGCCTGCTGTCCCCCGTCGTCTTCGACGATCCGCACTTCCTGTTCCGGCCCTACGACCCGTGGCTGGCCTACGCGCAGTCGAAGACCGCGAACATCCTGTTCGCCGTCGAGGCGAGCCGCCGCTGGGCCGGGGACGGTGTCTTCGCGAACTCCCTCAACCCCGGTGCCATCGCGACCAACCTCCAGCGGCACGTCGGCAACCGGCTGACGACGCCGCCCGAGCGGCAGAAGTCGGTGGCGCAGGGCGCGGCGACCTCCGTGCTGCTGGCCACCTCGCCGGTCCTGGAGGGGCTGGGCGGCCGCTACTTCGAGGACGGCGAGGAGGCGCCCGTCGTGCACCGCCGTCCGGAGGGGTTCGGCGGGGTCGCCGCGTACGCCGTGTCCCCGGTGAACGCGACGCGCCTGTGGGAGCTTTCCCGGGAGCTGCTGGACTCGTGAGCCGTGGGGCGGGGCCCGTTCAGGTGCGCGCGGCGGCCTCCGTCCGCTCCCGCATCCTCCGGGCCGTCTCGCGCGGGTCGTAGTCCTCGGGCACGCCCCGGACGAGGATCGTGTCGCCGTCCAGGTGGCGGGTGCGCAGCGGGAGCAGCGCGCGGTAGGCCGGGGAGCCGTACCAGGCGCGGGCCTGCTCCAAGCCGGGGAAGGCGACGACGACGGTGCCGGGCCAGCTCCCCTCCAGCGTCTCGACCTCCGCGCCGTGCACGAGGAAGCGGCCCTCGTAGGGGTCCAGGGTGTCCTGGATGCGCTCGATGTACGTGACGACGTCGGCGTGCGGCTCGCCGGGGCGCAGGTGGGCCAGGGCGTACGCGGTCATGGCGGTGCCTCCCTGAAGGGGCGGGGTACGGGTTCGGGGTGCCCCCGCCGTGTGTGGCGGGGACACCCCGATCCTTCCGGGCGGCGCGGTACGGGTCGATTACCTCACGGGTAATCACTGGTCATCACGGGTGAGGGGCCGCCGCTCGCCGGTCGCTCAGATCGTCGCCGTGTCGATGACGAAGCGGTAGCGCACGTCGCTGGCCTGGACCCGCTCGTACGCCTCGTTGATCTGCTGCGCGCCGATGAGTTCGATCTCCGCGCCGATCCGGTGCTCCGCGCAGAAGTCCAGCATCTCCTGGGTCTCGGCGATCCCGCCGATGGCGGAGCCGGCCAGCGTCTTGCGGCCGGCGATGAGGGAGAACATGTTGACGGAGTTCGGCTCCTCGGGGGCGCCGACGTTGACGAAGGCCCCGTCGACCTTCAGCAGCGCCAGGTAGGCGTCCATCGGCAGCGGGGCGGAGACCGTGGACACGATCAGGTCGAACCGGGCGCGCAGGTCCGTGAAGGTGGCCTCGTCGCTGGTCGCGTAGTAGTGGTCGGCGCCCAGGCGCAGCCCGTCGTCCTTCTTGCGCAGCGACTGGCTGAGGACGGTGACCTCGGCGCCCATGGCGTGGGCGATCTTGACGGCCATGTGCCCGAGCCCGCCGAGGCCGATCACCGCGACCTTCTTGCCGGGGCCCGCGTTCCAGTGCCGCAGCGGGGAGTACGTGGTGATCCCGGCGCACAGCAGCGGGGCCGCCTCGTCGAGGCCGAGGCCCTCGGGGATGCGCACGGCGTAGTTCTCGTCGACGACGAGGTGCGTGGAGTAGCCGCCGTAGGTGGGGTCGCCGTTCTTGTCGCGGCCGTTGTACGTCGCGGTGGAGCCGTTCACGCAGTACTGCTCCAGGCCCTGCTCGCAGTACTCGCACTCACGGCAGGAGTCGACGAAGCAGCCGACGCCGACGTGGTCGCCCACGGAGTACTTCGTCACACCGGGGCCGACCTCGCTGACCACTCCGGCTATCTCGTGGCCGGGGACCATCGGGAAGATGCCGGTGCCCCAGCCCTCCTGGACCTGGTGGATGTCGGAGTGGCAGATGCCGGCGTACTTGATGTCGATGAGGACGTCGTGCTCGCCGACCGGGCGGCGCGCGATGGTGGTGCGCTCCAGGGGGGCCTTGGGCGCGGGGGCGGCGTAGGCGGGGACGGCGGTGGGGCTGGTCATGCCTGGGATGCTCCAGAGGTAGTCGGAAAGCGGGGGGGGACGGCGGATCACGCCGGTTCTCTCCTCCTCCACCTTGCCTGATCGTCCTGCGGACACCCAGATCCCCCTTGTACGTACGACTGGCGTGCGTACTACCAGCGGGGACAGGTTCCCGGCCCGGGCCGGGGAAGAGGCCGGGCGGTGCACAGGCCCCCGGGGGTTCGCGCGGCCTTCGCCATACTGGGAGGATGAGCAGCCTTCCGTCCGCGTCCGCCCCCGTCTCCCCCGCCGTCGGCCCCGGGGGCGCGCTGGACCCGAAGGCGGAGCTGAGCGAGTTCCTGCGCGGCCGCAGGGCGCGGCTCAAGCCGCAGGACGTGGGGCTGCCGGATCTGGGCCGGCACCGCAGGGTGCCCGGTCTGCGCCGGGAGGAGCTGGCGCAGCTCGCCGGGGTGTCCGTGGCGTACTACACGCGGCTGGAGCAGGGCAACGGCCGGAACGTGTCGGCCGAGGTCCTGGACGCGATCGCCCGGGCGCTGCGCCTGTCGAACGCCGAGCGGGAGCACCTGCGGCATCTGACCCGGTCCGGTTCCCACGCGAAGAAGAAGGGCCGGTTGCGGCCCCAGCTCCTGCGTCCGGCCGTCGGGACGCTGCTGGAGTCGATGGAGCTGGTCCCGGCGTACGTCATGGGCCGGCGTACGGACATCCTGGGCTGGAACCGGCTCGCGGGCGCCGTGTTCGGTTTCGGCGCGCTGCCCGAGGAGCGGCGCAACTACGCGCGGCTCGTCTTCCTGGAGCCCTCGGCGCGCACGCTGTACGCGGACTGGGAGGCGAAGGCGGCGGAGACGGTGAGCGCGCTGCGCGTGTACGCCGGCCAGTGCGTGGGCGACCCGGAGCTGTCGGTGCTGGTCGGGGACCTGTCGGTGCGCAGTGAGGACTTCCGCCAGCTGTGGGCGGCGCACGAGGTGCGGGATCTGGGGTTCGGCGAGAAGGCGCTGAACCATCCGCTGGTGGGCCCGCTCACGCTGTCGTGGGAGAGGCTGCGGCTGCCGGACGATCCGGAGCAGTCCCTGATGGTCTTCCACGCCGAACCGGGTTCGGCCTCCGCGCAGGCGCTGCGGCTGCTGTCGAGCTGGGAGCCCGGGCCGGACGCGGAGGGTACGGGAGCGGCGGACGCGGGCCTGGCGGGCACCGGAGCCGTGGAGACGGGCGTGGCGGACACGGGAGCGGGCCCGGACGCGTCGCGGGGGCACCCGGCCCGCTGAGGGCGCCCGCGCGACGCGTCCGGGCCGGGGGAACGGCGCGCCTCACCTACGTGTCCGGCCCTGGGGAACGGCGCCCTCGCGACGCGTCAGGCCCGGAGAACGGCACCCCCCGTCCGGCCCGGATCAGGCCCCCGCCTTCTCCCGCAGCGTGATCCTCCCCTTCCTGAGGGTCGCGAGGCGCGGGGCCCGGCGGGCGATGCCGCTGTCGTGGGTGACCATGACGAAGGTCAGCCCGTGTTCCTTCCAGAGCCCTTCGAGCAGTTCCATGATCTCGTCGCGCATGGACTCGTCGAGGTTGCCGGTGGGTTCGTCGGCGAGCAGCACCTTGGGGTTCTTGACGAGGGCGCGGGCGATCGCGACGCGCTGCTGCTGGCCGCCGGAGAGTTCGGAGGGCAGGTGGCCGAGGCGTTCGCCGAGGCCCACCGAGCGCAGCGCCTCGGCGGCCCGTTCGCGGCGTTCGGCGGTCTTGACCCCGAGGGGGACGAGGGCGGTCTCGACGTTCTCGTGGGCGGTGAGCGTCGGTATGAGGTTGAAGCTCTGGAAGACGAAGCCGATCGAGTCGCTGCGGACCTGGGTGAGCCGGGCCTCGCTGAGCCGCGCGAGATCGGTGCCGTCGAGTTCGACGCTGCCCGAGGTGGGCCGGTCGAGGCCGCCGAGGACCTGGAGGAGGGTGGACTTCCCGCCGCCGGTGGGGCCCTGGATGACGAGCCGGTCGCCGTCGCCGATGGTCAGGTCGACCCCGGCGAGGGCGTCGACGGTCTCCCGGCCCCTGCGGTACTGCTTGGTGACACCGCGAAGCTGATACATGCTGCTTGCTGCCTTCTGCGAAGGGGGATGAGGTGACGGTGCGCGGCGGCGGCTACTCGACGCGGCGCAGGGCGTCGGCGGGCCGCAGCCGGGAGGCGCGCCAGCCGCCGAAGGCGCCCGCGACGAGTCCCCCGGCGACCGCGAGGCCCACGGCGAGAGCGATGGTCGTCCCGGAGACGGGGGCGCTGAGCGAGATGTCGAGGGCCTTGCCCGCGGCCTGCCTGCCGGGCCCGCCGCCGAAGCCGCCGCCACCCCCGAAGCCCCCGCCGAAGCCGCCCGCGCCCCGGCCGGAGCCGGCGCCCGCGCCGAGCTGGGCGGTCAGGGTGGGGCTGACGGCGGTCACGACGTACGCGGCGAGCAGTCCGACGCCGATGCCGAGGGCCCCGCCGACGAGGCCGTTGACGACGGCTTCCCCGACGACCTGTCCGGTGACCCGGCGGCTGCGCCAGCCGAGCGCCTTGAGGGTGCCGAACTCGCGGACCCGGCGGCCCACGGCGGACACGGTGAGCAGTCCGGCGACGAGGAAGGCGGCGGCGAGCACCACGACGGACAGCCAGCGGCCGACGCTCGTGGCGAGCGAGGAGGCGGTGGACAGCGAACCGGACACGGTGTCGGCGAGGTCGGCGGAGGTGGTGACGGTCGTCCCCGTGATGTTCTTCTGGATCGCGGACTTGACGCCGTCGATCTGCTGCGAGCCGGTGGCCTTCACGTAGACGGTGGTGACCTTGTTCTTCGCGTCCGCGAGGCTCTGCGCCTTCTTCAGCGGGACGTACACGTTGGCGGCGGCGTCCCCACTGTCGGCGGTCGCGATGCCGACGACGGTGAACCTGGTGCCGTGCACGGTGAGTTTCGAGCCGACCGAGAGCTTCTTCTCCTTCGCGTAGGCGCTGTCGACGATCGCGGAGGCCGCGTCGGTCTCCTTGGCCGTGAAGCCGCGCCCCTTGGTGATCTTCGAGGAGGTCAGCGGGCCGAGCGCGGGGTGCGCGACGTCGGCGCCGTACACCGAGTAGGAGTCGACGTCGAAGCGGGCGCCGCCGCCTTCCACCCGTCCCTGGGGCTGTCCGGAGGAGCCGCCGGAGCGGCCGCCGCCGGGCCCCTGGCCGCCCTGGGCGCCCTGCTGCTGCTTGAACTCGCCGCGCTGGAAGGAGCCGTTGACCTTCATGACCTGGAGGCTGAGACCGCCGACGGCCTCGGCGACGCCGTGCTGGGCGCCGACCTGGGTGACGGCGGAGGAGGCGAGGGTCTGGAAGCCCTGGACCAGGACGCGGTCGCTGCTCTGCTCGGCGTCGTCCCCGCTGTCCTTCGCGTCGAAGTCGAAGCGCGGCCGGCCCCCGTTCTCGCCCTCCTTGGGCGGGGTGGCCGCCTTGGTGACCGTCATGTCGGTGCCGAGCCCGTACAGGGACTGGAGCACCTTGTCCTGCGCCTGGCTCATCCCGGCGGCCACCGAGTTGACGACGATGACCAGGGCGATGCCGAGCGCGAGGCCCGAGGCGACCACGAGGGCCGCCTTTCTGCGGCGGCGCAGTTCGCGCCGCAGGTAGGTGAAGAACATGCGCTGACGGTAGGGAGGACTCCTGACGGTCGGTTAAGGACCGCATAAGAGGAGCATGAGAACGTGCCGCGGACGTGCGAGAAGCGGCGGCCCCCTCGTCTCCGAGGGGGCCGCCGCTTCTGTGCCGTCGCGACCGGGGTGGAGCCGGATCAGCTGTCCGAACCGGCCTTCCACTGCGCCCAGTCGAGGTTCCAGCCGTTGAGGCCGTTGTCCGGCGGGATGGTCTTGTCGCCGGTGTTCTTGACGATCACGACGTCACCGACCATGGAGTTGTCGTAGAACCAGGCACCCGGGGTGTTCGGGTTGTTCGCCCCCTTGGCGTCCTGGATGCCGACGCAGCCGTGGCTCGTGTTGACGTTGCCGAAGATCGACGGGCTGCCCCAGTAGTTGCCGTGGATGAAGGTGCCCGAGGTCGACAGACGCATCGCGTGCGGCACGTCCTTGATGTCGTACTCGCCCTTGCCGTCGTCATCGGTGAAGCCGACGGACGCGCCGTCCATCCGGGTCTCCTTGAACTTCTCGGAGATCACCATCTGGCCCTCGTACGTCTTGTTGTCCGGGGAGCCGGCCGAGATCGGGATGGTCTTGACCGTCTTGCCGTCCCTGGTGACCTTCATGGTCTTCGTGGCGGCGTCGACGGTCGTGACCTGGTTGCGGCCGATCTTGAAGGTGACGGTCTTCTGCTGGACGCCGTAGACCCCGTCCGCGCCCTCGACCCCGTCGAGCTTGAGCTTCAGCGTCACCGTCGAGCCGGCCTGCCAGTAGTGCTCGGGCCGGAAGTCCAGGCGCTTGTCGTTGAACCAGTGCCCGACGACCTCCTGTCCCGAGGTGCTGGAGACGCTGATCCCGGACTGCACGGCCTTCTTGTCGGTGATGCCCTTGTCGAAGTTGATCGACACGGGCATGCCGACGCCGACGGTCGAGCCGTCCTCGGGGGTGAAGTTGCCGATGAAGCTGTTCTTCGGGGAGACGGTCGTGAAGGAGCCGTTCTCGTGGGCGACCCTTCCGTCCTTGTCCTTGGCGGCGGCGACGACCTTGTAGGTCGTGGACCGCTCCAGCTGCTGGGACGGCTTCCAGCTCGTCTTGTCCGAGGAGAACGTGCCGGGCACGTCCTTGCCGTCGGCCGACTTCACGGACACCGAGGTCAGGGTGCCCTGCGCGACACTCACCCGGGCGGCGTTGTTGATGCTCGCCGCCGAGCTGCCGTCCTTGGGGGTGATCTTTATTCGCGCGACGGACGCCTTCTCCGCAGCGGCCTTGTCGACCTGCGACTGCGACTTCTTGCCGCCGTCGGAGCCCGAACCCCCGTCGTCGTCACCGCCGCCACAGGCCGAGAGCACCAGCACTCCACCCAGTACGGCGGACGCCGCGGCAAGCCCCTTGCGCCGCTTGCTGACCGTCATCACACGCTTCTCCATCGTCGCCGAATCCCCTTGGTTTCCCGGGGTGCCCGGGCCGCCAGGGTCCGTTTCCGCGGCGGCCGGGCGGCCGGCACGCGGAAATCCCCCATCCCTGTCTACAGCACCCGTCCGGTTCGTCCGATTCCCCGATCTCGCGATGTGGGGAATACCACGCCCCGGAGGTCCCCCCAGGTCACTCCACCTCCTGAGACGAGGATCTCCGGTGCGCGGTTGCCGTATTCGGGATCGCGTTTCCGCACAGGGCCAGAGCAAACCGCACAAGTGCGGTTCCTGCCAAATCGGGGCAAGCCGGGATACGGGGTCCCCGGAGGGGCCGTACGGCTTTCGCGGCACGGCCCGCGGTCACTACCATCAGCCCACGCCAACCCTCCAGCGTCACAAGGGAGATCACCCACGTGTCGTCCGTCGCCCGCAGGTCCCTGCTGACCGCCACGGCCTCGGGTGCCCTGCTCGGCGCCCTCTGGTTCGTCCCCTCCGCGCACTCGGCCCCGGCCGGCGAGCGGCCCGCGTCGACCGAACTGGCCCGGACCGGGAAGGTGGCCGACTCGGCGCCCGCCCCGGCCGCCGGGGGAACCTCCGTCACACAGGCCACGCACCCGCGGACGGCCACGGGTGTCACGGGCGCCACGGAGAGTGACCGGCTGGCCGACACCGGCGGAGTGGACACGACCCCGTACCTGGTGGGCGGGCTCGCCTCGCTCGGCATCGGCGCCGGTTTCGTCCTGCACTCGGCGCGCCGCTCCCGCGCGCTGTGAACCCCGCGCCCGTGCCGCGCCCCGGCGGACGGGGCGCGGCACGGGCGGGGTGGCTCAGGCCAGCGGCCCGGTGACCGACTCGGCGGCGCGCACGACGCCGCCCTCGCGCACGAAGGCCTCGGCGGCGGCGAGGTCGGGGGCCAGGTAGCGGTCCGGCCCCGTACCGCCGACCCCGGCGGCCCGCGCGGCCTCGGTCACGGCGCGCGAGGCGGGGGCGGCGCTCAGCTCCCCGCCGGCCGTCCGCAGCTCCTGGGCCCGGGTCGCGGCGAACAGCTCGACGGCGACGACCCGCGCGAGGTTGTCGACGGCCGTCCGCAGCTTGCGCGCCGCCGACCAGCCCATCGACACGTGGTCCTCCTGCATCGCGGAGGACGGGATCGAGTCGACGGAGGCGGGGGCGGCGAGCCGCTTCATCTCGCTGACCAGGGCGGCCTGGGTGTACTGGGCGATCATGAGCCCGGAGTCGACCCCGGCGTCGTCGGCGAGGAACGGCGGCAGCCCGTGCGAGCGGTTCTTGTCGAGCAGCCGGTCGGTACGGCGCTCCGCGATCGACGCGAGGTCGGCGGCGGCGATGGCGAGGAAGTCGAGCACGTAGGCGACGGGGGCGCCGTGGAAGTTCCCGTTCGACTCCACGCGCCCTCCCTCGAAGCCGTGCGCCAGGACCACGGGGTTGTCCACGGCGGCGGCGAGTTCCCGCTCGGCGACCGTACGGGCGTGCGCGAGGGTGTCCCGTCCGGCGCCCGCGACCTGCGGGGCGCAGCGCACCGAGTAGGCGTCCTGCACGCGGGGCGCGTCGTCCTGGTGGTGCCCGGTGAGCTGGGAGCCGGCGAGCACCTTGAGCATGTTGGCGGCGCTCGCGGACTGCCCCGGGTGCGGCCGGATCGCGTGCAGTTCGGGCGCGAGCACCCGGTCGGTCCCCAGCAGCGCCTCCAGCGACAGGGCGGCCGTGACGTCGGCGGAGGTGTAGAGCCGCGCGAGGTCGTCGAGGGCCATGAGCAGCATGCCGAGCATGCCGTCGGTCCCGTTGAGGAGCGCGAGGCCCTCCTTCTCCCGCAGCTCGACGGGCTTGAGCCCGTGCGCCTCCAGCAGCTCCCCCGCCGGGTGCGTCACCCCGTCGGGTCCCTCGGCCTCGCCCTCGCCCATGAGGGCCAGGGCGCAGTGGCTGAGCGGGGCGAGGTCCCCGGAGCAGCCGAGCGAGCCGTACTCGTGGACGACGGGGGTGATCCCCGCGTTGAGCAGGTCCGCCATGGCCTGCGCGACCTCGGGCCGTACGCCGGTGTGCCCCGAGCACACCGTCTTCAGCCGCAGGAACATGAGCGCGCGCACGACCTCGCGCTCGACGCGCGGGCCCATCCCCGCGGCGTGCGAGCGCACGATGTTGCGCTGGAGCCGGGCCCGCAGGTCCGGGGCGATGTGCCGGGTGGCGAGCGCGCCGAACCCGGTGGAAACCCCGTAGACGGGTTCCGGCTTGGCCGCCAGCGCGTCGATGATCTCCCGCGCGCGGGCCACGGCGGTCAGGGCCTCGGCCCCGAGTTCGACCCGGGTGGTGCCACGGGCCACGGATACGACCTCGGCCGGGGTGACCCCGGAGGTGCCGAGCACGACAGTGTGCATATTCATATTCACGACCCTACGTAATGAATCAGCGGGAGCGTAGTCCCCACCAGCCCGTCCCGGGGGACCGTGAGGGCAAAAGAGCCGGCCGCTACTGCCTCCGCCCGCGGATGCGCCTGCGCTCCCCCGCCGCCACCTCCGCCGAGGCCACCTCGTCCGCGAGCCGCACGACCGGGTCGTCGTCGCCCTCGCGCCCCGCGACCACCGGCCACCTCGACCCGGCCGCCTTCGCCTCGTACTGCGCCGCGTCGGCCAGGCGGAACAGGCGGCGCGCGGAGCGCACCTCGCCGATCAGGTCGCCGGTCGAGGCGACCCCGCAGGCGACGCCGTCCCCGTGCTCCAGGGCGTAGGCCCGTTCGCACAGCTCCTCGGCGACCGCGACGACCTCCTCGGCGGTGGGCCCGACGCTCAGGACGCAGAACTCGTCGCCGCCCAGCCGCGCGGCCAGCGCCCCCGGCAGGCGGGCCGCGCCGCGCGAGAGGACGCAGCCGAAGCGCTCCAGGAGCTGGTCGCCCACCGCGTGCCCGTACGTGTCGTTGACCCGCTTGAGCCCGTTGAGGTCGCACACGACGAGGCTCACGACGGCGCCCTCCTCGCGGTGCCGCTCGACGGCCTCGTCCAGACGCGTGTCCACGAGGCGCCGGTTGGCGAGCCCGGTGAGCGGGTCGGTGAAGGCGAGCCGCCGCGCCTCCTCCAGGCGTTCGAGCTGGGCGAGCCCGGCGGCGACGACTGCGGCCAGGACGGTCGCGAGTTCCGCGTCGGCGTGGTCGAAGACGGGCTCGCCGGGCGCCCGCGCCACGTACAGCTCGCCCCAGGCGCGGCCGGCCAGGACGAGCGGGGCGACGACGCAGCAGCCCCGGCCCCGGCGGCGCAGCGCGGCCACCCGCTGGTGGCAGTACCCGGCCGCCGCCCCGCCCGGGGGGCCTTCGGCGGTCTCGACCCAGGCGTGCGGTTCGCCGCCGGCCACCCAGCGTTCGTGCAGGAACTCGGTGATCTCGGGGAACGCGTGGACGGGGTACGTCTCGTCCGGCGGGAACTCCTCCTCGTCCGGGGCCCGCTCCCCCGCGTTGACCAGGACCTTGAGCCGTCCCGGCGCCCGTTCCCACACGGAGAGCGCGGCGAAGTTCCCCGACAGCACCCGGCTGGCGCCTTCCGCGGCGGCGCGCCAGGTGTCCTCGGGGCTGCGCGCGGCGGCCATGGCCCGGGCCAGTTCCACCACGGCCCTCAGCCGCAGGTCGTCTCCCATGAGCCCCACTGTAGGAAGGTTGTCGCACTTACGCGGCTCGCAGGGTCACGCAGCGTCATCCTCACTCGCCGGGCCACTGCGGTTTCCGCTTCTCGTTGAAGGCGGCCACCCCTTCGGCCCGGTCGCCGGAGAAGGCCACGGAGCGCCAGGCCGCGTCCTCGACCTCCAGGCCCGCCCGCAGGTCGAGGCCCTGCCCCAGGCGCAGCGCGCGTTTGGCGGCGCGCAGCCCCACCGGGGAGTTCCCGGCGATGCGGGCGCCGAGGGCGAGCGCCTCGGCGCGGTCCTCGCCCTCGGCGACGAGCTGGTCGACCAGGCCCAGCGCCCGGGCCTCCTCGGCGGGGACCCGGCGGGCGCTGAAGACGAGTTCGGCGGCGCGGGCCGCCCCGACCCGCCTCGGCAGCAGCTGGGTGCCGCCGCCGCCCGGGATGACGCCCACGGACACCTCGGGCAGGCCCACGACCGCCGTGGCGTCGGCGACGATCAGGTCGCAGGACAGGGCGATCTCGAAGCCGCCGCCGAGCGCGAAGCCGTGCACGGCCGCGATCACCGGTACCGGGAGGTCCAGGACCGCCGTGTAGGCGGCGCGGGTGACGGGCCGCTGGCGCAGGAGTTCCGCGTCGCTGAGGCCGTTGCGTTCCTTGAGGTCGGCGCCGACGCAGAAGGCCCGTTCGGCGGTGGAGGTCAGGACGACGGCCCGTACCTCGCGGTCCTCGCCGAGCGCGGCGCAGGCGGCGGTGAGGGAGCGGGCCATCGCGGTGGACACGGCGTTCATGGCGCGGGGCCGGTCGAGGACCAGCTCGGCCACGTGCCCGTCCCGCCGTACCGCGACGTGCTCCCCGTACCGCTCCTCGCGCTCCGCCATGTCCCGACCTCCGTACGCACACCTGTGAACGACCGTTTACCGGTCGATCATGGCAGGAGAGCGGCCCCGGCCACCAGGGGCGCGGGCCGGGGGCGGCTCAGTCGCGCCGGGTCAGCAGCCAGGGTTCGACCACGCCGAGGCCGCGCACCGGGCGCTGCCACATCGGCTGGAGCGCGAACCGGTAGGCGGGCGGCTGTTCGCCCTCCTTCTCGGCCTGCGCGGCGGCCTCGGCGGCGGCCGCCTCGGACACGGGGGCCTCACCGGTGCGGGTCAGCTCCTCGGCGAAGGCGGAGTCGACGAGGATGGCGTCCTTGGGCGCTATCGAGGTGAGCCGGCTGGCGAGGTTGACGGTCGTGCCGAAGACGTCGCCCATGCGGGTCGCGACGGTGCCGAAGGCGATGCCGACGCGCAGTTCGGGCATGGTCTCGTCGCCGGCCAGGGTCTCTATGAGGCGCAGCGCGATGTCGGCGGCGGTCCCGGCGTCGTCGGCGGCGAACAGGACCTCGTCGCCGAGGGTCTTGATGAGCCGGCCGCCGCGCGCGGCGACGAGGTCGGCGGAGGTCGTCTCGAAGGCCTCGACGAGTTCGCCGACCTCCTCCTCCTCCATGCGCCGGGTCAGCCGGGTGAAGCCGACGAGGTCGGCGAAGCCGATGGCCAGGCGCCGGTCGACCATCTCGTCGTCGTCGGTGACCTGGACGACGCGGCCGGTCGCGGCGGCGAGCTGGCGCCGCCACACGTAGACGAGGAACTCCTCCAGCTCGGGCAGGAGCAGTTCCATCAGCGGGTAGGTGACCTCGGTGCGGGTCATTCCCGGCTCGGGGGGTTCGGTGAGCCCTTCGAGGAAGGAGTCGATCTGCCACTCGGCGAGCCGCGCGGTGGTCTGCCCGGTGGAGCGCGCGACCTGGACGGCCATGGCCTCGCTGAGCAGTCCCGCCTCGACCAGACCGGCGAGGCGGCGCAGGGCGAGCACGTCGGCCTCGGTGAGCGCCTTGGCCTGGCCGATGTCGGCGAAGCCCATGGCCCGCCAGAACCGGGAGGCCAGCTCCATGGAGACACCGGCGGTGCGGGCGGCCTGGAAGGGGGTGTAGCGGCGTTCGGCGCCGAGGATGAGCTGTTCGAGGCGCAGGGCGAGCGGATCGTCCTCGGGGGGTTCGGGGACGCGGTGCGCGCCGGGGGCCGTGGTGCCCGCCTCGGCGCGGTCCACCGCCCGGTCGCCGGTCCATTCGCCGAGGGTCCGGGACGTGGAGCGCGCGGGTGGCTCCGGGGCCCCTTCGTCCTCGTCCTCCTCGGCGCCCGTGCCGCCGTGCCCGGCCGCGTCGGAGGGGCCGGAGCGGGGACTGGGATCGCCGGTGTCGGCTTCGGCCGCGGCCGGGGTGGGCGAGGTGGACTCCGTACGGCTCTCGCCGCCGGAGGCGGGGGACGTGCCCGCACCTGAGCCCGAGTCGTCGACGGTCACTGCCTGCGCCCTTCCCATCTGTCGCGGGTCTCCCCGACCGCGCTCCACGATACGGCAGGTGTGCCGTGGCTCACTCGCCGCCCGACCGGCCCGGTCGCCCGGGCGGGGGCCCGGTGGGGCGCAGATGGACGATGTCCCCCGCGCCCACGGGTTCGCGTACGCCCTCCTCGGTGGCGAGGACGAGGCGGCCGTCCCCGTCGACGGCCACGGCCTCGCCGAGCAGGAAGCGGTCGCCGGGCAGTTCGGCGCGCACCTCGCGGCCGAGCGTCGAGCAGGCGGCCGTGTACGCCTCCTGGAGCCGGGAGGCGGCGGGGTCGCCGTCGGCCGCGCGCCAGTCCGTGTACCACTGCTCGACGGAGCGCAGGACGGAGCGCAGGAGCGGGTCGCGGTCGGTGGTGAGGGCTCCGGCGAGGGCGAGCGAACCGGCGGCCGGGGTGGGCAGTTCCTCCGCGCGCAGCGAGACGTTGACACCGACGCCGACGACGACGGCCCCGTCCCCGGCGCCCTCGGCGAGGATGCCGGCGGCCTTGCGTTCCTGCCCGTCGATGGTCAGCAGCAGGTCGTTGGGCCACTTGAGGGCGGTGTCGACTCCGGCCGTGCGGGACAGGGCGGCGGCGACGGCGACCCCGGTGAGCAGCGGCAGCCAGCCCATGCGGTGGGCGGGGACCTCCGGTCGCAGCAGTACGGAGAAGAACAGCCCGGAGCGGGCCGGTGCCGTCCAGCGCCGGTCGAGGCGCCCCCGGGCCTGCGACTGCTGCTCGGCGACGAGCACCGCGCCCTCGGGCAGTCCGGCGGCGCGGGCCACGAGGTCGGAGTTGGTGGACCCGGTGGCGGCGACCACGTCGAGCGAGGTCCACAGCCCGCCCTCGCGCAGCAGCCCGCGCCGCAGGGAGCGCTCGTTGAGCGGCGGACGCCCCAGATCGGAGAAGGAGTTCATCCCCCTACCCAAACACGGATGCCGGGGAGCCCCGCGTACGGTCCGGGGCCGGCCGCCGCGCCGAGTGTGGCGAACGCCGCACCGCCGACTCCGCCCGGCCGCCGATAACCTACGGGCCAGTAGCGAAGACCCGGTAGCAGTCCGTAGCAAGACCCAAGAAGCCAAGCAGCCAAGCAGCCAAGCAGCCAAGCAGCCAAGCAGCCGAAGAGAACGTCAGCCCGCCGCCAGGCGCACCGCACTCAGGGAGCCGCACGATGTCCGAGCCGGAAACCGCCCCCGCGTCGGAGACCAGCCCCGTGACCGACGCCACCACCACCGCCGGCAAGATCGAGGATCTGCGGCGCCGGATCGCGGAGGCCCGGACCCCCGGCTCGGCCCGTTCGGTCGAACGCCAGCACCAGAAGGGCAAGCTGACGGCGCGTGAGCGCATCGACCTGCTGCTGGACGAGGACTCGTTCGTGGAGCTGGACGAGTTCGCGCGGCACCGCTCGACCAGCTTCGGGCTGGCGGAGACCCGTCCGTACGGCGACGGCGTGGTGACTGGCTACGGGACGGTGGACGGCCGCCCCGTCGCGGTGTTCTCGCAGGACTTCACGGTGTTCGGCGGGGCGCTGGGCGAGGTCTTCGGGCAGAAGATCGCGAAGGTCATGGACTTCGCGCTGAAGAACGGCTGTCCGGTCGTCGGGATCAACGACTCGGGTGGCGCGCGCATCCAGGAGGGCGTGAGCGCGCTCGGCATGTACGGCGAGATCTTCCGCCGCAACACGCATGCCTCGGGGGTGATTCCGCAGATCAGCCTGGTGGTCGGCCCGTGCGCGGGCGGCGCCGTGTACTCCCCGGCGATCACCGACTTCACGGTCATGGTCGACAAGACCTCGCACATGTTCATCACGGGGCCGGACGTGATCAGGACGGTGACGGGCGAGGACGTCGGCTTCGAGGACCTGGGCGGGGCCCGTACCCACAACGCGACCTCGGGCGTGGCCCACCACATGGCGGCCGACGAGAAGGACGCCGTCGACTACGTCAAGTCGCTGCTGTCGTACCTGCCGTCGAACAACCTGAGCGAGCCGCCCGCCTTCCCCGAGGAGGCCGATCTCGCGGTGAGCGACGAGGACCGCGAGCTGGACACCCTCGTACCGGACAGCGCGAACCAGCCGTACGAGATGCGTACCGTCATCGAGCACGTCCTGGACGAGGGCGAGTTCTTCGAGACGCAGGAGCTGTTCGCGCCGAACCTCGTGACGGGCTTCGGCCGGGTCGAGGGCCGCCCGGTGGGGGTGGTCGCGAACCAGCCGATGCGGTTCGCGGGCTGCCTGGACATCGACGCGAGCGAGAAGGGCGCGCGGTTCGTGCGCACCTGCGACGCCTTC
Organism: Streptomyces sp. NPDC049954; assembly: GCF_040656295.1. Classification (NCBI taxonomy): domain Bacteria; kingdom Bacillati; phylum Actinomycetota; class Actinomycetes; order Kitasatosporales; family Streptomycetaceae; genus Streptomyces; species Streptomyces sp. NPDC049954. Next base: position 67,622 of record NZ_JBFALS010000015.1, read on the forward strand.
AACATCCCGGTGCTGACCTTCGTGGACGTCCCCGGTTTCCTCCCGGGCGTCGACCAGGAGCACACCGGCATCATCCGGCGCGGCGCGAAGCTGATCTACGCGTACGCCGAGGCGACGGTCCCGCTGATCACCGTCATCACCCGCAAGGCCTTCGGCGGGGCCTACGACGTGATGGGCTCCAAGCACCTGGGCGCCGACCTCAACCTGGCCTGGCCGACCGCGCAGATCGCGGTGATGGGCGCGCAGGGCGCGGTGAGCATCCTGCACCGCAGGGCGCTGGCCGAGGCCCCGGAGGAGGAGCGCGAGGAGCTGCGCGCCCGGCTGGTGCGGGAGTACGAGGAGGCGCTGCTCAACCCGTACTCGGCGGCAGAACGCGGCTACGTCGACGCGGTGGTGCTCCCCTCGGACACCAGGGCGCACATCGTGCGGGGCCTGCGTCAACTGCGCACGAAGCGGGAAACGCTCCCTCCGAAGAAGCACGGCAACATCCCCCTGTAGGCGTCCGGAACACCCGGAACGTCCGGCACACCCAAGGCGAGTGAGCCGAAGGGCGCGTGGGTGTCGAGAGGGCCGTCGCGCGCGGGCCCGACGAAGGAGGGCCGAGCACGTCGGCTCTCTCGACACCCACTGAGGCGCCCGGAGGCGAACCGAGCCCCCGAAAAAGGAGCAGCGGTGATCAAGGTGGTGCGGGGCAATCCCAGTCCCGAGGAGCTGGCGGCGGCGCTCGCCGTCGTACGGGCGCGCGCGGCGGCCGTGGGCGCCGGGGAGGGCTCCGGCGCGCCGTCCGGGCCGGACGCCTGGTCGGACCCGGCGCGGGTGGCGGCGCACCGGCTGCCCGCGCCGGGCCCTTCGGCCTGGGTCCGTTCGGCATGGCCGCGCTGAGCCGGGGGCGCCTCGCGGGCCTCGCGCGGCGCGGTTGAGTACGCGTACTCAGGCGCGCCGCGCGGGGCCGGACGCAGCATCGGAGGCATGTTGTGGTCCGATCCGCGTGACGAGCCGCCCGAGGAGTTGCGCGCCGCAGAGCGGATGGTGCGCCGGGCGGGCTTCGTCGTGGCCCTCGCGATGGTCCTCGCGATGGGCGTGATCGGGCTGGGCCTGCTCTGAACGCGGTGGGCCGCTCGCGTCGGCACCGCTTCCGGGGCGCCGTGCCCGGCGGCCTACGATCGGGCCATGACCCCTCCCAGCGAACCGGCCGACGTGCGCGCGGCCTCCGGCTCCGCCGTCCGTCGGCGGCTCGTGCTCGCCTCCCAGTCCCCCGCCCGTCTCGGTCTGCTGCGGCAGGCCGGTCTCGCTCCCGAGGTGATCGTGAGCGGGGTCGACGAGGACGCGCTGTCCGCGCCCACCCCGGGTGAGCTGGCCCTGCTGCTCGCCGAGGCGAAGGCCGGCGCGGTCGCCGCGCGGCCCGAGGCGGCGGGGGCGCTCGTGGTGGGCTGCGACTCGGTGCTCGACCTCGGCGGCGCGGCGCTCGGCAAGCCGGCGGACGCGGCGGAGGCGAGGGCCCGCTGGCAGGACATGCGGGGCCGCTCCGGCGCGCTGCGCACCGGCCACTGCGTGATCGACACGGCGAGCGGGGCCCGCGCCTCGGTCACCTGCTCGACCACGGTCCGCTTCGGTGAGCCCTCGGACGCGGAGATCGCCGCGTACGTCGCGAGCGGTGAACCGCTGTACGTGGCGGGGGCGTTCACGCTGGACGGGCGTTCGGCGCCGTTCGTCGAGTCCATCGAGGGGGATCACGGCAACGTGATCGGCCTGTCGCTGCCCACGCTGCGCCGGCTGCTGGCCGAGGTGGGCACGGGCATCACGGAGCTGTGGACGGACTGATCCCGGGCGGGCCGGCCGGGGCGGGGTCCCCGTCCGCGTCGGACGCGGGCCCGGAGTCGCCACCGGTCTGTCCTCCGGCGGCCCGGTTCTCCGCGAGCAGCAGCCACACGAGCAGGCCGAGGACGACGAGCAGGAAGACGGACACGGCCGGGCCGGTGAGCGCGAACGTGAGCGCGGCGAGCACCCCGTGCAGGACGGCGGCGACGATCAGCAGGACGCGCCCGGTGCGTCCGGGGGCGCGGCGGCGCAGGGCGCACAGCAGGGCGACGGTGGCGCACAGGGCGAGGAAGAGCCCGGCGACCACGGCCAGGACGTAGGTCGCGTCGACGACGAGGCCGGGGTCGGTCCCCGCGAGCGACATCGTCTGGTTGTCCACGACCGTGCCCAGCGTCAGGCACAGCAGGATCACCCCGAGCGTCTCGGCCAGGAGCAGGAGCCCGGTCACCCAGGCCACGACAGTGCGTGCCACGACACCCCACCCGCTTCCGCTGTTACCGCCAGTACGTCAGGGTCCCGCCGTACGTTACTCATGGGTAAAGGCATCGGCAAGGGCCGTGCGGGGAGCAAAGAAGTCCGGCCTGTTTAGTGGGGACTCCACAAAGAAAACCGCTGCCGCGCGGTCATGGCGGACAGAGACCTTCGTCACCTCGCAGGGCTACGCTGACCGGAGAAACAGCCGGGCCCTCCCCGTGACAAGGGTTTTCGGGGAGAGCGGGAGATCACGACCGCGTTCTGTGGGCAAGCTCACTTTCGGGTGCCGGTCGCCGCCGCGTGTCGGCAGTCCCTAAACTCGGCGTGTTTGAGTGAGTCTTCCCATGGCCCGCGACGGCTCCCGGAACCCTTCGGCACGAGTCCGGACGGGTCCCGGGGAACGTCCCCCGGGACGAGACAGCAAGGAGGGAGCCATCGTGCGCAAGGTGCTCATCGCCAACCGTGGTGAAATCGCCGTCCGTGTCGCCCGTGCCTGCCGGGACGCGGGTATCGCGAGCGTGGCCGTGTACGCAGAGCCGGACCGGGACGCCCCGCACGTCCGCGCCGCCGACGAGGCGTACGCCCTGGGCGGTGACAGCCCGGCGACGAGCTACCTGGACATCGCCAAGGTCCTGCACGCGGCCGAGGAGTCCGGCGCCGACGCCGTGCACCCCGGCTACGGCTTCCTGTCCGAGAACGCCGAGTTCGCGCAGGCCGTCCTCGACGCCGGCCTGACCTGGATCGGCCCCCCGCCGCAGGCCATCCGCGACCTCGGCGACAAGGTCGCCGCCCGCCACATCGCCCAGCGCGCGGGCGCCCCCCTGGTCGCCGGTACCCCCGACCCGGTCGGCGGCGCCGAGGAGGTCGTGGCCTTCGCCAGGGAACACGGCCTGCCCATCGCGATCAAGGCGGCCTTCGGCGGCGGCGGACGCGGCCTCAAGGTCGCCCGCACCCTCGAAGAGGTCCCCGAGCTGTACGACAGCGCGGTGCGTGAGGCGGTCGCCGCCTTCGGCCGCGGCGAGTGCTTCGTGGAGCGCTACCTCGACCAGCCCCGGCACGTCGAGACCCAGTGCCTCGCCGACCAGCACGGCAACGTCGTGGTCGTCTCCACCCGCGACTGCTCCCTCCAGCGCCGCCACCAGAAGCTGGTCGAGGAGGCCCCGGCGCCGTTCCTGAGCGAGGCCCAGGTCGCGGAGCTGTACTCCTCCTCCAAGGCCATCCTCAAGGAGGCCGGTTACGTCGGCGCGGGCACCGTCGAGTTCCTCGTCGGCAACGACGGCACGATCTCCTTCCTGGAGGTCAACACCCGCCTCCAGGTCGAGCACCCGGTGACCGAGGAGGTCTCCGGCATCGACCTCGTGCGCGAGATGTTCCGCATCGCCGACGGCGAGGAACTGGGCTACGACGACCCCGAACTGCGCGGCCACTCCTTCGAGTTCCGCATCAACGGCGAGGACCCGGGCCGCGGTTTCCTGCCCGCCCCCGGCACCGTCACCCTCTTCTCCCCGCCCTCCGGCCCCGGCGTGCGCCTGGACGCCGGGGTCGAGACGGGCTCGGTCATCGGCCCCGCCTGGGACTCCCTCCTCGCCAAGCTGATCGTGACCGGCGCGACCCGCGAGCAGGCGCTCCAGCGCGCGGCCCGCGCCCTGGACGAGTTCCGCGTCGAGGGCATGGCCACCGCGATCCCCTTCCACCGCGTGGTCGTGCGGGACCCGGCCTTCGCCCCCGAACTCACCGGCTCCAGCGACCCGTTCACCATCCACACCCGCTGGATCGAGACCGGGTTCGTCAACGAGATCAAGCCCTTCGCGGCCTCCTCGGACACCGACGCGGACGAGGACGCGAGCCGCGAGACAGTCGTGGTCGAGGTCGGCGGCAAGCGGCTTGAGGTCTCGCTGCCCTCCTCGCTCGGCATGTCGCTGGCCCGTACCGGTCTCGCGGCGGGTGCCAAGCCCAAGCGCCGCGCGGCCCGCAAGTCGGGACCGGCCGCGTCCGGCGACACCCTCGCCTCACCGATGCAGGGCACGATCGTCAAGGTCGCCGTCGAGGAGGGCCAGGAGGTCAAGGAGGGCGAACTCGTCGTCGTCCTGGAGGCGATGAAGATGGAGCAGCCGCTCAACGCGCACCGCTCCGGCACCGTCAAGGGCCTGGCCGTCGAGGTCGGCGCCTCCCTCACCTCCGGCGCCGTGATCTGCGAGATCAAGGACTGACACGGGTCCGCGGACCGGCAGGACGGCGGGCGGCACCCGGGGAGACCGGGGAGCCGCCCGTCGTCGTCCCGAGCCTCCGTCGCCACCCTCGGACCGGCCCGTTCGTGATGCGATGCTGTGGACGCACGCGTGCGACGCAGGACACGGAGGACGAGGATGGCCGCACCACCCGAACCGGACCCCGCCCCGGCCCGGACGGCCCCCCGGGAGCGCCCCCTGCGCGCCGACGCCCGGCGCAACTACGAACGGCTGCTCGCCGAGGCCCGTACCGCGTTCGCGCAGGCCGGTACGGAGGCCTCGCTGGAGGACATCGCGCGCCGCGCCGGAGTCGGCATCGGCACGCTCTACCGCCACTTCCCCGACCGGTACGCCCTCATGGAGGCGGTGTTCGCCGCCGGGATCGCCGCGCTGTGCGCCGAGGCGGAGCAGTTGTCCGCCGATCCCGCCCTGGAGGCGAGTGAGGCGCTCGCCGGGTGGCTGGGCTCCTACGTCGCGTACGCCACGACCTACGGCGGTCTCTCCGGCGCCCTCGCCGAACAGGGCCGGATGACGTCCTGTCACGACATCCTGTCCGGGGCGGCGGCGCTCCTCCTGGTCCCCGCGCAGCGCGCGGGCTCGGTCCGGGCCGCCGCGAGCCCGCACGACGTCCTGCTGCTCACGACCGCCGTGGCCTGGGCGGCGGAGCGGCTCCCCGAGGGCGACGAGGAGGGGCGGGGCAGACTGCTCGGGCTCGTGCTCGACGGCCTGCGGACGGGCCACCGGCCGCCACCGGGGCGACCGGGCTGACAGGCACCCCGGGACGCAGGACGCTCAGTCGCCCTCGGTGCCTCCCGGGACGCCCCGCCGGCCGGGTGCCGTCACCTCGTCCTGGTCGCGGCTGAGCGCGAGCACCACCAGGGCGGCGAAGCCGGCCGCGACGATGATCACCACGTCGTTCAGGAGCGCGCTGCCGAAGGCGGTGTGCACCTGGTCGACGGCCTCGGTGTCGTCCTGGGCGAGCCCCGTGCCGCTGGCAACGGTGCTCCACAGCCACAGCAGCCACCACACGTTGACGTACCAGGGGGTGCGCCGCTCCTCGGGTGCGAGGCCGCCGCGGGCCCCGGCGCGCCACACGTCCACGACGATGCCGCGCGGGAACCACAGGGCGACCACCGGGACGAACCAGCCCAGCAGCAGCCACATCCTGCGGTAGCGCTGGGCGCCGGGGGCGAGCACGTCGGCGTTGTCGCGGGCCCGGCGCAGCCACAGCAGGAAGGCCAGGACGCTCAGCAACAGCGTCACGGTGTACGCGTCGTCCAGCCAGTGATAGGTCTGCTCCAGCGAGGTGAGCGGCGGGTGGTAGCCCTCCTCCCGCTCGCTCTTGGGGATGTACGCCGCGGTCTCGTCGTGCAGCCGGAACTGCCACACCACCATGGCCAGGCGCGCGAGCACCAGGAGGCCGAGCGCCCCGGCCGCCGTCCAGGCGTGCGGGCGCAGCGCGGGCAGGGCACGGGCGGAGCCGGGCGGGGGTGTACGGGAGCCGGTGAGCGTCATGGTGGCCTCCACGACCGGGGGACGGCGGCCTGGGGAGGCCGGTGGGGGGCTGCTGACGGGCCGTGGGCACGGCCCGTCCGTCCCCCTCCTAGACCGCTCGCACGGCCGCGTGGTTCCCGGGGACCGCGCGCGCTGGTCCCGCCCTCAGCGCCGCCGCAGGTCGGCGACCCGGGCGCGTTCACCGACCGGCCCCTGGTCCCCGGCCGTGGCGGAGCCGCGCGGCGGCCCCGGCGGCCCGCCCTGGACGTGTGCGCGGCGCTGGCCGGGCAGCGGTACGTCACGGCCCTGGGCGCGGGGCTGCTTGCGGGCCTTGCGCTCGGCGCCCGGTTCGGCGGGCGGACGGGAGGGCGGGGGCTGGGCCCCGGCGACGGAGATCTGCACGCCCTGGTCGGCGAGGGCCTGGAGTTCGGTCGCGGCGCGTTCCTCACCGGGGTGCGGTTCGTCCGTGACCAGCCGGGTGATCAGCTCGGTCGGCACCGTCTGGAACATCGTGTCGGTGCCGAGCTTGGTGTGGTCGGCGAGGACGACGACCTCCGCGGCGGACTGCACGAGGGCCCGGTCCACGCTCGCCGAGAGCATGTTGGACGTGGACAGCCCGCGTTCGGCGGTGAGGCCGCTGCCGGACAGGAAGGCCCGCGACACGCGCAGCCCCTGGAGGGACTGTTCGGCGCCGCTGCCCACGAGCGCGTAGTTGGAGCCGCGCAGGGTGCCCCCGGTCATGACGACCTCCACGCGGTTGGCGTGCGCGAGGGCCTGCGCGACGAGCAGGGAGTTGGTGACGACGGTGAGGCCGGGCACCCTGGCCAGCCGTCTGGCCAGCTCCTGGGTCGTGGTCCCGGCGCCGATCACGACGGCCTCGCCCGGCTCCACGAAGCCCGCGGCGAGATCGGCGATGGCGGTCTTCTCGGCCGAGGCCAGCCGGGTCTTCTGCGGGAAGCCCGACTCGCGGGCGAAACCGCCGGGCAGCACCGCCCCGCCGTGCCGGCGGTCGAGGAGCCCTTCCGCTTCGAGTGCCCGCACGTCCCGCCGTACGGTCACTTCTGAGGTCTGGACGACGCGGGCCAACTCCCGGAGCGATACCGCCCCGTTGGCGCGCACCATTTCGAGGATCATTTGACGACGTTCTGCAGCGAACACAAAACTGACAGTAACTCGGGTGACCGTCTGCTTTCACCGGTTTCCGCCGAGTTACAGATGTTGTCCGCACACGACCCCCCGAAGTGGTATACGGGGCGCACCGCCGTACGCCGCCCCCGCCAGTTCGGCCACCGGTCCGGTGAAGGCGCAGGTCAGCGGCGCACCGGACGGGGCGCGCGCGCAGCCGCCCCGGGGGCGGGAGTTCCGCGCCGGGGCGGACGGGCCTGTCCTCGGCGGAACGTTCCTGACCTCCGCGCGCCGCTATACGCCCGAACCCGGCCGCCATCTGCCCGTCGTGGGACGGAAGTCGGCGCTCCGTCGGGGAGCGCCGGCCCCTCGGCCGGAGTCTTGCCGAAACCGGGGCCCGAGATCACTCGTTCGAGGGCGCGGCGCCGTCGTTCCTCAGGGTTCCGCAGGGCGACACGCCCGGGACCGTCACGTGTCCCGGGCGGACGGGGGTGTTCCGGGCGGACGGGCCCCGGCGGACCGGGTCAGAGTTCCTCGGCGACCTTGACGGTGTGCAGCTGGCGGGCGACCTCGGCGACCGAGCCGGACAGCGAGGGGTAGACGGTGAAGGCGTTCGCGATCTGCTCGACCGTCAGGTTGTTGTCGACGGCGATCGAGATGGGGTGGATCAGCTCGCTCGCGCGCGGGGCGACGACGGTGCCGCCGACCACGACGCCGGTCCCGGGGCGGCAGAACAGCTTGACGAAGCCGTCCCTGATGCCCTGCATCTTGGCGCGCGGGTTGCGCAGCAGCGGCAGCTTCACGACGCGGGCCTCGATGCGGCCGCTGTCGACGTCGGCCTGGCTGTAGCCGACGGTGGCGATCTCCGGGTCGGTGAAGACGTTGGAGGAGACGGCCTTGAGGTTGAGCGGGGTGACCGCGTCGCCCAGGAAGTGGTACATCGCGATGCGGCCCTGCATCGCGGCGACCGAGGCGAGCGCGAAGACGCCGGTGACGTCGCCGGCCGCGTAGACGCCGGGGGCGCTGGTGCGCGAGACCCGGTCGGTCTTGATGTGCCCGGAGTCCTTGAGCTTGACCCCGGCCTCCTCCAGGCCCATGCCCGCCGTGTTCGGGATGGCGCCGACCGCCATGAGGCAGTGCGTGCCGGAGATGGTCCTGCCGTCCGCGAGGCTCACCTCGACGCGGTCGCCGACCCGCTTGACGGCCTGCGCGCGGGAGCGGGCCATGACGTTCATGCCGCGCCTGCGGAACACGTCCTCCAGGACGGCGGCGGCGTCCGGGTCCTCGCCGGGCAGCACGCGGTCGCGGGAGGAGACGAGGGTGACGCGGGAGCCGAGCGCCTGGTAGGCCCCGGCGAACTCGGCGCCGGTGACCCCGGAGCCGACCACGATCAGTTCCTCGGGCAGCTCCTCCAGGTCGTACACCTGGGTCCAGTTGAGGATGCGTTCGCCGTCGGGCCGCGCGTCGGGCAGTTCGCGCGGGTGGCCGCCGGTCGCGACGAGGACGGCGTCGGCGGTCAGCCGCTCCTCGGAGCCGTCGGCGGCGGTGACGACGACCGTGCGCGAGCCGTCGTGGTCCTGCTGGCCCTCCAGCCGGCCCCGGCCGCGCAGGACGCGGGCGCCGGCCCGGGTCACGGAGGCGGTGATGTCGTGGGACTGGGCGAGCGCGAGGCGCTTGACGCGGCGGTTGACCTTGCCGAGGTCCACGCCGACGACCCGGGCCGCCTGTTCCATGGGTGGGGTGTCGTCCGCGACGATGATGCCGAGTTCCTCGTAGGAGGAGTCGAAGGTCGTCATCACCTCCGCGGTGGCGATCAGGGTCTTCGACGGCACACAGTCGGTGAGCACCGACGCGCCGCCGAGGCCGTCGCAGTCCACGACGGTCACCTCCGCGCCGAGCTGGGCGCCCACGAGGGCCGCTTCGTATCCGCCGGGTCCGCCACCGATAATCACGATCCGAGTCACATACCCCATTGTCCCGCACCCTTCAAGAGCCTTCGCCCCCGGCCCCTCCGTCCGGGTGTGCCCTCGCTCACGTATGCCCCGCGGGCGCCGGAGCACGACGGTGGGCCGCGTGCGCGTCCGGGACCGCCGCTCGCTCCCCGCGCTCCCCCCTGCTCCCGGCGTCCACTGCCGTACCCTCGTCCCCATGTCGCTCTACGCTGCGTACGCCGGCAATCTCGATGCGCGGCTGATGACGCGCCGCGCACCCCACTCGCCGCTGCGCGGCACCGGCTGGCTGAACGGCTGGCGGCTGACCTTCGGCGGTGAGCAGATGGGCTGGGAGGGCGCGCTCGCCACGATCGTGGAGGCCCCGCGTTCGCAGGTCTTCGTGACGCTGTACGACATCGCCCCGCTCGACGAGGACTCGATGGACCGCTGGGAGGGCGTCGGCCTCGACATCTACCGGCGCATGCGGGTACGGGTGCACACCCTGGACGGCGAGGAGCCGGTGTGGCTCTACGTCCTCAACGGCTACGAGGGCGGCCTGCCCTCCGCGCGCTACCTGGGCGAGATCGCCGACGCCGCCGAGTCGGCGGGCGCCCCCCACGACTACGTGATGGAACTGCGCAAGCGCCCCTGCTGAACGGGGCGGACGGCGTCGTCCCGGGCACCCCGAGGCGTGACGCCCGTGCGGTTCGCGCCAAACCCCGCACCCCCCGCCGCCCCGGGTCCGCCCCGTGGTCCGGCCGCCTGAACAGGCTGGTCCGGGCCCCGGGGCCCCACGGCGGAGACGGCAATCAGGTCGTTATCGGAGGCGTCTACGCGCGTAGGACATGAGCGGCTACGCTCGTCCGCGTGAACGCATCTGTTATTCCGGACGACATCCAGGGCGGCCCCTTCGCGGCCGCGGAGGCCGCCGCCGCGCGGCTGCGCGAGCTGACGGGCGCCGAGTCCCACGACGTGGCCCTGGTGATGGGCTCGGGCTGGGTGCCCGCGGCGGAGGTGCTCGGCGCGGCCGACCACGAGCTGTCCTTCACCGACCTGCCCGGCTTCCCGCCGCCCGCCGTCGAGGGGCACGCGGGCCGCATCCGCTCCTACGGGAACCTCGGCGGCAGGCGCGCGCTCGTCTTCCTGGGCCGCACCCACTTCTACGAGGGCCGGGGCGTGGCCGCCGTCGCGCACAACGTGCGCACCGCGGTGGCCGCCGGCTGCAAGACCATCGTGCTGACCAACGGCTGCGGGGGGCTGCGCGCCGGGATGCGGCCGGGCCAGCCGGTCCTCATCAGCGACCACATCAACCTCACGGCGACCTCGCCGATCGAGGGCGCGAACTTCGTCGACCTCACCGACCTGTACTCGCCGCGGCTGCGCGCGCTGTGCAAGGAGATCGACCCCTCCCTCGAAGAGGGCGTCTACGTGCAGTTCCCCGGCCCGCACTACGAGACGCCCGCCGAGATCGGCATGGTCCGCGCGATGGGCGGGGACCTGGTGGGCATGTCCACCGTGCTGGAGGCCATCGCCGCGCGTGAGGCCGGGGCGGAGGTGCTCGGCATCTCGCTGGTCACCAACCTCGCCGCCGGTCTCTCCGGGGAGCCCCTCAACCACGAGGAGGTCCTCCAGGCCGGCCGTGACTCGGCGGCGCACATGGGCGATCTGCTGGCCCGCGTCCTCGACCGCATCTGACACCCGCGTACGCCGCGACACCCGCCCCCTCCCGCACCTTCGTACCCCGCACGCACGAAAGGGCCGATCCACCGTGGTGGAACTGGACGAGAAGGACCTCCTCGAACGCGCCGGCCGCTGGCTCGCCGAGGACCCGGACCCCGACACCCGGGCCGAGCTGTCCGCGCTGATCGACAACCGTGAACTCGACGCGCTCGCCGACCGGTTCAGCGGCACGCTCCAGTTCGGTACGGCCGGGCTGCGCGGCGAGCTGGGTGCGGGGCCGATGCGCATGAACCGGGCGGTGGTCCAGCGGGCCGCCGCCGGGCTCGCCGCCTTCCTGAAGGACCGGGGCAAGGGGGACGGCCTCGTCGTCGTCGGCTACGACGCGCGCCACAAGTCGGCGGACTTCGCGCGCGACACGGCGGCCGTGCTGACGGGGGCGGGCCTGCGCGCGGCCGTACTGCCGCGCCCGCTGCCCACCCCCGTACTGGCCTTCGCGATCGGTCACCTCGGGGCGGTCGCGGGCGTCGAGGTCACCGCGAGCCACAACCCGCCGCGCGACAACGGCTACAAGGTGTACCTCGGCTTCGGCTACCCGGACCCGGCCGAGGGCGCGGGCTCGCAGATCGTGCCGCCCGCCGACGCGGAGATCGCGGCCGGTATCGAGGCCGTGGAGTCCCTGGCGGACGTACCGCGCGCCGATGCGGGCTGGGAGGTCCTGGGCGAGGACGTCCTGAACGCCTATCTGGAGCGCACCGACCGGGTGCTGGCGGGCGGCAGCCCGCGCACCGCCCGCGTCGTGCACACCGCGCTGCACGGCGTGGGCACCGAGACGGTGCGGGCGGCCTTCGCGCGGGCCGGTTTCCCCGCACCGGTCCCCGTCCCCGAACAGGCCGAGCCCGACCCGGACTTCCCGACGGTCGCCTTCCCCAACCCGGAGGAGCCGGGGGCGATGGACCTGGCCTTCGCGACGGCCCGCGCCCTCACCCCGCCCCCCGACCTGATCATCGCCAACGACCCGGACGCGGACCGCTGCGCGGTGGCCGTACCGGACGCCGCGCGGCCCGGGGGCTGGCGGATGCTCACCGGCGACGAGGTCGGCGCCCTGCTCGCGCTGCACCTCGTGCGGCGCGGGGAGCACGGCGTGTTCGCCGAGTCCGTCGTCTCCTCGACCCTGCTCGCCGCGATCGCCCGCGCGGCGGGCCGCCCGCACGCCGAGACCCTCACCGGTTTCAAGTGGATCGCCCGGGTCCCCGGACTGCGCTTCGGCTACGAGGAGGCGCTCGGCTACTGCGTCGACCCCGAGGGCGTACGCGACAAGGACGGCGTCACGGCGGCCCTGCTGGTCACCGAGTTCGCCTCCGTCCTCAAGGAGTCGGGCCGCACCCTCGTGGACGCGCTGGAGGACCTGGCGCGCGAACACGGGACGCACGCGACGCGTCAGGTCTCCTTCCGCGTCGCCGACCTCTCCCTGATCACCGCGGCGATGGCGCGCCTGCGCGCCGAGCCCCCGGCGTCCCTGGGCGGCCTGTCCGTCCTGAGCGCCGAGGACCTCGGCGAGGGCCTGAACGGCCTGCCGCCGACCGACGGCCTGCGGTACGTGCTCGGCGGCTCCGGGGTGCGCGGCCGGGTGATCGTCCGCCCGAGCGGCACCGAGCCGAAGCTCAAGTGCTACCTGGAGGCCGTGGGCGACCGGCGGGAGGCCGGGGAGGCGCTGGACCGGGTCGCGCGGGACGTGTCCGCGCTGCTGGGACTGGCGTAGGCCCCCTTTCACCGGGCCCCGTTCCCGGCCGGGCTTCCCCGCACCTCGTACGGGGAAGCCCGGCGGGAGCCGGACGGCTCGCTGCCTTCAGATGACGCCCTGCGCCAGCATCGCGTCGGCGACCCGCTCGAAGCCGGCGATGTTCGCACCCGTGACGTAGTCGCCCGGCGCCCCGTAGCGCTCGGCGGTCTCGTGGCAGGTGGTGTGGATGTCGTTCATGATGCGGGTCAGCTCGTCCTCGACGCGGGCCGCCGTCCACGAGGCGCGCGCGTGGTTCTGGGACATCTCCAGCGCGCTGACCGCGACCCCGCCCGCGTTCGCCGCCTTGCCGGGCCCGAAGGCCACTCCGGCTTCCCGCAACAGGTGGACGGCCCCCGGGGTGGTCGGCATGTTCGCGCCCTCGGACACGGCCTTGACGCCGTTGCGGATCAGCGCGGCGGCGTCCTTCTCGTCCAGCTCGTTCTGGGTGGCCGAGGGCAGGGCGATGTCGGCGGGGACCTCCCAGACGCTCCCGCCCGGCACGAAGCGCGCGGACCCGCCGCGGCGCTCGGCGTACGTGCTGATCCGGCCGCGCTCGACCTCCTTGACCTGCCTCAGCAGACCGAGGTCGATGCCCTTCTCGTCGACCACGTAACCGGTGGAGTCCGAGCAGGTCAGCGGGTTCGCACCGAGGGCGAGCAGCTTCTCGACGGTGTGGATCGCGACGTTCCCCGATCCGGAGACGGTCGCCGTGCGGCCCTCCAGGTCCTCGCCGCGCTCGCGCAGCATCGCCGCCGTGAACAGGACGTTGCCGTACCCGGTGGCCTCGGGGCGGATCAGTGAGCCGCCCCAGCCGGGGCCCTTGCCGGTGAGGACGCCGGCCTCCCAGCGGTTGGTGATCCGCCGGTACTGCCCGAACAGGTAGCCGATCTCCCGGCCGCCGACCCCGATGTCACCCGCGGGGACGTCGGTGTGCTCGCCGATGTGCCGCTGCAGTTCGGTCATGAACGCCTGGCAGAACCGCATGACCTCCGCGTCGCTGCGGCCGTGCGGGTCGAAGTCGCTGCCGCCCTTGCCGCCCCCGATACCGAGGCCGGTCAGCGCGTTCTTGAATATCTGCTCGAAGCCGAGGAACTTGACGATGCCGAGGTTCACCGACGGGTGGAACCGCAGACCGCCCTTGTACGGGCCCAGCGCGCTGTTGAACTCGACCCGGAAGCCGCGGTTGACGTGGACGCGGCCCCGGTCGTCCTGCCACGGCACCCGGAAGACGATCTGCCGCTCGGGCTCGCACAGCCGCTCGACCAGCCCCGGCTCGGCGTACTCGGGCCGGGCCACGAGCACGGGGGCGAGAGTCTCCAGCACCTCGTGGACGGCCTGGTGGAACTCGGGCTGGGCCGGGTTGCGGTGCTCGATCTCGACACGCAGGGCGTCGAGAGCGGTGTTCATATCGGGTCGCGTGGTCACGGGAGCCCTTTCTGGCACGGCCGCCACCGGAACCGGACCGGTACACCGGACCGGCACACGGCACGGCTGCGGCCGGTGAGGGGCGCTCGGCGCCATTGCCGCGCGCGGGGGGTATCAGTGTGACGTCCACGTAAACACCATGGCCGACCGCTAGGGCCAGGGGCGTTCACGATGCGAGACCCGGCCTGCCCCAAAGTGGTATTCAGGGGCCGATATCCCCCGGTTCGCTCTCCGTGCTCCCGTTCGCGGGCGCGTCCTCGTCCGGCCGAAGCCTCAGCGGACGTATACGAACGGGCTCACGTCACGCTCTCCGGCCCGGGCCGTGCAGGGCGCGTCCGAGGACCGCGGCCTCCTCGTCGAGTTCCCGCCGGGAGACTTCGGCCCCGGACACCCCGACCGATCCGTGGAAGGTCCCGGGGAAGAGATGGAGTTCCACCGGGACCCCGGCGGCGAGGAGCGCCTGGGCGTAGGCGATGCCCTCGTCGCGCAGCGGATCGAACTCCATGGCGGTGATGTACGCCGGGGGAAGCCCCGAGAAGTCCGTGGCCCTCGCGGGAGCGGCGTAGGGCGACACTCCGTCACTTCCGGGCAGGCCCGGACCGAGGTAGCTCTCCCAGCTGAGCACGGCGTTCTCGCGCCACCAGCCGGGGGTGTCGGTGAAGCTCCGCATGCTGGGGGTGTCCAGCCGGTCGTCCAGTGCCGGGGTGCCCAGGTACTGGAAGCAGAGCGCCGGCCCCGCGCGGTCCCGGGTGAGGTGGGTGAGGGCGGCGGCGAGCCCGGCGCCCGCGGACTGGCCGTAGACGGCGATCCGGGAGCTGTCCACGCCGAGTTCCGGGGCGGCCTCCGCGAGCCACACGAGGCCCGCCCAGCAGTCGTCCAGCGCCGCCGGGAACGGATGCTCGGGTGCCAGCCGGTAGTCGACGGCCACCACGAGGGCACCGGTCTCCCGGCACAGTCTGAGGTCCCGGGAGTGGACCGCGTCCAGTGAACCCAGGACGAACCCCCCGCCGTGGATGTCGTACACGGCCGGACGCGACCGGCCGGCCGGAGCGGACGGGGTGAACAGGCGCAGGGCGACCGGGGGCCGGCCGGCGCCGCCGGGGACGGTCACGTCCCGCACGGTCACCGACGGATCCTCGGGCAGGGGGTTGGCACGCAGCCTCCCGGCCGCCTGCTCCCGCGCGGCGGGTATGTCGCAGAGGTCCGCGGGGCGCAGTCCGGGCAGGGCGGCCCGCAGTTGTCCGTCCAGACGGTGGTTCACGTCCTGCCCCGCGAGGGGGCGGGGCCGCGGGCGGCCGGGGAGTGGTCGACGACCGAGGTGGGGAGGATCGCGCGGGCCAGCGGCGCCCGCTCGTCCGTCCCCGTCCGACGGTTCTCGGCGAGGCGGCCGAACAGGAGGTCGGCGGCCCTGCGGCCCAGCGCCTCGGGGGCGTAGGACACGACGCGGAGCGACAGGTCGAGCATGTCGGCGAGTTCGAAGTCGTCGAAGCCGAAGATCGCGACCCGGCGCGGGTGCGGCCGCACCACGCGGGCGACACCCAGCGTGTTCCGGCTGTTCGCGCAGAAGAAGGCCGTCGGCGGCTCGGGAAGTCCGAGCATCCGGGTGGCCGCCCGCCGGGCCGACTCGATGTCGCGCTGCTCGCACCGCACCAGGTCCTCGTCGAGGGCGAGGCCCGACTCCTCCAGGACGGCACGGTAGCCGCGCAGTCGCTCGGCGCTGGTCCACGCGGCGGGCGGCCCGAGGAACCCGATGCGCCGGTGGCCGTCGGCGACGAGCAGGGAGGTCGCCTCCCGCGCGCCCCCGAAGTCGTCCAGCAGCGCGCAGTCGACCTCGATGCCGACGGGCGGCCGGGTGGCGAGGACCACGGGGATGTCGTTGAGCTGGGCCGGGGCGAGGTGGCCGTGGTCGGGGCCGGCCGGCACGACGATGATCCCGTCGACCCGGCGCGCGGCGAGGTCGTCCACGATCTCGCGTTCCTGTTCGACCCGGTCGGCGGTGTTGCTGACGACGACCTTCATCCCGTGCGCGGAGGCCACGGCCTCGACGCCGAGCGCGAGTTGGGAGTAGAAGGGGTTGGCCAGGTTGGTGACCACCAGGCCGATCATCCCCGTGGTGCGGCCCAGCCGCAGCCCCCGGGCGAGTTCGTTGCGGCGGTAGCCGAGTTCGGCGGCGGCCGAGCGGATCCGCTCGGTGGTCCGCGGTGAGACCCTCGGATCGCCCCGCAGGGCCCGCGACGCGGTCATGGCGCTGACCCCGGCGCGCAGCCCCACGTCGTGCAGTGTGGGCGGCGCCGCCCCCCGGGCCCGGGTGGTCTCCTGACGGGTGCTCGGGGCGGCGGGGCGCTCCGGCTCACGACGCGAGTCGGTCATGTGTCCTCCCCTCCCCGGCGCACGTCGGCGCGGGGTGCCGCACCCACCTGCCGCACGTGCAGGGCGGCTCCCAGAAGGGGCGCCGCCACGAGTCGTTCGGCCCTGCGCAGCACGATATCGGTACGCGGCCCGGCCTGCGTGATGCCCGCGTCCACGGCAGGCCGCACCAGGTCCCACGCTCTCGCGACGGAGCCGCCCACGATCACGGCCTCGGCTCCGAAGGCGCTCAGCCAGGGCGCGAGCGCGGCCCCCAGCGCGTGGAAGGCCCGGTGCAGGACCCGGCCCGCCACGGCCTCACCGGCCCGGGCACGTTCGGCGAGGTCGCGGACGTCGACCCCGTCGTCCGGGGAGTGGCCCGTCTCGGCGGCGTACCGCCGCAGGAGGGCCCGCCGGGAGACGGTCTCCTCCAACGGGCGTCCGTCGATGGTGAGGAGATGCACGTGCCCCTCGTGGGGGACGCCCGGGCCCTCGTCGGCCAGGGCCCCGTCGGCGAGGAAGGCCGATCCCACTCCGGTGCCCAGGGTCAGGCCCACCACCCGCCCGTGGCCACGCCCCGCTCCCACGGCCCACTCGCCGAGGGTGAAGGCGTGGGCGTCGTTGAGGAAGCGGAAGTGCGCTCCGGCGCCCGGCAGTCCGGCCGTCAGGGCGCGTCCCAGATCGGTTCCGGCCAGCGCGTCGAACTTGCCGACGCCGCTGAAGCGCGCGACGCCGCGGGCGTAGTCGAAGGGGCCGGGCACCGCCGCGCCCCAGGTCGCCCCGGGTGGCGCGGCCACCTCCCGGGCGCAGGCCAGCACCGCGCCGAGGATCTCCTCCGCCGGGGCGCCGGGGTCGAGGGCGGCGTGCCGCACGCTGTCCTGGAGCACGGCCGCCCGCCCGGTGTCCACCAGGGCCGCGGTGACGTGCGTCCCGCCGATCTCCAGCACGGGGGTGGCGTGCGGGCCGCCGGTCCCGGGGACGGGGACGGCCGCAGGTGCGGGACGAGCGGCCGGAGGTGTCGAGGGCACCGTCCTCACCGGACCAGGGACTTCACCAGCCGGACCGGGCTCCGGCCGGTCCTGGTGAGCGTGTAGCGGCCGACCGAGGCCGGGACCACCAGGGTCTCGGCGTAGGCCAGCGCGTGCCGGTGCCCGCTCTCGGTGACGATCTCCACGCCCTCCCCCTCCACGAGGTTCAGGATGTGGAAGCGCCCGGCGGTGTCGTCCTCGGCGGGGTGGTCACCCTCGACCACGATCCGGCGTACCTCGAAGAACATCTCGGGCAGCGCGCCGAGCAGTTCCTCGCGCCAGCCCTCGCCGGTGCGCAGCGGACGCGGAGCGGGCACCAGGTCCTCGGTGACCGCGTCGCCGGTGCGGCCGGTGGTCAGGTTCTCGAAGGCGTGCCCGAGGTGGACGGGGCGCTGGCGCCCCTCGGCGTCGCGGCGCAGCCAGTCGTAGAAGCGCAGGGAGTACAGGTAGGGGGTCGCGCTGACCTCCAGGA
Organism: Streptomyces sp. NPDC049954; assembly: GCF_040656295.1. NCBI lineage: Bacteria > Bacillati > Actinomycetota > Actinomycetes > Kitasatosporales > Streptomycetaceae > Streptomyces > Streptomyces sp. NPDC049954. The sequence goes on from NZ_JBFALS010000015.1 coordinate 85,423, forward strand.
CGACGTTGCCCTTGCCGCTGCCGTGCGGAGTGCCCGCCGGGATGACGAACAGCTGGTGCGGGTCGGCCGCGTGGGTCTGGACGTAGGCGGTGATGTCGAAGGGCGTCTCGTGGTGGTGCGCCTCGTGCGCCTCGTGCTCGAAGGCCGCCAGGTCGGCGTCCTCGCGCAGTCCGAGGTAGACCGTGTTCTGCTCGCCGCCGACCATCACGTAGTACGTCTCGTGCTGGGTGTACGGCCAGCCGAACACCTCGCGCATGTAGTCGGACTGCGGGTGGCAGTGCACGGAGAGGCTGCCGCCGCCGACGGTGTCGAGGTAGTCGAACCGTACGGGGAAGGAGGTGCCGAACACCTCGTGGACCTCGGGGCCGAGTATCTCGTCCGGGTGCAGGGCTACCAGCAGTTGGAAGGGAACCTCCACCGCGGAGCCCGACTCGCCCACGAGTACGCCGCTCTCCGGGGCGATCAGCTCGTACCCGAGGGCGGTGTTGGCCGCGTCCCGGTTCATGCCCAGCTCCTCCTGCGCCCAGTGGCCGCCCCAGGACGTGGTGTTGAAGGTGGGGCGGGTGCGGAAGGGGCGCCGGGCCAGGGAACGCGCGGTACGCCGTAGGGCCTCGCCGGCCACGCTGCGGGGAGCGGTGAGGTCCTGGCAGTCGATCCAGAGGTCGATGTCCGGGGCGACGGCGTCGCGGTGACGGTCGAGCAGGGGCCAGTCGATGTAGAACAGCCGCTTGGTGGTCGGGGGGCCGTCCGTGGGGCGCTGCCCGAGGTTGGGCGCCCTCCCGGCGATGACGGCGGCCTCCGCGAAGCGCTTGGGGGCGTCGGCGTACCAGAGCACGTCGTGCGCGACCAGCGCGGCGCCCGGGCCGAAGACCAGGGCCACCCCGCCGGCGGGCGGGGCCGGGGCCACCAGCGCGTCGAAGAGGTCGCCGAGGGTGCCGTCGGCGAGCCGGTCGAAGTCCGGGTCGTCGGCGAGACCGGCGAAGCCGGTGCGCTCCACGATCTCGTTCCAGGGCGCCAGTTGCTCGCGCAGGTCCGTCGGCGCCACGGTCAGCCCACGTTCCTCCAGCGCCGACGACAGCAGTGCCACGGCCGCGTGCCAGTCGAACGCGGCGGGCCCGTCGAGGGCCAGGGTCACCGGTCCCTCGGGCAGCGAGCGGGCCGACGCGGCCCAGCCGGGGATCGTGTCCGCACCTTCGAGGGGGTAGTGGGGATTGGGTTCGTAGGACCGGGGCTGCACGTCTCGCACCCTCATCTCTGCAACGTCGCGGACAGTGACGGGATGCACCGTAGCAGAGATGTCAACGTTAACATTTATCGTTAACACCCTTGACGCGCTTACCGACGGTACCTAGTGTCCGAGCCATGAGTCGCCGGTCGCCTCGGCCGGACGCTGCCGGGCCTGCGTACGCCGACCGCTGACGGACGCGTGCTCTCTCTCCCGTTTGCCGTGCGGTCCGGTACCCCGGGCGGCTGACCGAACCAACGGAGAACACCATGCTCAACTCACCTCCACGCTCCCGCCCTTCGCGGCGGGACGTGTTGCGCTGGGGGTCCGTCGCGGGCGTCGCGACCCCCGCGCTCGCGGCGTGCAGCGGGATGTCCACGTCCGGGGCGAGTGGATCCGGAGTCAGTTTCCTGACGACGCAGTTCACTCCGGTCGAGGAGACGCGGAACCTGCGCGCCATCCTGAACAGGGCCTACGAGCCCGGCGCGCAACTGGTCGCGGGCGACTCCTCCCAGCTCGGTACGCAGGTGCGTTCGCAGGCCGACAGCGGACACGTGCAGATCGACGTGATCGCCGGTCTGCACGGCGATTTCGCGATGCTGGGCGAGGACTACCTCACCGACCTCAGCGGGCTGATGACGGACCTGGCCGGCCGCGGCTACTCCCCCGACCTGCTGGAACTGGCGAAGCTCGGCACGCGGAGGACCTGGTACGTCCCGTGGTGCCAGGCCAGTTACCTGATCTGCGCCAGGAAGTCCGCCCTGGAGCACCTGCCGTCGGGCGCGGACGTGGACACCCTCACCTACGAGCAGTACCTGGACTGGGCGATCGCCGCGCGCAAGGCGAACGGCGGCAAGCCCGCCTTCGGGCTGCCGGCCGGTCCCGAGGGGCTGCTCGCCCGCTTCGTGCAGGGACACCTCTACCCCTCGTTCACCGGAGGAGTGGTCACGGAGTTCCGCAGCGCGAAGGCGGTGACGATGTGGCAGTACCTCCGGGACCTGTGGGCCAACACCGTGCCGAGCAGCACCAACTACAACTTCATGCAGGAGCCGCTCACCTCAGGTGAGGTCTCCGTCGCCTGGGACCACGTCGCCCGTCTGGTCGAGGCACCCAGGAAACACCCCGAGGAGTGGGTGATGGCCCCGAACCCCGCCGGGCCCAAGGGTCGCGGCTACATGTCGGTGGTGCTCGGCCTCGGGATACCCAGGGGCGCCCCGCACCTCGACGCGGCCAAGGACCTGCTGCGCGCACTGGCCAAGCCCACCGCGCAGATCGATCTGCTGCGCAAGAACTCCTTCTTCCCCGCGGTCAAGGCCCCCATCCCGCCGGACCTGCCACCCGCCATACGTCTGGAGTCGGACGCCCTGCACGCACAGCAGACGGCACCGCGGGCCATCCTGTCGCTGCCGCCGGTCGGCCTGGGCCGGCACGACGGGGAGATGTCGAAGATCTTCACCGACGCGTTCGCCGCGATCGTGCTCAACCACCAGGACATCCGCAGGACGCTCGACGCCCAGGCCAGGAACATGCAGTCCATCCTCGACGAGGTGAAGGTGCCCTGCTGGTCACCCGACCCCGTCCGGGCCGACACGAACTGCACGGTCGGATGAGCGCCGCCGCCCCGGCCACGCGCCCTCCGCTGTGGCGCAGGAGCACCCCCTACCTCCTGCTGCTGCCCTCGCTGGTCTTCATGCTCCTACTCTTCGGATGGCCCATGGTCAAGGGCGTCGGCGCGGCGTTCGACGGGCCGGGAGGTGTCGGTCTCGACAACTGGCGCCGCATGGTCGAGGAGCCGCGCTTCTGGGACTCGGTCCGCAACACGCTGCTGCTCACCGCGATCGTCATCCCCGTGCAGTTCGCCCTCGCCATCGGCATGGGGCTGCTGCTCCAGGTCAAACCACGCTTCTCGCGCTTCCACTTCTACCTGTGGGCCGTGCCGCTCGCGGTCAGCGACCTCGCCGCCGGCCTGGTCTGGCTGTCGGTGTTCACCGACCGCGGCTACCTCAACTCCGCGCTGTCCGCACTCGGGCTGGGCGGTTCCTATTCCTGGCTGTCCTACCAGCACACCTCGACGATGCTGCTCGCGGTGGTGCTCGCGGAGGTCTGGCGCTCGACCTCTCTCGTCATGGTCATCGTCGTCGCCGGCATGCAGATGGTCCCCAAGGAGTTCGACGAGGCCGCGCAGGTCTTCGGCGGCAGCGCCTGGCAGCGCCTGCGCCACGTCACCCTGCCGATGCTCAAGCCGAACCTCCAGGTGGCGCTCATCCTGCGGACCATCATGGGCCTGCAGACCTTCGCCGTGGCCCAGGCACTGACCGGGCAGAACTTCCCGATGCTGGTGGGCGAGACGTACCAGTGGTTCACCGCACTGCAGAACCCCGCGGTCGCCAGCGCGGTCGCCCTCGTGGTGCTCGGCGTGTCCCTGCTCGCGTCGACGGCCTACCTCAGGCTGCTGCGCCAGTCCGGGGCGGAAGGCGGAAAGCGATGACGACCACCGTACGCACGCAACAGACCCGGCAAGCAGAGGGGTTGACCCTGCCGCCGGTCGACAGGACTCCCCTGCGGCGGCGTCGGCGCACCCGTGCGCTCCAGCAGTGCGCCGCCGTCGCGATCAGTCTCTTCATGGGGATCCCCCTCTACCTGATCGCCGTCGCGGCCCTGTCCTCCCGGGAGGGGCTGAGCCAGTTCCCGCTCTCGTTCCTGCCCAACCACTTCTCCTTCTCCACGGTCACGGACCTCTTCACCGGCACCGCGGTCGGCCCGTCCATGGTCAACTCCCTGCTGGCCGGGCTGTGGACCGTCGGGCTCTCCCTGGTCGTCGGCGCGCCGGCCGGGTACGCCATGGCCCGCTTCGTCTTCCGCGGCCAGGACGCCTACCAGCTGGTCCTGCTGCTGGTACGCGCCCTCCCGGTCGTGGTGCTGTCCGTTCCGCTGGCCGAACTCTTCCTCAACGCGGGCATGTTCGACAGCGTCGTGGCCGTCGCCCTGGTGCACACCGGACTGGCGCTGCCCACCACCATCCTGATCACCGCGAGCATCTTCGTCTCGGTCCCCCGCGACCTGGAGGAGGCGGCGCTGCTCTTCGGCTGCGGCCGGTTCGGCGCCTTCCGGCGCGTGGTCGTCCCGATGGCGGCGCCGGGGATCGCGGCCTCCAGCGTGTTCACCTTCGTCCTGTCCTGGAACGAGGTGCTCGCCTCGGCGGTGCTCACCCTCAACCACCGCACGCTGCCGGCCCAGATCCTCACCTCCCTGCGCCAGTCCTCGCTGCCCTACCAGTTCGCCGGGGGGCTCGTACTCGTCGTGCCCGGCGTGCTCTTCATCCTGTTCATGCGTCGCTACCTGCTCAACATGTGGGGATCGAGTGCGCGCTGACCACCGAGCGGACAGCCCGTGCCCCGGCGGGCACTCGCTCCGACCCCTGGGGAAACCGTGACCGAAGTACATCTGCGCAACCTGGTCAAGACCTATCCGGGCGCCTCCGCCCGGGCGACGGACGACGTCTCCCTCGACATCGCCGACGGCGAGTTCATGGTCCTGCTCGGGCCGTCCGGCTGCGGAAAGACGACGCTGCTGCGCATGCTGGCCGGCCTGGAACTGCCCGACTCCGGGCAGATCGTGGTGGGCGGGCGGGACGTCACGTACCTGCCGCCCAAGGACCGCAACCTGTCTATGGTCTTCCAGTCCTACGCCGTCTTCCCGCACCGCACGGTCCGCGCCAACATCGGCTTCGGGCTGACCATGCGGGGCGTGGACGCCGACGAGGTCAGGCGGAAGGTCGACTGGGCGGCCGGCCTCCTCCAGCTCGGTCCCTACCTGGACCGCTACCCCACCCAGCTGTCCGGCGGCCAGCGCCAGCGCGTCGCGGTCGCCCGCGCCATCGTGGTGGACGCCGACGTCCTGCTGATGGACGAACCGCTGTCCAACCTGGACGCCCTGCTGCGCCTGTCCTTCCGGGCGGACCTCAAGAAGCTCGTCGAGGACATCGGCACCACCACGCTGTACGTCACCCACGACCAGTCCGAGGCCCTGTCCCTCGGCAACCGCGTCGCCGTGATGCGCGACGGCGTCATCGTCCAGTGCGAGGACCCGCTCCGCGTCTACGACGAACCGGTGAGCCGGTTCGTCGGCGGCTTCATCGGCAGCCCGCCGATGAACTTCCTCCGCGCCAGGATCGACACCGGCGGCCAGGACGGCGGCGTCCTCGCCGATCTCGGCGGCCAGGTCGTCCCCGCGCCCGCGGCGCTGCGTCCCCTGGGCGGCACCGAGGTCCACCTGGGGGTCCGCGCCGAGACGATCGGCATCTCCCACGAGCGGCGCCCCGGGGCCCTCCGGGCGACCGTACGGGTCTTCGAACCCCTGGGCTCCGCCGTCCTGGTGACAGCCGACGTCGACGGACAGGAGGTCAAGGTCCAGGCGGCGAACACCTTCCGCGCCTCCTCGGCCGACACCGTCTGGCTGACCCTCGCCCCGGACGACCTGCGCTGGTACGACGCCGAGACCGAACTCGCCCTGGAGACGGCATGAGCACCCTCGCCCCGCCCCGCGGGCCCCGGACGACGGACAAGGCCCTCGCCGCACGGGCGGCCTACGTCCTGCGCGGCAACGACCGGGGGTCGATGACGACCGCGGCCCCCCGGCTGTACCCGCACATGTGGAGCTGGGACGCCGCCTTCATCTCCGTCGGCATCGCCCGTCTCAGTGTCCCGCGGGCGATCACCGAGCTGGACACGCTGCTCGCCGCCCAGTGGTCCACCGGCATGATCCCGCACATCGTCTTCTCCGACGACGAGGCCGGGTACTTCCCCGGGCCGCGGCGCTGGGAGTGCGGACGGCTCGCCGCGGCCGGCCCCACCGCCGTCGCCACCTCCGGGATCTGCCAGCCTCCCGTGCACGCGATCGCCGTCAGAAGGATCATGGCCGTGGCGCGCGGCCGCGGCCGCACCGAACGGCAGGCGGCGGAGGAGTTCCTGCGGCGGTCCTGGGAACCGCTGATGCGCTGGCACCGCTGGCTCGCCGAACAGCGCGACCCGGAGGGCACCGGCCGGGTCACCCTGCACCACGGCTGGGAGTCGGGCATGGACAACTCGCCGCGCTGGGACGGCCCCTACCGCCGGGTCGAGGTAGGCGGCGGCCTTCCGCCGTACCGGCGCGTGGACCTCACGGTGGTCGCCGACCCCTCCAGCCGGCCGAGCGACCGCGAGTACGACCGCTACCTCTGGCTGATCGAGGAGATGCGGCGGGCCGGGTACGACGACCGGGAGGTCCGGCGCACCGGCAGTTTCGCGGTCGAGGACGTCTTCACCAGCGCGATATTCGCCCTGGCCTGCGAGGCGCTCGCCGAACTGGGCGACGGTGCGGCGGAGCGCGCCGAGGACGTCCGGCTGCTGCGGACCTGGGCCGCCCGCTTCCGGACCGGCGTGGCCGCGAGCGTGGACCCGCTGACCGGAACGGCCCGCGACCGGGACCTGCGGACCGGTGCATGGCTCCCCTCGCAGACCCTGGCGGGTTTCGCACCGCTCCTGTGCGGCGGACTCGACCGGCCGGCCGAGCGGCGGCTGGCGGACCTGCTGGACTCCGATGCCTGGTGCGGGCACCCCGCGCTGATGGCGGCCGTCCCTCCGTCGACGGCCGTGGACTCCCCCGACTTCCGGCAGCGCGAGTACTGGCGGGGCCCGCAGTGGCCGGTCATGGTGTGGCTGTTCTCCTGGGCCTTCGCCGAACGGGGCTGGCAGGACCGGGCCTCGGCGCTGCGCGAGGAAGGGCTCCGGCTCATCGGCGACGGCACCTTCGCCGAGTACTACGACCCTCTGACCGGCGAACCACTCGGCAGCCACGACCAGTCCTGGACGGCGGCCACCGCACTGGACTGGCTGTGCTGAGCGGCCCTCCCACCGGCCCCGCGCACCCCCGACACCGACGGCGCGTCCCCCACTCGAAGAGGTACCCATGACATCCACGGACCGCGACGCCACGGCAGGCCCCGTGCACCAGCCCGCCCTCCAGCAGCAGGCGCTCGCCCTCCTCGACGCCCACTGGGACGAGGGGCGCGGGTTCTGCGTACCGAGCCCGGACACCTACCCGCACCTGTGGCTGTGGGACTCCTGCTTCCACGCCATCGCCTGGGCCCGCCTGGGCGACGCGCGGGCGCACCGCGAACTCGCCGCGGTCCTGGAGGGCCAGTTGCCCGGCGGAATGGTGCCGCACATGCGCTACGGGCCGGCCGGACCGGACACCTGGCTCGGCCCGCTCGACGCGACCTCCTCGCTGACCCAGCCGCCGATGTTCGGCCACGCCGCCCGGGTCCTCGCCGACGCCGGCGATCCCCCCGCCCCCGAGGTCCTGCGCCGCGCCCGGCGGGGCCTGGACTGGCTGTGGGAGAACCGGCGCACGCAGGACGACCTGCTCTACGTCGTCCACCCGTGGGAGGCCGGCAACGACCACGCCCCGCGCTACGACGACTGGGGCGCCCCCGGCCGTACCCGGCACGACTACGACCGTGCCGCGCGCACCCAGTGGAACAAGGAGCGGATGCGCGACATCTCCTTCCACGAGGACGGGGCGGCGGCGTGGTCCTCCACGTTCGTGACCTGTCCCGCGGCCTTCAACGCCTACACCGCCTTCAACATGGCGCAGCTCGCCCATGTCCTCGACGACCCCGCACTGGCCGAGCGGGCGCGCCGGATCAGCCGCGCCATGGACACCCACCTCTGGGACGAGCGGCACGGGCTGTGGAGCGACCGCGCTCTGGTGGGGGGAGGGCCCTCGGTCTCCGTGCCGATCAGCGACGGGGTGATGGGTGCTCTCGTCACCGACGACGGCGAACGCGCCCGCACCGCGCTGGCCCACCTCACGGACCCGGCGGGCTTCGCCGCCCCGTTCGGACCGGCCAACGTGGCTCGCTCGCATCCGTCCTACGATCCGCATTCCTACTGGCGCGGACCGGCCTGGCCCCAGCTGAACTACCTGCTGTGGCTCGCGCTGCACCGCTGGGAACTGACCGGCCCGGCGGACGGACTGGCGCGCTCTTCGGCCGCCGCCGTCGCGGTCAACGGATGGGCGGAGTACTGGGACCCGGAGACCGGGCAGGGACTCGGGGCGCGGCCCCAGTCCTGGACGACACTGGTCGTCGCGATGCTCCCGTCCGTCTCCTGAGAGACCGTCTTCGTCGAGAGACCCGCGCGGTAGGCGGGGCGTTCGCGCCCCGCCTACCGCGTACCGCTTCAAGCTCCTACGGCGCTTGAGGACGCAGCCGCACCCCCGGTCTCTCAGGCCAGCAGCAGGACGAGCAGCAGGACGGCGCCCGCGACGGCCGGGGCGATGACCGGCCAGGCCCACTGGGCCCTGGCCTCGCCGCCTGCGGCGGCCCCGGCGGCCTCCGTACCGGCGGAGCACAGGTCCCGCAGCTCCTCCATCGCGCTGTCCCCCGGGGCCTTCGGCACGACCTCGTGCGCGGCCGTGGCGGTGCGCCCGAACCCCGGCCGGCCGCCTCCCGGCGCCTCGCGCTTGGCCTGCTGCCTGGCGGCCCGCTTACGGCCCCGCAGGGACACGGGGACCGACCACAGCTGGTACTTGGCGCCGCCCTCGGCGACGACCTCGTTGGAGTACCCGGAGCGCAGCGAGACGACGGTCCGCCACGGAAGTTCGATCGAGCGGAACGGGTTGCGCACCCGCAGCCGCTCGGTGTTCGCGTAGACGGCGGGCCGCAGCGTGAAGGCCACGATCAGCGGCACCGCGCACAGCAGCGCGGCGATGGCGAGCCAGGGCGTACGGCCCTCGCCCTGCACGATCGCGTCGCCCCCCAGCCAGACGCACAGCGCGAGCAGCAGCACGCCGGAGGCGAGCCCGGCGGGCGAACGGTAGATCCGGTCGGGCGCGGCCGGCTCCTGGGGGGCGGAAGGCTCCGAGCCGGAGGTCTCCGACGGTTCGGCCGTCTCCGGCGCGGCCGGCTCAGGCGCGCCCGGCTCCTTCCGGGCGGAGGACGCGCCCGGCTCCTGCGGCGTGGAGGGCGTGGCCGGCTCCTGCGGGGCGGAGGAGTCGTCCGGGTCAGGGGTCGTCATACGTCCGATTCTGCCTGACGCGTTCGTTCCGCCCCGACCAGCCGCCCCCTGTACATACCGCTACGCGCGTAGATATGCTCGGGTGGTGAGCATGCCCACCACTTCCCCCGCGCCCCGAGGCGCAGGAGGCTCGTCCTACGCCGAAGTGACCGCGTCGAACGCCTCGTTGCGCCGTTTCCTGCACGGCCTGCCCGGCGTCGACCCGGTCGGCCTCGAAGCGCGCGCCACCGCCCTCGGTACCCGTTCGATCAAGACCACCGCCAAGGCGTTCGCGCTGGACCTGGCGATCTCGATGATCGACCTGACGACCCTGGAGGGGTCCGACACGGTCGGCAAGGTCCGTTCGCTGGCCGGCAAGGCGCTCCATCCCGACCCCACCGACCCTGCGACGCCGAGGGTCGCCGCCCTGTGCGTGTACCCGGACATGGTGGCGACCGCGAAGGCCGCCGTGGCCGGCAGCGCGGTCCGGGTGGCCTCGGTGGCGACGGCCTTCCCCGCCGGGCGCGCGCCGCTCGCGGTGAAGCTCGCCGACACCGAGGGCGCGATCGAGGCCGGGGCCGACGAGATCGACATGGTCATCGACCGGGGCGCGTTCCTGGCCGGGAACTACGCGAAGGTGTACGAGGAGATCCTCGCCGTACGCGAGGCCTGTGGCACCCGGGCCCGGCTGAAGGTCATCTTCGAGACCGGCGAGCTGTCGACGTACGACAACATCCGGCGCGCCTCGTGGCTCGGGATGCTGGGCGGCGCGGACTTCATCAAGACCTCCACCGGCAAGGTCGGGGTCAACGCGACCCCGGCGAACACCCTGCTGATGCTGGAGGCCGTGCGCGACTTCCGGCGCGAGAGCGGGGAGCAGGTCGGGGTGAAACCGGCCGGCGGCATCAGGACCGCGAAGGACGCGATCAAGTTCCTCGTGCTGGTCAACGAGACGGCGGGCGAGGACTGGCTGTCGAACGACTGGTTCCGCTTCGGCGCCTCCAGCCTGCTGAACGATCTGCTCATGCAGCGGCAGAAGCTGGCCACCGGCCGCTACTCCGGCCCCGATTACGTGACGGTGGACTGACCCATGGCATCTTCGATCTTCGAGTACGCGCCGGCCCCGGAGTCGCGCGCGGTGGTCGACCTCGCCCCCTCGTACGGGCTGTTCGTGGACGGCGAGTTCACCGAGGCCGCCTCGGGCAAGGTCTTCAAGACGGTGTCCCCGGCCACGGAGGAGGTGCTCTCCGAGGTCGCGCAGGCCGGTGAGGAGGACGTGGAGCGGGCCGTGCAGGCCGCGCGCCGCGCCTTCCCGGGCTGGTCGGCGCTGCCCGGTTGTGAGCGGGCCAAGTACCTGTTCCGCATCGCGCGGATCATCCAGGAGCGCTCGCGCGAGCTGGCCGTCCTGGAGACGCTGGACAACGGCAAGCCGATCAGGGAGACCAGGGACGCGGACCTGCCGCTGGTCGCGGCGCACTTCTTCTACTACGCGGGCTGGGCCGACAAGCTGGAGCACGCCGGTTTCGGTCCGGCGCCCAGGCCGCTGGGCGTGGCCGGTCAGGTCATCCCGTGGAACTTCCCGCTGCTGATGCTGGCGTGGAAGATCGCCCCGGCGCTCGCGACCGGCAACACGGTGGTCCTCAAGCCCGCCGAGACGACGCCGCTCTCGGCGCTGTTCTTCGCGGACATCTGCCGTCAGGCGGGGCTGCCGAAGGGCGTCGTCAACATCCTGCCCGGCTTCGGGGACGCGGGCGCGGCCCTGGTCGCGCACGAGGGCGTGGACAAGGTGGCGTTCACCGGTTCGACGGCGGTGGGCAAGGAGATCGCCCGTACGGTGGCCGGTACCCGGAAGCGGGTGACGCTGGAGCTGGGCGGCAAGGGCGCCAACATCGTGTTCGACGACGCGCCGGTCGACCAGGCCGTCGAGGGCATCGTGAACGGCATCTTCTTCAACCAGGGCCAGGTGTGCTGCGCGGGTTCGCGGCTGCTGGTCCAGGAGTCGGTGCGCGACGAGGTGCTGGACGCGCTCAAACGGCGGCTGTCGACGCTGCGGCTGGGCGATCCGCTCGACAAGAACACCGACATCGGCGCGATCAACTCGGCCGAGCAGCTGGAGCGCGTCACGCGTCTGGCCGACCAGGGCGAGGCGGAGGGCGCCGAGCGCTGGACCGCCCCGTGCGAGCTGCCGTCCGCCGGCTACTGGTTCGCGCCGACCGTGTTCACCGGCGTCACCCAGGCGCACACGGTGGCCCGGGAGGAGATCTTCGGCCCGGTGCTGTCGGTGCTGACCTTCCGCACCCCGGCCGAGGCGGTCGCCAAGGCCAACAACACGCCGTACGGCCTGTCGGCGGGCATCTGGACCGAGAAGGGCTCCCGGATGCTCGCGGTGGCCCAGCAGCTGCGGGCCGGAGTCGTGTGGGCCAACACGTTCAACAAGTTCGACCCCACCTCTCCGTTCGGCGGATACAAGGAGTCGGGTCACGGCCGCGAGGGCGGCCGGCACGGCCTGGAGGCGTACCTCGATGTCTGACAAGACCCCCAAGTCCGCGAAGTCCCCGAAGTCGCAGGACGGGCCCCGGAAGTCCCCCGGCCGGAGCGAGCCGGGCCCGCTGCGGCTCGGCGTCCTCAAGACCTACAAGCTGTACGTCGGGGGCAGGTTCCCCCGCAGTGAGAGCGGCCGGGTGTACGAGGTGACCGACACGGACGGCGAGTGGCTCGCGAACGCCCCGCAGGGCTCCCGCAAGGACGCCAGGGACGCGGTCCTCGCGGCCCGCAAGGCCTTCGGCGGCTGGTCGGGCGCGACCGCGTACAACAGGGGCCAGGTCCTGTACCGGGTCGCCGAGATGCTGGAGGGCCGGCGCGAGCAGTTCGTGGCCGAGGTCGCCGCGGCCGAGGGACTCCCGGCGGCGGAGGCGGGCGCGCGGGTGGACGCCGCCGTGGACCGCTGGGTCTGGTACGCGGGCTGGACCGACAAGATCGCGCAGATCGCGGGCGCGGCGAACCCGGTCGCGGGCCCGTTCTTCAACGTGTCCTCGCCCGAGCCGACCGGCGTCGTCGCGGTGCTGGCCCCGCAGGACTCCTCGTTCCTCGGTCTCGTCTCCGTCCTCGCGCCGGTCCTCGCGACGGGCTGCACGGCGGTCGTCGTGGCGAGCGAGGAGCGCCCGCTGCCCGCGCTGTCGCTCGGCGAGGTCCTCGCGACCTCCGACGTGCCGGGCGGGGTCGTGAACCTCCTGACCGGGCGTACGGCGGAGATCGCGCCGTCCCTCGCCGCACACAGGGACGTCAACGCGATCGACCTGACGGGCGCCGGGCCCGGGCTGGCGCGTGAGCTGGAGATCGCCGCGGCCGACAACCTCAAGCGGGTGCTGCGCCCCGCACCGCACCCCGAGGACTGGACGGCCGCCCCCGGTACGCACCGGCTGACCGCCCTGCTGGAGACGAAGACGGTGTGGCACCCGACGGGCGCGCTGGGCGTCGCCGGCTCCTCGTACTGAGCACCGCGCACCGCGTCGCACCACCCGGGAACGACGGACGGCCCGGCTCCGGCCCCGACGAGGGGCGGAGCCGGGCCGTCCGGCTGTCCGGGGCCGGGTTCAGCCGGTCAGCGCCTTCGTGACGGGGCCCACCAGCGGCAGCTCGGACAGGGAGGCGCCGTCGGTGATCGGCTTGGTCACGAGGGCCGTGGAGACCGGCTTGAAGTCCGCGACCTGGGTGCCGACCGCGTTGTCCAGCGGGTCGCTGCCGGTGCCCGCGAGCGGGTCGAGCTGGAGGTTGGTCACGGCGCCGAGCCCGTGCTTGGTGGCGCTGTGCAGGCCCTGCGCGGCCCCGCCCAGCGCGTCACCGCCGCCCACCACGTCGCCGAGCGGGAGCGGGGCGGCCTGCGCGGCGGAGGCAGCCGAGGCGCCCGCGGTGAGCGCGGCGCCGACGGCGGCCAGGGTGAGGCCCGTGCGCAGCAGCGCGCGGGAGGGGCGGGGGGATGCGTGTCGTGCCATGAGAGCCACCTGACCGGGTTGAGTGGTAATCGTTCGGGCACGCAGCGTAGTTGAGGTGTCGGTCGGGTACCAAAGCGTCCCCCGGCGGGTCGGGCCGGCCCCGGGATGACGCACACTGTTCTCTCGTGAGTTCCCATCCACCGATCCCCACCCGGGTCGTTCTGCTGGCCGGCCCCTCCGGTTCGGGCAAATCGTCCCTGGCCGCCGTGTCGGGCCTGCCCGTGCTGGCCCTCGACGACTTCTACAAGGAGGTCGGCGACCCCTCGCTGCCCCTGGTCGCCGGGGAGGGCCCGCACCGGGACATCGACTGGGACTCCCCGCGCTCCTGGGACTGCGAGGCGGCGGTCGCCGCGATCCGGGAGCTGTGCCGCGAGGGCCGTACCCAGGTCCCGCTGTACTCGATCGCGACCAGCTCGCGCACCGGCGAGGAGACGATGGTCGTCGACCGGACCACGCCACTCTTCATCGCCGAGGGCATCTTCGCGGCCGACATCGTGGACCGCTGCCGGGAGCTGGGCGTCCTGGCCGACGCGCTGTGCCTGCGCGGCCGCCCGAGCACGACCTTCCGCCGCAGGCTCGTACGGGATCTGCGGGAGGGCCGTAAGTCGGTGCCGTTCCTGCTGCGGCGCGGCTGGCGGCTGATGCGCTCGGAGCGCGCCATCGTGCAGCGGCAGACCGCGCTGGGCGCGCACCCCTGCGGCCGCGAGGAGGCCCTCGGCCGCCTGGCGGCGGCGGCAGCGGGCCGCTGCGCCCCCGGCGCCGCCCGCCCGGCACGCACCTCCGCTCCCGCGCCCCGCACGGAGGCGGCACGCTGAAGGCGTGCCGTGCCGACCGGACGAGGACGCACCCCGCCCGCGCCGGCCGCCGTGGCGACGGGGTACGGACGAGGCCGACCGCGTGAAGGAGCCCGCCATGGGCGTCGACACGACCGAGCGGACCGAGTTCCCCGGAGGACTTCTCGCGCGGCGCTTGGCGGAAGCCGTGGCCGCCGGACTCCCCGACCGGTTGATCCCTCGCGGGCCCCACCGGCATCCACCGGGGCGCCTGGAGACCTCCGCCCCGTTCCCTCTGGGCATCGGTCTCGGCGCCGTCGTGCCCTGACGGGCACACAGCACAGCGGGACCGGACAGACCCCCCGGCCCTCCGGTCCCGCTGCTGGTGGCCACCCCCATGGCCGCCGTACTTACCCCCGTGCTTTCCCCCCGGGGCGCACCACCCGTTTCCCCCGTGTCCCCCCGGGTGGTGATCCCCTTCTTTCCTGCTCAGCGGTCCCGCCGGGTTCCCCCGAACCCGTGCGGCGGTTCCGCCCCCCGTTCCTTCAGGCCACCAGCTCGCCGAAGGACTCCTCCTCGTCACGGCCGAAGCTCAGCGCCTGGTCGTCGCGCAGCCTGCGCAGCGACCGCCAGATGCTGGACTTCACCGTGCCGACACTGATGTCGAGTATGTCCGCGATCTCCGGATCGGTGCGGCCCTCGTAGTAGCGCAGGACCAGCATCGTGCGCTGGAGTTCGGGCAGCCGCGCGAGCGCCTGCCACAGGACGGCGCGCAGTTCGGTGCCGCGCATCGCGTCCGTGTCGCCGGCCGTCTCGGGCAGTTCCTCGGTCGGGTACTCGTTGAGCTTGCGCCGCCGCCAGGCGCTGATGTGCAGGTTGGTCATGGTGCGGCGCAGGTAGCCGCCGACGGCGGCCTTGTCGCTGATCCTGTCCCAGGCCCGGTAGGTCGAGAACAGGGCGCTCTGCAGCAGGTCCTCGGCCTCGAAGCGGTCCCCGGTGAGGTGGTAGGCCGTCGCGTACAGGGAGGCCCTGCGTTCCTGGACGTAGGCGGTGAACTCCGCCTCCGCCGAGGATGCGCTCTCCCCCGAGTCCCCCGTGGACTGCCCGTACGCGACCGCCGTGTTCCCCCCGCGTCCCCCTTCGGGAACCACGCGTGCGTCAACGACCGTCATGAGTGACGTGCGCTGACGTCCGACGCCACGAGCACGCCCCCGCCCTCCCCCAAGGGCTGAGGTGCTCGCCGCGGCACCGGACTTCTCGCTCCGTACGACGATGTCGTGGAGACGCGTGACCACTGCGCCAGTAGTGGTGCTGTGCAGGGTGTCCATCTCGCGCCCCCTTCGTGGAGTCCGTCGTCGTTCCGTGTGGCAAAAGCCTGCCGGAGCGACTTCATAGAGGTGTCCGCCGACTGTCACAGAGCTGTCACAGCGGCCCCTGGCGGCCTGTCGGTACGGGCGCCGGCGCCGGGCTGTGCGAAGGGTTCGCGCAGGTCAAGGACCGGAGGTCGAAGTCTCCAAGGTATTGGGACAGAATGACGCCGTGCCTTCCCTGTTGCTGATCGAGGACGACGACGCCATCCGGACGGCCCTGGAGCTGTCGCTGACACGCCAGGGGCACCGGGTGGCGACCGCTGCCACCGGTGAGGACGGTCTGACGAAGCTGCGCGAGGAGCGGCCGGATCTGATCGTCCTCGACGTGATGCTGCCCGGGATCGACGGCTTCGAGGTGTGCCGGCGCATCCGCCGCACCGATCAGCTGCCGATCATCCTGCTGACCGCGCGCAGCGACGACATCGACGTCGTGGTGGGCCTGGAGTCGGGCGCCGACGACTACGTCGTCAAGCCCGTGCAGGGCCGGGTCCTCGACGCGCGGATCAGGGCCGTACTGCGGCGCGGGGAGCGGGAGTCGAACGACGCGGCCGTCTTCGGCAGCCTCGTGATCGACCGGGCCGCGATGACGGTGACCAAGGACGGCGAGGACCTCCAGCTCACCCCGACCGAACTGCGGCTGCTGCTTGAGCTGAGCAGACGCCCCGGACAGGCCCTGTCCCGGCAGCAGTTGCTGCGGCTGGTGTGGGAGCACGACTACCTCGGCGACTCGCGCCTCGTGGATGCGTGCGTCCAGCGCCTGCGCGCCAAGGTCGAGGACATCCCCTCCTCGCCGACGCTGATCCGTACGGTGCGGGGCGTGGGCTACCGGCTGGACGCCCCTTCGTGACCGCCGCGCACGAGGATGCGCGGCGCGGTGTGAGCGGTATCGGCGGGGCGGCACGGGACGGGGCGCAAGACAGCACGGTGGACGAGGGCACAGGGACCGGGGGCGACGCGCGGCGCGGCGCCACGGCGGACGGCGAGGGCGCGGCCCCCGGGGTCGCGGACAGCGGTGGTCCGGCCGCCGCGGAGGCCGGCGGGGTCGGTACGGCGAACGGCGGGGGCGCGCGGTCCGGGCGGCCGTCCTGGGTGCGGCGGCTGCTGAGCCGGGGGGTGCGTTTCACGAGTCTGCGGCTGCGTCTGGTGCTGGTGTTCGGGCTGGTCGCGCTGACCGCCGCGGTCTCCGCCTCCGGTATCGCGTACTGGCTCAACCGGGAGGCGGTCCTCACCCGCGCCCAGGACAACGCGCTCGGCGACTTCAAGGAGCAGATGGGCAGCCGTGACCGCACCCTGCCGCTGCGCCCGACCGGGGAGGAACTGCGGCGCACCGCCTACGAGATGTCCCGCTCCAGTCAGCACTACGACGTCGCGCTGAGCGCCGAGGGGCCCGACTCCCGGACGGTCGTCGGCTACTCCGACCCGGACGCGTTCACGCTGCGGGACGTGCCGCCCTCGCTGCTGGAGGCGGTCAACCGGAAGCAGAAGGTGACCTCGGCGAACAAGGCCGAGTTCCACATGTTCTGGCAGCGGGTCGAGGAGCAGGGCACCCCCTACCTGGTGGGCGGGGTCAAGGTGGTGGGCGGTGGTCCCACCGGCTACCTGCGCAAGTCGCTCCAGCCGGAGGCGGACGACCTGCGTTCGCTGGCCTGGTCGCTGGGGATCGCGACGGGGCTCGCGCTGATCGGCTCCGCGCTGCTCGCGCAGGCGGCGGCGACCACCGTACTGAAGCCGGTGCACCGGCTCGGGGTCGCGGCGCGGCGGCTGGGCGAGGGCAAGCTGAACACCCGTCTCCAGGTCTCGGGCACCGACGAACTCGCCGAACTGTCACGGACGTTCAACCGGGCGGCGGCCTCCCTGGAGAAGCGGGTCGCGGACATGAGCGCGCGCGAGGAGTCGAGCCGCCGCTTCGTCGCCGACATGTCGCACGAGCTGCGCACCCCGCTCACCGCGATCACGGCGGTCAGTGAGGTGCTGGAGGAGGAGGCGGACAGCCTCGACCCGATGATCGAGCCGGCGGTACGGCTGGTCGTGAGCGAGACGCGGCGGCTCAACAGCCTCGTGGAGAACCTGATGGAGGTGACCCGCTTCGACGCGGGCACCGCCCGGCTGGTCCTCGACGACGTGGACATCGCCGACCAGATCACCGCGTGCATCGACGCGCGGGCCTGGCTCGACGCCGTCGACCTCGACGCGGAGCGCGGCATCATGGCGCGCCTCGACCCGCGCCGGCTCGACGTGATCCTCGCCAACCTCATCGGCAACGCCCTCAAGCACGGCG
Source organism: Streptomyces sp. NPDC049954 (assembly GCF_040656295.1). Lineage (NCBI taxonomy): Bacteria > Bacillati > Actinomycetota > Actinomycetes > Kitasatosporales > Streptomycetaceae > Streptomyces > Streptomyces sp. NPDC049954. The sequence continues at coordinate 103,097 of NZ_JBFALS010000015.1, forward strand.
GGTCCCCGGTGCGGGTCTCGGTGCGGGTGGAGGGCGAGGACCTGGTGATCCGGGTGCGGGACCACGGGCCCGGCATCCCGGAGGAGGTCCTGCCGCACGTCTTCGACCGCTTCTACAAGGCGAGCGCCTCGCGGCCGCGTTCGGACGGCAGTGGTCTGGGCCTGTCCATCGCCATGGAGAACGCCCATATCCACGGCGGCCGGATCACGGCGCGCAACGTCCCCGAGGGCGGCGCGGTGTTCACCCTGCGCCTGCCGCTCGACGGACGGACGGCCGAGGACGAGACCGACGACGGGGACGGCGGCGAGGGGCTGCGGCCCGGTGACGGCGGCGCGGAACGCAAGGGCCGTCCGGCACGCGGCGGGGGCGCGCGTGCGGGGGACGGCAAGGGCGACGAGGACGACGAGGGCGGGAGTGGGAGTACGGGTGCGCGCGGGCGTTGAGGACGGCGGCGGTTCGGGGCCGCGTCGCGCGGGGGACGTGCGGGCCGGTGCCCGGCGGGTGGCGGGGCGGGCGCCGCACGGTCCGGTGTCCCGGGCCCGGCGGGCCGTGCTGGGCGTGGTCGCGGCGCTGGTGGGAGTCGCCGTGCTGAGCGCGTGCGGCATCCGTCCTACGGAGGTGCCCACGGACTTCGGGGCGGCCCCGAGCCGGCTGCCCTGCACTCTGGACGAGGGCGGGCCGGTGCCGCCCGCGAGCGGTGAACTGCCCGTGGAGATCTACCTGGTGTGCGGACCGCAGCTGGTCGAGGTGGACCGTACGGTGCGCGCGGTGGCGTCCCAGGACACCACGGGCGGACGCGTACGGCTCGCGCAGCGGCTCCTGGCCGAACTGCTCGTGCGCCCCGGAGCGGCGGAGCGGGCGGCGGGTTTCGTGAGCAGCGTGCGCGGCGGTACGACGGTGTCGGGCCCGCGCCAGGGCGATCCGGCGGGCACGCTGCGGCTGAGCGTGCCCCCGGACGACCTCGGCGACTTCGCACTCGCGCAGATCGTGTGCACCCTGGCGCAGAGCGCGGCGGCCACCACGGACGGCGAGATCACGCTGGGCGGTCCGGCCACGGCGACGCACACCTACCGCTGCACACCGGACATGAGGAAGAACCCGTCGGCGCAGCTGCCCTGACTTTCCGGGGCTGTGGCGGTGGTCGTCCCGGGCCGCCGCGTCCGCCCGGCCGCGCCGGGGTGACCACCGCCACAGCCCCGCAGCGCCCCGGGCGGCGCGCGCCCGGAACCGTTTCCCCCGGGGGCCGCGTCTTGTGATCCGTGCAGCGTCAGAGCCACGACGGAGGCCCTCGCCCCGTCCGCTACCGGGCGACGGGAGCCCTTCTCCTCGTCGTCCATCTCCTGTTCGTCGGGTGGTTCTCGCTGCGGTCCCTGGACGTGCCGTGGGTGAGCGCGGCCAACCTGACGCCCTTCGCCGGTATCAGGGCCGATCTGTCGCTGAGCGCCCCGGAGGCGGCCCGCCGGATCGGGGCGGGCCTGGGACTGCTGGCCCCGCTGGGGGTGCTGCTGCCGCTCGCGGACGGGCGCCTGCACGTGTCGCGGCTGGGTTCCCTGATCCGGACGACGACGGCGGGGGCGCTGCTCGCCCTGGCCCTGGAACTGCTCCAGACCGGGGTGCCCGGGCAGGTCGTGGACATCGACTCGGTACTGCTCTCGACGGCCGGGGTGGCGCTCGCGCACGTCCTGGTCGTCCCGGCGGCCCGTGCGCGGCTGCGGCGCAGGGGGGAGCGCGTCCGCTCCGCGCTCCGGCGCCCGGAGGAGTCCCCTCAGGGGGCGACCCCGACGATTCCCAGGGTTGGTATAGCACCATAGGGTGATGCTTGTACCGGTTGGCGCCCGTAGCGTGGAACGTGTCAAAGGCCCCGCGAGGGGGTCTCTCCCCACGGTTCACGAAGGAGCCCTCATGACCGCCCTGGCCCGCCCCACGAACGGACGGATGATCGGCGGAGTGTGCGCGGCGCTGGCCCGGCGCTTCGGTACCTCGGCGTCCACGATGCGCGTCATATTCGTCGTGTCCTGCCTGCTCCCCGGCCCGCAGTTCCTCCTCTACCTGGCCCTGTGGATCCTGCTGCCGAGCGAGAGGTCCGCACGCGGCAACCCGGCCTGGTGACGCCCCTGCGGCCCGGACCGGCCCTGCGGGGGACGCGGCCCGGCCGCCGGGCGGGTCCCGCTCAGGCGCCCTGGAACAGCCACTCCGCCTTCAGCTCGGCGTACCGCGGCTTGATCACCTCGTTGATCATGGCGAGCCGCTGGTCGAACGGGAGGAAGGCGGACTTCATCCCGTTGACGGTGAACCACTGGAGGTCGTCGAGGGTGTAGTCGAAGACCTCCACGAGGTGCGCGAACTCGCGGCTCATCGTCGTGCCGGACATGAGGCGGTTGTCGGTGTTGACGGTGCAGCGGAACTTGAGCCGGCTCAGCAGCCCGATGGGGTGCTCCGCGTAGGAGTCGGCGGCGCCGGTCTGGAGGTTGGAGGTCGGGCACAGCTCCAGCGGTACGCGCTTGTCGCGGACGTACGAGGCGAGCCGGCCCAGGCGCACGGTGCCGTCCTCGGCGACCTCGATGTCGTCGATGAGGCGTACGCCGTGCCCGAGCCGGTCGGCCCCGCACCACTGGAGCGCCTCCCAGATGGAGGGCAGCCCGAAGGCCTCACCTGCGTGGATCGTGAAGTGGTTGTTCTCCCGCTTCAGGTACTCGAAGGCCTCCAGGTGCCTGGTGGGAGGGAAACCGGCCTCGGCGCCCGCGATGTCGAAGCCGACGACGCCGAGATCCCGGTGGCGGTTGGCGAGTTCGGCGATCTCCAGGGAGCGGGCCGCGTGCCGCATGGCGGTCAGCAGCGCGCCGACCCTGATCCGCCGGCCCTCGGCGGCGGCGCGGCGCTCACCTTCCCGGAAGCCCTCGTTGACGGCCTCGACGACCTCTTCGAGGCTCAGTCCGCTCTCCAGGTGCTGCTCGGGCGCGTACCGCACCTCGGCGTAGACGACGCCGTCCGCGGCGAGGTCCTCGGCGCACTCGGCGGCCACCCGGAACAGGGCCTCGCGGGACTGCATGACGGCGCAGGTGTGCGCGAAGGTCTCCAGGTAGCGCTCCAGCGAACCGGAGTCGGCGGCCTCGCGGAACCAGACGCCGAGCTTCTCCGGGTCGGTCTCGGGCAGCCCGGTGTAGCCGGAGGCGGCGGCGAGTTCCACGACGGTCGCGGGGCGCAGGCCGCCGTCGAGGTGGTCGTGCAGCAGGACCTTCGGCGCGCGGCGGATCTGCTCGGGCGTGGGGAGCGCGCGGGAGGCGCGGGCAGGGCTCGTCATGGCCCGATGCTAGCTCCTACGCGCGTAGACAGCGCCTTCCGCGCCCGGGGCCGATATGTAACGGTGACCCGGCGGACGGGTGGCGTATCGGCGTCCTTCTGTCAGGGTGCAGGCATGGCACAGCAAGCGACGCCGGTACGTGAGGCCCGGCTCGGGCGGATGGTCGGGGCGCGGCCCGGCTCGGTGAACGCGGTCGTCCTCCTGCTGCCCGGCGGCGAGGAGACCTCGGGGCGCCGGCCGCCGGGGCGGGCGACTGGTACGGCGCGGGCTCTGGCCCGTGCGATGGCACGGCACAGCCGTACGGAGGGCCTGGCCACGTACGTCGTGCGGTACCGCACGCGGGGGTGGAACGGGCCGGAGGCCGATCTCGCGCGGGACGCCTCGTGGGCGGCGGACGAGAGCGTGCGGCTGCACGGCGACGTACCGGTGTGTCTGGCGGGCACCGGGATGGGCGCGCGGGCGGCGCTGCGGGCGGGCGGGCACGAGGCCGTCAACACGGTGCTCGCGCTGGCCCCCTGGCTGCCGCCGGACGGTCCGGCCGATCCCCCCGAACCGGTGAAACAGCTCGCGGGCCGCCGGGTCCTGATCGTGCACGGCACGGAGGACCGGAACACCGACCCCGAGTTGTCGTTCCGGCTCGCGGAGCGGGCGAAGAAGGCGAACCGGGACGTGTGCCGGTTCGAGGTGCACACGGACGGGCACCGGCTGCACCGTTACCGCTCCGAGGTCCTCGCGCTGTCCACGGACTTCGTCCTGGGCTCGCTGCGCGGTCAGTCCTTCTCCCGCCCGGTCGAGGACGCCCTCGCGGCGCCCCCGCCGATCGGTCTGCGGATGCCGCTGGCCTCGGGTTTCGGTCGCACGCTGATCCGCTGAGCCGCCGGTCCCCTGCCGCCAAGCCGGGTCGTGCGCTCATCCGTTGACGGAGTCGTGGCCGTGCGCGGGGTCGGGCAGGAGGCGGCCACGGCGGGAGAGCAGGAAGCGTTTGAAGGCGGCGACGGGCGGGCTGTCGTGGTGCCCTTCGCGCCAGGCGAGGCCGATCTCGCGGACGGCACGCGGCGTGGTGACGGTCAGTTCGGCGACTCCGGGCCTCGGGACGGCGGGCGGCGGCAGGAGCGCGACGCCGAGTCCGGCGGCGACGAGACCGCGCAGGGTCTCGGCCTCCTCGCCCTCGAAGGCCACCTTGGGCCGGAATCCGGCCTCGGCGCACAGCGCGTCGGTGATGCGGCGCAGTCCGTAGCCCGCTTCGAGGGTCACGAAGGTCTCCTCGGCGGCCTCGGCGAGCCGGACCCCTCGGCGGGCGGCGAGCCGGTGGTCCTCGGGGACGACGAGGCGCAGCCGTTGTTCGTCGAGCCGGCGGGCGACGAGGTCGGGCGCCTCGGGCACCGGCGAGGTCAGGCACAGGTCGAGTTCACCGGACCGCAGCCGCTCCAGCATGGCCTCCCCGTAGGTCTGCACGAGGGTGAAGCGGATGCGGGGGTGCCCGGCGCGGAAGGCGCGGATCAGTCCGGGCACGGTCTCGGAGCCGAGGGTGTGCAGGAAGCCGAAGGCGACCTTCCCGGTGGCCGGGTCGGCGTCGGCGCGGACCTCCTCGGCGGCGCGTTCGACCTCGCCGAGGGCGCGTTCGACGCTCACGAGGAAGGTGCGGCCGGCCGGGGTCAGGGACAGGGTGCGGCCGCGCCGGGCGAACAGCGACACCCCGAGGTCGTCCTCCAGCCGGGCCAGCGCGCGCGACAGGGTGGACTGCGGTACCCGCATGTCGTGCGCGGCCCGCGTGACGTGCTCGGTGCGGGCGACCCCGGCGAAGGCGGCGAGACGCGGCGCGAGCACGGCGGGCCACGACCCGGGATCGAGGGCGGCGACGGGCCGGGCGGCGGGGGCGGCCGGGAGGCCCCCGCCCTGGTCCGGCCCCGCCGGGGCGCCGGTCGGGATGTCGGCCGAGGCACCTGCCGTGAGGTCCCGTACATCCTGGTCATGACGTGCGTGACGTGCGTGACTGTTCCGCGACATGTCCCCTTCTGAAATCCGCTCATGCTTCATGGGATGGATTATCGCGTTTCGATGCATTGACGGCATGAGTGGAGGGGGCCCAGGTTCGTTGTTCCTGGCACCTGGCACCTGGCACCTGGCACCTGGCACCTGGCACCTGGCACCTGGTGCGACTGGAGACGATCCTCGCACTGGGCGCCTCGGACTCCCCGGGTCACCAGTCGGTGAGATCGATCAAGCGGGAACAGTGCGGATCGCCGATGTCGCCCGGTACGGCCCGTTCCACCTCCTCGACCAGGGAGGGAAGAGCCGCGAGCAGGGCGGTCAGGGCCCCGGACAGCCGTACGTCGGCGGCGACCACGTCGGTGTCCTCCTCGTGGTCGGCGTACAGGCGCATCCGGTCGGAGCCCTGGAGGAGGAATCCTCGCAGCCTCGGGTCGGGCTGTTCCTCGGTCCAGGGGTAGGTGAGGGTGCGCAGGATGGTGAAGGCGTTGTCGCGCTCCCCCGGGCCGACGGGAACGACCCGCGCCGGATCCACCTGGATGAGGGTCATGCCCATCACCGTGCCGACACGGCTGCTGGTGAAGATCTGGGTGCCGGTGTTCAGGGCACGCACGAGGCCGAGGACGTCGTGCGCGCCCGTCAGCTCCTCAGCGTCGTCGACGGTGCGCAGGGGGATCTCCCAGGCCGTCAAGCCATCTGGAACACCGTCCCGTTGTGGGCCAGTGACGATCCGGACCCCTGCGGCCGGGGACGGCGAGGGCAGGACACCCCGGATGAACCGGCCGTCGGGCAGGGGGGCGTGGATGTGGTGCAGCAGCAGACGGACGATGTCCGCCTGCTGCTCCGCGATGTCGTCGTACGTGAGAGTCACGCGTCAGAGAATGTCACTGATTGAGCCAGTTCGGGCACCTGTTCATGCCCTTGCAGTAGGCGGTGATGACACCGATCTTCTGGCCGGCGCCGGCGTCGTAGGCTCCGTCCGCGGTCTTGCGGGCGTACTGGACGATCACGATGACCTGCACACGGCGGTTGCCGTTCCAGGCGTAGGCCCAGTATTCGAGGCGGGCGCCCTTCTTCTTGTCGGGCTTGCCGTTGATGGCGGCGTTGACGATCTTGCACTTCTTGATGTTGTGCGGACCGGAGAAGTGCTTCCAGCCGAGCTTGCCGTTGCCGGCGCGGGTGGGGATCACCCGGTCGTCCCAGTCCTTCTGCTTGCACTTGACGGTCTTGTCCCAGGCCGGTGCGGCATGGGCGGGTGCAGTGAGGCTGCCAGCGAGAAGGGCCGTTGCGGCGAGGGTCGTTGCCGCCCCCGTTGCGATCCTTTTCATGAACCGACCATGCCCTGCCCGGTGGCCGCATACACGCCAATATGCTCACTTATGCACGCCAAGTACTGGTTCCCGGGCACCGAGGGCCGCCGCGCTGTATCCGATCCCCCGTTGTCAGTCGCTCCCAGTAACGTCCTCGTCAGTGCCGTCGCGATGTCGCGGCGCGCCGTGCGGCCATGGGGGTGGTGAGGGATGGGCGAGATCGCGCGGACCACGAGGAAGCCGGGTCCGGAGCTGGGTCCGGGGCCGGGTCCGGGTCCGAATCCGGAGCTGGGTCCGGAGCTGGGTCCGGGTCCGGGTCCGGGTACGGATCTGGAGGAGTACCGGGTCGAACTGACCGGCTACTGCTACCGGATGCTGGGTTCGGTCTTCGAGGCCGAGGACGCGGTGCAGGACACGATGGTGCGGGCCTGGCGTGGTCTCGGCAGGTTCGAGGGCCGGTCCAGTCTCCGTTCCTGGGTGTACCGCATCGCCACCAACGTGTGCCTGGACGCGCTGAACGCGGGCAGCCGCAGGGCGCTGCCGATGGATCTGTCGCAACCGCAGACCGTCGCCACGGCGGTGCTGAAGACGCGTGCGGAGCCGACCTGGCTGGAGCCGGTCCCGGACGCCAGGGTGCTGCCGCAGGGCGCGGCGGACCCGGCGGAGGCGGCGGTGGGCCGCGAGTCGGTGCGGCTCGCGTTCGTCGCGGCGCTCCAGCGTCTGCCGGCGAGGCAGCGCGCGGTGCTGATCCTGCGCGAGGTGCTGGCGTGGCGGGCGAGCGAGGTCGCCGAGTTGCTGGGGACGACGGTCGCGTCCGTCAACAGCGCGCTCCAGCGGGCCCGGGCCACGCTCGCGGAGAGCCCGGCGCGCGAGAGCGATCCGGCCGCCCCGCTCGACGGGGAGCAGCAGAAGCTGCTGGCCCGCTATGTCGCGGCCTTCGAGGGGTACGACATGGAGGCGCTCACGGCGGTGCTGCACGAGGACGTCGTGATGTCGATGCCCCCGTACGACCTGTGGATCCAGGGCCCGCGGAACTTCACGGACTGGATGCTGGGCCCCGGCGCCGTGTGCCGGAACTCAAGGCTGAGACCGACGGTGGCGAACGGCGCGCCCGCCTTCGCGCACTATCACGCGGAGTCTGACGGGGGGTTCAGCCCGTGGGCGCTCCAGGTGATGGAGGTGCGGGACGGCCGGGTTCTGGGGGTGCACTGCTTCATGGACACCGCCCGCTGGTTCCCGCTGTTCGGCCTGCCGATGCGGCTGGAGGGCTGAGGGGCCCGGGCCCGGCGGTTCCGTCTCGCCGCAGGGCCCGGCCACCCCTCGCCCGCCGACGTTCCGGGCCCGGTGACCACCTGCTGACCTGCGCCTTGACCCGGTCACGTGCCGCCGGACAATTGTCTGCATGCCTCATGGAACCGGGCCGGGCGCCGGCCCCCGCCCTCCGATACCGGCCCCGCCCCTGCTCGGTCCGGGGGCGGTTCTGTGCGCGGGGTGCTGACGGGCTTCTGGGTGATCGCCGCCGTCATCGCGGTGGGCTACGCGCTGGGCCGCAGTGGCCGGATCGGGGACAACGGGCGGGAGGTGCTGACCCGGCTGGCCTTCCATGTGGCCACCCCCGCGCTGCTGTTCACGACGCTCGCGCAGGCCGACCTGTCGGTGATCCTCTCGGGCAAGCTGCTGGTCACGGTGTGTGCGACGGCGGCGGTCTCGGGGATCTTCGTGGCGGTCGCGGCGGTACGGCGCTGGGGTGTGGGCGCGGGCACGATCGGGGCGTTGTGCTCGGGGTACGTCAACGCGGGCAATCTCGGCATCCCGATCGCCGTGTACGTACTGGGGGACGCCTCGCTGGTGGCCCCCGTGCTGCTGTTCCAGCAGATCGTGGCGACTCCGGTGGCGCTGACGGTCCTGGACCTGAGCCGCCCGGACCGGCAACACGGCGGTCTCGTACGGCGGATGCTGACGCCGTTGCGCAACCCGGTGGCGGTGGGCTCGCTGTCGGGGGTGCTGGTCTCGGCGGCGGGGCTGCGGGTGCCGGGCCCGGTCCTGGACCCGCTGACGCTGATCGGCAACATGTCGGTGCCGGCCGTGCTGCTGGCCTTCGGCATCTCACTGTGCGGCGCGACACTGCCGGGCCGGGGCGCGGACCGGGGCCCGGTGCTGCTGTCGGCGGCGCTGAAGGCGGTCGGGCAGCCACTGATCGCGTGGGCGCTCGCGGCGGGCCTCTTCGGTCTGGGCGGACACGATCTGCTGGACGTCGTGGTGACCTCGGCGCTCCCGGCGGCGCAGAACCTCTACACGTACGCCTCCCGGTACGGGGTCGCGGAGCGGCTGGCCCGCGAGTCGATCCTGTTGTCGACGATCGCGGCGGTCCCGGTGCTGGTGGTGATCGCGGCGCTGCTGGGCTGACGGTGCCGCTTGGGGCGCCGGGGGCGACCGGGCCCCCGGACGGAGGAACGCGGGCGGGTCGAGGCGTCCGGGGCCGTACCCGGGGGAAGGGGAGAGTCCTGGAGCCGTCGTGGGCCCGCCGGGCCCCGGGCTCCCGCCGCCCGCAACGGCCCGCAACGGAGCGAGGAACCCGATGATCCACGTCGAGCGCGTCATGACCGTCCCTGTCCCCCTGGACGAGGTGGTGGCCTACCTCTCCGACTTCGCGCACGCCGTGGACTGGGACCCGGGCACGGTCGAGTGCACCCGGGCCGACGGGGAGGAGGGGCCGGTGGCCTCCGGCGCGCGCTGGCACAACGTCTCCGAGTTCCGTGGCCGCAAGACCGAACTCACCTACCGGCTCGACCGGTTCGAGCCGGACCGGCTGGTGTTCCAGGGCCACAACAAGACGGCCTCCACCACCGACGACCTGTCGTTCAGCCCGGCCGAGGACGGCGGCACCACCCGCATCGCGTACCACGCGACGATCGGCTTCAAGGGCGTCGCGGCGCTCGCCTCCCCGTTCCTGCGCAGGGAGTTCGAGAAACTCGGCGACGAGATCACCAGGACGCTCCCGGACGCGCTGGTACGGCACGCGCGGGGCTGAGCCGGGACGGGACCGGAGAGCGGCACGCGCACCTCTCGGGGCCGGGGGCCGGAAACCGGACCGCGCGCCCACGCCGCCTGGCAGGCTGCCGTCATGCGTATACGACGACGCGCGGCCCGGGTGGCCGTCGTGGCCCCTGACTGGGCGGTCCACCTCTTCCACTACGACAACCCGGAGGTCGGCGAGCACTGGGCGCTGCCCGACGGCGGACTGGAACCGGGCGAGAGCCCGCGCGAGGGGGCGCTGCGCGAACTGCGCGAGGAGACCGGCTGGACGGACCTCGAACCGGCCGGTCCGCTGTGCCTGTGGGAGCACGACTTCACCCGCGCCGACGTCCGGGTGCGCCAGCACGAGCACGTCTACCTGGCGTACGGCCCCCGCCGCGATCCGCAGGGCGACCTGAGCGCCGCGCACGCGGCGGACCGCATCGAGTACGGCCGCTGGTGGCCCCCGGCCGAACTCGCGGCCACGGACGACGCGCTGTGGCCACCCCGCTCCCGGAACTGCTGGCCGCCGTACGGGAACGGGGGCTGCCCGAGCAGCCGGTGGACCTGGGGTTCGTGGCGGCCGGGGGCTGAGCGCCGACGCCTACGGGGCCGACGTCACTCGGCGCGCTCCCCGGCCTCCCGGCCACCGCCGCCCCGCTCCAGCCGCTCGATGGAGGAGAGCACGCGGCGGGCGTTCCCGGGGCCCCTGAGCTGGTGCGCGGTCTCGTCGTAGCCGCCGCCCTCTCCCTCGTCCCCGCCCTCCCACTCGTGCCCCGTCGTCGCGTCCACGTGCTCCGGTACCGGGTCGTGGGCGTCCCCGACGGTGGAGGTCCCGGCGGGTTCGAGCAGGAGCAGGGACGCCCCAGTGGGGGCGGAGGGGCGGTGCCAGACGCCGCGCGGGACGGTGAAGACCGAACCGGCGGGCAGGACGACCTCGCGTTCGGCGCCGTCCTCGCGCAGGGCGATCCGCAGTTCTCCCTCGGTCACGAGGAAGAACTCGTCGGTGTCCTCGTGGACGTGCCACACGTGCTCGCCCTCCGCTTTGGCGACGCGGACGTCGTAGTCGTTGACGCGGGTCACGATGCGGGGGCTCCAGCGCGCGTCGAAGGAGTCGAGGACGGCGGACAGCGAGCGGGGCTGCGAGTCGGGCTTCATGACGTCCATCCTGCGCGAGCCTGACGCTCGCCGGGAGTGCTCGTGCCGCAGCAGGCACTAGGAATGGCACATGGCGCAAGAATCCTCGCACGCTTCCGGTACGCGGACGCCGGAAGCCCCGCACCGGGTCGTCGTCCTCGTGGACGAGGGCTCGAACCCCTTCGAGCTGAGCTGCGCGATCGAGGTCTTCGGCCTGGACCGTCCCGAGCTGGGCCGCACGCTGTACGGGTTCTCGCTGTGCGCCGAGCAGCCGCTGACCCGGATGCGGCAGGGCTTCTTCACGCTCACCGGGGTCGGACCGCTGACGGCCCTGGAGCACGCCGACACCGTGATCGTGCCGAACCGGCCCGACGTGGAGGTGCCCAGGAGCCCGGCCGTCCTGGACGCGATCCGCGCGGCGCACGCGCGCGGCGCCCGGCTCCTCGGCTTCTGCTCGGGGGCGTTCACGCTGGCGGAGGCGGGCGTACTGGACGGCCGCCGGGCCACCGCGCACTGGCAGTGGGCGCGCGAGTTCCGCGAGCGGTTTCCCGCCGTACGTCTGGAGCCGGAGGTCCTGTTCGTGGACGACGGCGACATCCTGACCGCCGCGGGCAGCGCCGCCGCACTCGATCTCGGGCTGTACGTCGTGCGGCGCGACCACGGCGCGGAGATCGCGAACGCGGTGAGCAGACGACTGGTGTTCGCGGCCCACCGGGACGGCGGCCAACGGCAGTTCGTGGAACGGCCGCTGCCCGACGTCCCGGACACCTCGCTGGGGCCGCTGCTGGAGTGGGCGGGAGAGCGGCTGGCTCAGCCGTTGACGGTGGCCGCACTCGCGGAACAGGCCGCGACCAGCCCCGCGACGCTGCACCGACGCTTCCGGTCCCAGCTCGGGACGACACCCCTCGCCTGGCTGAACACCCAACGCATCGCGCTCGCCTGCCGGTTGATCGAGGCCGGGGAGGAACGGACGGAGGTCGTCGCCCGCCGGTCGGGGCTCGGCACGGCGGCGAATCTGCGAGCGCGGCTGAAGAAGGAGACCGGGTTGAGCCCGGCGGCGTACCGGCGGCGGTTCACGGAGGCCCCGACCACGGCTGTCACTCCTGCCGCCGGATCGAACGCCGCAGCGCGTTCTCCTCGTTGACCCGTTCCCGCAGCCGCCGCAGCACCACGGACTCGTCGCCGGCCTCCTCACCCTCCCGGCACCGCGCGCACGCGCACGGCGGGAACCGCATCGGGTTGAACTCGACCGGTACGGGCTCGGGCTCGGGCCAGGGCTCGGGCTCCGCGTCCCGCTCGGGCGCCGTCACGACGCGTTCCGCAGGCAGCCAGTGGCCTGCCGGTGCCGCCGGAGCAGCACGCGGCAGTCGGTCGCCCTGCTGAAGTCCCGCGCGGCGTTGGCGAGGGCCTCGGCCGCGCCGAGTTCCCGGCACGTCCCGCACTCCCCGGCCGTGGCCTCGCGCGCCGGTTCCGATCCGCCCGGGGAGCCGTTGTTCGCAGACACAGGTAACTCCTCTCCGTAGTCACTCGACTACCGTGGCGACTCAGATTGGCCTAGGATCAGAGCCCCTTCAAGTAATCGGAACCGAAGGAAGGGCCGGGTCTCCAACGTGGTCAACATCAAGGAATTACGCCCCGAACGCAGCGCGCGAGCGGCCTTCGGCGCCCATCTGCGCAGGCTGCGCGAAGCACGCGGGTGGAGCCAGGAGGACCTGGCCGGTCCCATGGAGTACTCCAGTCAGCACATCTCCGCCGTGGAAACTGACCGCAAACCGCCGACCCTTCGCTTTTCGCGTAAGGCCGACGTCGTCTTCGGCACCGCCGGAACCGATGACTCGTTCGAGCGGCAGTGGCGGGAGATCCGGCACGGGAACCTGCTGGAGGGGTTCCAGGAGTACGTGGTCTATGAGGGGCGGGCGGTGGAGCTCCGGCTCTACAACATCGGCATCATCCCGGGCTTGTTGCAAACCCCGGAATACGCGCGAGTCTTGGCGGACAGCGCCGTACAGCGGAGAGCGATCACTCCCGAGCAAGCTACCGAGCGAGTGACCTTCTTGACTGAACGGCAGGCAGCTTTGGCCAGGGACCCCGCTCCCATGGTGTTCGTGACCATGGACGAAAGCTGCATCCGCCGTCCTGTTGGCGGGCCCGCAGTCATGGACGCTCAGTTGGCGCGTCTTATCGAGTTCGCCGAGCAGCCCAACACTCTGCTCCAGGTGGCTCCCTACGAGATAGGCGAGCGCCGCACACTCAACCTGCCCGTCAACCTCTTGACACTGTCGGATCGATCCGTGATCTGCTATGCAGAATCCCAGGCGCAGGGGAACCTGGACCGTGAGCCCACATCCGTGCTCCCCATGCTGACGGCCTACCATCAACTGCACGCCGAAGCGCTGTCTCAGGCGGCATCCGTGGCCATGATCAGCCAGTTACGAAAGGGCACCCCGTGACGACCGAAACCCTCCGCTGGTTCACGTCCTCCTACAGTGACAATGGCGGCGACTGCGTCGAGGTCGCCGCGAACCTCGCCGCCTCGCACGGTCTCGTCCCGGTCCGTGACTCCAAGAACACCCACGGCCCGGTCCTGAACCTGCCCACCGAGGCGTTCACCTCCCTCGTGGAGGGCATCAAGGCGGGCGCCCACGGCACCGTCTGAGCGAACGGAACCACTCGGAAGCCCACCGCGCCTCGCGCGGTGGGCTTTCCGCTGCCCCACAAGGGGAATGCTCCCTCCGACCGGACAGTCGGCCACTGACGAAGGGGCATCCCGTGACGACCGAAACCCCACGCTGGCGCACGTCCTCCTACAGCAACAACGGCGGCCAGTGCGTCGAGATCGCCACCAACCTGGCCACCATCCACGGAATCGTCCCGGTCCGTGACTCCAAGAACGCCCACGGCCCGGTCCTCACCCTCCCCGCCCCCGCGTTCGCCTCCCTCATCGAGGGCATCAAAGCTGCGGGCCACGCGGCCCGTTGAGCGAACTGCGTCAAAGGCGTCCACGCTCGAACCTCCTACCACTGACGAAGGGAGACCCCTGTGACGACCGAATCCCCCCACTGGCGCACGTCCTCGTACAGCGACAACGGCGGCAACTGCGTGGAGGTGGCCACCAACCTGGCCGCCACCCGCCGAATCGTCCCGGTCCGCGACTCCAAGCACACCCGAGGACCGGTCCTCAGCCTCTCCGAGGACGCGTTCGCTTCCCTCATCGCGGAGATCAAGTCCGGCGCGCACGAGGTTGCCTGACCAACGGGGAACGAGGCACCCCGGATCCCCGCCCGCGTAGCCTCACGCTTCCTGTGGAAGCCCCCTCTGCTCCACACGGCCGACTTACGAAGGGACACCCTCGTGACTACTGAAGCGCCCCATTGGTTCAAGTCGTCCTACAGCGACAACGGCGGCCAGTGCGTCGAAATCGCCACCAACCTCGCCATCCCGCACGGTCTCGTCCCGGTGCGCGATTCCAAGCAGGCCCACGGCCCCGTCCTGAGCCTGCCCACCGAGGCGTTCACCTCGCTCCTCGCAGGCATCAAGTCCGGCGCGTACGGCTCCGCCCGGTAACGCGACAGAAGGAGGCCCCTCGTGACGACCGAACTCCCCCGCTGGCGCACTTCCTCCTACAGCGACAACGGCGGCGACTGCGTGGAGGTCGCCACCAACCTCGCCGCCACCCACGGACTCGTCCCGGTCCGCGACTCCAAGAACCCGCACGGCCCGGTCCTCAACCTCCCCACCGACGCGTACACCCCCTTCCTCACGGGCGTCAAAGCCCGCGTACGGGCGGTCATTTAGCGCCCTGGCCAGGCGGGCCGACGGAGGCGGGAGGGGCAGGAGGGTGGACTCCCTGCTCTCGGTGCACCGGTGCACCAGTGACGACGTAGAGCCTGGTCGAACTGGCCCTCCCGGGGCGTGTATCGAAAGTGCTGGTCACAGCAATCGCTCGGCGGCGAGCACGGAAGTCCGGCGTCGCTGTACGGCACTATGACGCCATGAGCCATATCGCGCTTTTCCATTCCGTTCTCGGCCTGCGGCCAGCCGAACTCCGCGCCGCCGAGCGACTGCGTCGCGCCGGGCATGAGGTCATCACGCCCGATCTCTTCGGCGGCGAGACCGCGGTCACGCTCGACCAGGGGTTCCAACTGCTCGACCGGATCGGCTGGGCAGTGGTGGTCAAGCGCGCTCGGCAGGCCCTCACGGGGATGCCGGACGAGACCGTGCTCGTCGGCTTCTCCATGGGCGTAGGTGTCGTCACCGATCTCTGGTCCGAGCGTCCCGATGCGGCCGGCGTTATTCTTCTGCACGCCACTGCCGATCTTCCCGAATCTGTTCGGCCAGGTCTCAGAGTGCAGTTGCACGTCGCTGAACCGGACGACTTCGCGCCGCCCGAGCGCGTTGCCGCCCTCAGTGAGGCGGCGAAGGAAGCCAGCGTTGCTCTGGAGGTGTTCCGTTACCCGGGCGCCGGCCACTTCTATACCGATCGTGACGTCCCCGACCACGACGCGGCCGCAGCCGAGCTGACCTGGCGCCGGGTGCTGGGCTTTCTCGCTTAGGGTCTTACGCCAAAGGCGCACCTTCATCTGACTGACAAGCGATGGGTAGTACCGGAGCCTCTGTTGCCTACGGGCCGGAAACCCGGCCGGCCGCCGATACAGACCCGGCGACAGCTGATCGACGGCGTACGGTTCCCGGTTCGTACGGGCATTCCGCGGCGGCAGTTGCCCGACCGGTATGGACCGTGGGGCCGGGTGTACGACCTGTTCCGTCGCCGGCAGAGGGACGGCACCTGGTACCGGATCTGCACCGCCCTCCAAGCTCGGGCGGACGCGAAGGACCTGATCACCTGGGATCTCAACGTTGACTCCACCCTCGTCCGTGCCCAGCAGCACGCCGCCGGGGCCGCCCGGCGGCCTCGCCAGATCCGTCGCGGGGTGGGCGGTACCTCGCGGGAGCGTGAGCGCATGCTCGGCCCGCATCCGGGACAGCCCGCACCTACGGCAGACCAGACGCCTCGGCCTGAACGGGATCCGGCCTCCGCGATCGGAGTCGCCGGACACGGGAATGACGAGTGCCGCCGCCGCGCAACCAGGGCATCGCACCATGATCGAGCTGAGGAATTCGTACTCGGTACTGCGCGGATCCCGGAACCGTCCAGAGGCCATGCGGTGAGTATGCAACCGCCCGGCAGGCAAGCGCATCAGGTTTCGGTCCGTCCTGCTGCCCGGCACCCGGTCATCCGTCAGGAGCCGACGAGGGGTGTATACCGAGGTCCTTCACGTACCGGTGGGCCGGCACCAGTACCGGTACGTCCGGGCCGGGTGCGTGGTGGTCGAAGAGGCCCTCGTCCTGCCAGCCCCGCCGTGCGTAGAAGCGGCGGGCACGGGCGTTGCCGGCCACGACGGCGAGCCAGGCCCGCCGGTGGCCGGCCCTCGCGACCAGGTCCTCGGCGGCGGACAGCAGGGCGGGGGCGACAGCCGTGCCACGGTGAGCGGCGCCGACGTAGACCTGTTCGACCTCGTCCCCGGCCACCATGACGAAGCCCGCCACCCGGCCGTCCACCACAGCGACGACCGTGTCCTTGACGCGTTGTGCGGCGCGTACGTCGAAGGAGTCCCGTGGGCGGGCCTCGACCAGCGCGGCGGGGACGTTGCCCCGGTGGCCGTCGCCCCAGCCGTGGTACCAGATGTCGGCGACCGCCTCGGCGTCGCCGGGACGTGCGGGCCTCAGTTCCAGGGGGCGGGTTTCGGCGCTCATGGGGTCATCCAACCGCAGGGGCCTCCCAAACACCGCGCCCTTAAGGGAGTTGGGCCTCCTGGGCCGCATCGTGCAGGAGCTGTGCGTCGCGGCCACCCGTGGTGCGTGCCGGGTCCCGCCACGCCACACCCGTCCGGCCCCGGACCCGTATGCCGTCGATCAGTCGCCTCCGGGGTCACACGGCCGGTCGCCCCGCCCTCCTCCCCTCAGGCCCGGTCGGCGGTGGTCCGGTTCCAGAAGTGGTGGACGAGGCCGCTCGCCGAGGACACCGACTCGACGGTGAAGCGGTCCTGGACTCCGGCCAGTCCGTCCCACATCGAGACCCCGGCGCCGAGGGTGACGGGCACCGTGATCAGGTGCATGAAGTCGATGAGGTCGGCCGCCAGGAACTGCCGGACGGTGGAGGGGCCACCGCCGACGCGGATGTCCCGGCCGCCCGCGAGGTCCTGGGCGTAGGCCAGCGCGTCCGCAGGTGTGGCGTCGAGGAAGTGGAAACTCGTCCCGTTGTCGAAGTGGAGGGGGTCGCGGCGGTGGTGGGTGAGCACCACCACGGGCGTGCGGAAGGGAGGCGCGTCACCCCACCAGCCCCGCCACTCGTCGTCGGTCCACTCGCCGGTCTGCGGGCCGAACTTGCTCCGGCCCATGATCTCGGCCCCGATGCCCTGGGCCCACGTGCTCGCGAGGGCGCGGTCGAGGGTGATCGGGTCGTCGACGGCGTCCACCCCGTCGATGGCCCGCCCGTCGAAGCGCGCGAACATGCCCTCGGCGCCGCCCATGGGTTTTTCGAACGTGATCGTCTCGCCTGCGCTGTAGCCGTCCAGGGACACGTGAAAGTTGTGCACGCGGGCCTTGGCCATGCGTTCCACCTCCAGTGAGTGATTGCGATCAGCAACTGGTTGACGAACCTTACGATGGAGGAGTTGCGAGTCGCAATCAGTCAGGAGGTGAGCGATGCGCGCGGAGCCACGTTCGGGTTGTGCGATCAACGCCGCGGTGGAGGTCCTGGGCGACCCGTGGACCCTGATCGTGCTGCGTGACGTGATCTTCGGGGGGCGTCGCCACTTCCGCGAGCTGATGACCCGGAACGACGAGGGCATCGCGTCCAACGTTCTCGCCAGCCGCCTGCGCAAGCTCGTCGAGGACGGTCTGCTCACCCGTGACGACGCCACGCGCGGTCAGAAGGCGACCTACACCCTCACCGAGGCCGGTATCCAGACCCTCCCCGTGATGGTCGCCCTCGGCGCGTGGGGCCTGCGGCACCGGCCCACCACCCCGGAGCTCGCGGTGCGCGCCCGCCTCCTCGCGGAGGGCTCCCCGCACCTCGTCGGTGAACTCATGGACGAGCTGCGCGAGATCCACCTCGGCATCCCACGCGAGAACCCCACGAGCCCCTCCGCTTCCGAGCGGTTGCGGCAAGCGTACGAAGCCGCTCGGGCACAGGGTCTCTGACGGCCGCCGCTCGCAGGCCCCCTGGACGGTGACGCGGCGGGCGCTGCCGGGCGGGCCCCCGCCGAAGCCCGGCGGCGGCAGGCGGCGGGGGCCGGGGGAAACCCAGTGGTGCGGTGGCCCTGCCCGTGCTGGAGTGACCGGATGGACCATGCGGAAGTACTTGCCCTGTTCGACCGCCAGCTCAGGCGCGAGGCGCAGTCCGACAGCCCGGGGGCCCGGGTCGAGCGGGACGGTGACGTCGTGCGGCAGGCCGGAGCGGAGCACGACTGGAACGGTGTCCTCTGGTCGGACCTCGACCAGGCCACGGCGGACGCGGCGATCAGGGAGCAGGTGCGGTACTTCACCGCGCTCGGGCGCGAGTTCGAGTGGAAGACGTACGCCCACGACCGTCCCGGCGACCTCGGAAAGCGGCTGGAGGCGGCCGGGTTCACGCCCGAGCCGCAGGAGGCGGTCATGGTCGCGCCGGTCCGGGACCTGGCCACCGACACCGTGCTGCCCGAAGGCGTCCGCCTGTGTCCGGTGACCGACCCCGCCGGGGTGGACCTCGTCGCGGACGTCCACGAACAGGCCTTCGGCACCAGTGGCGCCCGCCTGCGGCAACATCTGCTCGCCCAGCTCGCCCAGAACTCGCAGACCCTCAGCATGGTCGTCGTGATGGCAGGGGACCAGCCCGTGTGCGCGGCGCGGATGGAACTCAACCCGGGTACCGAGTTCGCCGGTCTCTGGGGCGGCGGCACCGTGGCCGCCTGGCGGGGCAGGGGCATCTACCGGGCCCTGGTCGGCCACCGCGCCCGGACCGCCGCCCACCTCGGCTACCGCTACCTCCAGGTCGACGCCACCGACCAGAGCCGCCCCATCCTGCAACGTCTCGGGTTCACCGTCCTGAGCACCACGACTCCGTACGTCTACGATCCCCACCGCGCGCCGTAGGGACGTACGTCAGGACGCTCGCACGCGCCACGCGGGGGACGGCCTCGTGTCCGGTGGACGGGGCCCCGGGTCCGGGCCGTCCCGCTGCCGCCCTCGCCCTCACCCTCGCCCTCAGCCGACGTGCAGGACCCGGAAGCGTTCCGGGTCCGCCGGGTCGCGGTCGGCGACCTGGACCGGTGGCCAGGCCCACTGCCATACGCCGGTGCCCGGGGGGCGCGAGAAGCGGATCGGACCGCGCCCTGGACGTCGTCCTGCGCTCGGCCGGTCCCCGGGCCCGACTGGCGGAGCGGGACCGCCGGTTCTGCCGGAGCGGCGGGGGCGACGGGGGCGGCGGGGGCGGCGGGGGCGGCGGGGGCGGCGGGGGCGGCGGGGGCGGCCGGGGCGCGGGGCCGGTCCCCGGCCGGTGAACGGCCCCCGCCCCGCACCCCCTCGTACGTCAGCCGGACGTCAGCTCACCCGGTCCATGACGATCGCCCCGGCGTCCGGCGCCTCGTCGGTGATGTCGTACGCGGACTCCAGGGACTCCAGGGCGTACGCGAAGCGGTCCGGGGTGTCGGTGTGGAGGGTGAGGAGGGGCTGTCCGGCGCGGACCGGGTCGCCCGGCTTGGCGTGGATCTCGACTCCGGCGCCCGCCTGCACCGGGTCCTCCTTGCGGGCGCGGCCCGCGCCCAGGCGCCAGGCGGCGACGCCCACGTCGTACGCGTCGAGGCGGCCGAGGACGCCGTCGCGTCCGGCGGTCACGACGTGTGTCTCGCGGGCCGTGGGCAGCGGGGCGTCCGGGTCGCCGCCCTGGGCGGCGATCATGCGGCGCCACACGTCCATCGCGGAGCCGTCGGCGAGGGCCTTCGCGGGGTCGGCGTCGGTGAGCCCGGCGCCGTCGAGCATCTCGCGGGCCAGGGCGAGGGTCAGTTCGACCACGTCGGCGGGGCCGCCCCCGGCCAGGACCTCGACGGACTCGCGTACTTCGAGGGCGTTGCCGGCGGTGAGGCCGAGCGGGGTGGACATGTCGGTGATGAGGGCGACGGTGCGCACCCCGTGGTCGGTGCCCAGGCCCACCATCGTCTCGGCGAGTTCGCGCGCGTCGGCCGCGTTCTTCATGAAGGCGCCGGAGCCGCACTTGACGTCGAGGACGAGCGAGCCGGTGCCCTCCGCGATCTTCTTCGACATGATCGAGGAGGCGATGAGCGGGATCGCCTCGACGGTGCCGGTGACGTCGCGCAGCGCGTACAGCTTCTTGTCGGCGGGGGCCAGCCCGTCACCGGCGGCGCAGATCACGGCGCCCGTCGTGTCGAGGACGTGCATCAGCTCCTCGTTGCTGAGGGCGGCGCGCCAGCCGGGGACCGACTCCAGCTTGTCGAGGGTGCCGCCGGTGTGGCCGAGGCCCCGTCCGCTGAGCTGCGGGACGGCCGCCCCGCACGCGGCGACCAGCGGCGCGAGCGGCAGGGTGATCTTGTCGCCGACGCCGCCCGTGGAGTGCTTGTCGGCGGTGGGGCGGGAGAGCGCGGAGAAGTCCATGCGCTCGCCGGAGGCGATCATCGCGGCGGTCCAGCGGGCGATCTCGCGGCGGTTCATGCCGTTGAGGAGGATCGCCATGGCCAGCGCCGACATCTGCTCGTCGGCGACCGTGCCCTTCGTGTAGGCGTCGACGACCCAGTCGATCTGCGCGTCGCTGAGTTCGTCCCGGTCGCGTTTGGCGCGGATGACGGAGATGACGTCCATGGCAGGTCTCCAAGAGATCGGAAAACGAGAAGGACGCGGGCCCGGCACGCCTGGCGCCGGGCCCACGAGGTGGTGTGTTCAGAGCTTGTCCGGGCCGAAGGCGTCCGGGAGTTGCTGGGCCAGCGTGCGGATCCCGGCGGCCGTCTCCAGCAGGAGGCCGGGGCCGCCGTGCTCGTGCAGGAGCTGACGGCAGCGCCCGCAGGGCATGAGGACGGCGCCGGTGCCGTCCACGCACGTGAAGTGGGTGAGGCGGCCGCCGCCGCTGAGCTGGAGCTGCGAGACCAGTCCGCACTCGGCGCACAGGCTCAGCCCGTAGCTCGCGTTCTCCACGTTGCAGCCGCTGACGGTGCGGCCGTCGTCGACGCGGGCGGCGGCGCCCACCGGGTAGCGGGAGTACGGGGCGTAGGCGCTGCGCATCGCGGAGCGCGCCGCCTCCCGCAGCCGGTCCCAGTCGGCGGGGCCGAACTCGAAGGCCCCCGCCGGCTGCCCCGCGCCTTCCGTCATCCGCCCTGGCCCTTCCGGTACGGCAGTCCGTCGGCCTTCGGCATCCGCAGCCGCTGCGCGGACAGCGCGAGGACCAGGAGCGTCACGACGTACGGCGTCATGCTGACGAACTGGGAAGGCACCTCGTCGCTCAACAGGTACCACACGAGCAGCAGCGCGGCGGCGACCGCCGTGACCGCGCCCGGCAGGAACCGCCTGCGCCAGATCAGGTAGCCGACGGCGAAGACGAGCAGGAAGACGAGGAGCAGCAGGACGGCGTGCACGTTCTCGCCGCCGCCGCGCAGCCGCAGGCTGTCGGTGTAGCCGAACAGGCCCGCGCCGAGCGCGAGTCCGCCCGGCATCCAGTTGCCGAAGATCATCGCGGCGAGGCCGATGTAGCCGCGCCCGCCGGTCTGGCCCTCCAGGTAGATGTTGGAGGAGACCAGGGACAGGAAGGCGCCGCCGAGACCGGCGAAGCCGCCCGAGATGATCACCGCGAGGTACTTGTACTTGTAGACGTTGACGCCGAGGGACTCGGCTGCCACCGGGTTCTCGCCGCAGGAGCGCAGCCGCAGCCCGAAGCTCGTCCGCCACAGCACCCACCAGCTCGCGGGGACCAGCAGGATCGCGATGAGGGTGAGCGGGGACAGGTCGGTGAGGACGCCGCCGAGCAGGCCGGCGACGTCGGAGACGAGGAACCAGCCCTTGTCGCCGAGGTCGTGCAGCCCGTCGGCGACCCCGGGCACGGTCCACGTCCCGAGCGAGTCGATGGGCGGGGACTGCTTGGCCGTACCGCCGTCCACGTCCGCGAAGGTGAAGATCGACAGGTAGCGGGTCGCGCCGAGGGCGAGGATGTTGATGGCCACACCGGAGACGATGTGGTTGACGTTGAAGGTGATCGTGATGACCGCGTGCAGCAGTCCGCCGATCGCGCCGCCGAGGATGCCGAACACGATGCCGGTCCACGGCCCCCACTGGTAGCCGGCCCACGCGCCGAACCAGGTGCCGAGGATCATCATGCCTTCGAGGCCGATGTTGACGACGCCCGCGCGTTCCGCCCACAGTCCGCCGAGCCCGGCGAGGCCGATGGGCACGGCCAGGCGCAGCGCGGCGGACATCTGGCCGGTCGAGGTGATGCCGTCGGCGCCGGTGATCAGCCGCACCACGGAGGTCAGGACCAGCAGGCCCGCGACGAGCAGCAGGACGACGGGCAGGCTCAGCTTGCGGGCGGGCGGCTTCGCCTGCGCCGCGGGCTTGTTGACGTCGGTGGACGTCGTCGGTGTGCTCTGGGTGCTCATCGGGCAGCCGCCTCCTTCTGGGGCTCGTCACACGACGGGACGGCGGCGGCCGCCGCTGCCAGTTCGAGGCCCACGCGCCGCTGCTGGCGGCGCAGGCCCCACAGCCGGACCTGCTCGTACGCGACCACCACGGCGATCACGATGAGGCCCTGCATGATGGTCGCGATCTCCTTCTCGTAGCCGTTGTAGTCCAGGACGGACGAGGCTTTGTCGAGGAAGGCGATCAGCAGGGCGGAGACCGCGATGCCGGCCGGGTTGTTGCGGCCGAGCAGGGCGATCGTGATGCCGGTGAAGCCGAGTCCGCTCGGGAAGCTCTGGCTGTAGGTGTGGGTGTCGCCGAGCAGGATGGGCAGCCCCGCGAGGCCCGCGACGGCACCCGAGATGAGCATCGCGGTGAGCGTCATGCGCTTGGCGCTGACCCCGCTCGCGGCGGCGGCCGACTCGGAGGCGCCCGAGGCGCGCAGGTCGAAGCCGAAGCGGGTGCGGTTGAGGACGAGCCAGTAGACGATTCCGGCGGCGACGGCGACGAAGACGAAGCCGTAGATCTCGCCGGCCGCGCCCATCCCGATGCCGGGGAACCAGCCGGCCTTGTCCATGACGCCGGTGGTCTGGTTGTTGCCGACCGGGACGCCGAAGTTGTCGGTGAGGCACAGCCACACGATGAGGCTCGTGGCGATCGAGTTGAGCATGATCGTCGCGACGACCTCGCTCACCCCGCGGGTCACCTTGAGGAGCCCGGCGATCCCGGCCCAGATCGCGCCGGTGAGCATCGCGACGACGATCAGTACGGGGATCTGGAGGACCGAGGGCAGCGCGAGGTGGAAGCCGACGATGGCGGTGACGGCGGCGGCCAGCCGGTACTGGCCGTCGACGCCGATGTTGAACAGGTTCATCCGGAAGCCGACGGCGACCGCGAGGGCCGCGAGGTAGTACACCCCGGCCTGGTTGATGATGAGGACCTGCTGGTCGGAGTAGCCGATCTGCTCGGACATGAGCTGGAAGGGCTCGATGGGGTTCTTGCCGGAGGCGACGAGCACGATGCCGGTCAGGACGAGGGCGACGACCAGCGCGATGACCGGTCCGGCCACCGCGAGCAGGACCCGCTCCTTGTCCCACTTCTTGGCGGGCGCTGCGGCCTTGACGGGCCCCGCGGCCGCGTTCGGCCGCGCGCCCGGCGCCTGGTTCGCGGAAGGGTTCGTCATCGGGAGGTGCCCTCCGGCTGCTCCGGTACGGTGTTCTGGCTGCGGGGCCGCCCGGACGCGGGGCCGTGGGCCTCGGTGTCCTCCAGGTGGCCGGTGGCGGCGCCCGTCATGGCGGAGCCAAGCTCCTCGGGGGTGATGCTCGCCGGGTCGGCGTCGGCGACGAGCCGGCCGCGGTAGATGACGCGGAGCGTGTCGGACAGGCCGATCAGCTCGTCGAGGTCGGCGGAGATCAGCAGGACGGCGAGCCCCTCGCGGCGGGCCTCGCGGATCTGGTCCCAGATCTGGGCCTGCGCGCCGACGTCCACGCCCCGGGTGGGGTGCGCGGCGATCAGGAAGCGCGGCTTGTGGCTCATCTCGCGGCCGACGATCAGCTTCTGCTGGTTGCCGCCGGACAGCGATCCGGCCGTCACGTCGATGCCGGGGGTGCGCACGTC
This sequence comes from Streptomyces sp. NPDC049954, assembly GCF_040656295.1. NCBI lineage: Bacteria > Bacillati > Actinomycetota > Actinomycetes > Kitasatosporales > Streptomycetaceae > Streptomyces > Streptomyces sp. NPDC049954. The sequence goes on from NZ_JBFALS010000015.1 coordinate 127,118, forward strand.
GTACTCCGCGACGATGCGCCGGGTGTCCTCCTGCGCGGCCTTCGGCGTGAGCCAGAAGCCCTTCGCGGCGGGCGCCTCGGTGACGTGGCCCAGCATGCGGTTCTCCCACAGCGGGGCGTCCAGCAGCAGCCCGTGGCGGTGCCGGTCCTCGGGGATGTAGCCGACGCCGTGCTCACGCCGCTTGCGGGTGGGCCACGGGGTGATCTCCTCGCCGCCCAGCAGGATGCGGCCGGAGTCGGCGCCCTTGAGGCCGATGAGCGCGTCGATGAGTTCGGTCTGCCCGTTGCCCTCGACACCGGCGATGCCGAGGACCTCGCCCTCGTGGATCGTGAAGCTCACGTCGTCGAGCACCGGCCGCCCGCCGTCGGCCAGCAGCTGAAGGTTCTCGACGCTCAGCAGGGCCTTGTCGGTGACGGTGGACTCGGCGGTCTCCGGGGTGGGCAGTTCGCTGCCGACCATGAGTTCCGCGAGCTGCTTGGGCGTCGTCTGCGACGGGATCGCGGTGCCCACCGTCGTACCGCGCCGGATGACGGTGATGTCGTCGGCGACGGACAGCACCTCGCCCAGCTTGTGCGAGATGAAGATGACGCTGAGGCCCTCGGCCTTGAGTTCGCGCAGGTTGTCGAAGAGCGCGTCGACCTCCTGCGGGACGAGGACGGCGGTCGGCTCGTCGAGGATGAGGGTGGTCGCCCCGCGGTAGAGGACCTTCAGGATCTCCACGCGCTGGCGTTCGGCGACGCCGAGGTCCTCGACGCGGGCGTCGGGCCGCACGTTGAGCCCGTAGCGCTCGGAGATCTCCACGATGCGGCGGCGGGCGGCGCCGCCGATCCCGTGCAGCTTCTCGCTGCCGAGGACGGTGTTCTCCAGGACGGTGAGGTAGTCGGCGAGCATGAAGTGCTGGTGCACCATGCCGATGCCGCGGGCGATCGCGTCGGCCGGGGAGCCGAAGACGGCCTCGGCGCCGTCGACCCTGATGACGCCCTCGTCCGGCTTCTGCATGCCGTAGAGGATCTTCATCAGGGTGGACTTGCCGGCCCCGTTCTCGCCGACGAGGGCGTGCACGGTGCCCTTGCGGACGCTGAGGTGGATGTCGTGGTTGGCGACGACGCCCGGGAAGCGCTTGGTGATGCCCGCCAGTTCGACCGCGGGCGCCCGGCCCTCGGCCGGGGGGCTTTGAGACGCGTTGATGGCGCATTCTCCTCGGAAGGGGGGCCCGCGTGCGCAACGCCCCGGGACTGACGGAGGTGGAGCTGGGGCCGGTCGCCCGGCCGGGGACGGGCGGGCCGCGGAGCCAGGCCGTCCGTCCGGGTCAGTGTGCCCGCGCCGCCGTCCGAAGCGGGGCCCGGGGAGCGCACACATCCTCCCCGGGCCCCGTTCCGGCGCGGTGTCGCGGCGGTTTCCGCCGCTCCCCGCCCCGGCCCGGCGAGCGGGCGGGAGCGGTGGACCGGCCGGTCAGCTGGTGGTCTTGACCTTGACCTTGCCGTCGGCGATGTCCTTCTTCGCCTGCTCGATCGCCTTCTGGATCTTCGCGTTGCCGGAGAACTCCGGGTTGGAGCCGGCCAGGTCCACGCCGCCGGAGGCGAGGTCGGCGCGGACCACGCCGGCCTCCGGCTTGCCGTCCTGGACGGACTTGACGAGGTTGTAGACCGCGCCGGACACGTCCTTGGTGGCGGAGGTCAGGATGTGGTCCTTGTACTTCGCCAGCGGCTTCTGCGCGTACTGGTCGGAGTCGACGCCGATCGCCCAGACCTTGGCGGTCGCGGCGGCCTCGATGACGCCCTGCCCGGAGAGGCCCGCGGCCTGGTAGACGACGTCGGCACCGGCGTCGATCTGGCCCTTCGCGGCCTCCTTGCCCAGGTTCGGGCTGGAGAAGCCGCCGTCCTCGGCCTTCTCGGTCAGGTACTGCTTCTCGATCTTGATCTTCGGGTCGACGGACTGGACGCCCTGGACGAACCCGGCCTCGAACTTGTGGATCAGCGGCACGTCGACGCCGCCGACGAAGCCGACGTGCTTGGCCTTGGTGCTCATGGCGGCGGCGACACCGGCCAGGTAGCTGCTCTGCTCCTCGTGGAAGACGAGGTCCGCGACGTTCTTCGCGTCGATCGTCTCGTCGTCGACGATGCCGAAGGTGGTCTTCGGGTGCTTCGCCGCGACCTCCTTGATGGCCGGGGCGTAGGAGTAACCGACACCGATCACCGGGTTGTAGCCCTGCTTGGCGAGCTGGTCGAGGCGGGCGGCCTTGTCGGCGTCGGACTCGCCGTCGGTCGGCTCGATGTCCTTGCCGCCGAGGTGGAAGTCCTTCTCTGCCTTCTCCATGCCGGCGTACGCGGCATCGTTGAAGGACTGGTCGCCCTTGCCGCCGACGTCGTAGGCGAGGGCCAGACCCTTGCCCTTCGAGCTGCTGCCGCTGTCCTTGTCGGCGGCCGCGTCACTGGACGTGCCACCGCAGGCGGTGACGGAGACGGCGAGGGCGGCGGTCGCAATGCCTGCGGCAGCGATTCGGGACAGGCGGCGCATGAGCGGGACTCCTTGTGTGCAGCGCCCTTGGCAGGCGCAAGGTTCGCCGCAGCGTAACGCGCGTAGACAGAACAGAAAACCCCGTATGTCCACCCGTTATCCACCTGTGCCTAAGCCCGGTGAACGGCGCTGCACACTCAGCGATGAGCCGCAGGTGCGGGCGGCCGGGACGGCCCGGGGGCGTGCGGGGGCTCCGGTCACGAAACGCGCACAGGGGCGCGCCGGGGCGTACGGCTACGGTCACCGTACGCGCCCGGACGCGCCCCTGCGGGGTGCGGGCGGGGTCAGGAGCTGGGGACGGTGATGCTGCCGTCCTTGATCCCGGCCTCGGCCTTCTTGACGGCGGCGACGACGTCGGTCATCGCGGTGTACTTGGGGTTCGCGGTGGAGAGCCCGACCCGGCCGGAGGCGAGGTCGAAGCGGGTCTCACCGGTGACGGGCTTTCCGTCGACCACGGACTTGCTCAGGTCGTAGACGGCGCCGCCGACGTCCTTGAGCGCCGAAGTGAGGATGTGGTCCTTGTACTTGGCGAGCGGCTTCTGCTTGTACTGGTCGGAGTCGACGCCGATCGCCCAGACCTTGGCGGTCGCGGCGGCCTCGATGACGCCCTGCCCGGAGAGCCCGGCCGCCGCGTAGAGCACGTCGGCGCCCTTGTCGAGCTGGCCCTTGGCGGCCTCCTTGCCCAGGTTGGGGCTGGAGAAGCCGCCGTCCTCTGCCTTCTCGGTCAGGTACTGCTTCTCGACCTTGATCTTCGGGTCCACGGACGCGACGCCCGCCTTGAAGCCCGCGTAGAACTTGTGGATCAGGGCCACGTCGACGCCGCCGATGAAGCCGACGTGCTTGGCCTTGGTGACCTTCGCGGCGGCGACCCCGGCGAGGTAGGAGCCCTGCTCCTCGTGGAAGACGAGGTCGGCGACGTTGCCGGCCTTGACCGTGTCGTCGTCGATGATGGCGAAGGTGGTCTTCGGGAACTTCGGCGCGACCTCCTTGACGGCGGGCGCGTAGGCGAAGCCGACCCCCACGATCGGGTTGTAGCCCTTGGTGGCGAGCTGGGTGAGCCGGGCTACCTTGTCGGCGTCGGACTCGCCGTCGGTCGGCTCCAGGTCCTGCCCGCCGATCTTGAACTCGGCGCGGGCCTTCTCGTAGCCGGAGTACGCCGAGTCGTTGAAGGACTGGTCGCCGCGCCCGCCGACGTCGTAGGCCAGGCCGATGCCCTTGCCCTGGTAGCCGGTGGAGGAGGCGGAGCTGCCGCCGCCCTTCTCCTCCTTCTGCGCGGACTCGCCGCTGGTCTCGCCGCAGGCGGTGGCGGTCAGGGCGAGGGCGGCGATCCCCACGGCCACGCGGGTGTACCTCGAAATGTGACGCACGGGGAACTCCCCTTCTCCAGGCGCTCGTTCGACGTGGTCGTCGGCGCTGATCCGGTCCGCACAGTAACGCGCGTAGAAGGCCGGGCTAAGGGGGTGGGAAGGGCCGTTATCGATTCGTGCCAACGGCCGGTTACGGCGCCGTGAACGAGCGTGACGAAGGGGTGGCAAAGGGGGTGCCGGTCGGGGCCGGGCCCCCTTCGCCGTCCTCAGGACGCGTCGAGCAGGGCGGCGGCCGTGAAGAGTTCGACGCCGACGGTGATGGCCGCCTCGTCCACGTCGAAGTCCCCGCGGTGCAGGTCGCGCGTGGTGCGGTCGCCGGGCGGCCGCACCCCGAGGCGGGCCATCGCGCCGGGCACCTGCTGGAGGTACCAGGAGAAGTCCTCGCCGCCCAGGCTCTGTTCGGTGCCCTCGACGGAGTCGGCGCCGCGCCGCGCCGTCATCGCGTCCCGCAACAGGTCGGCGACCTCCCCGTCGTTGACGACCGGGGGCACCCCGCGCACGTAGCTGATCTGGGTCTTCGCCCCGTACATCGTGGAGATCTCGTCGATCGCGGCGTGCACGGCGTCGGGCGCGGAGTGCCAGGTCGCGAGGTCGAGGCAGCGCACGGTCCCGGCCAGTTCGGCGTGTTGCGGGATGACGTTGTTGACGTGCCCGGACTCGATGCGTCCCCAGGTCACCGAGAGGCCCGAGCGGGCGTCGACGCGGCGGGCGACGAGCGCGGGCACGTCGGTGGCGACCTTGGCGACGGCGGTGACGAGGTCGGTGGTGAGGTGGGGGCGCGCGGTGTGCCCGCCGGGGCCGTCCAGCGAGATCTTGATGCTGTCGCAGGCCGAGGTGATGGGCCCGTGCCGCAGCCCGATGCGCCCGGCGTCGACCTTCGGGTCGCAGTGCACGGCGACGATCCGGCCGACCCCTTCGAGGACCCCGGAGCGCACCGCGTCGGCGGCGCCGCCGGGCAGCACCTCCTCGGCGGGCTGGAACAGCAGCCGCACCGGGCGGGGCAGCAGCCCGCGTTCCAGCAGGTCGGCGAGGACGAGCCCGGCGCCGAGGACGACGGTGGTGTGCACGTCGTGCCCGCAGGCGTGGGCCCGGCCGGGCACGGTGGAGCGGTACGGGGCCTCGGCCTTGGTGTCCGGGATGGGCAGCGCGTCGATGTCGGCGCGCAGCGCGAGCATGGGCCGCCCGCCGTCCCACGTGCCGACGTCGCACACGAGTCCGGTGCCGCCGTCGAGGACGCGCGGCATCAGCCCGGCCTGCTCCAGCCGGGCCTTGATCGCCTGCGTCGTACGGAACTCCTGGTGGCCCAGTTCCGGGTGCGCGTGGAGGTCGCGCCGGAAGGCGGTCAACTCCTGACACAGACCGGCCGGCAGGTCGGTCAGCGCACCGGGGAGGGCGGCTCCGGGCGTGACGGCGGTTTCGGACACGGGGGCTTCGAGGTCGCTCACCCTTCGAAGGGTAAGGCGGCCCGAAGGTCAACTAGCCCATGGTGTGGAAAAGTTCACCGGGATTGACGTAAGGAAAGGGGTTTCGGTCCGCATGGTGGGACGCCGGGATGGGTAAGGGACCCTTTTCAGGGTGACGGCCGTAGAGGCCGGAGAGTCCGGCCGCCACCCCCGCACCCCGCTCCCGCGCCCCACCCCCGCGCCCCGCTTCTCGGTCCGCTTCTCAGTCGGTGTAGACCTCCGCGCGGTCCACGCTCACGAAGGAGCCCGTCGACTCGGCGTTGTGCTCGCCGGTGACGCGGACCCGCAGCGTGTGGCGCCCGTACGGCAGCTCGGGACTGAGGTACTGGCGCGTCTCTCCGGTGCGCAGGGCGCCGTGGAAGTCGACGCGCTGTTCGGTGCCGCCGTCGACGCTGAGCGCGCCGATGCCGTTGCCGGTGTCGCGCACGGACAGCAGGGCGATGCGCGTCCCGGTGAAGGTGAAGGTGGCGGTGTCGCCCGTCCGGTCGCTCCAGTGGTCGTCGCCCCAGAAGCACTGGGCGGCGCAGCCGGTGCCCGAGTTCCACGTCCCGGTGTAGGAGACGGTGCCGTCCCCGCCGGAGCGGCCGTCGTCGTTGATCCAGTAGTTACCCGATCCGGGGTCCCCGGCGGGCAGGTCCTGGGTGGCGCCGAGCGCGAGGGGCCGGCCGAGGTCGGGGCTGCCGTCGGCCTTCCAGGTGATCCGCTGGGCCCGGGTGGTGCGGTTGGAGTACGTGAACTCCGAGGTGGTCTTCGCGTGGTAGACGATCCAGTCCTCGGTGCCGTCGGGCGAGCGGAAGAAGGCGTGGTGGCCGGGGCCGTACACACCGCGGTCGTCGGCGCGCGAGAAGACCGGGCCGGAGTGCTGGGTCCAGTTGCCTGCCACCAGCGGGTCGGCGCCGTCGGGCAGGGACATCATCCAGATCTGGTAGTCGGGCTTGCCGGTGTCGCAGGTGGAGTAGGTCATCCAGGTACGGCCGTTGCGGTGGAGGAACTCCGGCCCCTCCCGGACCTCGGGGCAGCCGCCCGCCGCGTCGATGGCCACCGCGTCGCCCGAGACGGTGTACGGGTTCGACAGCGGTGCGAGGTTGATCCCGTTGTGCTGGTACTGGTTGATGCCGCTGTAGGCGAGGTAGAGGCGGCCGTCGCGCTGGAGGATGCCCGCGTCGATGGCGAAGTCGTCCGCGTGGTTGGGCGGGGCGAGTTTCGCCTTGTAGTGGTACGGGCCGGCCGGATCGTCGCCGTCCGACTCCAGGACGTGCAGACGGTGGTGGTCGTCGACCCCGTCGTCGGCGGTGTAGTAGAGGTACCAGTGCTCGCCGAAGCGGTAGAACTCCGGGGCGAAGATGTCGCGGTTGCGGGAGGCGTCGGAGTCGGTCCACACGGTCACCGGCTCGGCGGCCGACAGGTTGCTCAGCGAGGACGCGCGCCACATCCGGATGCTGCTGCCCTGCGTGGTGGTCAGGTAGTAGGAGCCCTTCCAGTACGTCATGAACGGGTCGGGCCCGTCGTTGAGCGGACTGCGGAAGGTCCCGGCCGCGGCGGCCGGCGCGGCCGTGGCGTGGGTGTCCGCCGACGCGGTGGCGGAGGCGGAGGACCACAGGAGGGACAGGACCGCGAGGAGGGCGGCCAGCACGGTGGCCGCGCGGCGCCGGGCCCGTGGACGGCTCGGGGGTGGGGTGTCGGGCATGGACGGCTCCTTGGGGCAGTGGGGTGCGCGGAGGCTCGTTCCGGGGGCGGAGGCGTGATGACGTGACGTCACCCGCCATGCGGCCTGCGTGATTACAACGATGTAACGCCGAGGTGACACGGTAGGGACGGCCGCCTGCCGTGTCAACGGAACGCGCGGGGGTGGGAGTTGCGCGGAGCGCGCGGAGCGCGCGGACGCCAAGAGGGGCGGGGATGTCACGGGAGCGGGACGGGGGCGGGCGTCGTGGTGCCGCCGGGCTGCCGGGCTGCCGGGCGCGGAGCGGCCCGGTAGCCCGTGCGTCACGTCACCTCGCCGAACACCGCTTGGTCACCCAGCACTTCGGCGATGATCCGCCGGTGCACGGCGGCCTGCGCCGGGTCGGTGTCCCGGGTCTGGCTGAGGACGAGGAGGGATTTCCACAGCGCCCAGCCCCGGGCCCGGGCCCAGGTGCCGGGGTCGAGACCGAGGGCCTCGCGGAAGGCCGTACGGCTCTGCCCGGAGAACAGGCCCCAGGCGATCACGAGGTCGCACGCGGGGTCGCCGACACCGGAGGTGCCGAAGTCGATGACGGCGCTGAGCCGTCCGCCGGTGAGCAGGAGGTTGCCGGGGGCGATGTCGCCGTGGAACCACACGGGCTCGTCCTCCCAGCCCGTGGCGAGCGCGGACTCCCACACGGCGCGGGCCCGCCCGGTGTCGACCTCGTCGCCCAGGACGTCGAGGCAGCGGCGGGTCTCCTCGTCGTAGTGGGCGGGCGAGGCGCCGCGCCACCAGCTGTGCTCCCCGGCGGCCGGCGCGCCCCGGGTGTCGCAGCGCCGGAGGGCGTGCAGGAAGGCGGCGAGATCGAGGGCGAGCGCCGTGAGGTCGGCGACGCGTCCGGCCGCCACGGTCTCCCCGTCCAGCCAGCCGCGCACCGACCACGGGTAGGGGTACCCCTCACCGGGTTCGCCGAGCCCGAGGACCGGGGGCACGGCGAGGGGCAGCGCGGGCGCGAGCCGGGGCAGCCAGGTGTTCTCCTTGGCGACGGCGGGCACGTACCCGGCGGCGGTGGGCAGCCGCACCGTCTTGTCGCTCCCGAGCCGGTACGTCCGGTTGTCCCACCCGTCGACCGCGACGGGCTCCACCGCGAGCCCGCTCCACCGCGGGAACTGCGCGCCGACCAGCCGCCGCACGAGAGCGGCGTCGATACCGGCCCGACCGTCCGGAGCCCGATTCACCATGCCGGAATGATCGGGGGACGGGGACGGGAGGGGCAAGCGGTTATCGGCCCGGGGGGCGGGGGACGCCGGGGTGGTCGTTCAGGCCGCGTTCCCGTGCGGGGTGAGGTTGATGGTCAGGTCGGCGGGAAGGGACCGGTGCGGCGCCCGAGCACCGCCGAGTGACGTGCGCGAGCCCGTACGCGATGCCAGCTGCGCGAGGCCACCGCGACCAAGGTGACCATGGCCGCCCGCGACAGCAGGAGGTTTACCGCGCACGGCCCCCGCACCGTACGAGTTGTCCGTATCCTGACGTCATGAGCACCTTGCGTGAAGAGCTGCACGAGCTAATCGACCGGCTGCCGGACTCGCAGGTGGCGCCGATACTGGCCCTCGTACGCGAGAGCAGCCCGGGTGAAGACGGGGGGGACGAGTGGCCACTGCCCGATTTCGTCGGCGCGCTGTCCAGCGGCAAGGGTGACCTCGGCGTCCGTTCCGGCGACATCCTCCGCGCCGAACTGGGGCGGGAAGCCGAGTGATCATCTGGGACACCGGGGCCTTGGTCGCCGCCGCCGACGCAGACGACCAGGATCACACCCGTTGCGTAGAGCTGATGCGTCACACCCCGCGTCCCCTGCTGGTGCCCTACCCCGTGCTCACCGAGGTCTGTTACCTCTTGGAGCGCGAGCACGGGACGCGGGCCGAAGCCGCTTTCCTGCGCTCCGTACGCACCGGCCAGATCAGTCTGATCCCCCTGTCCGCCGAGGACGTCGACCGCATGGTCGAACTGGTCGAGAAGTACTCCGATTTTCCTCTGGGAGCGGTTGACGCGTCCGTCCTCGCGATCGCGGAACGACTCGGCGCGGACGCCATCGCCACCCTGGACCGGCGCCACTTCAGCGTCGTTCGCCCCAAGGCTCCCCTCCACTTCGCTCTCTTGCCGTGATCTCCCGGCGCTGTAGTGGGCCGGGGGTCAGTCGGACTACGCAGTGACGGACGGGATACGGGCGGTGACGGTCGCTCGCCGGCTCGCCTCTCAGCACTTTCCGCGATCAGGGCCCCGGACGAAGTCACGCAGCCGCTGACCATCGGCGGTCGCGTCGTGACGTTCAGGGAGACGTTCGGGAGCGGGAGGAATAAGCGGACGTGTGGCGCCGCGTGGACGATTCTGCCCGCCCCCTCACCCCGCCGCCCCCTCCCGCCGTACCCGCTGGACGTCCCGCGCCGTACTCGTCACCCCGGTCAGGAAGCCCTGTGCGCGCGGGGAGGCCGTCGCGGTGAGCCAGGCCGGGTCGATGTCGCACACCGCGACGCGTACGCCGGTGCCGCTCAGCGCCAGCGGGAGCGTGTGGACGACCGTGGACGGGAAGCTCAGGACGGTGCGGCCCACCGGGCCCCGGCGGGCGATGAGTTCGAGGGGGAGGTCGGGGCGGACGATCTGGAGGCCGGTCTCGACGGCCAGCCGGTGGAGTTTGGTGGTGTTCTCCCTGCGGTGCGCGAAGTACCGGTTCGCGCCGTGCGAGGTGGCCAGGGAGCGGACCGCCTCGACGTACTTGTCCTCGTCGACGACGCCCGTCTCGACGAGCGAGGTGCCGACGAGGTCGGCGCCCAGGCCCACGGCGGGCGGGCCGAAGGACGTGCGGGTCCACGCGAAGGAGTGCGTGGCCACGGTGATCCCGGCGGGCGCGCCCTCGATCGGCATGCAGGTGAACAGTTCCACGCGCCGGCCCTCGCCCGGGGTGAGCCTGCGGCGCGCGGAGGAGGAGAACGGCGCGAAGGCCAGGTCGCGGGGGCCGGAGCGGCCGCCCCGGTGCCAGCGCACCAGGGGCTGGCCGCGTACCAGGAGGTCCACGAACTCCATCGTGGCGGTGCCGTCGTCCACCACGACCAGGTCCCGGGCCCTGGTGAGGGTCAGCAGGAGCTGGACGTAGCGGGAGAACGGGTCGCCGATGACGACGCGGCGGGCCGCCCGCAGCAGCGGGGCGAGCGCCCGCACGGTGTGCAGGGGTGCGGCGCTCCCGCCCCTGGCCTCCTCCCAGCGCAGCGCCATGCCGGTCTGCCGCGCGTACTCGGCCATGCGGCGCAGTTGCCCGCGCGACATCGGGTCGGTCGGCGAGAGCACGACGACGGTGACCGAGCTCGCGTCCAGGCCCGGCGCGACGTACGCCCACTCCAGGACGTTGAGGAGCTGTACGGGGCTCTCGACGAAGGCCAGGGTGGAGGTGTCCGGGGGCACCGCGTGCGGTGGTGTTCCCGGCGGGCCGGCGGGGGAGGTCATGGGGCGGGTCCGCGGGGCCGTCAGACCGCTGCCGGGGCGGTCTCGCCGGACTCCGCCTCGCGCACGGCGGCCTCGGCCTCGGCGACGACGCCCGTCACGCGGCGCAGCTTCTTCATGGGGCCCAGCTCCGACTCGTAGACCTTCTTGACGCCGTCGCCGAGGGAGGCCTCGATGGTGCGGATGTCGCGCACCAGACGGGAGAGGCCCTGCGGCTCGACGGAGGCGGCCTGGTCGGAGCCCCACATCGCGCGGTCCAGGGTGATGTGCCGTTCCACGAAGCTCGCGCCGAGGGCGACGGCGGCCAGCGTGGTCTGCAGGCCCGTCTCGTGGCCGGAGTAGCCGATCGGGACGTTCGGGAACTCGGCCTGGAGGGTGTTGATGACGCGGAGGTTCAGCTCCTCGGCCTGCGCCGGGTACGTCGACGTGGCGTGGCACATCAGGATGTTGTCGCTGCCGAGCACCTCGACGGCGTGCCGGATCTGCTTCGGCGTCGACATGCCGGTGGACAGGATGACGGTGCGGCCGGTGGCGCGCAGCGAGCGCAGCAGTTCGTCGTCGGTGAGGGAGGCGGAGGCCACCTTGTGAGCGGGCACGTCGAACTTCTCCAGGAAGGCGACGGCCTCGGTGTCCCACGGGGAGGCGAACCAGGCGATGCCGCGCTCCTTGCAGTGCTCGTCGATCGCGCGGTACTCGTCCTCGCCGAACTCGACGCGGTGGCGGTAGTCGATGTACGTCATGCGGCCCCACGGGGTGTCCCGCTCGATGTCCCACTGGTCGCGCGGGGTGCAGATCTCCGGGGTGCGCTTCTGGAACTTGACGGCGTCGCAGCCGGCGTCGGCGGCCGCGTCGATCAGGGCGATCGCGTTGTCGAGTTCGCCGTTGTGGTTGATGCCGATCTCACCGGTGATGTACACGGGGTGGCCGGGCCCGGCGGGGCGGGTGCCGAAGGCGCGGGTGCGGGCGTCGGGCGTTGCGTTCATGGTGCTTTCCTCAGCTGTGGGTGGGGTGGGGGGTGTGGGTGGGCTGTTCCCGGCCTGCGGCACCGGCGCCGGTGGCCTGACCGCTGCCCCCGGTGGGGGTGCCGGTGGCCAGGTCCTGGCCCAGGAGCCAGCCGGCGATCTCGCGGACGGCGCCCGATCCGCCGGGGACGGTGGTGACGGCGCGCGCGGCACCGCGCACGGCGTCGTGGGCGTTGGCGACGGCCACGGGCCAGCCGACGAGGCCGAAGCAGGCCAGGTCGTTGGCGTCGTTTCCGGCGTAGAGCACGCGCTCGGGCGCGATGCCCTGTTCCTCGCACCACTGTTTGAGGGCGAGGTCCTTGCGGTCGATGCCGTGCAGCACGGGGATGCGGAGCTTGCGTGCGCGGGCGGCGACGACCGGGTTCTGTTCGGTGGACAGGATCAGCAGCGCGAGTCCGCTGCGGCGCAGCGCGGCGACGCCGAGCCCGTCCCCGCGGTGCACCGAGACCAGTTCGCGGCCCTCGGAGTCGATGTGCACCCGGTCGTCGGTCTGGGTGCCGTCGAAGTCGAGGACGACCGCGTCGACGTCCTGCCGCGTCGGCAGCGCCCCGGGGCGCCCGGCGTCGAAGTGCGCGGCGAGGGCGCGGGCGCGGGCCAGCTCGTGCGGGTCGTCGATCTCCAGGACCCGCGCCGGGTCGGTGCGGACGAGTTCGGTGCGGCCGAAGAAGCGGTGGCCGTGGGTGCGGAAGCCGGTGACGTCCATGGCGTACGCGGCGCCGGTCTCCAGGAAGTCCTCGGGCCGGTCCTGGCGGCGCGGCCGGAAGCGGTGGTCGTGGTTGACGCCGTACGCGCCGTCCCCTCCGGCCTCGGCGGCGCGCTCCCCCTCCCGCCACACGAAGCCGTGGAAGGGGGCGACGGTGAGGGCGGTGTCCGCGCCGTCCTCGACGACGGCGGAGGCGACGCCGTCCACGTCGGAGGCGAGCAGGAAGGGGCTCGTGCACTGGACGAGGAGGACGGCGTCCATCCTGGCGCCGTGCAGCGTCTCGTGCTGGTCGAGGGCGTGCAGGACGGCGGCCTCGCTGGTGGCGTGGTCGCCGGAGAGTTCGGCGGGGCGGCGTACGGCCTCGGCGCCTGCCTCGCGGGCGGCGCGGGCGATGGCCTCGTCGTCGGTGGACACCACGACCTCGGTGACGAGGCGGGCGGCCAGGCACTCCCGTACGGCGCGGACCACGAGGGGGACCCCGCCGACCGGCGCGAGGTTCTTCGCGGGCACCCCCTTCGAGCCTCCCCGGGCGGGGATCACGGCCAGGACGCGGCGCTGGGTCATGGGTGGGGCTCCTTGGGCGGCGGTTCGCGGGTCGGGGTCGGGCTGGGCGGGGTGGCTGCTCGTCACAGGTCCCCCATGCGCCGGATGACGGGGGCGACGCGCTGCACCCCGTGCCGGTAGGCGCCGCGCGCGGCCTGCCGGACGACCTGGCGCAGCGGCCCGGGGGCGCGGTCCTCGGCGGCGGCGCCCGGCAGCGGGCTCCCGTCGGGGGCGAGGCGGTGGCGCGCGAGGATGCCGGGCAGGTAGCCGGGGGCGGTGGCGAGCGTGTAGTACGGCGCGAGCGGCGGGAGTTGGCTCCGCGCGGCCAGTTCGGCGACGCGGGCGCGGGCGGCGTCGAAGGCGCGCTCGTACGGCTGGTCGGAGGCGACGCCCTGCCGCGCGGTCCACTCGGGATCGGCTACCGGGAGCCGGCCCTCGTCCAGGGCGTCCCAGGAGGTGAGGCAGCCGGAGCCGAGGAAGGCGTGGTTGCCGAGCGCCTCGCGGATGCCGAGGTCGGTGAGGACGGCGGTGGGCACGCCCCGGTGCAGGGATTCGAGGGCGGCGGTGGAGCTGACCGTGACGAGGAGGTCGGCGGTGTCCAGGATCTCGCCCATGTGCCCGTAGGCGAGACGGCAGTTGTCCGGCAGGTCGAGAGAGCGGGCGAGCTTCTGGTAGGGGTGCTCCTCGATGTGCGTGGTGTGCTCGCCGGGCTTGGACCGCAGCTTGATCAGCACCTCGCGCCCGGGGTGCAGCCGGGCGTGCTCGACGGCGCGCCGCAGCAGGTACAGCCGGTCGGCGCGGCGCTCGGGCACGGAGGGCTGGACGGCGAAGACGACGGTACGTACCTCGTCGGCGACCTTGCGGGGGCTCCCGCCGAGGAAGGGCAGGGCGCACTCCACGACACCGCGCGACTCGGCGCCCACCCCCTCGTACACGGCGCGGAACCGCTCGGCGTCCTGCCGCGAGTTGGCGAGGACCACGTCGGCGCCGTGCCGCAGCAGCAGCCCGTCGGCGAGCTTCTCGTAGACGACCCCGACATACCCGGTGACGACCACGGGCCGCCGCGCCCGCCCCCGCCACACCTCGCGCAGCCCGTGCAGCATCGCCTGCACCCCGCCCCCGACGAGGGCGAGCACGACGACGTCGTACCCCTCCTCCCCCATCGCCCGCAGGAACCCGGCGGCGGTCACCTCCCGCAGGGAGACGGCGCGGACGCCGACCTCGTCGAGCTGGCGCGCGGTCGGAGTCGCCCGGCCGCGCAGCAGGAACCCGTCGAGGTGGCTGTCCCCGGCGATCCTCGCTGCGGTGAGGGCTCCCCATTTCCAGCGGGTGTCGGAGTCGGCGAGGACCGCGACCCGCACGGTGGGGGCTGCGCCCGGATCGGGCTGCGTATTGCTTGCTGGCACGTCCCCGACGTTAGGAACGAATTCCGTGGGACGGCCCAACTCGACGGCAACAGCGGGTTAACAACGGACCGACGAATGGGGAATCGGCTCGCCCTTTCGGGTGACACCCCCTTTTCACGTGCGCTCTTCCGGTGCTTTCCCCGGACGGCACACGGACGGCACACGGACGGCACACGGACAGTCCCGCGCGTGACGAGCGTGCCGGAACCGCCGTTTCGGGCCGATTTCCTCCGCACGGAACCCGTCCCGAACCCGCCCGGAACAGACGGATCAATCATTCCGCCATTCCCCGTTCACCTGCCGTACGCGTACGAGTCAGCGCCCGGGACAAGCCGGCGCCTAGCGTCGGGCGGGTGGTCAAGCTCTCCGTCATCGTGCCGTTCTTCAACGTTCGGCCTTTCATCCCCGAAGCGCTGCGCAGTCTCCGTGCGAACGCCCGTGACGATTTCGAGTTCGTTTTCGTCGACGACTGTTCGACCGACGGCACGCAGGACGTCGTGGCGGCCGCCGCCTCGTCCCTGGGCGCTCCCGTACAGCAGATCCGGCACGAGAGGAACAGCAGTATCGGTACGGCCCGTAATACGGGGCTGCGTGCGGCGCGCGGCGAATACCTCATGTTTCTGGACGGGGACGACTGGCTCGCCCCGGGCTATCTCACGCAGCTGCTCGCGGCGGCCGAGGCGCTGGACGTGGACTTCGTGCGTACCGACCACGTGCGGTGCACCGCGCGGGCGCGCACCGTGTACCGGGCGCCGATCGGGCGGCGCGGCGCGGTCCTCGATCCGCGGGAGCTGATCCTGCCGGCCGAGCGGTCGACCTCCGTGGACTACCCGTACTCCTGGGCCGGGGTGTTCCACCGCAGACTGCTGGACGCGGGGCTCATGGAGTTCCCCGAGGGGCTGCACACCGCGGAGGACCGGCCGTGGATCTGGCGGCTGCACCGTGAGGCGCGGTCCTGCGCGGCGGTGAACGTGCTCGGTTACTTCTACCGGCGCGGGGTCACGACCTCGCTCACCCAGATCGGCGACGTGCGTCAGCTCGACTTCCTCGCGGCCTTCGACCGGCTGGTGGCGGAGACCTCGCAGGACCGGGACGCCGACCGGCTGCTGCCCAAGGCGGTGCGCACGTACTGCGCGATCATCGCGCACCACATGGGGCGGGCCGAGCACTTCCAGCCCTCCGTGGCGCGCAAGCTGCGGGAGGGGAGTGTGGCGGCGCTGCACCGGCTGCCGCAGGACGTGCTGGACGGGGCGCTGTCCTCCATGGACGTGGAGCGCGCGACGCTGCTGCGCAAGCTGCGGCGGCGACCGGCGGGGGTGGCGGCGTGACGACGCGGATCTTCCTCGCCTCGACGCTGTACGGGACGGCCACCCTGGCCGCCGCGATCGACGCGGGCGCCTTCGCCCCCGTGGACCGTACGATCCTGCTGCTGAGCAACAACGCGGCGAACCCGGAGACCACCCCCGGCCCGGACTCCATGGCGGGCTTCGGCCGGTTGCGGTCGCGGTTCGGCGAGGTGCGGCACTGGAACGAGGCGATCTTCCCGTTCCACCCGGGCTCCTGGAAGCCCTCGCCGGACGACATCCCGCTGTGGGAACGCTATCTGCGGCTGCTGTGGCAGCTCGGGGACGACGACGTGGAGCTGGTCGCGGAGTCCATCCAGGTCGTCCCGGCGCTCGCGGTGACCGCGATCTTCACGGGCGCCCGGATCGACGTGTACGCGGACGGGCTGATGAGTTACGGACCGACCCGTATCAAGCTGGACCCGCTGATCGGCACCCGGATCTCGCGGCTGCTGCACCTCGATCTCGTACCGGGGCTGCGCCCGCTGCTGCTCACCGAGTTCGGGGTGGAGCAGGAGCTGGTGCCGACGTCCGCCTTCCTGGCCGTCCTCGACGAACTCGGCGAGGAGGCGCCTGAGTTGCCGCAGGAGGTGGCGCGGGCGGCGGAGCGGCCCGCGCTGCTGCTCGGCCAGTACCTGTCGGCGCTCGGCATCCTCACCGCCGAAGAGGAGGAGGAGCTGCACGCGACGATGGTGCGCGGCGCGGTCCAACTGGGCCACGCACACCTGCTGTTCAAGCCGCACCCCACGGCCCCGGCGCGGTTCTCGCGCCGCCTGGAGGAGGAGGCGCACCGGCTCGGGGTGGCGCTGACCGTGCTGGACGTGCCCGTCCTCGCGGAGGTGCTGTACCAGCGGCTGCGGCCCGCGCTGGTCGTGGGCTGTTTCTCGACGGCGCTGCTGACGGCGGCCTCGTGCTACGGCCTGCCGGTCGCGCGCGCGGGGACGGAGCTGCTGCTGGAGCGGCTGGCCCCGTACGAGAACAGCAACCGGGTCCCGGTGACCGTCGTGGACGCGCTGCTGCCCGACACGGCGGACCGCGCGGCGGTCGAGGCGCAGGACCTGGACGTGGCGGGGGCCGGGTTGCAGGAGTTGCTGACGGCGGTCGGTTTCGCGATGCAGCCGAAGGTGTACCCGGGCCTGCGCGGCGCGGCGGAGGCGTATCTCGCGCGGCATCTGGACGACCGTACCCGCCGCTACTTCAAGCGGCGGCGGCTGACGGTGCTCGGGCTGCCGGGCGGGGTCCCGCAGCAGCTGGCCTTCCTGCCGCGCACCGCGGCCGTACGGAAGGTGGCGCGGCGGGCCCGCGCGCTCAAGCGGCGGGCGGCCGGTTCCAAGTAGCACCGCACGAGGGGGAGGGGGGAGGGGGGGGGCCGGGGGGGGGGGCGCCGCCCCCCCCCCCCCCCCCCCCGGGGGGGGCCGCCCCCCCCGCCCCCCCGGCCGCGCGCGGGGGGGGGGGGGCGCGGGGGGGGCCCC
>NZ_JBFALS010000015.1:144118-171022 GCF_040656295.1 Streptomyces sp. NPDC049954
CGTGTGGGGTATCGGCCTGGCCGCCGACGACCCGCGCTCCCGGGAACCCGAAAAGTGCCCCCTCCCCCCGAAGCCGGTGGTGCCCCCTCAGCCGCCCAGGACGACCCGGATGTCGGCCGCGTTGGCCTCGGTCGTCGCCCACAGGAGGCGCTGGCGGTCGTGGACGTCGGCGACGCTCGCGGCGTGGTCGGCGAGCAGGGCGCTCGCGCGTTCCACGAGCCGGTCGGCGAGGTGGAGTTCGTGGACGGAGACGCCCCAGTCGGGCCGTTCGATGTCGGCGAGGAAGTACGCCATCTTCGGGTGCGACACGAGGCTGATGATCGGGGTGCCGCAGCCGAAGGGGATCATCCCGGCGTGTCCGCGCATCCCGATGACCAGCCGGGTGCGGGCGTAGGTGTCGCGGATCTCGTCGTTGCCGTAGTCGTACAGGGGCAGGACGGGCAGCGAGATGCCGTGCTCGCGGCGCAGGTCGAAGGCGATCCGCTCGTCGTCCAGGGCGTGGGCGGCGATCTTCACCTCGGCGAGGTCCCCGAGGCGGCGCACGGCCTTGGCCGTTTCGGCGAGGAAGTGGCCGTAGTCGTGGCCGAAGCGCAGTCCGGCCCGGTCGTAGGCGGCGTTGAGCAGGATGGTGTCCTCGCGGCTCGCGGGGTCCTGCCAGCCGCGTACGAGGTGCCGGGTCACGGTCGTCGGGCAGGGCTGGAAGCGGACCCGGTCGTGCAGGCGGGCCGGCAGCATCGAGCGGACCTTGTCGATCGAGCCGTGGTTGCGCAGTCCGAAGAACGAGGACTGCTCGACGAGGAGTTGGAGGCTGTCGCGGAAGCGGCGGTGGCGGTAGGACTGCCCGTCGAAGGCGTTGAAGCCGACGGCGTGCACGAGGATCGGGACCTCGATCGCGGCGAGCAGTTCGTCAGGGACGTTCCACTGCCAGCCGCTGTTGCCGTTGGGCGCGGTGTCCGGGATGAACAGTCCGCCGCCGCCGATGACCAGTCCGCGCCGGGCGTTGACCCGGTCGAGGGCGGCGCGGTCGAAGAGGCGGTGGGCGTGGACGGAGTGCCAGGAGCGGTCTCCGGTGTCCTCGCCGAACGCGAGCCGCACGCTCTCCGGGAGGACCTTGTCGCCCGCGTTGCCCTGCTGCTCCATGTAGAAGGCGACGTGCGCGAGTTGGTCCGCCGGGGAGCCTTCCGGCCGGCGGGGCAGTACTCCGGCGGCGGCCGACTCGGTGCGCCGGTGCCAGATGCGGCTGGCGCGGTGGGTGACGTCCACGGACAGGCCCTGCCGGGCGTGCTCGTGGGCCTCGCGGTCCTCGCCGTGGATCCAGGCGATCTGCGCGAGCCGGGAGTACGCGGTCGCCGCCCGGTTGGGCGCGGTCGCGGCGAGCAGCAGCTGGGTGCGGGCCTCCTCGTAGCGGGAGACGCTGAGCAGGGCGTGGCCGAGGACCTCGTGCGGCCACGCCTCGTGCACGGGGATGCGGACCCGGCTGAGGATGTCGACGGCGCTCTCGTACTCGCCCTTGCCGATGTGGGCGGTGGCGATGTGGCGGGCGGCGGTGACGTCGCCGGTGCGGTGTACATAGGGCGTGCCGAGGTGGATGAGCAGGTCGGGGTGTCTGGCCCCGGGCAGCGCCATGAAGGCGTCCTCGAACTCGGCGTCGCTCAGGTCGTGTTCGCGCCAGCGTTGCTCGGCACCGGCGTACCCGTTCTCGCCGCCCTGCCACGGTTTGTGGCGGCCGGTGAAGTGCAGGACGGCGGTGTCCTCGGGCACCGGGAGGTCTCCGCGCAGGCGCCGCTTCACGAAGTTGTAGCGCGGGTCGAGCTGGATGAAGGTGCCTTCGAGGAGGGCGTTGAGGATGCCCTGGTCGTGCTTGTCGAGTTCGTAGGCGCCCGAGCGGCCGGTCTCGTCGATCCGGGCGCAGAAGGCGTCGGACAGGAACTCCTTCTGGATGACGAGGAGTCCGCTGTTGAGCTTGTACTTGCCGAAGTAGAACTGCGGTACGGCGGCGAGCCCTTCGCGCATCCGCAGGAGGTCCCCGAGGTCGTCGAGGACGACCATGTCGGTGTCCAGGGTGATGACGGTGTCGTAGTCCCGGACCCGGAACACGTCGAGGATGAAGTACGCCTTGCGGACGAGGTAGTTGGCCTGGTCGCCCTTGACGTACGCGTCGTAGTGGCCGGCGTCGACCCGGCGCAGCCTGAGGCGCGGGTGCAGGGCCCGCATGCGGGCGACGGACTCGGGGCGCAGCCCGTCGTGCAGGACCAGGAAGTCCTCGCACACCCCGGGGTTGGACAGGGCGAGGCTGCGCAGCAGGGCGAGGAAGCCGGGCAGGTAGTTCTCGTCGACGAAGCTCGCGAAGGCGATGCGCCGTTTGCCGGTGAGGGCGTGCGCCGAGGTGTCGGGGCCGTCCGGCAGCGGCCGGCCGGGCGCGTCGGGGAGGACCGGCGGGGTGGTGGCGGTGGGCACGGCCATCTCAGGGCGATCCTCATGTCGTCGACGTGCTGGGCGCGTTCCATGACCCAGGTCTTCTCGTCGGAGTACTCGTGCACGGAGGTGATGGGCAGCTTCATGGCCTCGTTGGTGCGGTAGGCGCCGCTCTCGTAGAAGTCGAAGCCGATCAGGTCGATGACGGGGCTGACGTCGAGGAAGTCCAGCAGGTACAGCATGTTGAAGCCGCTGGTAGGGATCCCGGGCCACTCCTGGGCCGACACCTTGCCGATCTCGCGCAGCGGCCAGCGCAGCGACTCGTCGCCCAGGTTGCGCTGGGCGCCGGGCACGAGCCGGTTGCGCAGCGAGTACCGCCAGTCCCCCACGTCGCCGCCGAACACGAGACGTGTGGTGACGGGCTTCTCCCAGTTGAAGCCGTGCTTGTGGATGGTGACGTGGAGGTCGGTGCGGCTGCCGGTGGCGGGCGGGTCGATGCGGTACGAGTTGAAGCGGACCACGAGGTCGTACGCGTCGATCCTGGGCCCGATGGTGCTCGCGCCGACCCGCCCGGAGTTGGCGACCAGGCACACGGAGCGGCCCTCGATGTGGTTGCGGAACTCGCCGAGGGAGAGCCAGTTGACGCCGCCGACGGTCGGATCGTCGACCGGTCCGCGCATGCGGTTGCGGCGCAGTTCGGCGTAGTCGGCGAGCAGCGCGTTGAGTTCGGTGAGGCTGCCGGGGGCGGCGCCCGGGGTGTGCGCGGCCTCGTGGGTCAGGGTGCGGGAGGCGAGGTCGAGGTACTGGCCGAGCGCGTCCTGGAACTCGTCGGCCGACTCGCCGTCGCCGAGGGTCAGCAGCGCGCCGGTCAGCAGCGCGCGGGCGCTTCCCCAGTCGCCGCGCGCGGCGAGGTCGAGCCCTTCGGTCCAGGTCTCGGTGACGGGGGCGCCGCGGTGCACGGCGGCCCCAGGGCAGTCGGCGGCGAGGCGGCGCAGCAGCGCGTGCCGGTGTTCGGCGGCGACCCGCATTCCATTGATCTTGGGGCGGACCCCGAAGCCGTCCTGCTCGGTGAGGTCGAGGTACCGCTCGTAGGCGGCGAGGGCCGCGGATTCGGCGCCGGCCGTCTCCAGGACCCGGGCGTGCAGGCGCCACGCGGCGCGCGAGCCGGCCCGCAGGGTGACGAGGGTTTCGGACACGCACGCGGCGAGCCGCTGTTCGTCCTCGTAGCCGCAGTCCAGGGCCTTGTGGGCGACGGTGAGCAGCGCGTCGAGCAGCGCGTTGTCCAGCCGGGGCGAGGCGGGCGCGGTCCGGGCGGGGGCGGCCGCCGAACGCCGCAGCAGCCCGCCGCCGCCGGCCGGTGCGGACACCACGGGGGCGGGCAGCGACCTGGAGGCGTACAGCGCGAGCAACTGGCGCAGCGCCTCGGCGAGTTCGTTGCGGCGCCGGTCCAGGCCCGCGACCAGTTTCCCGCTGTGCGTGGCGCCCGCGCGCAGGCAGGTCTCCAGGTCGGGCGCGAGGTCCGGGCCAGGGCCGGTCACCTCCTCCGTACTGCCGCGGAGGCTGCGGGTTCTCGACATGGCGCTCCAAGCGCTCGGGGCGACCGACGGCCGGACGGGTCGCGTGGTGGCCGTGGCCGCCGGTGGCGGAGTGTTCGGCGGGCGGGTTGCAGCCTGGCGGCCCCCCGGGAAACACACGCGACGCGACGGTGAACGGACGGGGAAGAGAGGGGTAACGGCGTTTCGGGGGGCGGGGGTTCGCCCCGGCCGGGCGCGAGACGGGGGACACCGCCCGGCCGTGCGCCGTGGCTTGGGCGGGCCGTCCGGGAGCAGGGCGCAGGAGGCGTCGTGACGCTGGGAGACCGAGCCGTTCGGCGTGGTGGCCGGAGGGCGTACGGAGGTCGCCGGGACTGCTGGGGAGAGATCCGCGACCGAAGCCCCCGGGGTCCTTCGCGCACCGCGATCACCGGGGCCCGACCGGACCGGACCCGGTGGACGGGACGCCGGACCTCGAATTCAGCTCATACGTTGAGGAGTTGGGGCCGCGTGATGAGGTGGGGGGAGCCGGAGTGGTCCGGGGAGACGCTGCGGGAGTCCGGGCCCGGCCGGGGGGCCGTACGCCGGAGGCGCGGGTCGCCGGGCCGGGAAGGGACCGCCCCGGGCCGACCACTCACGCCCCGGCCGGGGACGCGCCGACCACTCGCGCGAGCAGGAAGCGCCCCGGACCGCCGACCGCTCACGCCGGAAGGCGCCGACCGCTCACGCCGGAAGGCGCCGGGCGGCCCGCCCCCACCGCACCCCCGGACCACCCGTCGTCCCTTCGGTCCTTCCAGCCCCTTGAGTCCCTTCAGTCCTTCCGTGCCACCGCCGCGTACGTCGAGCTGGTGCCGCCGTTCTCCAGGCCGGGTGCCGGATCGCCCAGTTCCGGGTGCCAGTGCTCGGCGAGGACGATGCCGGGGTCGACGGGGGTGAAGCCCTCGAAGAAGCGGCCGAACTGTTCCCTGGTGCGCAGGGCGGCGGTGAGGCCCTTCGCCTTGTACATGCTGTCGGCCTTGGCCACCTCCTCCGGCGAGTGGAAGTCGGCGGTGAAGTGCGACATGACGAGGTAGCTGCCGGGCGCCAGCCTGCTCTTGAGGCGTTCGACCAGTTCGTACGCGCCGTCCTCGTCGGCGACGAAGTGCAGCAGCGCCACCAGGAGGACGGCGACCGGCTCTTCGAAGTCGAGGTTCTTCGTGGCGAGTTCGAGCACCGCGTCGGTGTCGTGGGCGTCGACGAGGGCGAAGTCGAGCGCCCCTTCCGGCGTTCCGCTCAGGAGCGCCTCGGCGTGTGCCATGACGATCGGGTCGCGGTCGCAGTAGACGACACGGGCCCGCGGGTCCACCCCCTGCGCGATCTGGTGCAGGTTGGGTTCGGTGGGTATGCCCGATCCCACGTCGAGGAACTGCCGGACCCCGCCCCGCGCGAGCCACAGGGCACAGCGGCGCATGAACGCCCGGTTGGTCCGCGCCATCACGGGCAGCTGCGGTTCGAGGGCGACCATCTGCCGGCCCAGCTGCTCGTCCACCGGGTAGTTGTCCTTGCCGCCCAGCATCCAGTCGTACATCCGGGCCGGATGCGGCCTGCTCGTGTCGATCTCAGGGGTGCTGCCCGTGCTCTGCGGTCCCGCCATCGCCCACTCCGTTACCTAGCGCCACTTGGTGATCAACTCGTCGTGAGTGTAGTGCGGTTGACCCTTCCGGCGCGGGCTCCGGCGGGAGCGCGGCCGGTGCCCGCCGGCAGGTGTGCCGCGCGGGCCGCGCGACGCCCGGGTGAACAGGTGCGGAAGAGACGGCGAACGGCGTTTGCGCGGCCGGTTCCGGCCCCGCAACGGGCCTACGCTGACGGCTCCGGCACGTGCGGGCTCCGGCACGCGCGGGCCCCGGCCGCACCACCTCGCGCCACACCACCTGCCCACCATCCCGCGCCACACCACCTGCCCCACCACCTCGCGCCACACCACCTTTCGCCCCGCCACCGACCGGACCGTCCGGGTCGGCTCCGGGCCCCGGCTCCGCACCCCGAAAGGGCCTCCATGTCCGCTCCCGCCGACCGCACGCTGACCGAGCCCCCGCACGGGCCGTCCGGGGGCCCCGTGGCACGGCACGCCCTGCCGGCCGAGGCGCCGGTGTCCCTGCCCGGGGACGGGGCGGGCGGTCCGGAGGGCACGGGGGCCGCCGTCCCCGTCGAGGCTCCGGCACCGGCCCCCGCTCCCGCGCGCCGTCCCCGGCTGCGGGCCCTCGACGGGCTGCGGCTGCTGGCCGCGCTCATGGTGGCCTGCTACCACTACGGCGGGCGCGGCGGGGACATCACGCGGGCCTGGGGCTCCTCCCCGGCCCAGCAGTTCCCGAGGCTGAGCGAGTGGTTCGCCTACGGTCCGCTCGGGGTACAGATCTTCTTCGTCATCAGCGGGTTCGTGATCTGCATGAGCGGCTGGGGCCGTTCGCTGTCCGCGTTCTTCGCGTCCCGGGTCTCCCGCCTCATGCCCGGCTACTGGTTCGCAGTGCTGCTGGTGACGGCGGTGTTCGCGCTGCCGTTCGTCGCCTGGAACGCGCTGTCGCCCAGCGACACGCTGCTCAACCTGTCGCTCCTCCAGATGCCTTTGGGCGCGCACCGCGTCCTGGGCGTGTGCTGGACGCTCTGGGCCGAGCTGCGGTTCTACGCGCTGTTCGCGGTGTGCGTCGTGCTGCCGGGCGCCACGCGGCAGCGGGTCGTGCTGTTCTGCGCGCTGTGGACGCTGGGCGCCGCGCTCACCGACGCGGCGGACTCCGCGCTGCTGGAGCAGGTCCTCATGCCCTCGTACGCGCCCTTCTTCGTCGGCGGGATCGGCCTGTACCTCGTGCACCGCGACCGGCGGGACACCCTGGGCTGGGGCATCGCGGCGACGGGCCTGGTGCTGGGCCAGCACTACGCGGTCGCCGACCTGTGGCACCCGCACACCGTCGAGGCGTTCTCGTACCGTTCGACGCTCGTGATCATCGCCGTCGTGACCTTCGGCTTCGCGGCGGTCGCGGCCATCGCGGTCGGCTGGTTCGACTGGGCGCAGTGGCGCTGGCTGACACTCGCGGGCGCGCTGACCTATCCCTTCTACCTCGTGCACGAGCACCTCGGCTGGGTCGTGGTGCACGCGCTGCACGTGAGCCTGGGCCTGCCGGCCGCCGCGACCCTCCCGGCGACGGTCGCGGGCATGCTGCTGCTCGCCTGGCTCATGCACCGTTTCGTGGAACGGCCCCTGACCCCCGTACTGCGCAAGGCGCTCGTGGGCGCCGTACGCGACCTGCGCTCCGGGCGCTGAGACGGGCCCCTGCGCCACGGGCGGGCCGTGCGGGCTACGCGACCCCGTACCGCGCCGCCGCCCCCTCCACGAGCAGGGCCAGGCCCTCCTCGAACGCCTCGTCGTAGCCCTCGAAGACGTAGTGTCCCGCCTCGGCCGCGAGGGGGGTGCCGGAGAGGCGGCGGGCGCGCTCCGTGACGTCGAAGGCGGGGCGGCTGTCGTCGGGGTAGGTGCGCATGCCCTGTTCCTCGGCGACGAAGCCGAGGACGAAGGTGAAGACGGTCGTGGTCGCGCGGATCGCCTGTTCCAGCGTGAAGCCGCTGTCGGTGAGCGCGCGCAGGTTCGCCTCCATGCCCGTGCCGTGCTCGGTGCCGGTGAGCCGGGTGCCGGTGAAGACCTTCGCGCCGTCCCGGTAGGCGAGCAGCGAGGAGCGCAGTCCGCGCGCCACGGCCGTCGTCCGCTCGCGCCAGGTCATCCCGGCCGCGCCGGGCGGCTCGTCGCGCCCGTCGGTCATCCGCCGGTACATCTCGGTGGCCATCTCGTCGAGCAGTTCCCGCTTGTTCCGGAAGTGCCAGTACAGCGCGGGCGCCTTGACGTCCAGCTCGCGGGCGATGAGCCGCAGGCTGAGCCCGTCGAGACCGACCTCGTTGAGCAGCCGCAGCGCGGTGTCGACGACCTGCGCGCGGTCGAGGCGGGGGGCTTCTCTCTTCGTGGGCACGCCCCCAATCTATCCGCCGGTACCGTCCGGCCTCCCTTGACAATTTAACAGCGTTAAGCGCACGCTGCCGAGGACGGGCTTTAACGGCGTTAAGGAGTGCGGCCATGGAGAACACGGACGCGGGGAGCTGGGACGTCGCGGTGATCGGGGCGGGACCGGCCGGTCTCGCCCTCGCCTGCGACCTGGCGCGGCGCGGGGTGCGGACGCTGCTCGCCGAGCGCGGCGCGGACCTGTTCCCCGGCTCGCGCGGCAAGGGCGTGCAGCCGCGCACCCTGGAGGTCCTCGACGATCTCGGCGTGTCCGGGGGGATGCTCGCGGGCGGCGGGCCCCCGCCCGTCGGGCAGGTGTGGGCGGACGGGCGGCCGGCCCGCGAGCACCGCATGTTCGACGATCCGGTCGTCACCGAGGCCGAGCCGTACGGCGGCGCGTGGCTGGTCCCGCAGTGGCGCACGACGCGGCTGCTGCGCGACCGGCTCACCGAACTGGGCGGGAGCGTCGCCTACGGGCGGGAGCTGACCGGCCTCGAACAGGACGCGGACGGGGTGACGCTGCGCTTCGCCGGGCGGCCGGAGCCGGTGCGCGCGGCGTACGTCGTGGGCACGGACGGCGGGCGCAGCACGGTGCGCCGGCTGCTCGGCATCGGCATGACCGGCGAGACGGTCGACCCCAGACCGATGCTCGTCGCCGATCTGCGGATCGCGGACGGCGCGCTGGACCGCGAGCACTGGCACATCTTCCCCGGCGACGAGGAGACCGGTTTCGCGACGGCCTGCCCGCTCCCGGCCACCGACGTCTTCCAGTTCGTCGCGCAACTGCCCGCGGGGACGGCCGTGGACCCGGACCCGGCGGCGGTGCGCGCGCTGGTGGCCGGGCGCACCCATGTCGGCGCGCAGGAGGTGGAGGAGGTGCGGTGGGCCTCGGACTTCACGGTGCGCGCCGCGCTCGCCGACCGGTTCCGCTCGGGGCGCGTGTTCCTCGCCGGGGACGCCGCCCACGTCCACTCCCCCGCGGGCGGACAGGGCCTCAACACGAGTGTGCAGGACGTGTACAACCTGGGCTGGAAGCTGGGCGCGGTCCTCGCTCAGGGGGCGCCCGCCGCGCTGCTGGACACCTACGAGCAGGAGCGGCTGCCCAACGCGGCGGCGATGCTCGGCCTGTCCACCCGGATCCACCGGGGTGAGGCCAGGCGCGGCAAGGAGACCCGGCAGCTCGGCCTGCACTACCGCGAGTCGCCGCTGTCCCGGGACGCGCTGCCGGACGGGGCGCCGCTGCGGGCCGGGGACCGGGCCCCGGACGGCCGGCCCGGCGGGGTCCGTCTCTTCGACGCGTTCCGCGGCCCGCACTGGACGCTCCTCGCGGTCGCCGCGCCCGCCCCCTCGGGCCTGCCCCCGTACGTGCGCGCCGTCGAGGTCCCGTCCTACGCGCCGTACGGGGACGGCCTGTTCCTGGTCCGGCCGGACGGGTACGTCGCCTGGACGGGCACCGGGGAGACGGAGCTGCGGGCGTGGCTCAAGGAGTGGCTCGCGGCGTGAGGCGCCGCCCCCCAGGGGCCCGCCCGATCAGACGCTGCTGAGCGACAGCTTCACCGCGAAGCCGAGGAAGAGCGCCCCGGCCGCCGAAGTCGCCGTCGCCGCGAGCCGCTTGCGGCGGCGGAAGGCCCCGGCCAGCCGGGTGCCGGTGAAGATCAGGGTGCTCAGGTACAGGAAGCTCGCGAGCTGCGCGAAGAAGCCGAGGACCACGAAGGACAGCGCCGGGTGGGCGTAGGACGGATCCACGAACTGAACGAAGAAGGCGATGAAAAACAGGATGGCCTTCGGGTTGAACAGGCTGATCACGAGGGCCCGGCGGAAGGGGCGCTCCTCCTCGGCCGGTGTCTCGCTCCCCTCGCGCGCCGCCGCCCGCTCCTTGCGGGTGCGCCACAGGGCGAGCGCCGAACGGATCATGCCGTAGGCGAGCCAGCTCAGGTATCCGGCGCCCGCGTACTTCACGATCGAGAACAGCACGTCGTTGGCCTGGAGCAGGGAGGCGACCCCGGCCGCCGAGAGCGTCATCAGGGCGGTGTCCCCGCAGAACACCCCGGCCGCCGCCCGGTACCCGGTGCGCACGCCGCGCCGGGCGCCCACCGAGAGGACGTACAGGGAGTTGGGGCCGGGCAGCAGGACGATGAGTGCGACACCCGCGAGGTAGGTGGGAAGGTCTGTGACGCCGAACATGAGGCGAGTGTCGCACGCGCCGGACCGCGCTTTCCGGGGGTGTCCGCACTTCGGTCCGGGACGGCCGGGAGGGAGCCCGACGGGCGTCGGGGAGGCCCGGGGAGGCCGGGACCGGGGCGTGGCGAAGGCCCGCCGGACGTGCCTCAGTCCCCGTCGAGCAGGGTGTCCACGGAGAGTTCGGGTGTCACGCCGACCGACTCGGGCACGTCGAGGAACTGGCCGCGCTTGTACCGCGTCGGCTTCGGGTAGGCCCCGCCCACCGGGTCCTGGTACAGCAGCACCTCGTCGTGCTTGCGGTCGACCACGACGTACACCGGGACACCTGCCTCGGCGTAGCTCTCGACCTTCGGGCCCAGGTCGTCCGACCAGTTGGACGAGGTGACTTCGAGGACCAGCCGGAAGACGTGCGGCGCGTAGCAGTTCTTCTGGACCAGGGCGTCCCGGAAGTCGTCCTCCACGATCGAGAAGTCGGGGATCGCGAAGTCGTCGGGGCGCGCGGGCAGCCAGAGACCGACCCCCTGGACATGTTCGAGGCCGGCCTCCTCGATCCCCGCCCGGTCGAAACGGCGACCGAGCCTCGTCAACGACAGAGCGTGTGAGCCGTCCGGCGGCGGTGTCACGACGAGCCTTCCCTGGAGGATCTCCACACGGTGCCCGGGCAGTGCGTGAGAGAGCAGGTCGGCGGCTTCGCCCAGTGTCATCTCGTGTCGCAGTACAGCCACGGCATCCTCCTTTTCGGGAAAACTCTCCACCGAGAGTAACCAGAAGGCCAGGCATTTCGCCCATGATCAGCCAAACGGGTGATCATGGGCGCGGCGCGGCCGAGCGGCGGGCCCTCAGAACACGTCGCTCGGGACGTACGTGCCCCACACCTCGCGCAGCGCGTTGCACACCTCTCCGACGGTGGCGCGCGCGGCGAGGGCCTCCTTCATCGGGTAGAGGACGTTGTCGGTTCCCTCGGCGGCCTTGCGCAGGGCGTCCAGGGCGGCGTCCACGGCGGGCTGGTCGCGTTCGGCGCGCAGCCGGGCGAGGCGGGCGGCCTGCTGGGCCTCGATCGCCGGGTCGACGCGCAGCGGCTCGTACGGTTCCTCCGCGTCGAGCTGGTAGCGGTTGACGCCGACCACGACGCGCTCCCCGGCGTCCGTCTCCTGCGCGATGCGGTAGGCGCTGCGCTCGATCTCGTTCTTCTGGAAGCCGTGCTCGATCGCGTTGACCGCGCCGCCGAGGTCCTCGACCCTGGCCATCAGCGCGAGGGCGGCCGTCTCGACCTCGTCCGTCATCCGCTCGACCACGTAGGAGCCGGCGAAGGGGTCGACGGTGGCGGTCACGTCCGTCTCGTACGCGAGGACCTGCTGGGTGCGCAGGGCCAGCCGCGCGGACTTGTCGGTGGGCAGCGCGATGGCCTCGTCGAAGGAGTTGGTGTGCAGCGACTGGGTGCCGCCGAGCACCGCCGCGAGCCCCTGGACGGCGACCCGGACGAGGTTGACCTCGGGCTGCTGCGCGGTCAGCTGCACCCCGGCGGTCTGCGTGTGGAAGCGCAGCATGAGCGACTTGGGGTTCTTCGCGCCGAACTCCTCGCGCATCACCTGGGCCCAGATCCTGCGCGCCGCGCGGAACTTGGCGACCTCCTCCAGGATCGTCGTACGGGACACGAAGAAGAAGGACAGGCGCGGCGCGAAGTCGTCCACGTCCATGCCGGCGGCGACCGCGGTACGCACGTACTCGATGCCGTCGGCGAGGGTGAAGGCGATCTCCTGAGCGGGCGTCGCCCCGGCCTCCGCCATGTGGTAGCCGGAGATCGAGATGGTGTTCCACTTCGGGATCTCGGCCCGGCAGTACTTGAAGATGTCCGCGATCAGGCGCAGCGAGGGCTTGGGCGGGAAGATGTACGTGCCGCGCGCGATGTACTCCTTCAGCACGTCGTTCTGGATCGTGCCGGTGAGTTGTTCGGCGCTCACGCCCTGTTCCTCGGCGACGAGTTGGTACAGGAGCAGGAGGAGCGCGGCGGGCGCGTTGATCGTCATGGACGTCGAGACCTTGTCCAGCGGGATGCCGCCGAACAGGACCCGCATGTCGTCGATCGAGTCGATCGCGACGCCGACCTTGCCGACCTCGCCGCTCGCGAGCGGCGCGTCCGAGTCGTGGCCCATCTGGGTGGGCAGGTCGAAGGCGACGGACAGGCCCGTCGTGCCGTTCGCGATGAGCTGCTGGTAGCGGGCGTTGGACTCGGTGGCGGTGCCGAACCCGGCGTACTGGCGCATCGTCCAGGGCCGGCCGGTGTACATCGTGGGGTAGACGCCCCGGGTGAAGGGGTAGGCGCCGGGCTCGCCCAGTTTCTCGGCGGGGTCCCAGTCGGCCAGGGTGTCCGGACCGTACACCGGCTCGATGGGCAGACCGGACTCGGACTCGCGCGTCATTGCGTTGCCTCCCGCTCAGCTACCGCCGCTGCCCGGCGGTTGCGCTCGCTGTTCGCCACGGACTGTAGTGGGGCACCGGCCCTCGCGTGCAGGTTTCCACGCTGGGAGCTTGCTCACAGCGATGCGGTGCGTGCGGGACGTTCAGGAGGCGCGTGGGCGGGGCAGCCTTCCTCGTCGGCCTGTCGGCCGCGTGCGCGCCGCGCGTCACGACCGCGTACGCGCGGGGCCACGGGCGGTGCGGCCGGCCCATGGAAGGGGACCCATGACGACGAGGAGTACGCGCGGTGGCGCGCGGCGCGGCGCGATGGTGGTGGGCCTCGCGGTGGCGCTGGCCGCCGGGGCGCTCGGGGGCTGCCGCCCCGGGGAGGAGGCCGCGGCCCCGGACCAGAAGGCCCCGCCGAGGATGTCCGCCACGGCGCCGGGCTTCCGCTCCTCCCCCTCCCCGCACTACACGCCGGCGCCCGCTCCGCTGTCCTCCGTCACCTCCCGCGCCCCGGCCTCGCGGCCCGCGCACAGCCCGTCACGGCAGACGTCCGCGCCCCCGGCCCCGCCGCCCACCTCCGCGCCGCCGCCCGCCCCCACCCTGCCCGCGTACGGGCAACGCGGCGACCAGGTGCGGGAGTTGCAGGCGCGGCTGTGGACCCTGGGGCACTTCCGGCAGAAGCCGACCGGGTACTACGGGGAGGTGACGGCCGCCGCCGTCTCCGCCTTCCAGCGGGCCCGGGGCCTGCCGGTGTCGGGTCGCGCGGACGCGGCGACCTGGCGGCGGCTGCGCGCGGTGTCGCGGCAGCCGGGGCGCGCGGAGCTGTACCCGGTGACGACCCTGCCGGTGACCGCGCCGGACGCGCGCTGCCGCAGCGGCAGGGTGCTGTGCGTGAGCAAGCGCAGCCGGACGCTCGCGTGGATGGTGGACGGCCGCACGCGCTCGGTCATGGACGTCCGGTTCGGTTCGGCCTACACGCCCACCAGGGACGGCGCGTTCACCGTGTACTGGAAGTCGCGGCACCACGTCTCGACGCTGTACGACTCGCCGATGCCGTACGCGATGTTCTTCAGCGGCGGCCAGGCCGTCCACTTCTCCTCGGACTTCGCGGCGCGCGGCTACTCGGGCGCCTCGCACGGCTGCGTCAACGTGCGGGACGAGAAGAAGATCGCCGCGCTCTTCGCCACGGTCCGCACCGGGGACAAGGTCGTCGTGTACTGAGGCCGCGGGCCGCCGGGGCGTACCGGAGAGAACGGGACGGCCCGGCGGCCTCCGGCGCCTGGGGGGGGCGGCGCCTCAAGGGCGGTGTCTCTCTCCGTCTCAGTCCTGGTGCAGCACGTTGTGGCCGGGGCCGCCGGAGAGCTGGTCGGTGCCGGTGCCGCCCCACAGGACGTCGTCGCCGCTGTTGCCCCACAGCGTGTCGTTCCCCGCCTCGCCGTAGAGCCGGTCGGCGCCCTTTCCGCCGTAGAGGACGTCGGCGCCGCCCTTGCCGTGCAGCACGTCGTCGCCGTCGTCGCCGTGCAGGGTGTTCTCCTGGCCGGTGCCGGTCAGGGAGTCGTTGCCGGGACCGCCGAAGCAGTCCTGCCCGCAGTGGGTGAGGACGTCGTCCCCCGGGCCGCCGTAGGAGCCGAAGCCGAAGGGGCCGCCGCCGCCGTCGAGCCGGTCGGCGCCGTCGCCGCCGTAGAGCATGGCGGACGCGGAGCCCTTGAGCACGTCGTCGCCCGGTCCGCCGTCGACCCGGGCCCACGCGTCGCCGTCCGGCGCGAGCGTCGCGGTGTCGTCCAGGTCGCCGAGGTCGACGGCGTAGTCGTCGGAGTCGTCCGAGTTCTGCGGGATCAGGACCGTGCAGCGTACGACGGTGGCGTCGCCCTCCACGGGGTGGACGCACTCGTTCCAGGTCGCCGCGCCCGCCTCGACGGCTATGTCGTACCGGTCGCGGAAGGTGAGCACGTAGTACGACTCGAACTCGCCGCGCTGCTCCACCTCCTCGTCGACCGTCAGTTCGTTGCGCTGCCCCGGGGCAGCCAGGTAACGCAGCTCTCCGTCCTCGTTGACGACGGTGGCGGTGGTGGTGGCGGCCTGGGCGAGCGGCGCCGCGAGCGCGCTCGCGCCGAGGGCGAGGCCCAGGGCGAGGGTGGTGGTGAGGGTGTGGTGGACGCGCATACGGAAGTGCCCCTTCGGAAGGTCGGTACGCCGTGGTGCTCGTGGTCACTGAGTTGGACCGGGGGCCCGGCACCGAAGTTGCCGGGCCGGTCATGAACACCTGCCGACCGGGCGGGGGCCGGGACGTGACACGGAGGGGACACGGGCACGGAGCGGACGTGGGCGCGGCGGGGCGGGGCAGCGGGAAAGGGCGGGGCCGCACAAAAGCGTCCGCTCAGTATGTGCCGAAGGCGCGGACGGGACCGGGGGAACGTGTCCCGCCCGCGCCAGGTGGCAACGAGCCGGAAGTACGGGGGGAACCCCGGCTCGTGCGTCAGCCGATGACCAGTCGGCTCACTTCATACTGCGCCGGGCGCGCGGAAAGTGTCACACCCCGGCAGGGGCCTGGTTCTCCACGCCCCCCTTCCGGCCCTCCTCCGCGGCGGTCACGGACTGTCCGGGTCTGCACTCCCCGGGATGTCCGGCGGCGGAGCGTCGATCGGCGGCGGGCTCGTTCGTCGTAGGAGCAGAGGGGCCGAACCGGGCCCCCACAGCGACGGGACGTGTGAGATGGCGAAGTACCTGCTCCTCATCTACGGGGACGAGCAGACCTGGGAATCGATGTCCGCGCAGGAGCGGAAGGAGGTCGAGGCGGGGCACGCCGCGTTCGCCGCCGCCGCCGGTGACGCCGTCCTCTCCGGTCACGAGCTGCTCCCGACGACGACGGCGACGACCCTGCGCGGCAAGGCGAACGGCCGGCCCATGCCGACCGACGGACCCTTCATCGAGGCCAAGGAGGCACTGGGCGGCTACTACGTCGTGGAGGCGCCCGACCTGGACGCCGCCATCGCCCTCGCCGGACGGCTGCCCGAGGTCGCGGTGGGACACAGCGGCGTCGAGATCCGGCCCGTCAACGAGCCGGGCTAGGAGGCGGGGTCGGCGGCGGGATCGGCGGCGGGAGACGGCCCGTCACCGGTGGGAGCGGCGGAGGGCGTCGCGCCGGACCCGGTCTCCCCTGTGGGCCCGGTCGGTGGGGCCGGTGAGGCGGGCCCCGTCTCCGCACCCGTGACCTGCGGCGTCCCCGGCTCCTGGGGCGTCGGGGAGACCACGCCCCCGTACCCGTAGGTGGGCAGGGAGCCGGGCGCCGTCCCGGTGGTGGCCGGGGAGGGCGCGGGGGGCTCGGGGGCGGGGATGCCGTCGCCCGGGGTCAGCGGGATCGGCGAACCCGGCGGCAGCAGGATCTTCTGCCAGGGGCCGGGCGGCAGTCCGAGCAGGTGGCGGCAGAACTCCGGTACGGCGGCGGCGCCGTGGGCCGCCCGGGCCAGTGCGCGCAGGGTGAGGGCGTCGAGCGGACGGCCGCGCCGCTGGTCCTGGCAGGGCCGCAGGACGTCCGGGGCGTGGCGGCCCACCCCGTCGACGTCCCCGCCGCCGCCCGTACCGGCCGGGGAGGGCCCGGCGGGGCCGTCCGGCGACGGGGACGTCGACGGGGCGGGCGTCGCGGGGGACGCGGAGGAGGTCGTGGACGGGGGCCGCCGCGTCGTGGGCGCGGTGGGCTCGTCCGTCGACAGGGCCCGGGGTTCCTGCCCCTCGTCCGGGCTCCCGGCCGGTACCGGTGCGGCGGTGCCGTGCCGCAGCGGGGCCCGTTGGTCGACCGGCGAGGGGAACGGGGAGGTCAGCGCCCCCGCACCGGCCGCGACGGCGACCCCGCCGATCATGCCGATGCTCAGGACGCCGGCCGCCGCGAGCCGTGTCGACCGGCCCCAGGAGCCGGGCCCGAGCCCGCGCCCGCAACCGCGCGCGCCGGTGCGGCGCGCCGGCGCGCCCACCGCGTCCGGGTCCGCCGCCCTCTGAGCGCGTGCCGTCTTCTGCCCGTGTGCCGCACGGAACGCGGCGAGGACCGGCTCCGGCGGCTCGGAGGAAGCGGTGTCGCCGGGGCGCGGGACGGTGACGGTGTGCAGGGCGGCCGTGAGGTGTTCCGCGTGGCGGCGGGCCCCGTCGGGCAGGGCGTCGAGGGGCAGTTCGGACAGCAGCGCGGCCCGGGCCTGACGCGCGGCGGCCTGGCGGGACGGCTCGCCGGGGGTCCGTGCGGGCGCCGTGAAGGCGTTGTGCTCGTCGGGCATCACACGTCTTTCTGCGTCTGCGGGGCGCCCGGCGTCACTCCCGCCGTCACCACCCGCGCGACCGGGCTCGTGGGGGCGGTGGAACGGCGCTGCGCGGGGACGCCGGACGGCCTGGACTCCTCGTCCGGGCCGAGGAGTTCACCGAGGCGTTTGAGCCCGCGATGGGCGGCGGTGCGCACCGCGCCGGGACGTTTGCCGAGGGTCGCGGCGGCGCTCTTCGCGTCGAGGCCCACGACGACCCGCAGCACGACGGCCTCGGCCTGGTCCTGCGGGAGCTGGGCGATCAGGGCGAGGGTCTCCCCGGTGGCGAGCGCCTCGATGGCCTCCCCCGCGGTGTCCGACTCGCCGGGGCGCACGGTCAGTTCGGAGTCGTCGCCGCCGACGGCGGGGCGCCGGCCGCGCATCCGTATGTGGTCGAGGGAACGGTTGCGGGCTATGCGCGCGGCCCAGCCCCGGAAGCGGTCCGCGTCACCGCTGAACCGGCCGAGGTCACGGGCGATCTGGAGCCAGGCCTCGGAGGCGACGTCCTCGGCGTCGGCCTCGCCGACGAGCGTGCGTGTGTAGCCGAGCAGCCTCGGCTGCACGGACCGGTACACCGTGCGGAACGCGGCCTCGTCCCCGTCCTGCGCCGCGAGTACCGCGGCGGTCAGCTCCGCGTCGTCCCCCAGCACCCCTCAGCCTGCCCCCACTCGCGGATGAACGCCCGGGGCCGTCGTCAGGCGACGGGGACCGGACGCGTCGGGCCGTGCGGCCCTCGGCTGCCGCGCCCGGGCCGGTGGTGTCCGGGTGTTCCGGGTGGTCCGGTCCGGCGCGAATCAGCACGCTACGGCCTGAAACGGGTCTTCGTCCACGAGTTGCACGAAGCGCGACCGCCGCGTGACGCAGCGCGGTGTGACGGAAACCGCACCGTCGGCGCTGAAGAAAGTACGGGTCGCGGCGCGACCCGTGCCGCGCGGCGGCCGGGGTCTCTCCTGTGGGGGGTGGCGACTCCGGCCGTTCGCCTTTCCTGCCTCCGGTCCCGTACGCGGCTGGGGGAGTTGCCCCTCATATCGGATGCGCCCTCATATCGGCAGCACCCCCAGCCGGTCGAGGAAGCGGAAGAAGGAGTGTTCCGCCGAGGCCTCGGGTTCGCGGGTGAGGAGGGCGAGGAGGCGGGTCGTCTCGGCGTGGGCGCCCGCCTCGGCGGACCAGACCGCCGCGCGTCGCGCGGCCTCCTCGGCGGGCGGGAAGTAGTCGTCGACGGTGAGGCCGCCGCTGTCCTGCGGGCGCAGGTACCGGGCGAGCGCCTCGCGGCCCAGGCAGGCCGTCCAGGCGCCCGCCACCGGGGAGGCGGCCTCGACGACGACGCACGCGCTGTCCATGACGTAGCCGAAGAGGGCGGGGTGCCCGGTCTCACGCGCCAGCCGGTTCATCGAGGCCATCCCGGGCTGTTCGGCGGCGGCCGGGTCGGTCGCGTACTCCCACACCTGCCAGCCGTCGGGCCGCAGGTCGAGCGGCTGGAGCACCGCGCGTACGGGGCCGAGTGTGGCCAGTTCCCCGAGTGGGCGCTCGCCGCGCGCGACGACGTAGTAGCCCCAGTACCCCATGCGTGCTCCCGGTGGTGTGCGCCCGTGCGTGCGCGGCCCGGCGGGCGCGGGCCGCGCGTCGGGGCGACTTCAGCACAGGGACCCGGCCGAGCGCCACCACGGCGGGAGGGCGAGCGGCTCCGGCGGCCCGTCAGCCCACGGCTTTGGACAGCTCGGTGAACTGGGCCCAGGTGAGGTCCGGCTTCTTCGCGGGCCACAGTTTCTCGATGAAGGCCCGCAGCGGCATCCGGATGCCGTCGGCGACCTGCTGCTCGGTCTGCGCGTTGGGCAGGTCGCCCCACACGGCGAAGGTGCCGCCGAGGATCTGGTCGTCGTACTTGGCGGGGACCGGGGTGCTGCCGCGCACGACGAGCGGGGTCCACTGCTCGTAGATGCGCTGCCCGGTCGGGTAGCGGAAGGTGTTGGGCTGGCCGAGCACATAGTAGAGGTACTCGTCGTTGTAGTTGACGAGTTTACGTCCGGCCGCGAGGTACTCGGTGGGCTGCCGGGCGCCGATCTCCTTGCCGGTCCAGTAGATGACCTGGATGTCCTTGTCGGCCTCGGTCTGCCCGCCGGCGAAGAAGCCGTCGTTCCACGCCTTGAGGGAGCGGCCCTTGCGGGCGTCGCGGACGGTCTTGGCGCGCGCGTTGAGCCAGTCGGTGGCGAGGTCCTGGACGCGGCCCCGCGCGCCGTACTTCTTGCGGGCGAGCGCGGCGAGCTGCGGGAAGGAGGCTTCGGGGTCGCTGCGCACGAGGGCCTGGTACTCGTCGGCGCCGAGGTTCCAGTAGGGGCCGGGGAACAGCGGCGCGTACTCCTTGAGCAGGTCGTCGACGATCTTGGCGGCCTTGGGGTCGGAGACGTCCACGGCTCCGGTCACGGCGCGGCCCTGGACGTCGCGCAACTGGAGGTCGGGGTGGGCCTTGATGACCGTGCCGAGGTGTCCGGGCGAGTCGATCTCGGGGACGACGGCGATGTGCCGGGACTCGGCGAGCCGGACGACGGACCGGATCTCGTCCTTCGAGAAGTGGTCCTCGGAGACGATCTCGGGGTGCGAGGAGGACTCGATGCGGAAGGCCTGGTCGTCGGAGAAGTGCAGTCCGAGCTGGTTGTACTTGAGGTCGCCCAGCTCCCGCACCCGGTCCTTGATCCAGTCCAGGCCGTAGGTCTTGCGCGCGATGTCGAGGGCGAAGCCGCGCTGCGGTTTGGCGGGCGCGTCGCGTACGACGCCCTCGGGGGCCTTCTTGTCGGCGTGCACGGTCTGCTTCAGGGTGCGGGTGCCGTAGAAGACGCCGGCCTGCGCGGGTCCGCTGATCCGGACCTGCCCGTCGCGCACCGTCATGGTGTAGGACTCCTCGCCGCCCTTGGCCTTGGAGTCGAGGACGAGGGAGACGTCTCCGCGCCGGGGCTTCTTCTTCTCCCCGCCGTAGGACAGTTTCAGCTCGGAGGCCAGCAGCTTGCCCTCGTCGGCGAGGCCCGCGTCGGAGACGAGGACGCGGCCGTCGCTCCCCGGGGTCCAGCCCGGCCCGCGCGCGGCCTCGTGCTCGCGCACGGTGGGCAGGGAGCGGGGCGCCTTGGAGACGGGGAAGGCGGAGGCGGGCGTCGCGGGCTCGCCGGGGCTCGCGCTGTCGCGGCGCTCCGAGCCGTCGTCGGAGCCGCCACCGCCCGGCCAGACGGTGAATCCGACGACCAGGGCCGCGGCGACGACGACCGCGCCGCCGGCCGCGGCGAGGGCGCGTCTGCGGCGCCCGCCGTCGCGCGGGGCGGGGTCCTGACGGCGGTGGTTCGCCACGTTCTCGTCCTCTTTCCGGCGGAAGTCTGTCGTCCTCGTGTGCCCGCTGCCCGGCCCGGACGGCGTGCGGCCCCGGCCGGCCCGCGATCCTGGCCCGGGTCCCGGGCCCGGGTCTCCCGCGCACGGGATGTCCGGTTCCTGCCACCTCAGCCGATATGGCGTCACGCCGCACGCCCTGTTCCCCGTTCGGATGACGTGCGGGGACCGTACGGGCGTACGGGCCGCGCGGGGGCGGCCTCGGGCGGCGTCCAGCGGCGCGGTGCCCGGAGGCGGCCGGTCCTCCCGGGCGAAAGCCGAGGTGACAGGCGTTCAGGGCGCTCGTCGGGGGCCGTGTGCCCCGCTCATTAGGCCGTACGTGCCAGTTTGATCACACCGGCGGCCCCCGTGTGAGCGGCGCCCGGCCGCGTGACTACGATGGCCGGGGCCGGTGGACCGTACCCGGCCGGGCCAGACCGTCGACAGGACATGGATCGCGGCAGGCTCCAAATCCTTTTCCCGGAGGGTTCTTCCGTGCCGGCTGGAACGCTGTACCGCGGCCGGGAAGGAATGTGGTCCTGGGTGGCTCACCGAGTCACCGGCGTCCTCATTTTCTTCTTCCTGTTCGTCCACGTGCTGGACACCTCGCTCGTCCGCGTCTCCCCCGAGGCGTACGACGACGTCGTCTCCACTTACAAGACTCCGGTCGTCGCGCTGCTGGAGTACGGCCTCGTCGCCGCGATCCTCTTCCACGCGCTCAACGGCCTGCGCATCATCGCCGTCGACTTCTGGTCCCAGGGCCCGCGCCACCAGAAGAAGATGTTCTGGACCGCGACGGTGATCTGGGTCGTGCTGATGCTCGGTTCGCTCTACTCCGTCCTCGGCCACGCCGTACGTCAACTGTTCGGGAGCTGACGCGATGTCCACCGAGACCTCACCCGCGACCACCTCGGGCGTCGGCCCCGTCGAGGGCGCCTCGCTCTACGACGTCGACAACCCGGCGCCGGTCATCGAGCCGCCCCGGCAGCGCACCCGGAAGACGAAGAAGGCGCCGCAGCGCAACTTCGAGCTGGCCGCGTGGCTGTTCATGCGCCTGTCCGGCATCGTCCTGGTCGTGCTGGTCCTCGGCCACCTGCTGATCCAGTTGTTCCTGGACGGCGGCGTCAGCAAGATCGGCTTCGCCTTCGTGGCGGGCCGCTGGGCCTCGCCGTTCTGGCAGGGGTGGGACCTGCTGATGCTGTGGCTGGCGATGCTGCACGGCGCGAACGGCCTGCGCACCATCGTCAACGACTACGCGGAGCGCCCCGCGACCCGTATGTGGCTCAAGGGCCTGCTGTGGGCGGCCACCGTGTTCACCATCCTGCTGGGCACGCTGGTGATCTTCACCTTCGACCCGAACATCCGTTAGAGCCGGGGCTACGAGACTCATGAAGCTGAAGATCCACAAGTACGACACCGTCATCGTCGGCGCCGGCGGCGCCGGGATGCGCGCCGCCATCGAGGCGACGAAGCGCAGCCGCACCGCCGTGCTCACCAAGCTGTACCCCACGCGTTCGCACACCGGCGCGGCGCAGGGCGGCATGGCCGCCGCCCTCGCCAACGTCGAGGAGGACAACTGGGAGTGGCACACCTTCGACACGATCAAGGGCGGTGACTACCTGGTCGACCAGGACGCCGCCGAGATCCTCGCGAAGGAGGCCATCGACTCGGTCCTCGACCTGGAGAAGATGGGCCTGCCGTTCAACCGCACCCCGGACGGCACCATCGACCAGCGCCGCTTCGGCGGGCACAGCCGCAACCACGGTGAGGCCCCGGTGCGCCGCTCGTGCTACGCGGCGGACCGCACCGGCCACATGATCCTCCAGACGCTGTACCAGAACTGCATCAAGGAGGGCGTGGAGTTCTTCAACGAGTTCTACGTCCTCGACCAGCTCATCACCGAGGTCGACGGGGTCAAGCACTCCTCCGGCGTGGTGGCCTACGAGCTGGCGACCGGGGAGATCCACGTCTTCCAGGCGAAGTCCGTGATCTACGCCTCGGGCGGCACCGGCAAGTTCTTCAAGGTGACCTCGAACGCGCACACCCTGACCGGTGACGGCCAGGCGGCGTGCTGGCGCCGGGGCCTGCCGCTGGAGGACATGGAGTTCTTCCAGTTCCACCCGACGGGCATCTGGCGCATGGGCATCCTGCTCACCGAGGGCGCGCGCGGCGAGGGCGGCATCCTGCGCAACAAGGACGGTGAGCGCTTCATGGAGAAGTACGCGCCCGTCATGAAGGACCTCGCCTCGCGTGACGTCGTCTCGCGCTCCATCTACACGGAGATCCGCGAGGGCCGCGGCTGCGGTCCCGAGGGCGACCACGTCTACCTGGACCTCACGCACCTGCCGCCGGAGCAGCTCGACGCGAAGCTCCCGGACATCACCGAGTTCGCGCGCACCTACCTCGGTATCGAGCCGTACACGGACCCGATCCCGATCCAGCCGACCGCGCACTACGCGATGGGCGGTATCCCGACCAACGTGCAGGGCGAGGTCCTCGCGGACAACACGACGGTGGTCCCGGGCCTGTACGCGGCCGGCGAGGTCGCGTGCGTGTCGGTGCACGGGGCTAACCGGCTGGGCACCAACTCGCTGCTGGACATCAACGTGTTCGGCAAGCGTTCGGGCATCGCCGCCGCCGACTACGCGCAGAGCACCGACTTCGTGCCGCTGCCCGAGGACCCGGAGGCGCAGGTCCTCGCGCAGGTCGAGCGGCTGCGCAACGGCACGGGCGACGAGCGCGTCGCGGTGCTGCGCAACGAGCTGCAGGAGTGCATGGACGCCAACGTCATGGTGTTCCGCACCGAGCAGACCATCAAGACGGCCGTCGACAAGATCGCCGAGCTGCGCGCCCGCTACCTCAACGTCTCGATCCAGGACAAGGGCCGCCGGTTCAACACGGACCTGCTGGAGGCCATCGAGCTGGGCAACCTGCTCGACCTGGCCGAGGTCATGGCGACCTCGGCGCTGGCCCGCAAGGAGTCGCGCGGCGGTCACTACCGCGAGGACTTCCCGAGCCGCGACGACGTCAACTTCATGCGCCACACGATGGCGTACCGCGAGGTCGGCGCCGACGGCAGCGAGTCGATCCGGCTCGACTACAAGCCGGTCGTGCAGACCCGCTACCAGCCGATGGAGCGTAAGTACTGATGACTACCGCGATCATGGACAAGGTCGAGACGGCGGGCGGCGCCTCCGAGCACCTCATCACGGTCACCGTCCGCGTCCGCCGGTTCAACCCGGAGGTCTCGGCCGACGTCACGTGGCAGGACTTCCAGCTGGAGATGGACCCGAAGGAACGGGTCCTGGACGCCCTGCACAAGATCAAGTGGGAGCTGGACGGTTCGCTGACCTTCCGCCGTTCCTGCGCGCACGGCATCTGCGGTTCCGACGCGATGCGCATCAACGGCAAGAACCGGCTGGCGTGCAAGACGCTGCTGAAGGACATCAACCCCGAGAAGCCCATCACGGTCGAGCCCATCAAGGGTCTCGCGGTCCTCAAGGACCTCGTGGTGGACATGGAGCCGTTCTTCCAGGCGTACCGGGACGTGATGCCCTTCCTCGTCACGACCGGCAACGAGCCGACCCGTGAGCGCCTGCAGACCGCCGAGGACCGTGCCCGGTTCGACGACACCACCAAGTGCATCCTGTGCGCCGCGTGCACGTCCTCGTGCCCGGTGTTCTGGAACGACGGGCAGTACTTCGGCCCGGCGGCGATCGTGGGCGCGCACCGCTTCATCTTCGACTCGCGCGACGAGGGCGGCCAGCAGCGTCTGGAGATCCTCAACGACAAGGACGGCGTGTGGCGTTGCCGTACGACGTTCAACTGCACGGAGGCCTGCCCTCGCGGTATCGAGGTGACGAAGGCGATCCAGGAGGTCAAGCGGGCGCTCATCACGCGCCGCTACTGACCGCCTCGCGGGCCTCGCGGGTCCCCGCTGCGACGGGGGGCCGGCGGCGCGGCCCGCACCGAGCGCGCCGGCGCCGCGGCCCGCCGCTTCCGTAACAGCCCGTCAACGGGCGTGCGGGACGGCGGGCCGCGGCGCCTTCGCGTGTGCCACCATCGGTCCGGGACGACCCGGTTCCGGCAACAGCGGGGGGACAGGATGAGCGAGCAGAACCCGTACGCGACTCCGTACGAGGGCGGGGACGGCCCCGGCGAGGGCAAGGGCTACACGTGGGGGCCGGGCACGCCCGGATACGGCTATCCGCAACAGCCGCAGCCCGGCTACGGCTATCCGCAGGACGCCCCGCCGCCCGGTTTCGCGGCGCCGGGCGCGTACCCGGCCCCGGTGGCGGGCGGCGCGGCGACCCCGCTCGTCACGATCGGGGACGTCGTCGTGACGCAGGACGGCATCCTGACGCCGGTCGGGACGCTGCCGCTCAGGGGCGCGGTGTGGACGGTGACGGACCTGTCGCGCACCGAGGAGAAGATGGCGCAGACCGGCATCGTGCTCGGCATCATCTTCGGGGTGCTGCTGTGCGGGCTCGGTCTGCTGTTCCTCCTCATGAAGGAGAAGAAGACCACGGGCTTCGTGCAGGTCACGGTGAGCAGTGGTGGCCGCCACCACGTGACGATGGTCCCGGCGAACGGCCCGGAGACCTTCCAGATCGTCATGGGCCAGGTCAACTACGCGCGGGGGCTGAGCGTCTGAGGGCGGCCGGGGCGCGCCTCAGCGCACCGGGTTCCCCTCGGCGGCGATCAGCACGTGCCGCAACAGGTCGCTGAGGACGCGCCGTTCGGGTGCGCCGAGGACGCCGAAGATGCGGTCCTCCTCGTTGCCCTGCACGTCCAGGGCGCCGCGCCACGCGGCCATGCCCTGGTCGGTGAGGTGGACGGCGACCCGGCGCCGGTCGTCGGCGGAGGGCACGCGGCGCACGTAGCCGCGCTGCTCCAGGGCGTCGAGCCGGCCGGTGACGGAGGCGGGGGCGAGGTTGAGGTCGCCCGCGAGTTCCTTGGGGGTGGCCAGGCCCTCGCGTCCGGCCAGGGTGAAGAGGGTGTCGAACTCGTGCCGGGCGAGCCCCGAGTCCACGAGTGAGCGTTCCTTGACCCGGTGCAGGTGGGACAGGATCTTCGCCATCCGCGTCACGGCCCCTTCCGTGTCGCGGTCCAGCCCGGGCATGAGCGGCAGCCACCGGTCCACGTGGTCGTCGACCGAGTCCCTGACGGGGGGCGTGGCGGACTCTGCGGCGGGGG
Organism: Streptomyces sp. NPDC049954; assembly: GCF_040656295.1. Taxonomy (NCBI): domain Bacteria; kingdom Bacillati; phylum Actinomycetota; class Actinomycetes; order Kitasatosporales; family Streptomycetaceae; genus Streptomyces; species Streptomyces sp. NPDC049954. The sequence continues at coordinate 169,498 of NZ_JBFALS010000015.1, forward strand.
GCCGGACTTCTTCCATGAGGGCACCCTACGTGGCCCGCGCCCGTCCTTTCCGCGAACCCCGCCCCTTTATTTCGTTGACGAACTATTCGTTGCCGAAATACTCTGCGCCCATGTGGCGCCTCCTCGCTCGTAACCCGTCCTTCCGTTTCCGCTTCGCCGGGAGCGCGCTGTCCGTGCTCGGCGACGCCGTCGTCCCGGCCGCGCTGGCCCTGGCCGTCCTGCACCTGACGCACGCCCCCTCGGCGATGGCCTGGGTGCTGGGCTGCGCGATGGTGCCGAAGCTGCTCCTGCTGCCCTTCGGCGGGGTCGCGGGCGACTGGTTCAACCCGCGTACGGTCACGCTGCTGACGGACGCGGTCCGGTGCGCGGCGCAGCTCTTCGTCGGGGTGGAACTGCTGCGCGGCACGCCGCAGTTGTGGCAGATCGCGCTGGCCTCGGCGCTCGGCGGGATGGCCTCGGCCTTCGCGCTTCCGGCGCAGGCCCCGCTGATCGCGGGCACGGTGCGCAAGGAGGACCTGCACGCGGCGAACTCCCTGCTCGGCGTCGTCGGCAGTACGGCGCGGCTGGGCGGTCCTGGCCTCGCGGCGCTGCTCGTCTCCCTCGCGGGCACCGGCTGGGCCTTCGTGCTGGACGGGCTGTCCTTCGCGGCGAGCGCCGCCCTGCTCTCCTTCGTCCGGGTGGACCGGCTGCCGCCCCCCGAGCGGCGGCGCGGGCTGCGCGAGGACCTGGTGCAGGGCTGGCACGAGGTGCGGTCCCGCGACTGGTACTGGACGAGCCTGATCGCGCACAGCACGTGGAACGGGGCGGCGGCCGTCCTCGCGACCCTCGGACCAGCCCTGGCGGTACGGGAGTTGGGCGGCGAGGGGGCCTGGCTGGCGATGCTCCAGGCGGGCACGGCGGGACTGCTGCTGGGCTCCCTGATCGCGCACCGCGCGAAGCCGGGCCGCCCGGTCCTCACGGGGAACCTGGTGCTCTCGCTGTACGCCGTGCCGCTCGCGCTGTTCGCGGCGGGCTCGCCCGCGTGGGCGGTGATCGGCGCGTACGGCGTGGCGATGGCGGCCCTCGGCTTCCTCAACCCCGTGTGGGAGACGGTGCTCCAGAGCGCCGTCCCGCGCGAGGTCCTGGCCCGCGTCGGCTCCTACGACTGGCTGCTGTCGATGGGCGCGATGCCGCTCGGCTACGTCCTCGCGCCCCTGCTGGCCTCGTGGTGGGGCGCGGGGGTGCCGCTGACCCTGTCCGCGGCCCTGGTGGCCGTCACCTGCCTGGGCACGGCCCTCGTACCGGGGGTGCGGAACCTGCGGGTGGAGGGGTTCGGCGGGAAGCGGGGGGCGGGGGCGGACGGCGCGGTGGAGGTGGCGGCGGTCGAGGTGGCGGAGGCCGTCGAGGTGCCGGAGGCCGGGGCGGAAGCGGCGGCCGTACCTCCTGCCGCCGGCTAGTGCCGTGGCAGGCAATGTTTGCCCGTGAAGGAGCGGCGTCCGGTGCGTGCTCTCGGTGCGCCGGCCGGAAGCCCTAGTACTGGACGTAC